>SHYX01000018.1 GCA_009692585.1 Myxococcales bacterium
GCAAATAGCCGGCATGACGGCGACTCAGCCGAGGTCGCGGCGAAGGTGACGCCCCCACCACGGCATGTACTTCATCTGGGGACGGAAGGCCTCAGTATCGAAGGGCACAATCAGCCCCTCCTTCAGTGCATCGCGGATCAGTCGCGAGGCCGTGGCGCCGTTCTTCGCGTCCAGCCCGAGGCGCTCGCGGAGCGAGGCGTTGGTGAGGAAGTCCCTTTGGACGAACCGGAGGCAGGCGTGCATGTAGCAGGCCCGCTCACGCTCCACCCGGTCCATGTCGGAGAGCGGCCTCCGATCGTACAGCACGACGCGCGTGAAGCCTGGAGGAACCTCGATCAACGGCGCCGGAAGGTGATGAACTTCTGTGGCGCTCACCACCTTGTCGAACCCGGACCCGCGCTCTTCGCACACCTCCACGCGTCGCATAAAGGACGCCAAGGCCTCGTTCCGAGAAGTCGGGGGCGTGTCGATGAAGCGGTCGGTCGCCACGAGCGGCTCGCCCGGGTTCGTCACCTCAACGCGGCCGTCGAAGATCTCGAGCATCGGCCCCGCCCCACGCACGGCGAAGTCCTGGTGGATGAGCGCGTTGCCTACCAGTTCGCGAATGGCTTCCCTCGGAAAGGCCGTTAGTTCGACGCGGTGCGCCTCGGGAATCGCCTCGCGGGCTGGGAGAAGCGCCATGACGTGCTCGATCACGCCCTTGAACGCCGCCGCGTAGCCGCGTATCTCCAGATGCTCACGCTCGGTGCCGATCCGACCCTTCCCCTTGTATCGGATCACGCGCATCGCCTTGCGGGCGAGGCCGGGAAACACACGAAGGTCCTTGGCGAAGAGCACGGCGCCGAGGTTGGTGATGTTCCACGTTCCGGCACCTGAGGGGGCGACGAGGCCGTCCGCCCGCAAGGCGTCGACCGTCGCGGCGTGCCCATCTGGAACGGGCAGAGACAGGAGCTCGAAGTAGGCGGGGTAGTCGATCAGGCGGAGGACGTCGGCGACGGTGACCCCCGCGGCAGCGACACCCTGCTCAAACGGCGCCTGATCGAGCGTGAGCCACAGAGATCGCTCCTTCTCCGGCAGGTCCTTCAGCTTCTTGGTGACCGAGCCTAGGCGGATGTACGACTCGTTCTGGAACCGAACCGGGTGGCGGATTGCGCGGTGGACCTCAAGCAGGACGACGCGCAGCCCGCCGACATCGACCTCGTGAAACCGAAACTCGGGCCGCGGGGTGAGCAGGCGCACCAGTCAATTCTCAAGTTCCTCGTTGCCCTGTCGAGTGGTGTGGGGCTGGAAGCGTGTGCCCAGCACGCGATGGGAGCCGTCCTCCACGCCCCACACGAGGTAGCCGTGGTCCTTCCCGAACAGCGCAGCCGTGTTGGCGAGCGCGGAGATGTGCTCACCGATCTGATCCGGCGCCGAATTGTTGATCTTGAACTCCACCCATTCGCACTCGCGTGGGAGGTGGACGAGTTCTCGGAGCAGGCCAAGGTAGTGCTCGGGGCGGTCGTCGGTCACGGGTCGTGCACCTCGGCACTGCAGTAGTACGCGGCGTCGCTCACGGTGGACAGGCACCGGAAAGAGGGAGGGTAGGAGATCGGGCGAGGAATGCAAGACCGATCGCCGACGAGGCATATCGGATGGGGGTTATTGGCACGGAGTCGAGGCGGCGAAGGCCATCAGCGAAGGGGCGCTTGTCGGCTCGTCGTTGCCGAGGTCTCGGGTCTGCGCGCCCGACCCCCGAGACCACTACACCGCAGCCGCTCACCACCCCACCATCGTAACCCAACTCGCCCGCGCATCCGCTTTTCAGCGGTATAGTCGTAACCCACTCCAAACGCCATGATCACACTCTGATCACACTGCCCCATCAAAGTGTACAAGCCCGGCAAGGTGGACAGAAAAAGTGCAAGGGATACAAGGTACTTGTGATTCCGCAAGGCGCGCCAACCGGGCTCATAACCCGAAGGCCACAGGTTCAAATCCTGTTCCCGCAACCACTAAAAGGGTACGAAGAAAGCCCCGGAATCGCGAAAGCGGTTCCGGGGCTTTCGAGTCTCTGGCTCAATCCGGGCTCAAGCGAATTCTGGGGTTCAGCCGATTCGCGGGCGGACCGCTACTCTCCCCCCTCCACCACCGGCGGGCCCAGCACCGCGGCGGGATGGACGGGAGCAGGCTCACAGGCGCAGGTGTCGTCGGGAGCCCAACATGCAAGGCCGCCCTCGACCAACACCACGGCGTCGTCGGCGCGGACCGCGCTCGGGCACACCACTCCGTCGCCCCGTGCCAGGACGGCTACCAGTCCGTTGCCTTCGTCGCGCGCCGCGAGCGGCTGATTGGCGCGGCCGGCATCGAGGCCCTCCCCCGCCAGCGGGCACGCAGCGAGCACCGGGCGGATCAAGGCGACCTGCCAGGCGCTGGCCTGCAGGAAGGTGGCGACCCCCGCGTCGGCGCGACTCAGGCGGGTGTCGAGGCGCGCCCGCGCGTCCCCGGCGATCAACGGGGAGACGGTCGGCTCGCTTGCCAGCGCCCGCAGCCGGGTGGTCTGGGCGCGCAGGGCCTGGGTCGCCTCGCGCCAGGCGGCGCCGAAACGTTCGAGCCGCCAGCCTAGCGAGAGCCGCTCGTGATCGCAGGGCGCCTTCGGTGGTTTGCCCTCGGCCCAGGCGCTCTGGAGGGAGAGGACGGCGGTGGCCGTGGCCTCGGCGGCGGCGGACAGATCGTCGAAGCGAGCCTCCGCAGCGGCGAGTTCCTCCGCACCCGGCGCGAGGTCGGCGGGCGAGGGGGCCAATAGCAGCAGCAGGGCGATCATCGATCGGCTCCGAAGTAACGCTCCTCGAGCGCGCCGCCCCGGCGGACCTCCACGATCCTCGCGCCCTCCGCCACCAGGACGCGCAGAAGCTCCGACGTCGCGTCCGCGAACTCACGCGGGTCGTCGGCGCCGAGGTGCAGCTCGACGAGGGCGCTACGGCCAGGGGGGAAGGGCGCCGCCAGGTGGATGCGCACCTCACGGTCGCGACCCGTGACCGCAGCCATGCGGTCGGCGCGCACGCAGCGCCCCTGCTCCAGGATCACCACATGGTCACAGAGGGACTCCAACTCGGGGAGGTTGTGCGAGGACACCAGGACGGTGGCCCGACCGCGGCGCACGGCGAGCGCCTCGCGGAGGTGACGGGCCTGGCCGGGGTCCAGTCCGGAGGTCGGCTCGTCGAGCAGGATGAGCTCGGGATCGCCAACCAGCGCGCTGGCAACGGTCAGACGGCGGCGCATGCCATGACTCAGCGTGGCGACGCGGTGGTGGGCCAGATCGCTCAGCAGCACCCCCTCGAGGCTCTCCCCGGCTGAGCGTCGCGCCGCCGCGGCGTCGAGCCCCTGCAGTCGCGCCCAGGCGTAGAGCAGCTCGCCGGGGGTGCTGTCGGTGGGGAGCTCCGCGTCCTGCGGGAGGATGCCGACGCGGCCGCGAAGAGCATCGCCCGCCCCAGGTGCTCCAGGCTTCCGATGAAGAGCCCGAGCGGCGGCACCTGCACCATCAACGTGAGCCCCACGATCTCGGTGACGACGACGCCGGTCAAGCCCGCCAAAACGCCCATCACCACCTGCCCAGCCAGCTTGCCGAGCACGATCGTCAGGCGTTCGGTCCGGAGCGCAAGGAAACGGATGGACCGGATCTCCAACTCGGTGGAGAGGGTCGTCGACGTTCCGGCCCTCCAGAAGACCGGCAGGAGCACCATCGCCACCGCCCCAGACCACAGCGCCAGGACCGGCACGTCCAGGAGCGCGTCGAGTCGGCCGGAGTCGCCGACGAGATCCCCCAAGAAACGACGAAGCTTGCTGGACGTCAACAGCTCCGCGATCAGCGCCCCCGGCCGCTCGGTCCGCGAGACGCCCATCGCCATCGCCGCCTGGCCCTCCAGTTCCTTGAGGCCTTGGACATACCCCCAGTGGCCGGCGCCGGTGGCGGCCGCATAGGCGAGCAGGAGCACGAGCAGCAGGCGCTTTCGGAGAGCTTGTTGCACTTCGTATGTCGCGACCACCACGATATCGGGGAGCACGCCGCGGCTCATTCGTCCGCCGCCATCTCCAGGCGCTGCAGGGCCTGCAGGGTGGAGCCGTCGATGTACGAGAAGGGATCGAGCGTCGCATCGTCGAGGCCCGCTCGGGTTTCGTCGTCGATCGAGGCGGCGAAGACGTCGTCGGCCTCGATGAGGGCGGCGCGGGTTTGGGCGGCGCGAGCGTCGACTGCGGCGCGCATGGCCTCGGGATCGTCCAGCGCCGGCAGGTGGTCATCACCTCCCGGGGGTTCTGGAGCGGCGACGACGACGTCGCCAGCGAGCGCGTCGCCCGATGCGCGCTCCCCGGTGGCACGGCGCCGGTGAGCCTCGGGGTCGCCGGTCGGGCCGGGTCGGTGGGCACCGCGCAGCATCTCCGTGATTCCGGCGCTGGCCGCACCCCGTTTGCAGCGCTTCGCTTCGCGCGCCAACTGATCGCGTTCGGCCCTGGACTCCAACAACTCACCGCGGGGTTGCCACGCCCCGAGCACCATGCCCACGCCCAACGCCAACACCACGATCAGGAAGGGTCGGCCCATGGGTCGGCTTAACTTAACCAGAAGCAGCCTACGACGCCCGGAAGTCGGGGCACCCGCCGCGTGGCTAAGGCGCCTGGATGTGGTGCTCTCCCCCCAACCCCGCAGTCCCCCACCGACGGGCGGCATGGGTCCGCCCATCTCGCGAAAATTCTTTTCGTGAAACTCTTGACGTGCCAAGAGCAGGGTGAGACTCTGGCCGAACCTCCCCCCTGCTGGTCTGATTTCTCCCCGCTGCTCCGGTTCCCCCATGATCCCCGACTTCCTCAAGAGCCCTCCGCTCGGTAAACCTTGGTTGCTCTATGCTTTCCTTGGTACGAGCCTCGTCCTGAACCTCGCGCTCGCCGTCCAGGGCGCCGGCGCCTCCGCGGAGGTGTCTGTCGCGACGGCGGCACCGACGGAGGGCGCCGCCCAGGTCGCCACCCAGGTCGCCACGATCGCGCCCGACGCGCCGAACGTCGCCATCCCGCCCGAGCTCGTGCCGCCGCTGCCCGAGCCGCTCGGTGTCACACACCGCGCCGGGACCACCGTGTTCTCGGCCCCGGTGCAGGGCTCGTTGAGCGTCACCTTCCAGAACGCGCCGTCGGCCTCCCCCGCCGCGCTCAGCGCCGTGTATTCGCGGCTGTTCGTCTGGGACATCGACGTGCGCCGCGACCTCCACAAGGGGGACCGCGTCGACGTGCTGTTCGAGGAGAATGAAGGCCTGGAGCCGCTGGTGCTCGCCGCGCGCCTGACGCTGAACCCCGGTGCGCCCAACGCGCGCGTCGTCGATGCCTTTCGGTATCAGGCCCAGGGCGATCGGTTCGCAAGCTACTGGTCCTCGGATGGAACCGAGGTTCCTCGCCGACTCATCGACGGACCGCTCAGCGACTACGAGCAGATCACCAGCCTGTTGAAGGACCGCCCCACGCACGAGGGCATGGACTTCAAGACGCCAATCGGCTCGGACGTGCTGGCCCCTCGCGCGGCCAAGGTGCTCCGGGTCAACTGGAATCACGCCGCGAACGGCAACTGCATCGAGCTTCGGTTCACGGACGGCGCCACGGCCAAGTTCCTCCACCTCAACGAAAACGACGTGAAGGAGGGACAATCGGTCACGGCGGGCGAGGTCCTCGGGCGCTCCGGGAATACCGGGCGTTCCACCGGTCCTCACCTTCACTACCAGATCGAGAAGGGGGGCCGCGTCGTCGATCCTGTGGACTACCACGGCACCCTACGTCGCAAGCTGCCGAGCGAGCTGATGGCGGACTTCGCGAAGAAGAGCGCCGAGTTGGCGGCGCAGCTCGAAACCGAGGTCGCGGCCGCGCTCTGATCGCGCCGACAACACCGGCTCACCGATCCGGATCCGCCCCGAAGCCCCCGCCGCCCGGCGTCTCGAGTCGAACGCGGTCGCCCGGGTTCAGGGCCGCGGGCTGGCCGTCCCAGGGGGAAACGACGCCCTCTCGAATCAGGGTCGCGCGTCCCGGGGCCCCGTGGCCGCCACCGGCCAGCCCCTGCGCTCCGCCGGGGCGCCAGGCCGCCAAGAGCGAGGCGGTGGCGTGCTCGCGGAGTTCCAGCTCGCGCACCAGACCGTCCCCTCCGACGTGCACCCCCCTCCCTCCACTCGCCGCGCGTAGCGAGAATCGGCGAACACGGAGCGGCAGGCGTGCCTCAAGGATTTCCGGATCGGTCGCGCGGGTGTTGGTCATGTGGACCTGGGCGCCGCTCTGTCCGGCGCAGTCGGGCGTCGAGCCGAGGCCGCCGCCGATCGTCTCGTAGAATGCCCAGTCTTTCCCGCCGAGGGTCAGGTTGTTCATCGTGCCTTGCGAGGCGGCGCGCACGCCGAGCGCGGCGAAGCAGAGGTCGACCAGGCGTTGCGACGTCTCGACGTTGCCGCCCACGACTGCGGCCGCCGGGGGTGGATCAAGCAGGCTGCCCGGTCGCGTCAGGATGTGTGTAGCACGCAAGATACCCTCGTTGAGCGGCAGCTCCACGCCCATGAGCACCCGGATCACGTACACCACGACCGCGCGGACCACCGCCCGTGGTGCGTTGAGGTTGCCGGGGTGGGCGTCGCCGCTCTCGCGGAAGTCGAAGGTGCCGCCGGCGATACGCACGTGCAGGCGAACGCCGTCGAGTTCCTCCTCGGCTTCCCCGGCGAGGCTCGGCAACACGCGGGAGGCGGCGGCCGCCACGGCGTCCACTAGACGCTGCATCCATCGATCGAGCTCCGGGCCGGTGCCCAGCGCTCGCAGCGCGCCGGCGCAATGATCGGCCGACGCGAGCTGCGCTTCCAGATCAGCGGCGACGGTGCCCGGGTCTCGACATCCCTCCAACTCCGGAAGCGCGACTCGGCCGGCCGAGCGCAACGGAAAGCGGCGGAAGACCAATCCCTCGTCGGCCAGGCACGTCGAGTGCGGCGGCATGCTCCCGGGGCTGACGCCGCCGACGTCCACGTGGTGGGCTCGGTTGCCGACGAAAAAGCGCACGCCGTCTAGGATCACACAGCGCACCACGGTGAGGTCGGGGAGGTGGGAGCCCCCCGCCTGCGGGTCGTTGGTCAGCCAGGCGTCGCCGTCGGCAGGCTCGGCCACGGCGGAGACGATGTCGCGGACGGTTTCGCCCATCGCGCCAAGATGCACCGGTACGTGCGGTGCGTTCGCCACCAGCGTGCCGTTCCCGTCGAAGAGCGCGCACGAGAAGTCCAGGCGCTCGCGGATGTTCACCGAACGCGCCAGCCGGCGTAGCACCTCGCCCGCCTCCTCGGCGGCCGACATCAGCCGAGCGCCCCACAGCGGAAGCAGGCTGGCCGGGTCCTCCATGCCCGAGGAGCGTGAGCCGACGAGCCGTCGAAGGCGGAACAGCACCCCCTGACGCTCCGCACGCCAGCCGTCGGCGACCCAAACCGACGTCCCCGGAAGGTCCAGCCGCGCCGGACCGTCGAGCTGCCGCGGCGTCGCCTCCGGCCACACGGGCGCGGGCAAGGGCTCTGGCCTGGGTGCAACCGAGCGGCAGCGTGCGTTCACCACGTCCAGCGAACGATCATGCCGCACGAATCCAAAGCGGCGTCGATGCTCGATCTCGAAGGCGGCCGCGGCCGCGTCGGGGCTCTGCGCCTCGACGGCCAGGACGGCGTCGGTGCCACGGACGCGGATGTCGAGCTGGCACTGGAGCTCGCCGAGGGCGGGGAGCGCGGCCGCCATGCTGGCCCAGGCGGCTTGCACCGCCGGCCATCCCGCCGGGAGCGGAGCCCAGATGGGCGTCACCGCTTCCTCCGACGCCCGCGCGAGTGCCTGCCCCCAGGCGCTGAGCACCGGGGCACAGGCGTGGACCAGGACCTCGTCGATACCAAGCTTCTCGGCGACGACGCAGGCATGTTGGCCGGCCGCTCCACCGAAGGCGACCAGCGCCGCTCGGCGCACGTCGAGGCCCCGGCGCAGGGCCAGGCGGCGGATGGCGTCGGCCATCGCCTCCCGTGCGATGGCCAGAAAGGCATCGGCCGGGCCGGGAAGCCGGATGGCCTCCAGGTGGAGATCCAGCGGGAAGTTCGCCACGTCGACGAGCCCGGCGTCGATCGCCGCGTCGGTCAACGTGGGTGGTCCACCGCGTCCAAGTGCTTGCGGTCCCGGATCCGCCCCCGCCGACTCCGGTCCGACGGTGTAGCCGAGCGCGTCGCGACCGAGGATCGACCCGCCGCCCGCGGCGACGGTCTCGATCTCCAATGCGGGGCGGCCCACCCGGAGCCCGGCTACGCGCCAACCCGGCTGCCGCCGCGTCAGGCGACCGGGCTCCACCACGCAGACGTCGGTGCTCGTGCCCCCCATGTCGAGGCCGACGGCCAACGACAGCCCAGCGAGCACCGCCACCGCCTCGACCGCCAGCGCGCCGCCAGCCGGCCCCGACAGCACGGCGTCGGGAGCGCGCAGCGCTTGCGCCGCGGTGAGCGTCCCGTCGGAGCGAATCGCCAGGGCCGTGTGTGGAATCCGGTCCGAGCGGAGCGCGCGGTGGAGGACCGGGGAGACCGCGGCGTCGAGGAGCGCGGTCTCGACGCGGGCGAGGTAGCCCACCTCCGGCGAGAGCCGGTGTCCCAGCGAGATCTCGGTTCCGACGGGGAGCAGGGCGGCCAGTGCCAGCTCGTGGGACGGATTCCAGCAACTGCCGAAGCAGACGATGGCGACGGCGTCGATGTCGCGGAGGTCGAGGACGGGGGCCTCCAACGCGTCGACCTCACCGCCATCGGGACCGTGGCGCCCCCTGGCCTCGACCACGCGCGTCGCGAGCGGGGGCGGCCAGCGGTCGTCGGGCAGAAACAGCCCGCGCCGGGCCATGTCCCCGATGCGCACCAGGTCCGCGAACCCCTCGGTGACGACAAGAAGGACGCGTACGACTCGACGCTCCAACAGGGCATTTGTCGCGACCGTGGTTCCGAATGTGATCGGGCCCGCGGCCAGTGCGCCCACGACGGCGTCGTCGGACGGCACCTTCCGCATCGTGACGGTTCCGGCGTCATCCACGTGCACGAAGTCGGTGAAGGTGCCACCGCGATCAACGTAGGTATGCGGCCGGCTCACCCCGCCGCCGCCAGCAGAATCGCCAGCGACCGTGCCAGGAGTGGCTCGGACAGGGAAGCACCCGGCACCCGGCCAAGGTCATGGACGCGGATCGATCGGCGCTGGGTCTCCGGGACGGGCGGTTCGGCGAGCCTGGTGTCGTCGCCCTCGCGGCTCCGGAGCACGAACCACGGTGTGGTGCGGTCGAGCTCGGTGTCGAAGTCGTCCTGACGCACCTCCGCCGCCGGATCGAACTGCGCGTCGACGAACAGCAGAGCGCGGATGCGGTCGCGACGATCTGGGGCGTTTCGGAGCGCGGTCAGGAGTGCCGCGCCGTGCTCGCGGGTGGCCAGCACGAATCGCGTCGAAGCCCGGATTCCCGGACCGGTCATCGTCTGGAGCGTCACGCCTTCCGCGGCGAGGGTGACGACGCCCGGAATGTCGAGTGGTGCCGCCCCGAACCAGATCAGTCGCACGTCCTCGAGTCGGCGCGTGACCACCTCGGCGACGCACGGTGCGCCCGCGGCCACCGCGTCCCAGGTCACCCCCGCACCGAGGCGTTCCTCGGTTGCGTAGTCGGCGCCGAGCTCGTCGGGGTCGAGCGTCCACCCGCCGCCAGGGGCGGTCGGTCCAGTCGGAAGGAGCAAGTCCAGGCGAGCCCGCCACGCTCCCCGGTCGGCGCCGCTCGCCTCTACCTCCCCGCGAACCAAGGTGGCGAGCACGAGGTGGTGGAAGGTCACCGGGTCCCAACCCGGCTGGCGCGGCCAGGCGAAGGTGAGGGCCGCCGTCAAGAGGGCGACGAAAAAGGCCCAGAGCAGGACGTCGGTCACGGGGGACTCCAGGCGGGCAGCGGTTGTCCGGACTCTCTCGCTCGCCTCGCGACGAGGTGCAGCGCCGTGTACAGACCCAGCCACTCCCAGAACGGCTTCTCGTAGATGTTGAACTCCACGAAGGACCAGGCGAAATAGCCCAGCATCGAGGCGGGCATGGTCCAGGCCAGCGCCTCCGCTTCACTGCCGCGGGTGTCCAGCACCGTCTGCACGACCATCCGTGCGATCACCACGACCAGGCTACCCAGGAGCAGCAGTCCCGGCACGCCGGTGTGCGCCAGTTCTCCCCAGAAGATGCCATGGGGGTAGCGGTAGACGGAGTTGTAGAGCCAGTCGCTATATCGCTGGAGGTTGTCCGCGTACCCCCCCGGCCCGATGCCCACGCCGTAGGTGTCGGTGAACATCCCCCAGCAGGCGGCCCAGTTCGAGCCGCGGATGTCCCGTTGGAACAGGAAGGTGAGGCCGCCGACGATTCGGGTGAAGCCCTTGGCGAAGTCCCCGAGATTCAGCATCAGCGCCATCCCGATCAGCACGCCAGCAGCCGCCGCGAAGCGCACGAACCACTTCCGAAAGAGCGGCTGCGCCAGCGCAGCGACGGCGCCGGCGATGACCACCGAGCCCGCGCCCCCGCGACTGCCGCTGGTCATCATCGCCAGGAAGATGAACAGGGACGCCGTCAACAGCCCCCACCGCAGCACGGCCCGTGTCTGCGTCAGCCCGAACGCCGCCGCCGCCGGGACCGCAAAGGACAGGTTCATCGCGAACCAGTTCGGCTGTTGGCCGAGCCCGGTCTCCCGCCCCCCGCTCTCGGACGCCTGCCACTGGGTGGCGTAGTTGGTCAGCCCGAGCGCGTCGCCGAAGATGGCCAGGAGACCGATGACCACGCACGCGCCGATCCACCACCACAGCATGGCTTTCACGTGGTCCCATGTGCGCACGAAGGCCAGGATCACGCTCGCGGTGGCCAGGATCATCGCCAGCCCGATGATCTCCTTGGCGCCGTCGCTCACCTTGTCGGACCAGCCCAGCCCCACCATCCGCCACACGATCATCGCCAGGAATACGCCCCGCCAGGGCCACGCGTGCCAGAGCGGGCGCTGGTCGAAGACCGCGCGAAGCCCGAGCGCGATGAGCGCGATGAGGAGCACCGGCTCGAACATCCCGATCGTGATCTTCCCGATCGTGAAGAAGGACATGGTCCCGGTCGACAACAGCCGAGCGGCGAGCATCGCGCCGACCGCCCAAAGCGGGTTGTCGAGCAACAGCACGGTCACGAGAAAAACCGCCGCCAGCACCGGTGGCACCTTCCAGTCCACCAAAAAAGTGAGGAGCAGAACCGTCTGCACGGCGAGCAGCGCCGCAACGCGCCAGACGCCGATCGCTGCCAGGCGCCCCAGAACGCGGCTCAACATGGGCTGGCGGTTAGCGCAAGCTCCGGGAACATGTCAACCTTGGTTATCATGCTGCTCCTCCTTCTGTCGCCGGCCGTGGCGGCCACGCTCCAGGTCGGCCCGACCGCCACCTACTCCACGATCAATGCCGCCTTGGCGGCGGCGAGCTCCGGTGACACGATCATGGTCGCGCCGGGCACCTACGCCGAGTCCCTCGATCTTCGTGGCAAGTCGGTGACCCTGACCGGCCAGGAAGGCCCGTACTCGACGACGATCGCGACGAGCGCATCGATCTACATGGATGGCGGCACGATTGAGGGATTCACGGTGTCGCCGGCCGGGGCGACCGCGATTTCGATCAGCGGTGGCTCGCCGGTGGTGCGCGAGATGGTGATCGTCGCGCCGAGCGCCTACGGTGTCGCGATTGGCGCCGGAACGGCGACGGTGGAGGAATGCCTGGTCATCGACGCTGGCAACTCGGGGTTCTTCGTGGCGCGGGACGCGCCGTCGATACGCCGGTCCGTCTCGATCGACGCGGTGAAATACAACTTCTACCTCAAGGGTGGTGGCGCCCTGGCCAATTCCCTGAGCATCGGCGCGCCGTACGGCATCGTCGTTCAATCCACCACCAACACCGTGAGCCACAGCGTCAGTCTCGACGCGACCCTGGGTGCCCTGGTCGCGGCGGCGGACGTCAGCTTCGAAAACGGCGTGTACGCGAACAGCCCCTTCGTGGTCGTCTGCAACGGAGGCGAGCCCACGTTCCCCAACGGGATCGGCAGCTCGGTCTTCGCGGCCAGGGCCTGCGGCGCGTCTGCCCTCGCCGGGCTGACCGACACCGACCCGAGGTTTGCGGCCTGGACGACCGGCGGCGGGCTGTACGACAGCGATCTGAGCCCGGCGGCGGGCTCGCCGCTCGCCGACGGAGGCACCGGGCTCGACCTCGACGGGTCCGTGGCCGATCTCGGTCTGTTCGGTGGCAACACCGGGGCCTGGCGCGACCGTGACGGCGACGGCGTGCCCGTGGTCTTCGACTGCGATGACCACACCGACACCCGCTACCCCGGAGCTCCCGAACTCGACGACGGTATGGATCAGGACTGCGACGGGGAGATTGACGAGGACATCATCGTCGACACCGGGGACACGGGCACCGACACCGGCGACACCGGGACGGACACCGGGACGGACACCGGGACGGACACCGGCGGCGCGGTGGACATCGATCACGACGGCTTCACCGCCGACGTGGACTGCGGCGACCACAATGTCGCCACCTACCCTGGGGCGACCGAGATCCTGGACAGCGCCGACAACGACTGCGATGGCCGAGTGGACGAGGGGACGGCGGGAGGCGATGACGACGGGGATGGGTGGTCGGTGCTGGCCGGCGATTGCGACGACAACGACCACTTCCGAAGCCCCGCGGCGGACGAGACACCGCGCAACGGCGTCGATGAAGACTGCGACGGCGCCGACAGCTCGCCTAAGCGCCAGGACAACGACGGCGACGGTCACACGGACGAGACCGACTGCGACGATACCGCTCCCAACGTGAACCCCGGCGTCGCCGACCCGACCAACGGAGTGGACGACGATTGCGATGGCCTGGCCGACGACGACGAGCTCAACGCCGACGCGGACGCCGATGGGGTGACGCCGTTGACCGGCGACTGTGACGATCGCGATCCCACACGTCACGCCGGCGCCGCCGACATTCCCGACGACTACATCGATCAGGACTGCACCGGTCAGGACAACTACGATGTCGATCGCGACGGGCAGGCGTCCCCAGCCAGCGGTGGCGCCGACTGCGACGACCTTCGGAGCACGACCTACGTGGGCGCGCCGGAAAACTGTGACGACGGCCTGGACAACGACTGCGACGGGGCGGCGGACCAGGGTTGCACGCCGAATGTGGACGGTGGTGGCGATGAAACCTGCAGTTGCAACAGCGGCGCGGCGGTGGCCGTGCTGCCGCTGCTGCTGGCAATTGCGGCGGGAATTCGTCGTCGTCGCCCAGCAAGCTCTTGACAAAGCACCCAATTCGGGTTCAGATTGCCGGCGTCCTCACATGGGGTTGTCCCGTGGTGATGGCGCAAGACCGACACCGCAAGAGAACACGTTCTCGAGGAGACACAATGTCCTTCATCAAGCCCCTTTTCGCCCTCATCTTCGCCGCCTTCGTGGGCGCCACCGTGGTTGCTTGCGACGGCAGCACCGATTCTGCCGACGCCGCGGCGTAGTCAGACGCCTTCGGGCGATGTTGCTCCCCGGGTGCTTCTGGCATCCGGGGAGTTTCATTTTTTGGGATAGGAACGGACTTGATGTCGTCGTTGCTCCCGCTCCGCCCGCGCCTGCTGCGAGCGGTCGTCGGATTCCTGGCCGCAGTGGGCTTGCTCTGCGGCGGTCTCGTCGCGTGGCGCGTGCTGCGCCCGCCTCTGGTGGAGACCGCCCATGCCCTGCCTCTCGCGGCGGTGACGGCGCTGGTGGGCCCGGTGCGCCCCGAACCCGGCCTGCGACACGAGACGTGGCCGCTGGCCGGCACGCCGGGCGTCGGAAGCTGCGCGGCGTGCCACGATCATGGAGAGGTGGTGCGGGGTAAGCGGACGGGTGAGACGGCGGAGGAGTGGCGGCGAACGCCGGCGGCCGCGGGCGGCCGCGCCTGTACCTCGTGCCACCACGCCGCCCTCGCGCGCAGCGACTGGGCAGCGGCCTTCCACGCGGGCGTGAAGATCTCCATCTCTCCGTCCGGGGGGGCGGTGGGCCAGGTCAAGCTCACCGCCACCGACCAGATCGGACACCGCCTCCCCACCACCCTCGGCGTGGAGCTGCGGGTTTCGCTGGCGCAGGTGGACCGTCAGGGCCTGGTCATCGAGGGGACCACCATCGAGGGGGTGGTCGGCCGCCGCCTCGACGAGTCCGGCGGTGACGAGCAGTTCGACACTCGGCTCTTCCCGGGAGAGGTGTACAAGCTCCGCTACGAGGCCCTCGTGAACGACGAGTGCGTCTCGATGATCGCCAGGGTGGTCGCCCATCCGGGGGGCGGTCGGGACCCCGTCAGCGTGTGGGAGGAGCGGGTCGTGCTGCTGCCCGCGTGAGCCGCAGGATCAAGGCCGCCGAACGGGGATGGGGACGGGCTCGGGCTCGGGCGCAGGAAACAGCCGATCGGTCAGCTCGTCCAGCCATTCCCGCAGGCCCTCGCGGAGGGATCGTTTGCGGCGCCGGGTCGGCGGGGTCTGTGCTTCACTCATCCGGCGCTCCTGGTCCTCAACGTTACGTTAGCACCCCATCGACCAATCGGGCACCGCTTTGAAGACCGGACCGTCAATGGGCCTGTGGTTGGCGCTCTTTCTGTACGGCGTCCTCGTCTTCGGCACCGTGCGCGCCGTCGGTCTGGTGGGCGAGGTGGACATCGGCTGGGCGCTCGCCGCCCCGCCACGGGTGCTGGTGCAGTGGAGCCCGCCGATCGAGAGCGAAAGCGGCGGTGAGTGGGCCCTTTTCGAGGCGCGGCAGACCCGGCCGCTGGAGTCGCTGGTCCTTGGCGCGGTGCGGCTGCCGCTGGCGACGAACAGCTACACCGGGGGTGCGCCCGACTGGCCGGCCCGGCTCGCGCGGGCGGCCACCGGCGCGCGGGAGGCCGGGGTGGTGGTGCACGTCCTGTTCGGCGCGTTGTTGCTGGCGCTCGCCCACCGTTTCCTCCGTTTTCACGGGACGCCCGCCGCGGCGGGAGGCGTGGCGCTGCTGCTCGCGAGTGACTGGGTATTCGTATTCTTCAAGAAGGTTCTGGGAGGAACGGAAATCCTGCTGCAGACGGCGGGTCTCCTGGTGCTGTGGTCGCTGTGGAGTCGGCGATGGAAGGGGGGACGACACGGAACCGTGGCGTTGGCGCTGGGGGTCGGCCTCGGTCTCGGCGCCAAAGTCACGTTCGTCGCCACGCTCGTCGCGTTCGGCATCGCGGCGATGCTGACGCGGTGGGATCGTCCGAACATGCGGGCGCCGGAGCGCGTGCGGCCCTCGCTGCTGGTGACGCTCCCCCTGCTCTGCGTGGCGCCGCTCGTGGTGAGCTGGGTGCACCACCTCACGCTCGGCGGGTTGCCCGAGGTGATCTCCCACGACACCCTGGACCTCCAGCTGCGACGGCTCACGACCGGCACGAGCATGGGGCGTGAGTCGGTCGTAAACCTCACGCGCTTCCTGGGCAACCCGGTCGCGTGGCTCGGCGACGCCTGGGGCACCGTTGCGGTCGATGCGGTCTCGGGCCCGCGCCTCATCACCCTGGCGCTCGCCGCAGCCGGAGCGCTGATCGAGTGGCGGAGCCGAACCCAATCCCCGAGCGCGGCGCTCCTGCGTTTCCTGTCGCTGGCGGTGCCGCTGCAACTGGGCCTGCTCTTCCTGCTCAACCGGGACCTCCATCACCTCGCTCAGGCGACGGTCCCGCTGGCGCTGCTGGTGGCGCTGGGGGCCGACCGCGTCGCGGGGGAGCTTGCCCGACCGCGCTCGACGCTGCGGGCCATCGTCACGTCGCTTTGTCTGGCGCCGGCCGTCTTCGCCGGCCTGCAACAGCTCCGTGGCACCGATGGCATCGTGCGCACCGCACGGGCGCATTCCTTCACCACCGATGGCCAGCTCGCCCTGACCGAACTGCTGCGCGAAAACGGCGTCCAGCGCCTCGTCGTCGCCAACTACGAGCTCTACGGGCTGCTCGAGCAGCTGGTCCCCGAGGTCGAGGTCGTGCACGGCTGGGGCGCGGTGTCCAGAAAGGACAAGGATCTCGGTGGGTTGCGCGCCATCGGGCAGGGGGGCCACTACCTCTGGGTGCGGCCTTCGGCGCCCTTTATCTACGATTGGCGCGCCGAGGGGGTGGGTCCGCGGGTCGGGGCGATCGGGGACGGCGAGCACACCTGGGCGGAGCTCTTCCGCGTCGAATGACCCGTACCGGGGTACCTTGTCGCCGTGCTCGCCCTCGTCGCTCTTGTCCTGGCCTACGAGCCGATCCCCGAAGCGGTGGCGGTCTCGGTGTCCGCCGTTGGTCTCGATCGGCTGGGCAACGCGCTGGCCGAGGTGATGCCGGAGTCCTTCGCGATCGGGTCGATCGGGTCGGAGCTCGTGTGTGACGAGAACGATGTCACCGCGGTCCTGAGCCTCGAGGTCGACGCGCTCGAGGTGCTCATCCACGTCGACGAGCTCAGCATCGTGCCCAGCCGCGGTCGTCTTGACATCTCGGTGTACGGTGCCATCGACAGCACCCCCACCATGCTGGTGGCCAGTGGCTCCTGCCCGCCCTTGACCGACCTCGAAGAGACCTGCGCCGTGCAACTCGGAACCACCCCGATCGAGGCCCACTTCGGCCTGTCGATGACCCTCGTCGACGGCGTGGTCGACGCGACGGTCGATGAGATCGCCGTCACCCTCGGCACCATCACCAACCCGGTCGACGGTTGCACCGTCGCCAGCGCCATCGGCACGCTGCTCGGACAGAACCCGCTCGCGCTCACCAACATCCTGCAGGAGCAGATCGATCCGGCCCTGGCGGATCTGGGCCCGAGCATCGAGACGGCGGTCGAAGAAGGGTTGGACGCGCTGAGGTTGGACACGTCGTTCGCCATCGGGGTGGCGACGGTGGGGCTCTCGATCGAACCCACCCGGCTCGACATCGACGAGGACGGGCTGACCATCGTGCTCGGCGCGTCGGTCACCTCCAGCGGCACGTCGGATTGTGTGCCCGCCGGCACCCCACCGACGGGAGGTGCTCCGCTCCCGGTGCTGGACGGAAACGGTCCCGGTGACCTCACCTACGACATCGGCGCCGTCGTCAACAAAGCCTTCGTCGACCAGATCCTCTTTGCGGTCTACGAGTCGGGCGGCCTGTGCATCGACGCGGGCGCCATGGCCGGGCTCACCCTGGACACCGAGCTCCTGGGTGCGGCGTTCGGAGCGGACTGGCGGACGCTGTTCCCGGAGTCCCAGCCGGTCGACCTCCTGGTCCGGCCGGCCACGCCACCGACGATTCGGTTCGAGGAGGACGGCGCCCCGGTGCGGCTCGACCTCAACGGCCTCGGTCTCACCACGTTCTCCGCGCTTGACCAACGCCGCGCGCGCATCTTCGCCATCGCGATGAACGGTGAGGTCGGCGTCGACATCGCGTACGCCGATGGTCTGCTCACCCCGAGCCTGCTGCTCGACCCTGCCAGACTCGGCATGCACGAAGAGGATCACGAGCTCATCGGGCCGGGGTACGCCGCCGGGCTCGAGGAGTTCCTGCCCACGATCCTGGCGGCGGCCCTCCCGCCCGATCTGCTCCCCGTCATCACCCTGCCAACCTGGAACGGCATCGGCGTAGAGGCGCTCTGGGCGCTGCCTGCGCAGGGGGGTGACTGGTTGGGCCTGTGGGTGACGCTGGACACGGCGCACGTCACCCCGATCGAGCTGCCGGGCTGTGACGGCGGCGAGATCGGCTGCGATGGGGCCTCGGGCCCGGAGCTCGACCTCGAGTCCGCGTTGGGTTGCACCAGCGACGACGGCGGCTGCGGCGGCTGCGGTGACACCGCCGGCTGTGGCGATACCGGCGGGTGTGGGGGTGGATGCAGCACGGTCCCGGTGCGTCCGGTCCTGTTCGGGGCGGCGGTGCTGGGCGCGCTGTGGCGGCGGCGACGGCAGGACGGCGCTACATAGCGTCCATGTCCGAGGACCCGAGGGACCGAGCGGTCGCCTACGTGGAGCAGCTGCACCGTGCCGTGGACGAGTTGGTGGCGCCGATCGGCGCGCGGCTGGGTGACCGGCTGATGTGCCGAATGGGCTGTTCCGGCTGCTGCACCGACGGCTTGACGATCTTCGAGGTCGAGGCGGAGCTGATCCAACGGCGTCACCCCGACGCCTTGCTGTCGCCACCGGCGCCGGCCGGGCAGTGCGCGATGCTCACGCCCCAGGGCGCCTGTCGGGTGTACGCGGCCCGACCCTACGTCTGTCGTACCCAGGGCTACCCGCTGCGCTGGGCGGAAGACGACGGCGAGAAACGCGACATCTGCCCGCTCAACGACGATGGCAGCGATCTGACCGAGCTGCCCGACGCGCTGTGCTGGACCCTGGGTCCGATCGAGCGTCGCCTCGCGTCGGCCCAGGCGCTGATCGACGGCGGTGAGGGGCGGCGGGTCGCGATACGAGACCTGTTCGGTGAGTAGCGGACGGGGTCGATGGGCCCGCGCCGCGTCCGCGTGGCTCCCCCGCGATCACTCGGCGCGCCGGTACTCCGGCCGCCGGTCCCGCAGGGCCGGAAAGCTGGCCCGCGCCGCGCTCACCACCGCGGGGTCAACCTCGGCGACGTAGACCGCCTCCGTCTCGGCCCCGCCCGCCAGGACCTCGCCCCACGGGCTGATCAGCGCGCTGTCACCCGCATAGTGGAGCCCGTCCCCATCGCCACAACGGTTGACCCCCACCACGTAGGCCTGCGTCTCGATGGCGCGGGCGCGCAAGAGCGTCTGCCAATGCGCCCGCCGCCGCTCCGGCCAGTTGGCGATCACCACGAAGGCGTCGGTGTCCTCGGCGACGAGGCGGAAGGGCTCGACGAAGCGCAGGTCGTAGCAGACCAGCGGCGTGATTCGCACGCCGCCGACCGTCCAGGTGTGCACCTCATCGCCAGTTGTATAGTGTTTGTCTTCGTCTGCGAAGCTGAAGGCATGGAGCTTTCCGGCGCGTCGGACCTCGCCGTCGGGCGACACCAGGACCGCGCAGTTGCGCGGCAGCCCGGCGTCACGGAGTAGGGGGACCCCGGCCAGGATGTGCACGCCCAGTCCGCGGGAGACATCGGCCAGGAAGGTCTCGGTGGGACCGCCGGGCGCCTCGGCGACACGCGCGCTCAGCATGGTGAAGCCGCACGCGAACAGCTCTGGAAGCACCACCAGCGCGGCGCCAGCGGCGGCAGCTTCCTGGATGCGGGCTTCGGCGCGGCGGAAGTTGACGGGGGCATCCTCCCAGGCAATGTCGAGCTGTACCGCGGCGACGCGCATCAGGGCCCCGTAATCGACCATCGCGCCGGCACCACCGGCAACATGCCGGGCCAGCCCCCGTGGGCCACCTCCTCCGGGACGACGGTCGTCACGCGGACTCGATTCCGAGCAGCTTGCCGAGGATCACGCGATCGCCCTGCAGCGCCGTCCGCTGCATGTAGAACGCGAGGCCACGCTCCCCACCCAGCTCCTCGCCGCCGCCGGCCCGGCCCGGGCCGCCGTGGATGCAGTTGGGCAGCACCATCCCCGGGGCGATGACCTGATCGGCCACCTTCGACGAGGTCAGCATCATCCGTCCCAGCCACGGCGCGCACTGCACCATCATCGCGCCGAGCCAGGCGCGGTCGTCGCCATAGACCGTGGACATCAGGCTGCCCTGGCCTCGCGCGAGCGCGGCGGAGCCGGCCTCGGCGCTGCCGTCGTAGGGCACCAGGGAGACCGAGGGTCCGAAGACCTCCACGTCGTGGACGGGACCCGCGGCGGCGCTGTCCAGCCGGATCACGGTGGGCGCGACGAAGTACCCCTTGCCCTCCGGCGCGTGCTTGCCGTCGATGCGTTCGGGGCCTCCGGTCACCACCCGCCCGTGCGCTGCGATCTGGCGAATTCCGTCCACCACGTCGCGTAGCTGTGCGGCGGTGCTCACCGGCCCCATCCCCACGCCGTCCACCACCGGGTCGCCGACGGTGATGGCGCTGAGGCCTTCGAGGACCGCCTCCTCGAACGCGTCCATCCGCGCGTCGGGAACCATGACGCGGCGGATTGCCGTGCACTTCTGGCCCGCCTTCTGGGTCATGTCGGTCACGACGTGGCGGACGGCGGTGTTCCAGAGCTCCGAGCCGACGTCGACATCGGGCCCGAGCACCGCCGCGTTGAGCGAGTCGGCCTCGACGTTGACGCGCACGCCCCGTTCGGCGAAGCCCGGCGTGTTCCGCAACATCGCGCCGGTGGCGTTGCTGCCCGTGAACGCGAGGGAGTCCTGGGCGCCGAGTCGCGACAGCAGGTCGCCGGTCGAGCCGCAGATGAGCTGGAACGCGCCCTCGGGGACCAGTCCGCTCTCGACGAGCAGCTCCGTCATCCGAAACGTGAGGTGGGCGGTGGCCGTGGCCGGCTTGCTGATGATCGGCGCCCCGGCGAGCCAGGCGACAGCGGCCTTTTCGAAGGTGCCCCACGCCGGGAAATTGAAGGCATTGATGTGCACGGCCACGCCCTGCCGGGGCAACAGCACGTGCTGGCCGCCGAAGCGAGGCGCCCGAGTCAACTGCGCCAGCTCGCCGTCGAGCAGCCAGGGGCGATCACCAATCCGCAACGCGAGCGCCTCACCGAAGGCCGCGTAGGCGCCAAGGGTGCCGATCGCGCCGTCCACGTCGAACTTGGCGTCACCTCGGGTGCTCCCCCCGTTGATCTGCGCCAGGTCGAGCAGCTCCTCGCGGTGGGTGTGGAAGAGCTTCTGCACGCCCTTGATCATCGCCGCGCGCGCCGACCACGGCTGCTTCCGAAGCACCGCGCCGGCCTGTCGGGCGTGGGCCAGCACGGCGCCGTGGTCGATCCCCTCCGCCGACGTCTCGGCGATCACCGCCTCGGTGGCGGGATTGACGAGCTGCGCGGGCTTTCCAGCGCCGTCGAACCAGGCACCGGCGACGTAGGACTTCAGGCGAACCATGGCTCTCTCCACGATCCCGCGGGCTAACTCACCCCTCGCAGATGTACCGGAACGAAGACGTGCAGGGCTCGTCGTTCCACGTTGTCGCGGGGTAGTAACGCCCCAGTTGCCCGCAATCCTCGTTGGAGCCTGAGTTGTTGGGCTCACCCGAGGCCCAGTTGGTGTAGCTCGCGGCGTCCCCGTTGGCCCAGACCCACGTCCCTTCGGTGCTGACGTCGTTGAATCCCAGCCACCACTTGCCGCCGTAGCGGACGAAGGCCTGCGAGTTGATCTCGGTGTTTTCCGCCGCGTCGGTGATGGCGACGTAGTCGTAGTCGTAGCTGAGACAGGCGGTCTCCCCGGCGGTCCACGTCGCGGCCGTCGTGCAGTACATGTAGACGCTGCCGCCGTACTCTTCGACGTCGCAGGGGCACAGGCCGTCGTTGTCCCGACTGCCGTCGCAGTCGTTGTCGAGGGTGTCGCACACGTCGGACTCGCCGGGGTTGACGTCGGCGTCGCCATCGTCGCAATCGTCGTCGGTGACGGAGTAGCCGCTCGGCACCGAGCAGGCGGTGGTCGTGGCGGTGCTGTCGCCGTAGCCGTCGCCGTCGGTGTCGGCGTAGTAGGTGGTGGTCAGGCCCTCGTCGATCGCGCCGTCGCAGTCGTTGTCGATGCTGTCGCACACCTCGGCGGCGCCGGGGTAGGCGGTGGCCGCGGTGTCGTCGCAGTCGTCGTCGTTGCCGACGTACCCAGTGGGAGCGGCGCACGCGGTCGTGGTGGAGCTGGCGTCCCCGTACCCATCGCTGTCCGCATCGGCGTAGAAGGTGGTCGTCGCTCCGTCGTCGACGGTGCCGTCGCAGTCGTTGTCCAATCCGTCGCAAGCCTCGGTGGCGCCGGGGTAGACGGTGGCCGCGGTGTCGTCGCAGTCGGTGTCGTCGGTGGTGTAGCCGGCGGGCGCGGCGCAGGCGTCCGCGGTGCTTCCGGCGTCGCCGTAGCCGTCGGCGTCCCCGTCGGCGTAAAAGGTGGTGGTGGCGCCGTCGTCGACCGTGCCGTCGCAGTCGTTGTCCAGGCCGTCGCAAAGCTCGGCGGCCCCGGGGTACACGGCGGAGTCGGTGTCGTCGCAGTCGTCGTCGTTGGTGACGGTGTCGGCCGGCTGGGTGCAGTCGACGATCGCCGTGGTGTCGCCGTAGCCGTCGCCGTCGCTGTCGGCGTACCAGGTGCCGGCGTCGAGCGCCGCGTCCTCGTCCACCGCGCCGTCGCAGTTGTTGTCCACGCCGTCGCACATCTCGGTGCCGGCGGGGTTGATGCTGGCGTCGGTGTCGTCGCAGTCGTCGTCAGTGCCGACGTAGCCGCTCGGCGCGGAGCAGCTGTTAAGCGTGCTCGCGGCGTCCCCATAGCCGTCGCTGTCGGCGTCGGCGTACCAGCTCAGCGTGTCGGCCGAGGTGGCCTCGTCGACGGTGCCGTCGCAGTTGTCGTCGATGCCGTTGCAGAGTTCGATCTCGGCAGGGTTGATGTCGGCGTCGGCGTCGTCGCAGTCGGTCGCGTCAGTCGTATAGCCGGTTGGTGCGTCGCAAGCGATCGCAGTGTTGCCGGCGTCGCCGTAGCCGTCGGCATCGCTGTCGGCGTACCAGGTGGTGGCGTCGCTGGCGTCGGCTTCGTCGACGGCGCCGTCGCAATCGTTGTCGACGCTGTCGCAGACCTCGGCGGCGGCAGGGTTGTTGGCGGCGTCGGTGTCGTCGCATTCCTCACACGCAGCGTACCCGTCGCCGTCCGCGTCGGCGAAGCCGACACTACCATCGCAATTGTAGTCGTTCGGATCGGCGCAGTCCGACTCGGTGACGCCGGGGTTGTAGGCGACGTCGGCGTCGTTGCAGTCCCCGCCCACCGCCGTGGTGCCGGTGGGCGCGTCGCAGGCGTAGACCGCGAGCGCGTCGTCCCCGTAGCCATCGCCGTCGGCATCGGTGTAAAAGGCCGTCCCGGTGGTCGCGTCCACACTGTCGTCGGCATCGTCGATCAGGGTGTCGCAATCGTCGTCGAGGCCGTTGCACACCTCCGCGGCGCCGGGGTTGATGTCGGGGCGGGTGTCGTCGCAATCGGTGGCGTCGGTGACCCAGCCCGCACCGGCCTCGCAGACGAGCTGCCCGGTCCCGGGATCGCCGTAGCCGTCGGCGTCGAGGTCCTGATACACGGTCACGCCCGCGCTGCTGTCCAGGCTGTCGTCTTCGTCGTCGTAGAGCGTGTCGCAGTCGTCGTCGAGCCCGTTGCACACTTCGAGGGCGTCCGGGTTGATCGCGGCGTCGGCGTCGTCGCACTCCGCGCACGCGGCGAAGCCGTCCGCGTCGTTGTCGTCGTAGCCGACGCTGCCGTCGCAGTTGTAGTCGTTGGGGTCCTCGCAGTCTTCCTCCGACGCTCCGGGATTGTAGGCCGCGTCGGTGTCGTTGCAGTCCCCGTCGATGTCGGTGGTCCCCGCGGGCTGGGTGCAGTCCCAGACGACGCTGGCGTCGTCGCCGTAGCCATCTTCATCGGCGTCGACGTACCAGGCGGTGGAGGTGAGACCGTTGTCCACGGTGCCGTCGCAATCATTGTCGAGATTGTCGCAGACGTCCTCGGCGCCGGGGTAGACGAGGTTGTTGGCGTCGTCGCAGTCGTCGCCAACCGTCGCGTAGCCCTCGGGCTGGTCGCAATAGCCGTCGGCCTGGGCCACATCGCCGTGGCCGTCACGGTCGTTGTCGTAGTAATACGTTGTGGCCTGGCCAATCGCGGAGTCGGCGTCGTCACAGTCCTCGTCCTCGTTGAGCCCGTCGCCATCGCGATCGGGGATGAACTTGGTCCCGCCTTCCGAACGGCAGGCCAAGGCGAGGAAGGGCACGGCGAGGAGCGTGGCAATGCGCATGGGGGTCCGGAGTGGGGGAGTCTACCTCAGATTCCCCTGACCGGGCGTTTCGATCGGATTACGTTATGCGGCGGCCGCTTTGTTCTTGCACCGTCTTTTCTATGTGGTGCAGCTGGCCTCGATGGCGGCGCTGTTGCCGTTGCTCGGAGGACGCTTCGAGGCGGCCGGCTTCGACGGGCTGACGATCGGGGGCCTGATGGCCACGTTTCCGCTCGGTCGTCTGGTGGCGGCTCCGCTCTGGGCGGTCCTGGCCGACCGGTACCGGGTGGCGGGCCTGGTGCTGCGGTTGTCGGCGGTGTTGTCGGGCGCGGCCGGGATGGCGCTGGCCCGGGCCGAGTCCATCCCGGTGTTGGCGGGCGCGATCTTTATCTTCGCGGCGACGCGGGCACCGATCGGGGCGGTGTTCGACGCCCTGGTGCTCGGCCGGTTGTCCGAGTTGGGCCGCCCGACCGCGGAGTATGGGCGCATCCGCTTGTGGGGCTCGCTCGGATTCCTGGGCGGCGTCGTCCTGGCCAGCAATTGGGCGGCCACCGGACTCCCGCCGCACCTGCTTGTCGACGGGACGTTGCTGGCGGCCGCGGGAGTGAGCTTCGGATTCCCCTTGCGGGGCGCCTGCGGCCCGGCGCCGATCCTGCCCGCCCTGCGCGAGTTGGCGGCCTCCCCGTTCCTGCTGCCCCTGCTGGTGACCGGCGCGCTCCAGGCGCTCACGATGTCGGTGTACGATACCTTTTACTCGGTGCACGTCGCCGCCCTCGGCTTGCCGGTGGGAGTCGTCGGGGCGTCGATGGCCCTCGGCGTAGGGTGCGAGGTGCTGCTGATGGTCGTCGGACGCCCGTTGTTACGGCGCCTGGGCCCGTCGCGTGGTCTGCTGCTCGCGGCGCTCTCCGGGCTCCCTCGGTGGCTCGTCACCGCTACCGCCACCGATCCGGCGGTGCTGGTGGCCACGCAGTCGCTTCACGGATTCGGCTTCGCGCTGTTCTGGCTGTCGGGCGTACAGCGTATGTCGCAGGCGGCGCGGCCGGAGATCGCGGCGTCCTCGCAGAGCCTGTGGGCGGCGGCGACCTACGGGTTCGGCGCGCTGGCCGGGGCGGGGCTGGCGGGCCTGGCGCGTCGTGAGTTTGGTTCGGATGGAATCTTCTGGATGCTCGCGTTCGTCTCGCTCTTGGCGAGCATGAGCGCGGTCTGGTTGTGGCGGGTCGATCGGCCGAAGGGGTGAACGCCGCGCTCAGAACCACCCGGCGCGCGCCAGCGACACACACAGCCGGGCATCCGGGGTGTCCCGTCGCGCCGGCGAGGGCCGCCAGGGCCAGGCCCACTCCCCGTGGCAGCGAGGTCGGCTCGAGCACCGGAGCGAGCGGCCCCAGGAGGCGGGCGCCATCGGCGTCGGCGAGCCAGTCGAGCCCCGCCGGCGGCGCGCGCAGACCGGTGTCGCCGGCACAGAGTCGCCCAAAGCCCACCCGGGTAGCCCCGAGCGCGGTCAGCGTGCCCATCCGCCCAGTTGCAGACGCATCGCGCCGACCTATCCTGCGACCACGACCACCTGGCTGGTGCCAGGTCCGGTGGGGACGATGTCCACGCGGGCGCCGACCCGCTCGGCGAGTCCGGGGACGTGCGAGATGATGCCGATGATGCGCCCCCGTTGTTGCAGGCCCTCAAGCATCGCGAGCGCCTGATCGAGCGCCCGCGGATCGAGCGCCCCGAAGCCTTCGTCGATGAACAGGCAGTTCACCGGTTGACGCCGAGCGGCGACGTTCGAGAGCCCCAGCGCCAGCGCCAGCGAGAGCAGGAAGGTCTCGCCACCCGACAGGGTGTTGACCCCGCGGGCTTCGTTGCCGCGTTCGCGGTCGATCACCTTGAGCTCAAGGCGGCTGTGCTCGACGCCCTCCAGCTGGTAGCGAGGCGCCAGATCGTCCAGCACCTGATTGGCCTCTTCCAACAGGCGGGAGAGCGTCAGGGCTTGTGCGAAACAGCGAAGCGTCTTGCCGTCCGCGTGGCCGATGGTGGCCTTGAGCTCGCCCCACGCCTCGGCGTCCGCCCGGGCGTCGCCAAGCGCCTCGTCGCGGAGTCGGTACTCGTCCCGCCGCTGTTGATCGCCGGCGAGGGTGGCCTCGGTCGTTCCGATGGCGACGAGCAGGGAGGCATGTTGAGCCTCGGCGGTGACGAGCCGGGCGGGGAGGGTCGCGGCTTCCGCCTCGGCGTCCTCCCCGGCGCTCTCCCCGGCGCCTTCCGGCGGCGCGCTCTGGAGTTCGGCCAGGCGCCG
The DNA here is from genome assembly GCA_009692585.1 of Myxococcales bacterium. Next base: position 26,125 of record SHYX01000018.1, read on the forward strand.
GCGGGTCTCCTCGGCGACGAGTTCGGCCCGCGCGCTGGCGGCGACGGCATCGTTCCAGTGACGCTCGCTGGCAGTTCGCCAGGGGTCGCCGCGCCCAAGGCACGCCCGGGCGTCTGGTTCGGAGAGCTCCGCGGCAGCCAGCGCGTCGTCCAGCGCGGAGCGTGCAGCGCTCGCAGCCCCGAGGAGCGCAGGCAGCGCCCGCGTGTGGGCGTCGAGCACCCTCGCTGCCGAGGCGGCGCCCGAGCGGGCCGCGTTGAGGTCTTTCCCGGCCGCCTCGGAGCCGACGCGCGCGCCGTGGACGGGCCCAGCCAGCAGGGACTCGTAGGCGTCGGCGTCGGGCCAGATGAGTGCCGCCGCTCGGAGGGCTCGGAGCGCGGTCGCTGACGCGACGGCGAGCTCTTGGTACTCCGCTTCCCGCGCCTGATGCGTCGACGCGCTGCGTACCTCGCTCTGTTTGATTGCCAGCGCCGTCGCGGCGGCAGTGGCCCGATGTTCGCCATCCGCGCGCGCCTTGGCGGTGGCGATCGCCTGGGCGACCTCGGCGGCGAGGGCGGCTCGCGCCGTCGGGCTGCGGAGCCGGATGGCCCAGTCCGGATCGCTGCCGAGTTGGGGCGCGAGTCGGTTCGCCAGGGTGGCAGCGCGCGCGACGAGGTCGGCGGCACGGGCGGCGAGAGCGTGGTGTTCCGCGCTCTGCGCGGCCCCACGCTGCCGCGCCTCGTGGAGGGCGGCGGTCGCGCCGTCGACGGCGGCGCCTGCCGCGTCGGCGGCCTCCGCGAGGCGACGGTAGTCCAGCGACCGCTGGCGTTGCGCCGCAACTGCCGACGTCAGCGCGCGCTCCCGCGTAAGTAGCTGGGCGCGCGAGGCCAGCAGCGCGTCTGCCGAATCGGCAGCGCCGTGCCGCCCGGTCAGCGCGGCGATCTGCGCGGCCACCGCCTGCGCGTCCTTCGCAGCGGTTCGCGCCGCCACCTCCGCTGCCTCGATCCGCGCCGCCTCGCCGCTGAGCTCCCGTGTTGTCGCATCCCGATGCGCTCCAAGTTCGGAGACCCGGGAGCGCGCGTCCGCGACCGCCTCGTCGAACCGGGCGTCGGCGGCGATCCGGTGCTCCGTGGCGCCGCACAGCGGGCATTCCTTTCCGGGCTCGAGCGCCGCGCGGTGGGCGGACAGGTCCTGCCGGGCTTCGAGCTCGCGCTGTTGCCGTTTGGCCTCGTCGTGCCGAATGTCGATTTCGGCGAGCGCGCCCACGGCGGCGTGATGGTGGGTGGTGGCCGCGGACTTCGCCTTCGCGGCGGCGTCCCCGGCGGCGAGCGCGTCGACCACCCGCCGATCGAGCGCTGACATGACCTGGTGGTGCGCCTCGGCCTCCGCCAGTCGCGTTCGAGCGTTCTGGATGTCGTCGGCTTCGGTGGTGAGCCCGGCGGCCAGCGCGGCCTCCTGGGGGTCGACGGCGGCGTCCCGGGCACCACGCGCCGCTTCGGCGGCGTCGTTTGCCGCCCGCGCGGGCGCCTCGGCCGCGACCGCTGCGGCCTCGGCTGCCTGGGCCGCGGTTCGGGCCTTTTCGGCGGCCATGGCGTCGACGTCGCCCGCGGTCGCGGTGGCGGCCCAGTCCGTCAGTACGGGACCGGTTCCCGACCAGGCCGGCGCGAGCGTGACCGCGGTGGCGTGTTCTCCCAGCCACGCATCGAGCTTGGTGAGGCCTCGCGCCTCGGTCGCCGCCGCGTCGACGGCCGCGGCCAGCGCTTCCCTCGCCCCGGTGAGGCCCGTGTCGGCGGCACTGAGCTTCTCAAGTGCCGCCAGGCTTGCGGCGTGGGCGGCCTGCACCAGCGCGTCGAGTCGCCGGGCCTCCTTCAGCGGCTCCGCACCAGCCTCCTGCGCCTGCAGCGCTGCGGCCAGCGCGCTGTTCGCGCTGCCCAGCAGGGTTTCGGCCGGCCCGACGGCGGCGCTGGCCGTGGCATGGGCAGCCTCGAGTTCTTGTGTCGCGACATGATGACCCTGAAGCGCCGACGCTGCCTGGTCCGCTCCCGCCAGCGGTACCGCCAGCTTCCACGCGCGATCGGCGAGATCGAGCTGTCCCCGCAGGGCGTGGAGCGCGAACACGGCCGCCGTCGCCTCGGCCGCACCAGCCTCCAGCCCGACCAGCTCCCCGGCCAACGACGCCTTGCCGTCGTGCCACACCCGGGCCGCCTGCAGCCGGCGCACCTGCGCCGCCGCCGGGGGCAACGCCGCTGCCAGCGTGACGAGACGGTCGGCAAGTGCACCCCGGTCCGCATCGGACAGTCGGGGGATGCCCCGCAACGCAGCCAGCTCCTCCCGGACGCCCGCCTCGACCGCGCTGGCGCGGGTGTGGGCGATGCGGGAGAGGTCGGAGTACAGCCCCGAGCGGGTGATCCACTCGAGCGCTTCCCCCCGATCGTCCCCGGTCGCGTGCAGGAGTCGGGCGAATTCTCCCTGCGCGAGGAGCACACTTTGGACGAACGCCTTGAAGTCGAGCCCGACGACCTCGACGATTCGTGCCAGCGTTTCGGTCCTGGTGCCGCCTTCGACGGTGGACCCCGCGACCGCGCGGAGGGTGAGCGACGGGGCGTCGAGCCCGCCCGCCCGGGGGCGTTTGCGCACTGACCAGTGGGCGATGTACCGAACGTCGTCGACCCCGGTGAACTCGACCTCGGCAAAGGCCGCGTCGGCGCCCCGCCGGACGAGGCTGCGCGCATCGTGAGTGCGGTAGGTGTCGGCACCGTCTCCGATCTCGACGCCGCCTCGCCCGTGGAGGCGTGGGGTATCCCCGTACAGCGCCACGCAGAGCGCGTCGAGCAACGTGCTTTTGCCGGAACCCGTCGGCCCGGTGATCGCGAACAGCCCGAGTTGGGCCAGCGGACCTTCATCCAGGAGGATCTCGAACGGATCTTCGAGCGAGGCGAGGTTGCGACCCGCGATGCGATGGAGGTTCATGCGACGCCCCCGCGTTGGGCCAGGTCGAGGACCTGGCGGAACCGACTGAGCACGGCCTCCCCTGGCGGGGCCCCGCGCTCACGCTGCCAGAAATCAAGGAAGATCGCCTCGGGTTCGACCTCGGCCAGGCTGTCCTTGGCCAGGTGCGCGGGCAATCGGCTGGGCGCCCGCGGCGTGGTGTCGAGGAGGCGCGCGAGGTGGGCGCCACGGCCGACCAGCGCCTCGTCGATCTGCGCGCGCAGGTTCGGCGTGCGGGCGGTGTCGGTGACCACCACGTCGAGGAAGGGCAGGTCGGACAACGGCTGGTGTGGCGCCCGAGCCGGCAGCGCCCGTAGCTCGGCGAGCACCTCCGCAAGCGAGGCGGCAGCGCGCTCGTGCGGGACGCGCCAGAAGGGGACCGTGCGCGGGATCGGGTGGGCGCGAACGACGGCGGGTGTATTGTCGGCTAGCTCGACGGAGAGCACCTGGTGGGCGTAGGTGCGCTCGTCCAGGGCCAAGGGAATTGGGGACCCGCAGTAGCGCACGTGGTCCCGTCCGCCGACCCTCTGGGCCAGGTGGAGGTGCCCGAGGGCCACGTAGTCCACGTCGTCGGAAAACATGGCCGCCGGAAGGGCGGCCTCGTTGCCGAGCTGCACCTTGCGTTCGCTGCCGGCGCTGGCCTGTGCGGCTTCGAACCAGGCATGCCCCATCGCGATGAGCGCCTGTCCGGGCTGTCGCAACGTGCGTGCGTGCGCCAGCGCTTCGTCGTAGAGCGCCCGGACGGCCTGGACGACGCCCTCGGCGCCCCCGAGCGCCGCCAGTGGCAGGTCCTGCATCCGGATGAACGGCATGGCCACGACCCAGGCGGCCACGCATCCCGACGCGCCTCGCAGCGGAGCGACCAGTCGAGCCACGTCGAGCGCGCCCGTGTCCCGACGGGGGACGGCGCCCACCACGTGGACCCCCAGCTCGTCGAGGAGCGGTCGGGGCGCGTCGAGGCGATGACCGGAGTCATGGTTGCCGCCGATGACCACCACGGACACCGAGGGCAAGGCCATCCGGAGCCTTCGGAGGAACCCGTAGTAGGCCGCCTGCGCGCGGGCAGACGGGTTGGCGCTGTCGAACACGTCGCCCGCGATCAGCACGGCTTCGGCGCGCTCCACCACCGCCAGTTGGACCAGCCACTCCAAGAATGCATGGTGTTCCTGGTCACGCTCACGATCGTGAAGGGTGTGGCCGAGATGCCAGTCCGAGGTGTGCAAGAGGCGCAGGGGCATGGAGTGTCCGAACCCCGACCCGCTATCGCAGGGTCCTGCCAGAAAATGGTGAGATCGGCGGCGTGCGGCTTGGCAGGTGCGTCGCGCGCTCCCTCAGAGCGCCAATGCTCCCCGCACCGCGGCCACCAGCTCGGCGTACCGCTCGGCATGTTCGACCTCTTCGATGCCCAGCCGGTAGAGCAGGTGGCCGTGGCTCTGGGCCAGTTCCTTGACCACCGCGCCCACGATCATGGCGGGACGATCAGGGGTGCCCAAACGTAAGCGCAACGAACCACCCTCCACGAACACGAGGTGGAAGTCGGCCGGGACGCTCACCAGCCACTCGTCGGGGTGCAATTCGACGATCCGGACCGCGCCATCCACCAGCGAGACCGGGCCGCCGGTCGGGGGCAGCGCCTCCAGGACGACGCGGGGGCCGGTGCCTTCGGCGCGGTTCCACCCGTCGATGAACCCCAGGAGCACCCCGCCCTGGGAGCGGTCCGGCACGGGTACACCGGCGCGGAGCACGCTGGCCTCGAAGGTCCAGGCCGTCCCGTTCACGGTCAGCCAGACCCGGACGTCGGTGCCGGCCGCCGGGGGGGTGCTGGCGAGCGAAAGCACAACGCCGCCTCGCTCGACGCGGACCAGCTGCCCACGTTGGGCGGCGCCGTTTCGTGGCAGGACGTCGACGGTGGCCCGGGCCTCGGCAGCGGCCTCGAGTATGCGTCGCGGGTCGTCCATCGGACGGCGGAGCTATCCCGCCTGAGCTACAGCGTCGCTGTGCGCGTGGCCCACATCACCGACGTCCACGTCGAGCGCACGCCGGGCGTCGGGGACCTGTTCAACAAGCGCCTCGCCGGCGCGGTGAACCTGTACGCGCTGGGCCGCCGCCACCATTTTTCTCGCGCCTCGCAGTCGGCGCTCGTCCAGGCGGTCGCCGAGGTCGAGCCCGACCTCATCCTGTGCACCGGCGACCTGACGGCGACGGCGACGGCGGCCGAGTTTGCCGCCGCCGTGGCGCTGGTCGCGCCGTTGCGAAGTCGGTTCCCGTGGGTCGCCATGCCCGGCAACCACGACGTCTACACCGACGAGAGCGTGGGCCGCTATGCCCGCTCGTTCGGGCCGACCGCGCCGGTGCGGGTGTTTGCGGCCGGAGGGTGGGACCTCGTGCTCGTCGACGTCTGTCATCCGGACTGGCTTTCGCGCGGATGGCTCGGAGACGCAGGCATCACCGAGCTGGAAGCGACCCTCTCCGGCGGGACGGCGCCTGCGTTGGTGGCCATCCACTACCCGCTGCGCAATCGGCGCGGGGAGCGCTACGGCCCGAGCACCCGGGCGTGTATCGATGCCGCGGCGATCGAGGCGGTACTCGTCCGTTTCCCGCGTGTTCGGCTGGTGGTGCACGGGCACGAGCATCACGGTTACCGGACGGAGCTGCCACGCGACGGGGATCCCATCGTCTCCATCGACCCGGGCGCCGGCGGATACGCGCACCTGCCCCAGCGTGGACGTACCGCCCACTTTTGCGTCTATGAGCTCGATGACGGCGCGCTTTTGGGGGTGGACCGGTATGCGTTCGACGGCGAGCGCTTCGTTCCCGAGGCCGGAGGCGCTTTTCAATCGGGCGGTTGAATCCGCGCACGGACGGTCGCGGGCAGTGCCACCAGGCGATTCTGACGGTCTACACACACTAATTGCACGACGCCCTCCACCATCGCCGCCCGGCCCTCGGGCCGCCAGACGCTCTGGGAAAAGACCGCGCGGTAGTCGCTCTCCAGGCGGACGGCGGTGCGGATCTCCAAGATGTCGCCGAGTCCCGCCGGCTCGCGGAAGCTGAGCTCACACTTGTAGACGACAAAGCCCATGCCCTCGTCGCGCCACAGCCGGACCAGCTCGGCAGGCCCGAGCAGGTGCTCGCGGGCGCGTTCGAAATAGCGCAGGTAGTTCGCGTGGTAAACCGAGCCGCTCAGGTCGGTGTCCTCGTAGTAGATCTGTAACGGGGTGAGGTGCACGCCTGGGGCTAACCTCAATGCCGGTCGGTCCGGCCCGCGCGGCTCTGGCCTACGCTGAGGACGGCCATGCCGCTGTGGTTCGATTCTACGGCTGCGGGGGGCCCGGTGCCCGGGTGTGGGCCCGCCGCCGGTTGGCGTCGACATGGGCTTGAGCGGGCCGCTACCGGTCGCGACCGCATCGGCTCCGTCGCTGCGCCAGGCTGTCGCGAGGAGAGCGGGCGACGGCGGTGACGACAACCTCTTCGGGGCCAGCGCCGCGGGCGCGGTGTTCGTCGGGAGCAGCGCCGACCTTCTGGCCGACGGCAGCGCTGCAGCCTGGCGCACGACCTGGGAGGGGGTGGGCGTTGGCGACCACGCCGGTTGCGAGATCTCGGCGCCCGGCGACTTCGACGGCGATGGACTTGCGGACGTGGTGGTGGGCGCGAAGAACGTCGGCGGCCTCGGCGCCGCCTATCTCATCCCGCTGGACGCCACTGGCGTCCAGTCCTTCGCCTCCGCGACGCAAGTGCTCACGGGACTCAGCGGGGGCGGTCAGTTTGGTTCGAGCCTCGCCGCCGTCCCCGACCTCGATGGTAACGGGGCCGATGGGCTGGTGATCGGCGACTGGTACGGTGACGTCGGGTACGGCGGGCCCAACCGCGGCTGCGCCTACTACTACGAAGGACCGCTGCCATCGTCGAGCATGGCGTATACCGGACGGCTTTGCGGCGACGAAAATGAACAATTCTGGATGGGGAGCATGGCGGTCGTCGATGTGCAGGGCGACGGCCTTCCCGAATTGGTGGTCTCCAGCTCGGTGGCCCTGGGCCACACCAACGGCAGCGGCAAGGTGGCGTTCGTCGAACTGCCATTCGCTGGGGTCATCGAGGTCGATGTGGCGGATGGCTTCATCTGCGGGACGTCAAAGTTGAATCCCGTCGAGTTGGTAGGCGGTGTGGGCGATGTCAACGGGGACGGGTACGAGGATATTTCCACCAAGCATTCTGCCGACTCGACCTATGCCTACCAGGCGGGCGCGGCCCGCGTCTATTACGGTCCGCTGGACGCCGCACGGGATGACGACGACGCGGACATCGAGGTCTTCTGCACGCTGGCCGATGAGCTCGGAGGAGCCGCCCGAGGCGTGGCGGACCTCGACGACGACGGGACCGCCGATTGGATGGTCGAATGCGGTGCCAGCAACAACCCCTCGTTGGCCGGGCGAGTGGGCCTGTTCTACGGCCCGTTGTCGTCCGACCGCACGATCGACGAGGCGGACCTGCTGCTGACGGGTGAAAACGTCGGAGACGAAGCCGGGTCCGTCGGGCTGGGCCCTGGCGACCTGGACGGCGACGGGTTCGCCGACCTGTTGGTAGGTGCGGATGGCTGGGGCGCCGACGCTTCCGGACGAGCCTACCTCTGGCTCGGAACCGGGGGGTAGCGACAGTACGGGTCGTTCATTCCCCGACCTCATCCCGCAGACCGTACTCCTTCATCTTGAGCTGGAGCGCCTTGCGGGAGATGTCCAAGCGGCGCGCGGTGCGGGTCACGTTCCCCGATTCTTGTTCAAGCGAACGGAGGATGAGGTCGCGCTCCAACTTCGCGGTGTGCACGCGCACATAGTTCTTGAGGCCGATCTCTCCGGGCTCGAACGGGGGCAGCGAGAGCGGGCTCGACGTCGGCGCGACGTCGACTTCGGGCAGTACGTCCTCGGCCATGCTGTCGCCGTCGGCCAAGAGGACACCACGTTCCACCGTATTTTCGAGCTCCCGGATGTTGCCCGGCCAGTGCCACTCCGTCAGTCGCGACATCATTACGTCGTCGACGATGCTGACCGACTTGCCGAGGCGCTCGTTGAAGCGCAGCACGAAGTGGCGAACGAGGATGGGGATGTCGTCGCGACGCTCCCGCAAGGGAGGGAGCCGGATCGGCACGACTGCAAGCCGATAGTAGAGGTCTTCGCGGAAGGCGCCGGTGGCCACCAGGCCCTGGAGGTCGACGTTGGTCGCCGAGACGACGCGCACGTCCACCTTGATCGGGCGGGTTCCGCCGACACGGTCGATGGTGCGCTCCTGGAGGGCCCGAAGGAGCTTGACCTGGAGATCGCGACCCAGCTCGCCGATTTCGTCGAGAAACAACGTTCCCCCGTCGGCGAGCTCGAACTTCCCGGGCTTGGCGCTGGCGGCGCCGGTGAAGGCCCCTTTCTCGTGACCGAACAGCTCGCTCTCGAAGAGCGCCTCGGGGATTGCCCCGCAATTGACCGTGATGAACGGCGCGTTCCGGCGGGCGCTCTGCGCGTGGAGGGCGCGGGCCACCAGCTCCTTGCCCGTGCCACTTTCCCCGACCAGGAGCACGGTCGTCGGCGAGTCGGCGACGCGCTCCACCAACGAGAAGACCTTGTGCATCGACGGCGTGCGCCCGATCAGCTCGAAGCGCCCGATGTCGCGACCCTGCATCGAATCATCGAGCCAGTTCCGGCGTCGCGCGCGCTCCACCCGCAGCGCCTTGTCCACCGCCTGTTTGAGCTCGTCCAGATCGAAGGGCTTGGTGATGAAGTCCTGCGCGCCGAGCTTCAGGGCTTCGACCGCCGTGTCGACCGTGCCATGCGCCGTGATGAGGATGACCGGCAGGCCGGGCTGCTCGCGGATGCACCAGGCCAGGAGTTCAAGACCGCTGAGGCCCGGCATCTTGAGATCGCTGATGACCAGATCGTACGGCGAGGCACCCAGCATGCCCACGGCGTCGGCGCCGTCGGTGGCGGTGGCGACCTCGTGCCCGTCGCGGGAGAGGTGGGCCTTGAGGACGGTCCGGATGGAGGGCTCGTCGTCGACGACGAGCACGCGTGCGCGCATGACCCGGCGCTTAGTCCGGCGGGCCGTTGTCGGCGAGGTCAGGAGCTTGTTGCATTCAGTGACCATGGCTATGCGTCCTGGCGCGTCTGGGGTAGACAACCCCTGTCCGTGGAGTCCGCCGTGTTCTGTTTTCGCGCCACCGCCCTGTCCGCGCTCGCAGTCGTCACGCTCACGGTCAGCGCGGTCGTCTCCAGCGGACCGGCCAGCGCGGGCGGGGCCACCGACTTCACGCTGCGCGACCTCGCCGGGACGCAGCACCGCCTGTCTCAATACCGGGGCAAGGTCGTGCTGGTCAACTTCTGGGCCACGTGGTGCGGCCCCTGTCAGGTCGAGATGCCGCACCTCGAAGCCATGCACAAGGAACTTGGTGCGCGTGGCCTCGTCGTCCTGGGCATCTCGACCGATGACGCCAAGCTCGATGCGATGGTCAAGCCGCTCGTGAAGTCGAAGGGGCTCACCTACACCGTCCTTCGGGATCCACAAACCATCGTCGTGAGTCAGTTCAATCCGGCCAAGACACTGCCCTTCAACGTCCTGGTCGACAAGGCCGGGCAGATCGCCAAGGTGCACGCGGGCTACAACCCCGGGGACGAGGTGGCCCTCAAGGCCGAGGTCCTCGAGCTGCTGGGGCGTTAGGACATGCGCCGACTCGCTCGTTGCCCGCTCCTCCCCCTGGCCGCCCTGCTCGGCGCCGGGAACGCCGCTGCGGACGAGCTTCCGGAGAGTCCGGTGGTGACCGTGGCGCCGCGGCCCGGCTCGCTCCAGGGCGGTGCGGTGCATGGTCTGGAGGAGTTCCGTTTCCGCGCCTACCAGAGCCAGGCGCGGCTGGCGGACTTTCCGGACGAGGCCGTGTTCGACTACCAGGAAGCGGTGCAGCGCTTTTCGGTGAGCGGTGGCAGCTCGCTCTTGACCGCCGGTCTCCAGGTCGACGGCGTGGCGCTCTTCTCGAATCAATATGTTCTCGACGGCGAGCTCACCGAAGAGCGGGTCCTGTGGGGGGAGGGGCTCAGTGGCCCCCACCCGAACTGGTGGTTCGGCGTGGAGAAGTTCTGGCTGAAGGGCCGGGGCGAGACGCTGAGTTGGACCCTTGGCGACTCCTACGCCGCGTTCGGGCGTGGAGTGGCGCTCAACGTCGTCAAGAACACGGACATCGACGTAGACACGTCGTTGCGGGGCGTGCACGCCACCGTGGCGGCGGGCGACTGGGAGGTCAGCCTGGTGGAGGCGGTCGCCAACCCCCAGCAGGTTCGGCTGGAGAATCCCAACGTCGGCATGCGGGCGGATCGGCCGCATGCGGTACACGGCGTGCGGGTGGATCGATACGGCCCGGTCCACGTGGGCGCCCACGCCGTCGCCTACCAATTCGTGCGGGCACTCGACGGGGCGCTGGAGCCGCTGGTGGCCTATGCCGGAGATGTCGATGCGGGCGTGGTGGGCGCGACCGTGGAGGCCTCGGGCGTCGGTCCCTTCGACCTCGGCGCCGAGTTCGATTGGATCGGGTACGGCGCCCACGACCTCGCGGTCCAGCACGGCTACGCCGGCTACGTGAGCGCGTCGGCCTATCCGGGCATCGCCAGTGTGCTGGTCGAAGGAAAGCTCTATCGCGACACGGAATGGCTGAACCAATTCGCGTCGCTGGATGGCTACGAGCTCTCGACCGGGCCGTCCCTGGAGTACGAACGCGCGATCACCGAGGACAGCTCCGCGGCCCTCAACAGCAATGACGTGGTGGGGGCGAGGGTGCGGTCGGACTTCGCGCTCGGGAAGGGCGGACAGGTGGTCACCCCCTACGTGTCGGCCGCGGTCCTGCGCGACGGCGACCTCGGCGGGGTGCACTTCAACACCACGCCCGAGACGATCGTGCACGGGGTGGGGGGTGTCATCGCGGTGATCGGCGAGTTCCACGTGCTCGCCAACGGGGGCTGGCGCATGGATATGCGTGACGATGCGCCCGGCAGCAACGCGGGCGACACCACGGCCCACGCCGACCTGACCGTGACGATCCCGCTTCCGCACCACCTCAGCGTCGAGCTTGCGCCGAGCGTGTTGCGGTACCACTGGGGCCACAATCCGGTCCAGCAGACCGACTACACCGACGTCTCCAGCACCGCCGCGCTGAAGATCGGCGTCCCGTGGGCGGTGTTGGTCTACGCCGATTTCAGCGACAATCCCCTCATCACCTCGACGGGGAACGTCAGCGAAAACGTCTACATGGCGGGTGAGCTGCAGTGGCAGCCGAACAGCGCCACCACCGTCAAGCTCTTCTACGGTGCGTACCGCGCCGGTATCCGCTGTGCCGGCGGTCAATGTCGCTCGCTTCCCGGCTTCGAAGGCGCCCGCGCGTCGCTCACGTCAAACTTCTGAGGATCTACGAAGATGATTTCCACACTTCTGTTCGCATCCCTCGCGCTTGCCGCCCCTGTTCGGGTGGCGACGTGGACCGCCTCCACGACGGCGCCACCCAACGAGGCGCGCAGCTTCGACGTGAACAACCTCGGCGACGGCAAGCAGTCGACGGCGTGGGCCGAAGGGGAGGACGGGGCCGGTCTGGGATCCTGGGTCGTCGCTGACTTCGGCGCACCCAAGACGATCACCGCCATCACCGTGTGGGGGAGCAGTTGGTACAATACGGAGTACTTCGGTCATTACAACCGACCCAAGACGGTGGTCGCCGAGTACGGCGACGGGACAACTGAAGAGTTCACCGCGGCCGATGCGCAGACGCCGCAGGTGCTCAAGCTGAAAAGCCCCAAGAACACGCAGACGGTCAAGATGCGGATCAAGGGGATCTACGCGGGCAAGGGCGTGGACACCGCGATCTCGGAGGTGCGCTTCTCCGACAACACCACCGACGGTCCGGTCGCGGTGGCGGGCGCCGTCGCCTCGTCTTCGGCGACGGCCGACACCGACGGCACCTACGACGCCAACAACGCGGTCGACGGCATCGCGGACTCGATGTGGTGCGAAGGCAACCTAAAGAGCGACGGCACCGGAGAGTGGTTGGAGCTGACGCTTGGCCGCCGCAGCACGGTCTCGGCGCTGAAGGTCCGGGCCGGCGCGGCGCCGGAGCTGTTCAAGGCCGTGAACCGGCCCGTCAGCGCGACGGTCAGCTTCGGCGACGGTGCCAAGGAGACGCTGAGCTTCAAGGACTTCCCCTTCGAGCAGACCCTCAGCTTCGCGGCGCACACCACCGACAAATTGAAGATCCAGTTCACCGCCGTCAAGAAGGGCGAGACGTACGACGATCTCTGCGTCAGCGAGATCACCGTGGTCCCGTAGGGCCGCCGGTACGCGCGTGTCGCTCATTCCCCACGCGCTTTCTTGACGTCCGTTCTGGCCCGACTGGCTATCTTGTGATGAGAGGTGCGGATGCGTCGAGCGCAGTTGTTGCTTTCGGGTTTGCTGATCGCCTGCGAGCAGGACGTCAACGTCGCGCAAGTCACCGTCTCCGACGAGTTCGATCAGGCGCCGTCCAACGCGGTGGACATCCTGTGGGTCGTCGACGACAGCACCTCCATGAAAGAGGAACAGGCCGCGGTGCGCGCGGCCGGGCAGGACTTCCTCGAGGTCCTGGAGTCTGCCGACATGGACTTCCAGATCGGCCTCATCACCACCGACGGCGACTCCACCAACACCAAGGCGGGGAGGCTCCTCGGGACGCCCGCCGTCCTGGACTCGAGCTGTCGGGAGGATGGCGATCCGGCGGATTGCACGTACGCCGCCGACCTCGCGGCGCGGTTCGAGCCCGGCACCGGTGGGAGCGACCAGGAAAAGGGCCTCGAGGTGGCGCTCCGGGCGGTGCAGAGTCCCCTCAGTGAAACCTTCAACGACGGCTTTGTTCGCGACGGGGCGCTGTTGATGATCATCCAGCTCACCGACGAAAACGACTGTTCCGACGGGGGGCGCCTCGGACCAGATGCGGCCGGAGAGGACTGCTACAACCGGTACTCCGAGCTGACGCCGGTCGGTGATCTGGTGTCGGACATCCGCGACGCGAAGGCCTACGGAGGCGAGGGCGAGGTGCTGATGTCCGGCATCATCGGCCCCGACGCCTCGACCAACTGCTCAAACGCGGTGCCCGGCAAGCGATATCGCGAGGCGATCGGGATGTTCGGCGGGGTCGAGGCTGACATCTGCCTCTCGGACTACGCGCCGGTCATGCAGTCCCTGGGGTTGGTGGCGACGGGCATCATGACCAACTTCCAGCTCAGCAAGTCCGCGGTGTACAACGTGGATGATCCGGCCACCACCGACCGCGACGAGAGCGAGAAGAACCCCGTGGTCGAGGTCGGCGGCGCGGTCGTGGCCGAGAGCGCCGAGAACGGGTGGACGTACGTGGACCAGTACGCGCAGATACGCTTCAACGGGGATGCGGTTCCCGAGCGCGCCCAGCACATCATCGTGACCTACTACAGCGCGGGGCCGGTCCCGACGGGCGGGTGATCCGGGTCGTCTGCGCGTGTGTGGTTCGGGGCGGTCGGGTGTTCGTGGCGCGGCGGGGTCCGTCGATGGCCCACCCGGGGACTTGGGAGTTTCCGGGTGGGAAGGTCGAGCCCGGTGAGCACGATCGCGCGGCGTTGGTGCGCGAGTTGGCGGAGGAGCTGCGTTGGGCGGTGGTGGTGAAGGAGTGGGTCGGGGAGGGGACGACCGGATCGGTTCAGCTGGTGGCGTACCGCGTTGAGGCCGAAGGGGACCCGACCCTGTTGGAGCACGATGCGTGCGATTGGTTCGATGGGGATGCCCTCGTAGGGCTCCACTGGGCGCCGGCGGACGCACCGATCGTTTTGGCGTTGCGTCGAAGCTACTCGCTCACCGGGTGATCGAATTGCGCGTTGGCCTGGCCCGGGGCCCGCGGTGGTGGCGCCGCCGCGCCGCTCCCGACGAAGGTGAACCCCCGCGCACCGAGCCAGCCCCACAGGCGCGCCTTCACCCGCGGCGCCAACCACCGGCGCGTCGGCTGCCAGAGCAACAGCAGCCCCACCGCGTCGGAGAGGTAGCCCGGGGTGACCAGCAGCACGCCGCCGACGAGCGCCAGCACCCCCTCGACGATCTTTTCGGCGGGCGCCTCGCCGCGGCGAAGCCCCTCGACGAGCTCTCGGAGCACCGTGCCGCCGGCGCGTTTCCCGAGCCAGGCGCCGATGAGTCCGGCCAGGACGAGCGTGAGGGTGGTCGTCGCGGCGCCCAGGCGGCTGCCCACCTCGATGAGCAGCCACGTCTCGAGCGTGGGCACCAGGGTGAAGAGCAGGAAGAGCCCCGCGGCGAGCTTCACGTCCGCCCCGCCTCGGCCGCCTTCACCATCTGCCACCAGCGCTCGAGTTGTTCGAGCCCGGCGTCGGCGGGGTCCACTCCCGCGGCGGCCGCGTGGGCCTCGACCCCGCGGAAGCGGCGTTCGAAACGGCCGTTGGCCATGCGGAGCGCGTCCTCGCCGGCCACGCCCACGTAGCGACCGAGGTTGGCCAGCGCCAGGAGAAGATCACCGTACTCGTGGGCGATCCGGTCCGGGTCGCCGGCCTGGAGCGCCTCCGCGAGTTCGGCGCGCTCCTCGTCGACCTTGGCCAGCACCCCGGTCAGGTCGGGCCACTCGAAACCGACACCTGCCGCCTTTTCCGCCACGCGGTGCGCCCGCAACAGTGCCGGCAGCACCCGCGGCACCCCCTCGATCCGAGAGCGCCCGACCCGCGCCTTACGACGCTCCCAAAGTGCGTGGCTGCCTTCGCCTTCTGGGGAACCACCGGCGTAGATGTTCGGGTGTCGGTCTTTCATCTTTTCGGTGATGCGACGCGCCACGTCGTCCAGGGTGAACTCCCCGCGATCCTCGTACATGCGGGCGATCAGCACGATCTGGAAGAGGAGATCGCCCAACTCGTCCCGCACGTCGTCGGGGTCGCCTCGGTCGAGCGCGTCGAGGGCCTCGGCCGCCTCCTCGGCGAGGTAGGGGCGCATCGTTCCGGGGGTCTGGGCGCGGTCCCACGGACACTCCACCCGCAGGCGCGCGACGAGCTCGCGGAGCTCCTGTACGGCGGTCACGGCTACATCGGCGCGACGGTGATGGCGACCGCGGTGAGCACCGACAGGGCGACTTCGCCCTGGAGCATCGGTTGCCCTTCCATCGCCACGAGCGTCCCGGCGAGCACCCACCCGGACTCCTTGGGCAACGCCGCGATCCACACATTGACGCTGGTTCCCGTGGCCAAGCCTGGATTGTTGAGCTGAAGGGTCCCGCTGCCTTCGGCCTCGAACTCGCCGAACCAGATGACCTGCAAGATCTCGGTGTCGGTCAGCTCCAGCGGGGGGCGGTCCCCGGTGCCGTCGGTCAGGGTCCAGGTGATCTCGTCCACCGGCGCGTTGAGTGACGTCACGTAGCTGCTGCCGTCGGCGGTCAGGGTGGCAAGCTCGCCGATGGTGTGCACGCCGCCGTCCTTGTCGAGGTCGATGGTCCCGGTGTGGAGGTGCAGTTCCAGATCGATGGTCCGGGCCTCCCCGCCGGTCAGCGTGATCGGGGCGTAGGGCACGCCGTAGGGGTTCTCCCCGATGGCGACGACGTAGAACGAGGCCACCTCGGCCTTGAGGTTGCTCACTTCGTAGGCGCCGTCGGCGTCGGTCTTGGCAGTGAGGCACTGATCGCGGCAAACGTTGACGCGGAAGTTTTCGGCCGGGGAGCCGTCGGGGAGGGTGATCCGCCCGGAGACGGTGGCCTTGGTGGGATCGGTGTCGGTATCGCTGTCGGCGTCCGACGACGTGTCGGTATCGCTGTCGCTGTCGGCGTCCGACGACGTGTCGGTCGGGTCGGGGTCTCCGCTGCAAGCCGGGAGTCCGGTAGCCAGGAACAACAGCGGCAGGGCGAGCGGCAGTCGGTGCATGCCTGCCACCTACACGGTCTCGGCCCGGACCACAAGCGGGATCTGCCCGCGGGCGCGTTACGACCGGTGAGCCGTCGATGTCCACCGCGCTTCCCACCCCCGAGGCCTTCGGGCCCTACCAACTGCTCGAGAAGATAGCCACGGGCGGAATGGCCGAAGTCTTCCGTGCGCGCTCGCATGGGGCGATGGGCTTCGAGAAGATCCTGGTGATCAAGAGGATCCTCGATCAACTCGCCAAGGATGAGGAATTTCGTGAGCTCTTCAAGAACGAGGCCCGCATCGCGGCTGAGCTCTCCCACGTCAACATCGTGCAGGTCTTCGAGCTGGGCCAACACGAAGAACACCTCTACATCGCGATGGAGTATGTGCACGGGCTGGATCTGGCCCGGCTGGCCTCCCGCGCCCGCCCTTTGGGGGACTTCCCGGTCAACCTGGCGCTGTTCATCACCGGTGAGGTGCTCAAGGCGCTGGCGTACGCGCACGCCCAGACCGACGGCGATGGGCGCCCGCTCCATCTCGTGCATTGCGACATCTCCCCCCAGAACGTGCTCATCAGCTTTTCCGGAGAGGTGAAGCTCACCGACTTCGGCATCAGCAGGGCCGCGGCGCAGAAGGCCGAGCAGAGCGTCATCCGCGGCAAATACAGCTACATGTCGCCCGAGCAGGCCGAGTCTCGGCCACTGGACGGTCGCAGCGACCTGTTCTCGCTGGGCACGATGCTCTACGAGTTGCTGACGGGTCGCCGGTTGTTCAAGGCTGCGAGTCGCGACGAGACCCTGGCGCGGGTGCGGCGGGCTGAAGTGCCGAGTCCTCGGCCCTATCGGAAGGAGATCAGCGTCGACCTCGAAGGCTTCCTCCTCAAAACCCTATCGCGACACCCTTCAGACCGATTTCGGGACGGCTACGAGATGTTGGAGGCGCTCTCCAAGCTCATGTTGAGCGAAGGGCACCGCGGGACCAACAGCGACGTCGCGGCCTACCTGAGAGAGGTAATCGACGCCGCCAACGCCGTCGCCAACCCGGCCGCATCACCGCGCGCCGCGTCGGGGGGCCGGCAGGGCGTGCCTACGCCGCTGGTGGCCTTGGCCATCGAGGCGTCGCCCCCGCCGCGCTCGATCGCCTCCCCGCGGCACTCGATCTCCGCGCTCACTCAGGAATGGCTCGCGGCCATCGAAGAGGGTCAGGGCGAGGTCTGGGAGCGGGGCGAAGGCAGCGTGCTGGTGGTGTGGCTGGCCGCCGACGGTCTGAAAGAAGCGGTGACGCGCTCCGTTCGCACCGCCGCTCAACTGCAGCGCCTGACCGGTCAGGCCGGATACCGCCTGTCAGCCGGCATCGCGCCGGGCGTCGCGCGGATCCGCCCCGACACCGCGCGCCCGGCCGAGGGATGGGAGCTCTCGGGCCCCTTCTACCTCGCCCGGTGGATGATGAACCTCAGCGCGCACCGGGGTAGGATCCTGCTCACCGAAGTGGGTTCCAAGCAGATCGAACAGCCGACGGTCATGTTGGGGCGAATCCCCATCCAAGGCAACCGCTACATCAACCTGCACGAGGTGGCGTAGGCTCTTCGCTCACGATGCGCAGGCGGTCGACCCGAAAGGTCCGGTCGGCGTCGCGGAGATGGCACCAGGCTGCAACCGCGGAGCGGGTGACCTTCTGGACGGTGATGAGCCGGCGGGTGGCCGGGCGAGCGGGGAAATCGCCGCCTACGTAGTCGACGAGGAGCGAGACCCGTCCGGCGCGGGAGGACTCCAGCCGCGCCAGCACCGCGTCGTGTTCCGCGGGGGTTCGCCGCCGACACAGCAACTGGATGGCGTCCAGCGGGGCGCGCGCGGTGGGGTCGGCGACCCGCGCCAGCGCCTGGACCAGCTCCCACGTGGCCCGGGCATCGTCCAGGGCGCGGTGCGCCTGGTGGTGCTCCAGGTCGAAGCGTTTGCAGAGGGTGCTGAGGCGGTGGTCGCCGATGGCGAGCACCCTCCGGGCAAGGCCGAGGGTGTCGACCACCGGGGGCGCGGGCGCCGCCCTTCCAGCGCGCGCGCACTCCATCGCGAGGAACGACAGGTCGAAGGGGGCGTTGTGGGCGATGAGCACCGCTCCCCCCAGGCGTCGCTCCACCTCGTCGAGCACCTCGGAGAACCCCGGTCGCCCGGCTACCATGGCGTCGGTGATGCCGTGGATGTGCGTGGCGCCGACGCGGCGGCCGGGATCGATCAGCGTATGCCACAGCTCGGGCTCCTCGCCCGGACGCCCGTGCACCACCGCCACTTCGATGACCCGGTCCCCGCGGGCTGCGGAGAGTCCGGTCGTCTCGAAATCGAGGGCCGCGAGCGGAAGCTCCAGGAACGGCGTCACTCGGGCTCGATCGGCTCGCGCATGAACTCGGGGATGCCCGGCGGGGCGATGAGGCCGTCGCCATCGACGTCGACGAAGATCGGGTTGGTGAGCGCGAACGGGAACACCGGCCCGTCGCGCGGTACCGGGACGCCCGCGGACAGAAAGGCGCCCACGGTCGGGACCGACGACAGCGCCTCGATCACCACGTCCTGGAGCTCGATAGGGGGGATGTCGACTGGGCTGAAGACGGGGGAGAGATCGTCGTCGCCCATCGCGATGATCACGAACCAGCTGTCCTTGGTCACCGCGACCTCGAGGGTCTCGCGCATCTTGACGACGTCGGGATCGAGGCCCGACCACTCGTGGATGAGCACGCCGTTCTGGTACAGTTCGACCCGATCGACGGTCATCCAGGTGGGGGCCTGGATTTCCACGTTCAAGGTCACGACGCCGTCGTCCACCGAGACGGTGTCCCCGACGATCGCGCCGTCCTCGGCGGTGAAGCGGACGAACGGTCCGTAGCTCGCGACGACGTGCCCCGCTTTCACCGCGTCAGCGACGGCCTGTTCGTCGAGTCCGCCCGGTTCGTCGCGATCGACGTAGACGTAGTTGCGGGGGCAGCCGGCTTCGATCGAGAACCGGCTGTGGGTGTCGGAGTTGCCGATGGCCGTCACCCGGACGCCCGTGTTGAGCATGGTGAACCAGTCATCCACCTGCCCGTCGTGGCCATAGCCTAGCCGGTACACGTCCTGGTCGAGATCGACCTGTTCGCCGCCCGTGCGTTCGATGATGTCGTAGGCCGTCACCGGCGAACCCTGCGCATAGGCGTTGAGCTCCGTCTGGCTGGGCGTGCGGATCAGGTCGAAACGTTTGCCGTTGAGCAACTCCAGGGCGTCGTAGTCGGTGGTGAAGTTGGCCTGTTCTTTCAGGATGGGATTGGCGAACGCGAGAGTCGGCGTGGAGACCAGGCCATCGTAGGCGCTGAAGCCGAACTGATCGAAGTAGCCGAGGATGCCATCGCGCGGGTGCGCGACGAAGCGCATCGGCTCGTACCCGGCCTGGACACCGAGGCTTTCGAGCTCGGCCAGGATTTCGACCGGGGGCATCCCCGTCCAGTCGAAGGCGCCACCCTGGTCGAGGAGCGTGTCGTTGCCCAGCGGCATGCCGATGAAGTGACCGACCTCCAGCGTCGTCGTCTCGAGGCCGACCGCGGTCTTGACGAAGGCTTCGAGGCCGAGCGCCTGGACCACCGGGGCGTAGTCGGTGAGGTAGTCGTGGTCGGAGCTGCTGAAGAACTCGACCCCCTCTGCGACCATGGTCACGACGCGGTTTTCGAGGGAGACGCCGCTGTCGAAGCTGTTGGCCGCGTGCACATGGAAGTCGGCGCTGATCCACCCTTCGGTCTCGACGGTGTGAAGCACCTGGAGCGTCAGCTCCGCCTTGCCGTCCGCCCGGATCGTGAACGGCTCGGACTCGTCGATCTCGTACTCCAGGCCGCGGCTGGCCACCGCGCGGTAGGTGCCGGGGGGAAGGGTGGTGGACCCTTCGCCGTGGGGCAGGAAGAACGCGGCGGACGCGCCGCCGTTGAGGATGGTGTCGCCGTAGTCCCGCGCCAGCGTACTGGCGCCGGTGTCCAAAAAGACGGTGACCTTGGCCGGCACGTGACGTCCGGTTTCGTCGACGACCTCTACGTCGAGCTGTCCGGCGCGCCCGACCCCGAGGACCAGCGTCTGGGTTTTACCCTCCACGACCTCGATGCTGACGCGCTCGCCGTCGGGTCGGCCCTCCTGGTGGACCAGCAGGTCGTAGCGGGCGGGCGGGAGTGAGCCGCCGAAGCTGCCGTCCTTCTGGGTGTCGTCGCCTACGTCGCTCTCCCACTGGTTCCACGGCTTGTCGCTCCCCGCCAGAAAGACCAGGACGCTCGCCCCGGAGACGGCCACACCGCTGCCCTCTTCCAAGACAAAGCCGTTGACGGTGCCGTGGGGAAGTTCCCTTGCTTCGATCAGCGCATCAAGGGCGCTGCCGACGTCGCCTCTGCCGACGGCGAACCAGCGCGTGTACTGGTAGGACTGACCGCCGTGGAAGCGGTCGAAGGTCTCGTCGCCCTCCCCGGTGTCGCCAGAGTCGGTGATCTCGCCGGCTTGACCGGCGCCGAACGCGGCGGTCTGCGACGAGGTGAACAGCGGCACGAACAGGTCGCCGCCTTCGGCCATCATGGCGTACGACACACCGTCGCCGACGCTGGCCAGGAATTCGAAGCGGAGGGGGCTGGTGAAGGTGTTCTTGCCCGAGCGGACCGCGTCCGAGACCAGCTGGTCTTCGTCGAAGCCACCTCCGGGGGCGAAGACATCGACGCTGCCGCCCTGGAGGTAGAAGTCGCCGAACGCGAGGCCGCTGACCATCGCGTAGTCCAAGAGCGGCAACTCCGTCGTGGAGCCGGGGGACTCCGTCGCGGTGCTAAAGGTGGCCGCCAACGACGCGGTGGTGACGATCTTGACCGCGGGCGAACCCGGCTCGAGGATGTAGTCGTTGGTGATGACGAAGTTCGGCTGGTCGACGATCGCCCACAGGGGCTGGAGCATCGTCAGGAACGGGTGCCCGGTCGCCGCCGCCCGGATGATGGCGGGCTCGGTGGCGCTCCCTTCCGCGAGCACGATCACCTCGCCTTCGGTGTCCACCGCGGCGATGTTCATGTTGACGGTGGAGAACAACTCTGCGAGCTGGTCGTTCCCGTGCCCGGCGGCGTATTTGGGGTCGGCGCGCCGGATGTCGGCGTCACACAGCGTGCCCCCGAACGGGGAGGGGCCCATCGAGTAGCGCGGCCCGACGATCGCGACGCGGAGGCGGTCATTTTCGAGGAGGAAGTCCCCCGGGCGCGCCGTCGCCTTGGGACCCCCGATGGTGTCGCCCAACGTTTCGATCGGTCGGGCCGAGGCCCATTCGGACGAGGTGGGGCACGCGAACAGGACGAAGAGGAGCATGGCGTGGTGTACGATATCGCCGCGAGCACGACCGACCATGAGCCTCCTCGTCGCCACCCTCTGGTTTTCGACGGCACACGCCGAGGATGTTCCTGCAGCGCCTGCCCTTGCCGGGGCCTTCCCCTTCCAGGTCGATGGCGCGGTAGTGCGTCCCATCGCGCTGGCCCAGGTCTGGCTCACCGCGTTTGACATGGACGCCGACGCCCAGGCCGACGCCAGCGGCTACGGCGACCCCGAGGACGATCCGGGGCTGAAGATCAAGCGGGTGCGCGTCGGCCTCGCCGGCGACATCAAGAATTGGAAATACCGGATCACGGTCGGCACCAGCGCACCCTACGACGGCCTGGACGAGCCGGCCGAACCCATCGAGGTGGTTGACGCGTGGGTGGGCGTCGAGCCGATCACGGGCTTCGACGTCCGCGTAGGCCGGACCAAGGTGCCCTTTTCACGAGACCAGCTCATCGGTGCCGACGAGCTGACCTTCACCGAACGCGGTGTGGCCTCCGAACACCTCGTGCCCGACCGGACCCTCGGCCTGACCGCCGGCTTCAAACGGGGCGGCGGCGGCGTGCGCCTCGGCGTCTTCAACTCCGGCGGCGATCTGTTCGGCGATGACACCCCAGGCAAGCTCCTGGTCGGACGCGTGGAGTGGGAGGTCGGCAAGGCGGACAGCTACAGGACCTGGGGCGATCGCAAGGAGTTCGGGCTGGGCATCGGCGCCAACGCCTTCTACGAGATCGGTGTCGCGACCGATACCTGGGCCGTGGGCGGGGACGCCATGCTTCGAGCGGCGGGGCTGTCGCTCCTGGTCGATGGCGCGTTGAGCCACCTCGCTCCCACCGCCACTTCGGTGGAGTCGCCCGAGGTCTGGGCCGAGACCGACCGCTTCGGGGTCACCGGTCAGCTGTCCTATCAGGCCGGCCCCATCGAGCCCGCCGTACGGTTCTCGCTCTACGACGACAGCACGCTCGGACAGTACTCACACCTGTTGATCGGGGCGGCCTGGCACACCGCCGAGGACCACGTGCGCGTCGGGCTGGGCTACGAGATGAGGCTCGAGGGGCAGGACCCGGTGGACAACGACACCGCCCGCCTCTGGGCCCAGTTCCAACTGTAGCCGGTGCGCCCTCCCGCCATCACCGAGCCGACGTTTCGGACCCAGGATGGGCAGTGGGTGTCGTTGGACACGCTGGTCGCGCGGGTCGTCGCCCGGCTCGACGGGGACGTCAGTCCGCTGGTGGCGAAGGGCGTGATCCAGGTGGCGCGGACGGCGGTCTCGGTCCTGGAGACCGTGGAGATCGGGGCGCTGGCCCGTGACGTGACGCTTTCCCTGCGCCCCGCCCACATCGTGGTGACCCCCCCGGTGGTCAACGCCGTGCTCCTGGCCTACGTGACCGAGGTGGAGCTGCTGGGGGTTGTTCAGATCGCGGAGGGGTGAAAAGCCGCTGACCTAAGGCAACCCCACCGTCGCCTTCAACGGCTTCATCGGGCTGCCCTCGCGCACGGTGCTGTCGCTGGGATCGGTGGCCGCGACGAAGTACTCGATCCCCCCCGCCATCGTCTCATCCGCGCGTACGGCCGCCGTGTACTCGTTGCCGCCCAGGGCGTTCATGGGCTTGTTCTGGAAGGCGCCGCCGCCGACCGCCCGGTAGTACAACTTCAGCTTGTATCGGCCGCCGATGCTGGCGCGCACCGTGAAGTTCTCCCCCGGCGCGACCGTGGCGGGGGCGGACGCGGTGAGCTTCCCGTCGGGCGTCCTCGGCACTACCGGGGCCGTGGGCGTCTCGGTGGGGGCCGCGACCGGCGCCACCACCGGCGCCACCACCGGCGCCACCACCGGCGCCACCACCGGCGTGGCGCTTGCGTTCACCGCCGGCGGCCTCACGGGCGTCACCGCCGTGGGCTCGACCGGCAGCGCGGGTGCGATCGTCGGCTCCGGGACCGGCTCCGGCGTGCCGCGCGCGGGCAGCACCTCGGTCGCGATAGCTGCGGGCATGGTCGCCGGGGATAGCGGCAACTCGTCGCGCGCCTGGCCGGGACCGGCCACGTAGATGATGCTGGCCGCCACGGCGATCGCGATGGCACCGGCCAGGATGGGCAGGAGCTTCATCGCGAGGCCGTCGCGGCGTGGCTCGGCGCGGGGCGCGCCGCCTTGCTCAGCGGGTTCATCGGCGATGGACGCTGCGTAGTTCAACGTGTTGCCCACTGCGCCTGCGCGCGGCACGAGGGTGCCCTGCGCGGGCGTTCCGGGGTTGGACGCGTGGCGCTCGGGCTCCAGTTGGGCCAGCGTGTCGGTGACCGAGGCGTTGCTCTGGCGTGCGGGCACGCGCGGCACGAGATCCGGCGTGTCGGGCGGGTCGTCGGGCAACAGCGGCAGGACGGCGCGCAGGGCGTCCCCGAGCGCGAGCGCGCTGGGGTAGCGCTCCTCTCGGCGGTAGCGCGTGGATTGCCGGATCACCTCGGCCAGCGGGTCGGGGATGCCCTCGTACCACTCCGGCTCGGCCTCGGTCATGAACAGCTCGGGCGGGGTGTCGTTCTTGAGGAGCGACCACAAGGTGCCGCCGATGCTGTAGATGTCCGCGCGCGCGTCGACCTGCTTGGCGTTGGACTTCTGTTCGGGGGCCATGAACCCCCAGGTGCCCAGCACCGCGCCGGTGCGGGTCATGCCGGCACGGTCGTCGGCTTGCACCTGGCAGATGCCGAAGTCGGTGATGCGCACTTCGCCGGCGCTGGTCAACAACACATTGTGGGGTTTGATGTCGCGGTGGATGACGCTTGCTTTGTGCGCGGCGTGAATCGCCTCACACAGCTCGATCGTCACCAACGTCGCCATCTTGGGCGGGAGCGCCCCGTGTGCGCGCACCCGATCCACGAGGGAGCCGCCCTCGATGAGCTCCATGACGATGTAGACGCGATCGTGGTCCTCGCCCATGTCGAAAACCCGGACCACCCGCGCGTTCTCGAGGTTGGCCATGGTCTGGGCCTCGCTCAGGAAACGTCGGCGCAGGGCCGGCCGCTGGGCGAAGGCGGGGCTCAGGATCTTGATCGCCCGCGGCCGCTGGAGCCGCTGGTCGTAGGCCCGGTACACCGTCGCCATCCCGCCCTCGCCGATCACCTCGATGAGCTGAAAGCGACCCTCGGCGAGGGGTAACGGTCGAACAGTGGACATTCGCGCCCGACCATATCACTTCGCCTGCAGTGGGGGGAAAGGCCGCAGCGGCCTCTCCCCCTACCGCGCCAGCAACTCGGGTATCCGATCGCCGGCCTCCAACCGGCCGTTTCCTGCCTACGGCCCCCGGCGCGCGGGTAGCGCGCCGGGGGTGGCGCTCTCCCCCTCTCGAACTGTCAGCGGGTCATCAGCCCCGCGCAGAGCTCGTCGTCAGGAGCCCCGCGCAGAGCTCGTCCAGGCGCTGGGCGAAGGCGCGCGCGCGCTCCGGGCCGCCCACGTTCGTCCGCAGATGCCGGACACGATCGGCATGGTCACGCAGCGCTCCTCCGAGCTCGGCGATGTCCAGGACCACGAGCACGCGGTCCGCGATGCGTTGGGCGAAGCGGACCTGGTGGTCGTCGACGTGTTCGCCGAAGCGCGCCTGCCGTGGCACGACCACCGGCACCTTTCCGAGCGCCAGGGCCTGCATGATCGAGGCGGGGCCGCCGTGGGTCACCACCACCCGCGCCTCCTGCATCCGCCGCTGAACCAGCTCGAAGGGCATCATCGCCTGGGCGGTGCAGGATGGCGTGGCGACGGTGCTGTACCCCGACTGCAGGTGCACCGGGTCTTTCAGTTCGCCGGCGGACACCAGCCGTTCCAACTCGGCGCAGAGGCGGTCGAAGGGGTCCTCGTGCGTGCCGACGGTCGCGAAGATCACAGGACCGAGCCCAGGTTGATGCCCTCCGGGTAGAAGGCCTTCTGTTCCTCCCATTGGACGACCATCTTGTCGAGCACGGGGCGGACCAGCCGCCCGGTGAGCGTCGGCGAGTCGATGCGGTCGTACACCTCGATGTACACGGTGCGACAGCCGAAGAACAGCTTGCCAATCCAGAAGAAGGGGACGGCGAGCCCGGCGCCGTTGCTCACCAGGATGTCGGGTCGCTCGATCCAGAGCAGGCGCACGGCGAGCACGGCATTGCGGAGCGCGTTCCGCACGCTGCGATTGGTGGGGTGGTGACCCCAGTACGTTCGTTCCCCGGCTAGGAGCGAGCGCGAGTCGGGCTTGTCGAAGGTCACCCAGAACCGGTCGTGTTGGCGCCACCAGGCGCCGAGGCAGTGCAGCTGCGCCAGGTGCCCGCCCGAGGAGCAGACGATGCCGATGCGATAGTGGGCCACCCTGCGAAGCTATCCGGCTCCAACGCGCCCAGTCGTGTACAATCTGCGGATGACCCACTTCATGCTCCCGTTCGTGGTCCTCCTCTGGGCCTGTGAACAGACCGACGCCCCCGGCAAGGTCATCGACGTCGACGGCGACGGTCTTTCGGGGGCGGAGGACTGCGACGACACCGACGCGTCGGTGGGCGGGGCGACGGCGTGGACCGTCGACCTTGATGGCGACGGCTACGGAGGTACAGTTCCCGTCGAGGCCTGCGCGCGGCCGGACGACACGGTCGAGGTCGCTGGGGACTGCGACGACGCCAACGCGGCGGTGAATCCGTCCCAGCTCGAGGTGTGCGACGGGATCGACAACGACTGCGGTGGCGGCGTCGATGACGGAGTGGGGGAGCCCTGGTACGTCGACTCCGACGGGGACGGATTCGGCGTTCCCGGTGCGCTGGTGGCCTGCGAGCAGCCCGTGGGGATGGTCGGGAACCACCGCGACTGCGACGACAGCACCGACCGGATCTACCCGGACGCGGCAGAGCTCTGCAACGACGTCGACGACGACTGCGACGGCATCATCGACGACGGCACCGCCGACGACGTGGAGTGGCACGCCGACCTCGATGGCGACGGCTACGGCGACGGCGGGGACGTCATCATCTCCTGCCACCAGCCCGAGGGCCGCATCGAAGACGCCACGGACTGTGACGACAGCAACGGCCTGGTCAATCCCGGCGCCGCCGAGCGGTGCAATGCCATCGACGACGATTGCGACGGGGAGATCGACGAGGCCGACGCGATCGATCCGTCGGTCTGGTACGCCGACGTCGACGCGGACGGGTACGGCGACGGCGCCGCGTCGATGCTCGCCTGCGAACAGCCGACCGGGTACGCCGCGCTCGATGGCGACTGCGACGACGCCGACGTGCGCTACAACCCTGCCGCCAGCGAACTCGACTGCGCCGATCCGAACGACTACAATTGTGACGGAAGCACCGGGTACGCCGACGTGGACGCCGACGGCTGGGCGGCGTGCGCCGAGTGCGACGACACCAGCGCCGCCAACTTCCCGGGCGCGACGGAGGTGTGCGACGGCGCCGACAACGACTGCGACGGCACCGTCGACGAGGCCGACGCCGTCGATGCGATCACCTGGTACGCCGACGCGGACGCCGACCGCTTCGGAGATGCGGCCACGGTGTCGGTGGGGTGCAGCTCCCCGCTTGGCTACGTCGCCGACAGCACCGATTGCGACGACACCGACAGCGCCGTGAACCCGGGGGCGGTGGAGGTCTGCAACACCCTCGACGACGACTGCGACGGCGCTGTCGACGAGGACTCCGCGGCCGACGCGTCGGACTGGTACGCCGACGCCGACGCCGATGGCTACGGTGACCCGTTGGTCACGGTGCACGCCTGCGACGCGCCCACCGACTACGTCGCCGATGCCACGGACTGCGACGACGGCAGGCGCCTGACCCATCCCGGCGCCACCGAGTACTGCAACACCGAGGACGACGACTGCAACGGCGTCGTCGACGACGCGGCCGTCGATGCCCGCACCTACTGGGAAGACGCCGACGCCGACACTTACGGAAACGCCGCGGTCTCGGTCGACAGCTGCTCCACGCCGCTCGGCTACGTCCGCGACGACGACGACTGCGACGACGCCGACGCCGCGGTGAACCCCGCCGCCACCGAGGTCTGCAACACCATCGACGACGACTGCGATGGCTCGGTCGACGAAGGAATCTCGGTCGTCACCTGGTACGACGACGACGACGGGGACGGCTATGGTGGTGCCTCGGACAGCGGCTGCACCGCCCCCGTCGGCAGCGTCGACAACGGCTACGACTGCGACGACACCGATGCCGCCGTGTACCCCGGCAGCGACGCGGCCTGCCCGTGGTCGAGCTGCCTTGACCTGCTCGTCGATGGCATCGCCAGCACCACCGACGAGTACTGGATCGACTTCGCCGGCACGGCCACCTTCACCAGCTGCGACATGGACTACGATGGCGGCGGGTGGACGCTCATCTTCGAGGATGACATGAGCTCGGCAGACCCCGGTTGGAGCACCACCTCGACCTACGGGTGCGGCGCCTGGGGCACGATCCTCGGCGGGTACGGGATCATCTCCGGCGGCAGCATGGACAATGACCTGTCCACCTACGCCATCACCCACACCGAGGCGTGGGTGGAGTTGTACTACATCGCCCTGGACAGTTGGGATGGCGAAACGGCCTACGTGCGGGTGGATGGCAGCACGGTGTGGAGCACCGCGGTCAACAATCACAGCACCGGCTACAGCGAGGTGTGCGGGTGGAACCGGGGGTACTACGGGTCCTACGACAGCCGCCACGACGTCGACGAGACGGTCGCGCACAGCGCCGGTGCGCTGAACCTCCTGGCCGGGAGCACCCTCGATTCAGGCCCGACCGACGAGTCCTTCGGCATCGACGACGTGGTCGTCTGGATCCGCTGACGCCACGTTCCGAGCGCTTCGATGCGCGGGTCTGGCGATGGCCGACACCCAAGGGAATGCTGATGGTGACGGTGCCCGCCGAGGTCCGTCCCCCCCCGCTTGCAGCGTTCGGCCGCACGCCGGTGGTCGCGACGGTGCGGGGCAAGACCTGGCGCACCAGCATCTTCGGCAGCAAGACCCACGGGGCGATCCTGCTGATGCCGAAAAAAGTGCTGGGCGGTGGGGGTGAGGGGCAGGTGGTGGAGGTGGTGTTCGTCGTGGATGTGGCGAGGGTCTTGGAGATGGGGTGACCGGCTCCATGAGCCAACAGACTGCCGGGCGGAGGGCCGCCCCGTTGCATGATACGGAGCGCCCGTGTCGGCTCCGGACGCTGCGGCCCCCTCCCTTCTCCGCGGCGCCGGCCTCATGCTCCCCGCGACGCTCGTCGGGTCGGTGTTGTTGCTGGGCGTCGACGCCTGGGCCAACGCGCACCTGAGCCTGGCCGATTACGGGCTCTACGGCGCGATTCGACGCTTCGTCCAGATCGCGGGCTTCGTCGTCCTGCTGGGCATGGAGAACGCGGTGATCCGGGCGGTGGCGCGGGCGCCGGACGCCGACGCCGCGCGGGCATCGGTGCGGACCGCGGTCGGCGCCACGGCGACGGTCGGGTCGCTCCTCGCGGCCGGGCTGTACGCGACGGCGCCATGGATCGCGGCCAGGATCGACCCGGCGGAGGGCACGGTGACGGCGCTGCGCATCGCGGCCGTGGCGTTGCCGCTGTGGGGTGTGCGCACCGTGGCGGTCGCGGCCTGCCAGGGCTGGGGCTCGCTCCTGCCGCGCGCGCTGGTCACCTTCATCGTCTGGCCGCTCTTGCAGCTCGCCGGGCTGTGGTTGTTCGTCGGGTCTTGGGGTCTGGCGGGTGCGGGGGCGGTGGCGGCCTTCACCCTCGCGGTAGCCCTTGGCGCGGGGCAGGGGCTGTGGCACCTCCACCGCATGCGGCCGGCGCTGCTGGCCCCCCTCCGTGACCCCGGCGAGGGCGCGCTCGGAGCGATGTTGGCGGTGTCCTGGCCCTTGTGGCTCCACGGCGTCAGCATGGCGCTGTACACTTGGTGGGACCAGGTACTCCTGGCCGACCTGCTCGGTCCGCGGGAGGCGGGGCTCTACGGTCCCGTCGCCCAGTTGGCGCCGCTGTTCGGGCTGGGGCTCGGCGCGCTCAACAGCGCGTTCGCCCCGATCATCGCGCGCCGCCACGCCGAGGGCGACGCCGCCGGGCTCGCGGCGCACTATCGGCTGGTCACCCGCTGGGCGGTGCTCATCGCGGTGCCGGCGGTGGCGCTGGCGGTCGCGGTGCCGATGAGCGTCCTGGCGCCCTGGACCCGCGCGTCGGCCGAGACCGCCCTCGCGTTGCAGATCACCGCCGTGGCGCAGCTCCTGTGCACCGCCGTCGGGAGTGTGAACTACCTGCTGATCATGTCGGGGCGGCCCCGTGATCCGCTCTACAACGCGATCCCAGCGGTGGTGGTGTCGCTGGGGGCGTCGTTGGTGCTCATCCCGCGGTTCGGGGTGGCCGGTGCGGCACTCGCCAACGGGCTCGCGATGGGCGTGGCAAATGTGGGCGGGCTCGTCCAGGTCCACCGACACCTGGGGATGCACCCCTTTCACCTCGGCATGGCCAAGCCGATCGTGGCTGGCGTCGTCGTCATCGCGGTGGCACTGGCCGCCAGGGCGACGTTCGGCGACGGTTGGACGACGCTGGCGGTCGGCGCGGGGGTGGGCGGCGGGCTCTTCCTGGCCACGGTGGGCGCTTTGGGGTTGGACGAGGGCGACCGTGCGGTGTTGGCGGTCTTCCGGACGAGGGTGGGGCGCTGATGTGGCTCTTGGCCGGGTGCCTGGGCGCCGCCTCGCCGGTCATGGCGCCGACGCCGGTCCAGCCGGTCTCGGCCCCACGGGCTGTGCCCCTTGCCCTCGATCACGACCTGTTCACCGCGTCCGCGGGGATTGGCGATCATTTCAGGGTCACGACGTGGGCGGACGGCACGGCGTGGCCGACCCCGCTGCACCTGCGGGACGCCCCCGACGCGCTGGCGGTGACCCGGGAGACGACCATCGCGGTCGGGCAGAATGGGCGCACGCTCTACGTCGTGACCGCGGGGTATGGGGGGCTCGACAGCAAGGGCGTCGCGGCCGAGCTCGATGTGGTCTACGCCTCGGGTCGCACCGACCGCACCCGCCTCCTGGTCGGGGAGCACGCCTGGCCGGCCTGGGCCGGGGCGACCGGTCGCGCCACCGATGCGTTGGTGGTGGGCCGAAACGCCGGCGGGGACGTGCTCACCGCCGCGGTGCGGGCCATTCCCATCGAGCCGGGCGCCCCGGTGGAGCGGCTCGTGCTGCGCCCGCGCGGCGGTCTCGCGCTCTACCTCCTCGCCGTCGCGATCGACGCCGGGTCGCCGTCGGCGGGGCACGCGGCCGCCGATGAAGGCCCACCCGAGGGCTACCCCTTCGCGGTGCCGCTCGCCCGGTCCCCCGCGCTCCCGGGTCCTCCCGCCGCGCTCCGGGGGCCCGTCCGGGTCGAGGACGAGGCCTTGGTGGTCGCGAACGGCTCCCCGGCGCGGTTCTGGGGGGTGAACCTGGTGGGGAAGGGTGCGCTCCCCGCGCCGGAACGCGCGGAAGCCGTGGCGGACGGGCTCGCGGCTCGTGGCTTCGACCTCGTCCGGCTCCACCACATCGACACCGAGGCGACGCTGCTCAACCCACGGCGCCTGGAGCCGGGCCAGCCGTTGGCGAGCCCCGCCGCCCTGGATCGGCTCGACCGCCTGCACGCGGCGCTCCGTGCGCGCGGGGTGTACCAATACGTGGAGATGTGGACGCAGCGGGCGTTTCGGGAGGGGGAGGGGGTGCCGGGTCCCGAAGGTGTGCCGGTCGGAAACAAATACGTCGGGCACATCTGGCCGGCGTGGCGGGAGGCCCAGAAGGCCTGGTTTCGCGCGGTCTGGGCTCGCACCAACCCCTACACCGGCTTGCGCTACGCCGATGATCCCGCCGTGGCGCTGGTCGAGCTGAGCAACGAGAACAGTCTCTTGACCGGCTGGTCCTCGGGCGCGCTGGAAAAGTTGCCCGCGCTCCACCGCCGCCGCTTCGACGAGCTGTGGAACGGATTCCTGAGCCGACGCTATGGCTCCGACAGCAAGCTGGCATCGGCCTGGCAGGGCTCCGGTCGCCCCGGCCTCCAAGAGGGCGAGACCCTGGTCATCGGCACGGTCGCGCGCGAACCGGCGACTCGCGCCCGCACCGAGCTCTACCCCATCGTCCGTTCGGCCGACCTCGTGGCCTTCTACGCCGAGCTGGAGGCCGCCTACTACGCCGAGATGCGGGCCTTCGTCCGCGACGAGCTGGGCTTCACCGCGCCTCTGGTCTGTGGGACCTCCCTCGGTGTGCCCCTCGCCGACCGCCAGCTCGCCGCCTGCGATGTCATCGATCTCCACGCCTACTGGGACCCGATCAGCGAGAGCACCGCTTTCTACGACCGCTCCCTGCTCGGCGCGCCGGACCGCTGGTTCGAGCGGCTGGCGGGCTGTCAGGCAGGGAAACCGTGCACCCTCTCGGAGATCCAGCACTCCTGGCCCAATCGGTACAGCCAGGAGGCGCCGCTTTTGTGGGCGACGATCGCCGCGCGCCAGGGCATCGACGCGGTGCTGTGGTTCGCCTGGAGCCACGGTGAGATTCGCGATGCCGCCGACGGCCCCGATGGTGCCCTGGACCTCGAGGGTCGATTCGGCGCCGACGTGCAGCTGGAGCCCGCGGGCGAGTTGTACCGCCGGCTCCCCGAGGCCGCCGAGACCTACACCCGGTGGTGGAGCGACGATGGCCTTCGGCGCGAGCTTGCCGAGCCCTCGGCGCTGTGGTTGCCCGAGACCGTGGGGGTGCGGAGCTGGCTGGATCGTCGGATTCGGGTGGCGTTCGGCGGGGAGGGGCCGCCGCCGGCGGTGGTGGCATCGACCGCGGCGTCCGCCGCCCGCGTTTCATGGTCGCCGGGACGTCTGGTCGTGGACGGCGAGGGCGTGGCGGCGGTGGTGGGCAGCGCCCGGCCGACGGCCGAGGCGCCCAACCCGGCGGCGCTGGCATTGGAGAGCGATCGTTTCGTCGCCGCCTCGCTCGTGAGCCGCCACGGAACCTGGCTGCTCACGACGGTCGGGCGGACCGATCGGGTCGGCAGCCGCTGGAGCCGGGGCGTGCCGGGGATGGCGCTTTTGGGCGGCGGTCCGGCGCTCCTGGAGCGACTGACGGGTCACGCCCGGGTGACGGTGCCGGTGACAAGCGCGCCGGAGCGCCTCGGTGCCGACGCTCGGGCGTCGGGCGCGGCGGCCGCGCGCCGTGCCGACGGAAGCTGGGTCGTGGACTTGGATGCGGACTCGCCCTGGGCGCGATGGCGCGCACCGTGACGCCAAGGCCGGACCGAGCTACCGCGCTCCGATGCTGATGTCGTTCCTCCTGGCCTGCGCCAGTCCCTTCCTTCCCGGAGGCGTCGTGTCCCCCTCACTCGCCTCCACCCCCCGTCCAGACTGGTACAAGGACGTCGCGCTCCTCGCCTTGGACGAGACACCTCTTCCGCACCCCACCGTGGCCGGCAAGGTGGTGCTCGTGGTCAACGTCGCCAGCAAGTGTGGGTTCACGACCCAGTACGAGGGCCTCGAGACGTTGTACGAGAAGTACAAGGATCGCGGACTGGTGATCCTCGGGGCGCCCTGCAACCAGTTCGGCGGGCAGGAGCCGGGTAAACCTGAGGAGATCGCGAGTTTCTGCCGATTGACGTACGGGGTGAGCTTCCCGATGCTCGCCAAGCAGGACGTCAACGGGCCGGGCCGCTCGGCGCTGTTCAGCTGGCTCATCGCCAGCCCCGCCGGCGCCAACTCGTCGGTGAAGTGGAACTTCGAGAAGTTCCTGATCGGTCGCGATGGCAACGTGATCGGTCGTTGGCGATCGGTCACCACCCCGGAGAGCGCGGAGCTCGTAGGCGCCATCGAAGCGGCGCTGGGCGTCGCCGGCTGACGCCGGCGCGCAGCGGGTGGCTACTTCGGCTCGCGACCTTCGGTCCACTGGGTCACCACGAACTCGATGCGCTCGTTGACCGCGCGCGCGCCCGGCTCGGTTCCGGGCACCAGCGGGCGCATCCCACCGTACCCGGCGGCGTAGAAGCGCTCGCTGGACAGGCCGGCCTCCGACAGGAACTCCAGGACGACGCCGGCGCGCTGCCCCGCCAGACCCAGTTCGTCCGACGCGTCGCCGGCGCCGCTGGTGTGGCCCTCGATGCGGATCGACTCGATCTCCGGGTGGGACTCCAGAAAGCCAACGACGGCGGAGAGCTGGGCGGCGCCCGCGGCGGTGAGGACGGCGCCGTCGAACGACACCGGCGAAAACAGGAACAGCCTGGCGGCCGAGGCCGCGACCGGGTTGGCGGCCGACACGATCGGCGCCGGCGGCGCGACGACCACCGGCGGCAGCGGTGCGACCACGACCACCGGCGGCAGCGGTGCGACCACGACCACCGGCGGCAGCGGTGCGACCACGACCACGGGTGGCGGGGGCGCGGCAGCGACGACCGGCGGCGGAGCCGGGCTGGCCACGGGCGCGGCTTTCGCCTTGGGCGGTCCCGAGAGCCAGGCGAAACCGGCGACCACGCGTCCGTTGGAGGCGCCGATGCCGCTGGTGAGCCCGTGTCCGGCGCCGAGCGAGACCCGGACGTGATTGCTGACGCCGACCCACCCGCCCAGCATCACCTCGGCCGGGGCGCCCGCCGCGTTGTCGAGGTCACTCCAGGTGGCGTAGCCGGCGAGGTCGGCCGACACGCCCCAACGGTTCCGGGGAGAGAAGCCGGCGCCGAACCGCCAGGCCAACTGGTCCCCGACCTCGACGCTCTCGGCATCGACCGCAGGCAGGCCGCGGGTGCCGAGGTTGGCGGCCAGCATCACTGGGCCGAATTTTCGGTCGGCGATCAGCGACAACTCGTACGCGAACCCATCGGCGGCCAAGGGCACCGTCGTCGAGGCCGTCGGTAGATCGGCGCGGAAGGCGATCGCCAGCCCGACCGGGCCCATGTCGCGCGGAAGCACGACTCCCTTTACGTCCAGCGCCACGTCGCCCACGCCGCCGCCGCTGCCGGCGTTGCCGCTGGCGAAGGGGTACACCGGCACGTCGAGCCCGACCCGAAGCCGCGAGAAGGTGTAGGCGGCGAGCAGGTTGAGTCCCACGGCGTCGGCCACCAGGGGCACGCGCTCGCCGGTGTCCTCCCAGACCCACACCACCGGCTCGTGTACCCAGCCGACGACCACGCCGGCGCGAACCCCCGGGGCGAGGCTGGTGTCGTCGGCCCAGAGGGTCTTGGCCGCATCGATCGGCGGTCGGTACATCTGCCCGTCCACCACGACGTCGGGTACCGCGTCGGCCGCGCGGGCAAGGGCGAGAAAGACCAACATCAGCGGCTCCGACGGGTGCGAAGGGCGAAGGCTACCAGACCGAGGCCCAGCAGGGGAACGGCGGCGCCACAGCCGCCGTAGAGTCCGCCGGTGCGCGGGCCGACCAGTCCGGGGTCATCCCCGGCGTCGACGTCGTCGCTGGCGTCCAGCGGATCCGTTCCGGCTTCCACTTCGGCACCGTCACCGACCCCACCGCCGTCGGTATCGGGGTTCTCGGGGTCGGTGCCGAGGAGGCCCTCCTCGGTGTCGGTCAGCCCATCGCCGTCGGAGTCGAGCAGGATGTCATCCGCCGGATCGAGGGGGTCCGTCCCATCCACGAGGACCTCGGCGCCGTCGTTGGCACCTCCCCCGTCGGTGTCCGCCTGAAGTGGCGAGGTGCCCCGTCCCGCCTCATCTCCGTCCGAGAGCCCGTCGCCGTCGCTGTCGGCGTTGGTGGGGTCGGTGCTCCAGGTGGTCCGCTCTTCGTAGTCCTCCAGGCCATCTTTGTCGGTGTCGATGCCGTCGTCGGCCAGACCGTTGCAGTCGTTGTCGACCTCGTCGGGAAGCTCGGGCGCACCGGTGTAGGTGCTCGGATCGGTGTCGTCGCAGTCGTCGCCGACGGTGGCACCGTCCTCGGGGAGCTCGCATGCGAGGAGCAAGACGTCCGCATCCCCGTGGTCGTCGCCGTCAGCGTCGGCGTACCACGTGAGGGCGTCCAGGGCGTCTTCGTCGGAGCTGCCGTCGCAGTCGTTGTCGATCCCGTCGCACACCTCGTCGGCGTCGGGGTTGATGGCGGGGTTGCCGTCGACGCAGTCGCCGTCGAGCGCGCTACGTCCCCCCTGGGGGTCACAGTCGTAGACCACGTCGGCGGCCGAGCCCCACCCGTCGGCGTCGGCGTCGAGGTACCAGGCGTCGGCGTCGCTCGCGGCGTCGTCGGGCACGTCGTCGCAGTCCTGGTCGACGTCGTCGCACACCTCGGTTGCGCTCGGGCTGACCGACGCGTCGTCGTCATCGCAGTCCTGGTCGTTGAGCACGTGGGTGGCGGGCACCTCGCAGTCGGTCGTGGGTGCAGCCGCATCGCCGTACCTGTCGCCGTCGAGGTCGGCCCAGGACGTGATGGCGTCGGTGGCGGACTCGTCCGTCGCACCGTCGCAGTCCTGGTCCACGCCGTCGCAGGTCTCGGTCCCGGACGGGCTCACCGTGTCGTCGGCATCGTCACAGTCGGTGGCGTCGGCCACGTAGCCGGTGGGCTCGGTGCAGGAAAGCGTGCTCGAGGCGCTGTCGCCGTAGCCGTCCCCGTCGTCGTCGAGGTACCAGGTGTCGCGATCGACGGCGTCTTCATCGGCGGTGCCGTCGCAGTCTTCGTCGTCCCCGTTGCAGACCTCGATACCGGCGGGATTGTCGTCGGCGTCGCTGTCGTCGCAATCG
The DNA here is from genome assembly GCA_009692585.1 of Myxococcales bacterium. The sequence goes on from SHYX01000018.1 coordinate 61,977, forward strand.
CTCGAGACGGCCGCCGTGTAGCTGCGCACGGCGATGCAGAGGCATACGGAAGTGGTGGTCCCGTATCCGTCGGCGTCGCCGTCGTAGTAGAACGTGGTGCAGCCAACGCTGTCCAGATCGTTGGTGGAGCCGTCGCAGTTGTCGTCTTCGGCGGTGCTGCAATCCTCGGTCTGACCGGGGCTGATCGCCGCGTCGGCGTCGTCGCAGTCGGTGGTCGAGGTCGAGCCGGCCACGTAGCCATCCCCGTCGGCGTCGGTGTCGCAGGCGTCGCCGACATCGTCCCCATCGAGGTCGTCTTGGGAGACGTTGCTGACCGAGGGGCAGTTGTCTTCGTAATCGGCCACGGTGTCGCTGTCGGCGTCCGGCAGGGTGACGAGGACGTCGTCGAAGTAACAGCCGCCGTTGGTGGAGCCGTTGTTGTAGCAGTAGAGGCCGACCTCGCCGGTGGTCAGCGTGGTGCTGGTCGTGTCGATCAGGTGCTCGGAGGTGGCGAAGACGCCGTTGCGGTTGTTGTCGACGTACACGTCGATGTCGCTGCCGCTGGCGACGATCTCGACGTCGATCGTGTAAAACCGCGTCAGATTGGTGGTGCTGCTGGCGACCAGCGTCGCGCTGCCACCGACCACGCTGTACAGCCGGGTACCCGAGCCACCGGAGGACGTGCCGCCGGTGCCCACACTGGGATAGTCGCTGCCACCTGGGAACAGCAGCAGGTAGAAATTGCTGTTGTCCTGGAAGCGGAAGACCAGGCCGATGGTGTCGTCGTCCCCCTGGTACAGCGTCGCCGCGAAGGTGAAGTCGTCCCAACTGTCGCCGGTGTAGACAAGGTGGTTGTTGATGGCCCCGCCGCCGCCCCAGGTGCCGCCGGTGTCGTCGGTTCTTGCCCAGACGCCGCCGTAATATTGGGTTGACCAGGTGTCGGTGCTGTAGCTCGACACCCATGCGGTGGTACCGGAGAACGAACTCGTGGTGTAGGCGTCGAAGTCCTCGTCCAGCGCGGTGATGTCGGCAGCGAGCGCGAGATGGGCCAGGAGGAGGAGGGTCACCGGCCTGCTGTAACGTGGGTCATGGGTTCTCCGTGAGCGTGAGGTTGCGATCGGCAGAGAGCTCGGTCCCGCAGGTGTCGTTCAGCGTGGCGCGCAAGGTAGCGTCGACGTCGCCGATCGGTTCCCACGCGGCGGCGGTGCCGACCACCTGGTCGCCGAGGAACTCCAAGGTGCCGTCGACGGAGGGCGATCCCGCTTGAAACACCTCAATCACCAGCTCACCCGACACGGTGCGCGGCAGGCCCGGTCCTTTGGACTTGCTGCGGCAAACCTGCAGGCGCAGATGATCGCGATGCGCCGCGTGGGCGGCGGCTACTCGGCCAGCCGCCGCAACATCGCTCCGATCCGGCGGAGCTTCGCCTGCTGCTCGGCCGCCGTCGGCTGCCCGCAGAGATCGAACGCGGCGCAGGTTTCCGCTGCCGAGCCGCGAGCAGTCCTGAAGTGATTCTTGCTGACGGCCGCCGACCCGCCGCCTGGTCATCTCGGTCGACGGCAGTGTCGGTGGCGCCGAGGTCAAAGCGAGCACCCTCGCCAACCCCGCCGTGGAGAGCTGCGTGTTGCAGGAGCTGCGCCGGCTGGCGTTCCCCGCCGGTCGCGGCGGTGGCAACCTGGTCGTCAGCTACCCGTTCCTCTTCACGCCTGGGGAGGCCAGGACCGCCAGCGACGGTGTCCCGGCCGGTCCCACGGCGCCGCCGGTCCGCGACGACGTGCGGGTCGACGCGGGTCGACGCGGGTCGACGCCACGGTGCCCAGGCTACCCGGTTAGCTTCCCGCGCGGAGCCACCATGCCGACCGAGATGGAGACCCTGATCGAGCGCATCGCCGAGCGCGTGCGGGCCGAGATGTCGGCGGCGGCGACGATGAAGCAGGTGGCACCGCTTCCCGAGGTCCGTGGCACCTGGCAGGATCAGTCGGCGCTCGACAAACACCTTGGCGGTGCCGATCGCATCGGCACCGACGGCACCAACCCCGAAGTCAGCAATGCCGAGGTGGCCCGGCGCATCGACCATACGCTGCTCAAGGGCGACGCGACGCGCGCCGACCACGTGAAGTTGTGCGACGAAGCGCGGAAATACAAGTTCGCCAGCGTGTGCATCAACACCACCTGGGTCCCTTTGTGCAAGGAGCTGCTCAAAGGGGCGGGGGTCATGACCATCTGTGTGGTCGGCTTTCCTCTGGGGGCGATGTCCAGCCGCGGCAAGGCAGCCGAAACGCGGGACGCCATCGCCAACGGCGCCGACGAGATCGACACCGTCATCAACCTCGGCCTGCTCAAGAGCGGCGATCACAACGCGGTCTTCGAGGACATCAAGCTGGTGGTCGAGGCCGCGAGCGGGCGCCCGGTGAAGGTCATCCTCGAAACCCACCTGCTCACTCGTGAGCAGAAGGTGGCCGCGTGCGCCATCTCCAAGGCGGCGGGCGCCGCGTTCGTCAAGACCAGCACCGGCTTTTCGGGGGGTGGCGCCACGGTCGAGGACATTCGCCTGATGCGCCAGGTTGTTGGTCCGGAGATGGGCGTGAAGGCCTCCGGTGGGGTGCGCAACGCCGCCGACGCCCAGGCGATGTTGGGCGCGGGCGCCACGCGGCTGGGCGCCAGCGCGTCGGTGGCGATCGTCACCGGCGGGACGAGCAAAGGCGGGTATTGATGCGCACGGTCGCGCTGGTGGTCGCGGACTCCCTCGGGGTCGGCGCCATGCCGGACGCGCACCGCTACGGCGACGCCGGCAGCGACACCCTCGGCCACATCGCCGAGCGCACGGCGCTCCGGATTCCCAACCTCGCGGCGATGGGCCTGGCGTCGATCCGATCGGTGGTGGGCGTGCCCGAGCCCTCGGTCGTCGCGGGCGCCTTCGGGAAGGCTGCCACGGCCGGTGTCGGCAAGGACACCATCGCCGGCCACTGGGAGATCGCCGGCTGCACCGTTCAGGAGGCATTCCAGACCTATTACGGGGGTTTTCCCGCCGAACTGATGGCCGAGTACGCGGCCGCGACCGGCGAGGGCTGGCTGGGGAACGAAGCCGCCTCGGGCACCGAGATCATCCAGCGACTCGGAGACGAACATGTCGCGACCGGCAAGCCGATCGTGTACACCAGCGCCGACAGCGTATTCCAGGTCGCGGCGCACGAAGCGGTGATCCCCGTCGAGCGGCTGCATGCCTTGTGCAAACAGAGCTTCGAGGTGGTTCGGAAGTGGGGCATCGCCCGGGTGATCGCGCGACCCTTCGTGGGGGTGTCGGGCGCCTACCTCCGCACCGAGAATCGCAAGGACATCGCGCTCCAGCCGCCCCGCGACACGGTGATGGACCGGCTCGTCGCCGCGGGGATCCCGACGACGAGCATCGGCAAGATCGCCAGCATCTACGGCGAGCGGGGGTTCACGCGCTCGGTGAAGGCCGGCAACAACGCCACCATCACCCAGGCCATCCTCGACGAGCTGCGGCGAGGTCAGGGCGGGCTGGTCTTCGCCAACCTCGTTGACTTCGACATGCTCTACGGGCACCGTCGTGACCCGCTTGGGTACGCCCGCGCCTTGGAGGCCCTGGATCAGCGCCTTCCGGAGTTGTTGTCGTGTCTGGGACCCGACGACCTGCTGCTGATGTGCGCCGACCACGGCAACGATCCCACCGCGCCGGGGAGCGACCACACCCGCGAGTACGTCCCGGTGTTGGCGTGGCGCCGCGGCATCGGGCGCGTCGACCTCGGCACACGCACGACGCTTGCCGACATCGGAGCGACGGCGGCGGAGTGGTTGGGGGTGTCGGCACCGGAGGGGGCGTCGTTCGCGGAGCGGCTGGGGTGAGCGGGTAGCGACGCCCACGGCCGAGCGGATACAGTCCCGGCCCCTACTGGAGCCCCATGCCCTCTCGCCGACATCTCTTGCAGGCGGCTGCGGCCGGCGTCGGGCTGGTATCGATGCCCGGCTGGCTCGCCGGCTGTGCCCGCCCCAACGCCGCGGTCGATCTGGCGGCGCCGCTGCCGATCAATCCCTTCGCCGCGTGGTTCGGGGTGGACGAGCCCCTGCTGGCCCGGCTCCTGACCGAACTCGCCAAGAACGGCGCCAGCTTTGCGGACGTGTACCTCCAGCACACCCGCAGTGTCAGCATCGGCCTGGAAGACGGAATCATCTCCTCGGCCAGCGCCAGCATCGACCAGGGTGCCGGGCTGCGGACGGTCATGGGGGACCAGCAGGGCTACGCCTTCACCGAAGAACTGACCCCGGAGGCAATGCTCGGAGCGGCGGCCACCGCGGCGGGCATCGCGCGGGGCGCCGCCGTGGTGGTGCGCCAGCCCTTCGCGCTCCATCAGGCGCCGACGGTGCTGTATGCGTTGGCCACCGCGTGGGGAGACGTCGGCATCGACAAGCGTCTGCCGATCCTGACGGCGCTGGAAGCCCACGCCAAGGCGCTGGATCCCTCCGTCACGCGGGTCACCGTGAACTGGAGCGACAGCGAGGAGCGCGTGCTCGTCGCGACGCTCGACGGTCGCCTGCACGTGGACGTTCGCCCGATGACGCGGCTCTGGTGCATCGTGACCGCCACGCGGAAGGGGCAGACGGTCTCCAACAGCGCCAACCTCGCCGGCCGCCGCGGCATCGACTGGTACACCGACGAACAGCTGAAGGCGTTGGCGAAGGAGGCGGTTGACCGTACGCTGGTCCTCTTCGACGCCAGGCGCCCGCCCGCGGGCGAGATGCCGGTGGTGCTCGCCGCCGGGGCCAGCGGCATCCTGCTCCACGAGGCCATCGGGCACGGCCTGGAAGCGGACTTCAACCGCACCGGCACCAGCATCTACAGCGACCTGGTCGGCAAGCCCATCGCCTCGGACTTCGTCACCATCGTCGATAGCGGCGTCGAGGCGAACACCCGGGGCGCCATCGCCTTCGACGACGAGGGCACCCCCACCGAGTCCACCGTTCTGGTAGAGAAGGGGGTGTTGCGCGGGTACCTGCACGACCAGATCAGCGCCAAACACTATGGAGTGAAGCCGACGGGCAGCGGGCGCCGCCAGTCCTTCCGGTTCCAGCCGCTCCCGCGCATGCGCGCGACCTTCATGGAGAACGGTCCGCACTCCCGCGAGGAAATCGTCGCGAGTGTCCAGAACGGCATCATCGCCGAGACCTTCACCAACGGTGTGGTGCAGATCGGGGCGGGCGACTTCACCTTCTACATCAAGAACGGCTGGCTGGTGGAGGGTGGCAAGATCACCGCGCCGATCAAGGATGTCAACATCATCGGCAACGGCCCCGATGCGCTCAAGAAGATCACCATGGCGGCGGGAGACTCCAAGCTGGATGCCGGTGGATGGACCTGTGGAAAAGACGGACAGGGCGTCCCGGTCAGCCAGGGGTTGCCCACGGTCCTGGTGTCGTCGATGACGGTGGGAGGGGTCAATGGCTGAGCCCATTCTCGTCGAGCGGGCCCGGGATGTGGTCGAACGCGCCAGACGCGCCGGTGCCCAGGAGGTCTTCGCGGTCGCCGGGCGCTCGCGCTCGGTGGAGATCCAGCGTCGGGACGGCGCGACCGAACGACTGAAGGAGGCGACGTCACGCTCGGTGTCGGTTCAACTCTGGGTCGATGGGCGGTACAGCAGTCAGTCGACCACCGACCTCCGGCCGGACGCGCTCGACCGCTTTCTGGCCGATGCGGTCGCGCTCACTCGCGCCCTCCAGCCCGATCCGGCGCGGCTCATCACCGACCCCGCGCTGTTCCCGGAGTCGGTGGCGCCGCTCGAGGTCGAGGACCCTGCGCTCGTCGCCGGGCTCGATGCGGCGTCGCGCGACCACTGGGTCCAGACCATGGAGGCCGAGGCGCGCCGCCATCCGCGCGTGATCTCCTGCACCAGCAACCTGACCTTCCGTGCCGCCACCGGCGCGTGCGCCACCAGCAACGGCTTCGTGGGCCAGTCCTCCGGCACCGAGATCTGGCCGAGCGTCGAGGTCACCCTCCGCGACGACGGTGACAAACGTGCCGCCGATGGGGATGGCCACGGCGCCCGCTTTCTCGCTGATCTCCCCGATGCGGCAAGCATTGGTCAGAACGCCCTCGCCTACACCGTGGCGCGCCTCGGCGCCGCGAAGGTGCCCACGACGAGGACCACGCTCGTGGTCGACCGGCAGGCCGCGGGCTCGCTGATCGCCAGGCTGCTCTCGACCGCGAACGGCGGCTCCATCCAGCAGGGGCGGTCCTTTGTCGCCGACAAGCTCGGCAAGGCGATCGCCTCGTCGAAGCTGAGCATCCTCGACGATCCGCTTCTGCCTCGCGGCCTCGGCAGTCGCGCCTTTGACGGCGAGGGCATTGCCGCGCGCGCGCTCCCGATCGTGGAAAAAGGGGTGTTGACCAACGTCTACGTCGACACCTACTACGGCAGGAAGGGCAAGCTCGCGGTCACCACCGGCGCACCGTCCAATCGGGTGGTCGCGCTGGGCAGCAAGGACCGCGCCGCCTGGATCGCGGAGGTGGGTCGGGGCATCCTGGTGACCTCGTTCATGGGCGGCAACTCCGATGCCAACAGCGGGGACTTCTCGTTCGGCATCCGCGGGCACCTCATCGACAAGGGGCAGGTCGGCGCTCCGATCGGGGAGATGAACGTGACCGGGAATCTGCTGTCGCTCTTCGCAGGCCTGTCCGGGGTTGGCAACGACCCCTGGCGGTCGAGCGCCATCCTGGCGCCGACGCTGGTTTTCGACAACGTACAGTTCTCCGGGGCGTAACAGTCCCCCATGCCGTCGCCGTCGCGACCGCTGTACGAGCGTTGGCCGTACCCGGACATCCCCGTGGCGGCGTCGATCCCGCGACCGCAACTGTGGCAACTTCACCTGGACTGGATGCGCTCGGAAGCGGGCGTCGGCCCTGGCCCGGCCCGGCCCCGCGTCTGGGTAGCTGGCTGTGGCACGTGGCAGGCGTACCCGATCGCCAGGGCCAACCCCACCGCCGAGGTCCTCGCCACCGATGTTTCGGAGGCGAGCCTCCGTCTGACGCGCCGCCGTCTCAGCGCCCAGGGGGTGGACAACGTTCGCGTGGCGTACGGTGACCTCGACGACGGGTACTCGTTGCCGGACGGCCCCTTCGATTGGATCGAGTGTTTTGGGGTGCTCATGAACCTCGCCGATCCGGCAACGACGCTCAGAGGCTTCGCCGAACGTCTGGCGCCCGGCGGTCTGGTGCGGTTGATGGTCTACCCCTGGTTCGGCCGGCGGCGTGTCTTCCAGGTGGCGCGGATCGCGGCGCTCCTCGGGCTCGGGTACGCCGACGAGCGGCACCCCTCCTGGCTCGCGGCGCTGATGAAGAGCCTGCCCGAGTCGCATCCGCTGCGCTTCACCTTCGAGGACTACGCTGACAGCGCCAACCCGGCCGGCATCGTGGACGGGTTCCTGCACATGTCGGGGGTGGCATTTTCCGCGCACGAGTTGTACGCGATGGTCGATGCCGCGGGTCTGGAGTTGGCCTTTGCCATCCATCGCCCGTGGGGCGACCCCTGGGTGATGGGGCCGAAGCTTGACCTCGATTGGGACCCGTGGGCGGTGTTGTATTGGCTCGATCTCTGGCAGGAACTCAAGTCCAATTTCATCGTCGTGCTTCGGCGGAAGGGGGAGGGGGCCATTACCGCGGCGCCCCGGCTTCACCCGCTCCTGAATCCGGACCTGGCGATGAACTGGGCCGATTCCCTGCGCCTCTTGGGGGGGCGCGCCGTGGGCTTGTCGCTCCAGGATCGACAGAGTGAGTCGGGCCGCCTGAGCATGTCCCGGTCCGCATACGAGGCGCTGGTCACCCGGTCGCGGGTGGGCAGGCTCTTGCCGGGGGAGCCGCTGGTCCTCTTTGGTGAACGGCCGGGCCGGCGCCAGGCACGGGGCTTCGCGTTCGTGGGCGAGGCGGAGTGGCGGCGGCCGCGGCTGTACCAGGGCCGCGCGGTTCCACACCCGGCGTGGGAGCACCAGATCCGAGTGTGCACCTTTCCCGAAGCCGCCGGCCTGTCGCGACCCGCGGATTCGGTGGCTAGCTGGGAGCCGCACGCCAACCCGCTCGAAGACGACCGGACCCCCTACGGGTTCTCCCCGCTGAGGACCTTGCAGGCGTACGGCGCGCGCGTGGACGGCTGGCTAAGTTCGGCGTTGCCGGAGGGGGATTGGACCAGCGTTCGGCTTCCGGACGAGGCCGCGGCGTTCCGCGAGGTTCGTCGATGGGCGGGCGCGGTGGCTCCCCAGCTCCTTGGCGCCAGCACGGACGAGGCGCTGCGCGAGCTGTGGGCGCTGACCTTCGGCTATCGACAGTTCGTGCTGGACACCGACGCCGACGACGGCGCTTGACCACCCCCCCGCGATCGGGTAGCCGGGCGGATACTCGGTGCCTCATGCTCCTCGCGGTCCTGTTCGCCTGCAACGCCGATGTCCCGCCCCCTTCGGCGCCCGCTCCGTTGGTCGCTGCCGCGCCCGACGTGCCGGCCACCCTGGTGAACCTGGGCAAGTCCCCCGACGAAGCTCTTGCCATCTCGCTCGACGAGGTGCTGGCCAACGCTGGCGCTTGGGAAGGGAAGTCCGTCGTCGTCAAGGCGGGAATCGCCACGGTTTGCCAGAAGAAAGGCTGCTGGCACCGACTCGCCACCGCGAACCCCGACGTCACCGTGATGTGCAAGGACAAGGAATACGAGGTCTTCCTCCCGCTGGATGCCGCGGGCAAGACCGCGGTGGTGGCCGGGGTGTTCCATCAGGAAGTGTTGTCGATCGAGGACGCCAAGCACTTCGCCGAGGACGCCGGGAAGGACCCCGCCAGCGTCACCGCTCCGGTCACGCAGTACGCGATCGATCTGGTTGGCGTGAAGCTGCTCTGAGCCGCGCTGCTACGGGCTCGCGGAGAGCTCAGCAGCAGCGTGGGCGTAGCCGAAGGTGCTGCCGAGGGGGTGCACGGCCTCCCATTGCGGCTCTCCTTCGTCGTCCAGGATGGTCGCCTGCCCCGCTGAGCCCCACACGACGAGGTGGCCGCCGCCGGCGAGCGCGTCGACGTTCCCGAGCATCATCGTGCGGATCGAACGGTCCGCGTCGTAGCTCCACAAGCGCGTGTAGGTGTGCGCCTCGTGGTCGATGGAGTACTCCACCACCTCGCTGTACGCGGCCGGCGAGCTCAAGATGCCGTTGTTGAACAGGAGCATGCCTGCTTCGGTTGCGATGGGTGAGTGCTGAGGGCCGAAATCCACGTCGTCGGTCCGGTGATAGTCGGGGTTGCCACCACCGATCTTCGCGATCTGCTCGCCGGTGTCGGCATCCACCGTGTAGATCGCGCTCAAGCCATAGCTGGACAGCCAATACACCCCGTTGGCGGCGCTCAGGCTGTTGAAGTGGCTCCAGTCGCGAGCTCCCGACGCCAGGGCCACCAGCATGGACACATTCTCCGGGCTCTCGTGATCCCACACGCTCCACAGCATCTGCGAGCTGCCGTCGGAGGCGAACTCCACCAGTGCGTCGCCCTGCACGTCGTAGCCGTCCACGGTGCGCACGTCGGCCACGAGCGCGGCAAAGCCCCCGGTCGCGAGCGCCACGAAGTCATGGTGGGCGCCGGGCACCTCCAGCACCTCCGGCTCTCCTCCGGCCAGGGCGTAGCGGAGAATCCAGCTCTGGTCAGCCTCCTCTTGGTCCTGCGCCAGCACCAACACGGAGCGACCGTCGTCGCTGAGCCGCGCCTGCGTCGCCGAGACCATCGTGTCGCTGAGGTGTCGCCACCAGACCGGCCGACCCTCGCCGTTGTAGATCACCGCATGGTTGTCTACGCCCGGCGCGGCGCCCACGATGAGCCCCTCATACTCGCCGGACACCGCCAGGTCGGGGAGCGCCTGCGGCGGATCATCCGGCCGAAAGCTGGCGTCAGCGGAGTGGAACTCGGCCTCATCGCCCTCGGAAGTCACCCGCCAGTGCCACTCGGTGCGGCTGTCGACGCCGGCGAGTACGGCCGCGTGCTCCAGCCCATCCTCGGACGACCAACCCGCTCGCGTCGAGCCGTATGACGCGTCCGCACCAAACTCCAGCCACGCATCGGCCGGGACGGCGGTCGACCAGTGGGCGGTGAGGGCCATTTCTGAGTACTCGACGGTCACCAACGCGCTCGGCACGTCGCTTGCGTCCGGCGCGCAGCCAAGGCCGAGAGCGACGAGGAGCATCGTTCCATCTTGCCCGTTCCGGTGCGCCATGCGGGTGAATCGGAGCCAAGATTTCGTCTGATTTCTGTCAAGCGGCACGAACCGTGGCGCGTCGCCGCCCCCACACGCTGATCGCGGCGGTCACGGCAAAGAAGAGGGCGATGCCGCCGAGGCCGAAGGCCGCCTCGGTCAAGAGCATCCGCCTCGGGCCGCCGGCGGTCACCGCGCCCGCCAGGACCAGCCCCATGTAGGTGATCGGGGTGTTCGAGAGCGAAGCGAAGATGTTGTACTTGGTCGCCGCGGCGCCGGCGCCGATGGTCTGCAGCACGAGTCCCGTGAAGGCGGCGTAGGCGAGGCCGGTGACCAGGGCGTAGCACAGGCCCCCGATGACGAAGGTGGTCGGCGTGGCCGGCGCGAAGGCCATCCCTGCGGCGACGCCCGCCATCACCGTGCCGATCGCGGCATAGACGTTGCGCGGCTCGAAGCGCTTGCAGATCTCGCCGCCGAAGAGCGAGCCCACGGCCATGATGACGCCGGCCAGGACACCGTTGACGAGGCCGACCTCGCGCGCGCTCGCGCCCCACTTCGCGGCGATCTCGGCCTGGGCCAGGACGCTGGTCGCGGCGCCGGTACCGATCGGCAAGAAACAGATCAGGGCGCCGAGGAACCCGGTCCGGGACGTGACGATGGCGACGAAGTCCTTCACCACGTCCCACACCGCGCCGAGCGGCCCCCGACCGACACCCTCGCGGGGGACATCGGGTAGGAAGAAGGCCGGAATCCCACACAGTGCGAAGGCCACCCCGAGGATCGCCCCGGACATCCACGGTGCCGGCAGACTCTCGGCCATGAACAAGCCGAGCCCCCCTCCGATGCCGCTCCCGCCCAGGTTTCCGGCCTGGAACCAGCCGCCGGCCCGGCCCCGCTCCTCGGGTGCGGTGAGGTGGGCCATCTGCCCCTCCACCGCCATGCCCAGGAGCGTGGTGGCCAGGTTCACGGTGAAGATCACGCCGCGCATCAACCCCACGGTGGAGGGGCCCAACGGGACCGCCGCCATGGCCACGATGCCCACGATGCAGGCAGCGGCGGACAGAAGATACCAGCGTCGTCGTGATAGGGTCATGTCGACGATCGGCGCCCACAGGAACTTCACCGTGTGCGGCAGCATGCCCACCGCGACCAACGACGCGCCCTCCGCGACCGTCAGTCCACGCAGCGTGGCGAGGTAGGCGAGGACGACGCCGGTGAAGCCGCTGACCGCCCCGAACGGCACGATCATCAGTAGCCAGAGGACGGGGTGCGGCTTCCGCGGCGTGTCGGTCGGCCCGGCGGGCGAGCTGAACTCGTGGATGGTGGGCATCGCGCCTCGTAGCGCGTCAGCCGTTCAGTCGCCCGGACAGGGCGGTGGCGACCGCGGTGGTGTCCGCCCGCCCGCCGGAGCGCTTCAGGACCTGCCCGACGAAGTAGCCGACGAGCGAACCCTGGCCGGCCTTGAGGCGTTCGAACTCGGATGGATGCTGGCGAAGGACCTCGTCGAGCCACGACGCGATGGCCAGTGGATCGCTCACCTTGCTGAGGCCAAGTCGCGACACGATTTCGGCCGGATCGCCACCCTCGGCCAGCAGCACCCCGAGCACGCGCTTGCCCTGGGCGGCGCCGATGGTTCCGCCCTCGACCAGCGCCACCAGCGCCCCGATCGCCGCGGCGTCCACCGACGAGGCGTCGCGCCCCGCGGTCCGCAGCTCCCCGACGACGACGTTGGCCACGAAGACGGCGGTGGCACCAGCGGACGCCCTCACGGCGGCGGCCTCGAACAGCGCGGTGGTCTCGGGGGTGGCGGCAATCGTCCGGGCGGCGCTGTCCGGGATGCTCCACCGCTGCACCAGCGCGTCGTAGCGTGCCGCCACTTGAGGGTTGAGCGGACGCGGGGGACCCACCTGGGGCGGACGCAGCGGCGCCGCGCGCGGCGGGGGCTCAGGTGCCGCCGTCGCTTCTTCCTTCCAGCCTTCTCGCAGGCCGGTGGTCCGGTTGAAGACGAGGCGGCCCTCCCCGGCAGCGACCGCGTCGCGGACGAAGTAACCGAGTCGCTGAAACTGCCAGTGGGCTTCGTCGGGCGCCTCGGCCACGGCGCGCTCCACCAGGCCGGTGACCACCTCCAGCGAGCGGGGGTTCAGCTCGTCGATGAAGTCGTCGGGCGTGGGCTTCTCGACGCGTACCAGACGGTCGTACAGGCGAATCTCCGCGGGCACCGCCGAGGCGGCGTCCACCCATTGCAGCGTGCCTTTCGGTTTCGCCTCGCCCTCGCCGAGAACCGTGCAGACCAGCTCGGTGATGCGACCGGCCGCGTCGCGAACCAGGAGCTCGCAGCGGATCACCGGGCCGAAGACGAGGCGGACCACCCCCCCCGGGCACAGGCGGTGCCAGCCGTTGGGCGGTGTCTCCGAGAAGTCGCTGGCGTCGATGTAGATCGCCTCGCCCATCGGCACGCGCCGGGTGTTTTTTTCGTCGGCAAACCGTGCCGGCGGAGCGATGTCCGTCGGAAACCAGGTGCCACCGACGTCGTGACCGGTCCTGTCGAGCAACCGGATCTTCAGTGGGCGGAGCACCGCCATGGCCCGCGGGGCGCGGCGATGCAGGTCCTCGCGCAGGGTGGCCTCGAAAAGCTCGACCTCGACGACGCTGTTCGCCTTGGCAACGCCCACCCGCTCGGCGAAGTGGCGCAGCGCCTCCGGTGTGACTCCCCGCCGCCGCAGCCCGGCCAGCGTCGGCATGCGAGGGTCGTCCCATCCCTCGACATGGCCTGCTTCGACCAGGCGCAGGAAGCGCCGCTTCGACATCACCGTGTAGGTCATGTTCAGCCGTGCGAACTCGTACTGGTGGGGCGGGTCGGGGATGTCGCAGCCCCTGAGGATCCAGTCGTAGAGCTCGCGGTTGTTCTCGAACTCCAGCGTGCACACCGAGTGGGTGATCTTCTCGATGGCGTCGGACAGACAGTGGGCGAAGTCGTAGAAAGGGTAGACCTTCCATCGGTCGCCGGTTCGGTAGTGGTGCGCGAACTTGATCCGGTACAACAGCGGGTCGCGCATCTTGAAATTGGGATTCGCCATGTCGATCTTCGCGCGCAGGACGCGTGACCCCTCGGCGAACTCGCCCGCCTGCATCCGTGCGAAGAGGTCCAGATTCTCGGCCACGGAGCGGTTGCGGAACGGCGAGGGCGTTCCCACCTCGTTGACGGAGCCGCGCGTCCGGCTGATCTCCTCGTCGGGAAGGTCGCACACATACGCGAGCCCCTTCTGGATGAGGCGATTCGCGTACTCGTAGAGCGCGCCGAAATAGTCACTAGCGAAGAAGACGTTCGGGCGCGGGTCGAAGCCCAGCCACAACACCAACTCGAGGATCTTCGCGACGTACTCCTCGCGCTCGGTCTCCGGGTTGGTGTCGTCATAGCGTAGATGACACACGCCGCCGAATTCCTGGGCGAGGCCGAAGTTCAGGCAGATGGACTTCGCGTGACCGATGTGCAGGTAGCCGTTGGGCTCGGGCGGAAAGCGGGTGACGACGCGCCCACCATACGCGCCGCGGGCGACGTCGGCGGCGATGAGCGCGCGGAGGAAGTTCGGCGGGGGGGTGGAGTCGGGGGTGGACATGTCGGAGCAGCGCGTAACGTGCTCAGCGGGTAGCGTGACCCCGGTGTCGGCCGCGGCCCCCGACGGTGGGGCGACCATGTGTAAATAGTCGCGACGTCATATGGCCGGTGCTTGTGCCTGACGGTCGCGAGCGCACGTGCTCATCTGCAAATGGCGCGGTGCTTGACGGGGCCTCTCCAACCTGAGGGACCCCAAATGCACATCAATCTCCGCACGCCGCGGTTCTCGCTGGCCCTGGCCTTGCTCGCGAGGCACATCGATTCGGGCATCGGACCCCGAACCTACCGCCCCTGCTCATCCCCGTCCGCCACCGCGTTGAGCTTCGGCGCCCAGCTGCGCCGCGAAAGCTCCAACGCGTAGCCGGCCCAGAACTCGCCGGCGGCGGGCCCGCCGTGGCAGGTGCCATCGGATTCACCGGGGCGCTTGACCCACAAGAACGCGTCGCCGTGGGCGAGGCCGGGTGCGGTGGTTGGCTCCTCGCCAAGGGAGCGACCGAACGGATTGCACCAGTCGCCGTTGGACCCGCGCCCGTTGCGGCTGGTGTCGATGACGTAGTGTTTGCCACCAAGCAGTCGCGACAACTGCTCGCCGTACTCGACGTTGTCCTTGGTGTCGACGAAGTTGCTGACGTTGAGCGCGAAGCCCTGCGCGCCGTCCACGCCCGCGAGCGCCAGCCGCTCGGCCATCGTCTCCGGCGACTCCGACTTCGGGTGCCCTCCATCGAGGTACACCCGGACCCGCTCCTGCCTGGAGAGCCTCTCGACCGCGCGCCGAATCAGCGCCAGGCGCTCGTCCAAGCCGCGGTCGGTCAGGCAGGCCACCACCGAGAGGGAGTCGGGCTCGAGCACCACTATCGCCTCGCGGGAGCCGATGCCCGCGGCGATGGCGCCGATCCAGGTGTCGTAGCTCTCGACCTCGCTGAGCCCTCCGGCCGAGTGCTGACCGCAGTCGCGGTCGGGGATGTTGTACGCGACCAACACCGGCACGGAACCCGCTTTCGCGGCGGCCGACACGATGGCGGAGACGGCCTTTTTCGGGTCGCGTGTCCATTCGCCGAGCCAGACCGCCGTGGGCACGGCCGCCAGGCGGTCGAGGAGCGCGGCGTCCTCGGGGTGCTCGGCCCGGAGCGCCTCGGCGTAGCGGAGCGCCGGAGCGCCCGGCTGCACCCACAACCGCGCCGGCAAAGGCACCGAGGCGGGCGGGGTGGGCTCCGGCGCCGCCGTCGGCGGTCGCGCGCGGCCATCCAGAGGCTCCGTGTGCTGCGGGGGCGTCTCTCCGCCGGCTGCAGACGCGACGAGCGGCGCGGCGAGCAGCAGGCCGGCCAGTGAGAAACCGAGGGCGCGGCGTTGGCGAGGAGTCACGCCGCCAGGGATCGGATCGCCACCGGCGGCGCATGAGGGCGGTCGGCAGGCATCCCCGCCTATGTCCGCCGCCGGTCTGGTTCTTCGGCCACATCTGGTCCTCGGCGTCGGGAATGCTGCTGAAAGGGTCGTGGAGACACCAGCTACCCCAGCTGCGATCGGATCAGGCGCGCGTATTCGCCCTCGTTGGCCAGGAGCTCGGCATGGTTTCCCCGCTCCACCAGCCGGCCTTCCTTGAGCACGACGATGAGATCGGCGTTGCGGACGGACGAGAGCCGATGCGCGACGACGAAGGTCGTTCGTCCGAGGGTCAGCCGCTCCAGCGCGGCGTTGACCGCGCCTTCGGACTCGCTGTCGAGATTCGACGTCGCTTCGTCGAGGACCAGCACCGGAGCGTCGCGCAGCACCGCGCGCGCGATGCAGAGTCGTTGGCGTTGCCCACCCGACAGTCGCATCCCCAGCTCGTCGACGCGGGTCTCGTAGCCCTGGGGCAAGGCGGCCACGAAGCGGTGGGCGTCGGCAGCTTCGGCTGCACGGCAGATCGCGTCTCCTGAAGCTGTCGCGACCCCGAATCGGATGTTCGCGGCGACGGTGTCGTCGAACAAGAAGGGCTCCTGGGTCACCACCGCCAGCCGCGCGCGCAAGGTCGGCAGGGAAAACGAACGGATGTCGCGACCGTTCCACCTGATGCACCCGGCGCTGGGATCGCGCAGCCGCGTCAGGAGCGCCAGCAGCGTGCTCTTGCCGGCGCCGCTGGAGCCGACGATGGCGACGCGCTGACCAGCGGCGACGGTCAGGTCGATGTCGTGGAGCACCTCGCCGTCGCCGTAGTCGTAGCTGACGGCGCACAGTTCGATGGTGTCGGGTGCGGGCGCGGCGTCGGTGCCCTCGTCTCGCAGCGCGCGCGGCGTGTCGAGGACGGCGAAGACGGTATCCGCTGAGGCCAGCGCCCGTTGAACGAGGCTGGCGATGAGGGCGACACCCTTGAGCGGGTCGTTCATCAGGCCCAACGCCACCAGGAGGGCGATCAGCTCTCCCGGCTGTACCCGATCCTCCATCACCTGCTGCCCTCCGACCCAGATCGCGGCGCCTACTCCGAGCGCGGCGACGAGTTCCACCACCGGTCCCGGGAGCAGCTGAGCGGTGGCGGACGACATCTGCGCGTCGTGGTGACGCTCGTTCTCCACGGCAAAGGCGGCCTGTCGCTCTGCCTCTCCGCCCGAGAGCTGCACCACCCTGACGCCGGCCAGGGTCTGATGGAGATTGCCCGCCAGGCGCGCACCGGCATCCAACGCCGCTCGCGTCGACCGGCGTGCCCACTTCCCGAAGCGGTCGATGGGAATCGCGACGAGCGGCAGGATGCACATCGCGACCAGGGCCAGATCACGGTTCATCCACAGGGCGGTGCCCATCAGCCCGACGAGCGTGATCGGCTTCTGAATCGCCGTGACCACGCCGGCCACCGCGTACTGGAGGTTGTTGACGTCGACCAGCGCCCGCGCGGCCCGCTCGCCCACCGGAGTGCGCTGGTGCCAGCCCACGTCCAGCCCCAGGAGCGCGGCGTGCAACTCGGCCCGGAGGTTGGTCACCACGCGCCAGGAGACACTTCGGGTGAGCAGCGAGCGGGCGACGGTCACGGCCCCGTTGAGCGCGTAGAGCACGACAATCCCCGGCGCGAGGATCGCGAGCGCCTGTTGGTCGCGGCGGATCAGGACGTCGTCCAGAACACGCTGGATGACAAAGACCAGGACCGACGGGAGCGCGCTCGCCAGCAGGACCAGTGCAGTCGCGATGGCAAGGCGAGTGCGAAACGGCCAGAAACGCGCAAAGAGCCGGCGGGCCACGGACTCGCTCATCGGGCCCCCAGCGCGCGGCCGGTCGGGTTGCACCCCCACAGTTCGTACACCTGCCATCGGTCGAGCGGCGTCCCGTCCGCGTTGTATTCGGAAACGACGTTCGGTCCCCCGCGATTGGCGCAGTAGGCGTCGGCGGCGGTGCTCGGACCGCCCGCCCACGGTCGGACGAACAGCGCGTGATCGGCAGCCGGTCCCGGGAGGACGAAGCTCTCCACGCCGCCATGGTACGCGATGAGCGCCGCGTCCTCGGCCGTGCTGGTGTAGACCGGCTCGATCCCCCAGGCCTCGACCGCGCGTCCCAGGTCGGCGCCGACCCCGAGGCGGGCGGTGGGATCACCATTGAAGAGCAGAAGCGGGCGGTAGCTGTGGGCGACGAGCCCGGCCGACAGGAGGAGTCCGACCCCGGCCGCGGCCCAGGCTCCGCGACCCACCGGGCCGGCGGGGAGGCTGGTGCCGAGCGCCAACGCGGCGTATCCGGCGGCGTTGGCGGTGCTCAGCATGAGACCGAGGCCGATGACCACGCCGGCAAGCGCGGGTGCCGGTCCCGGCTCCGCGCCGCGCCTACGCAGCGCGGCGCGGCCTGCCACCGCTGCCACGATCACCAACGCGGGATTGGCGTACAGGACCGAGAGCGGTACCTCTGCGAGCCAGCCGTCAACGACTCCGTCGCGTACCTCACCTAGTAGGGCGGGGCCTGTCGCGAGCAGTGAGAGTGCGACTCCGGGCAGCATCCGCCGCCAGTCGCCGGGGGCGTTGAGCCAGAGGAGCGGCCATAGTCCCAGCGCGGCGACATCGCCGAGCCCCGCCATCGCGACGCCCGCGCCAGCGAAGAGCCAACTCCCGCCCAAGGCGCCCGCCAGCGCCGCGCAGCCGCCGGCGAACAGGAGCGGCCCGGTGTCGGCGAGGAGGCCGGTCCACACCAGCCCCGGCAGGCCGAGGAGCAGCACCGCAAATCGCAGTGGGTCCGGGGTGTGTCGGAGCAAGAGCAGCGGGGCCAGTCCGGAAATCACCACCCCGAGCGCCCGGATTCCGAGCGCGGCCTGACCGAAGGCGTCAGTGCTCGCAGTGACCAGCAGCGCCGCTGCGGGCACCTCACCGTTCAGGACTCCGCGCGCGCGCGCCCACACCACCACCTCCGCCTCGGTCAGCGGCAGGGTCCCCGCCAGGAGCAGCCGACCACACAGCGTCCCAAGCAACACCAGAACCGCGCCGCCACGAGCGTTGACGGTTGGCATGGGATTCGGAGCTAACCCGGATATATGGGATCGGTGCAGCTCGACCCCGACGATCGCCGTGACCTTGCCCGCGCTTGCGCGCGCCGCTTCCCCGGCGCGGAGGCGCAGCGCCGGTTCGCCAAGGAGCTGGGTATGCCGCTGGACCCGACCAGCCCCGGGGATCCCGAGGCGGCTTGGGCAATCATCCTCGACTCCGCCGAACGCAAGGGCGCCTTGGATCGCCTGGCGCGGATGCTCGCGGCACAATCGCCGGCCGATGAAACGTTCGCGGCGTTGGCCCGGACTCTTGGGGTCATCGCCGCCCCGCCGGCTCGGCCCCCATGGGCGATGCTCGGCGTCGGTGGTGTGGGCGCCGCGCTGATGACCGTCGGGCTCGCGGCGTTTTTTCTGGGTGGCGAGGTCGAGGCCGAAGGGCCGGCCGCCCCCGTGGCGGCGGCGGCGCTCCCGGTCGCGCCGCCCGTCGAAGCGCCAGCCGCCGGAGCCCCGGCGGTGACCGAGGCCGCCGCCGACCCGCCACCGCTGACGCGTCCCGCCGCCGAACCCCCGCCGCCGGTGTCCGCTCCGGCGGCGGCGTCGCCGCGAGGCCGCCTCCGGGTCGGCTGTACCGGGGCGCCGGCCGGAGAGGTCGTGGGCTACTGGTACGCCGGGACCAAGGACCCCGGCCCCGCAGGCGGCACGCTGACCCTGCAGCGGGACGCCCGGGTGCGCGCCGACTACCCCCGGGCGGAGAACCATCACGACCCCGCCACGCCCGAGCGTTGTGTGCTCACGCGGGGCACGCGGTTTGTCCTGAGCGCCGCCCCGATCCAGGTGTCGCCAGGACATTGGTGGGTGCCGGTCATCGGCGGGCCCTGAGGGTGTTCAGCCGGCGTGCACCCGGCATAAATCGGCCAGCCGAGGCATCGCCGACACCACATGCTTCGCGCCTTCGGGACGCAGCTTCTCGTAGGCGCTGCGCGCCGGTCCCTGGCCGCGCCGGGCCCGCTCGTCGGTGATCGACAAGAGCGCGTTCGCGATTTCGCTGCCTCGTCGGGTGAAGTAGCCCCGGGGCTCTTCCCTGGTCGCCTGGCAGTCCAGCCAGAAGGGATCGATCTTCGCGGCGAAGTCGTCCATGAGGTGGTTGAGCGCCTGGGGGACGAACCCCGGTTTGAGCCTCTGCACGACCTTGAAGGTGCCCTTGATCGCCAGCCCCGACAGGCCGGACTTGTCGGCCACCTCCTGCTCGATCACGCGCACACCCGCGTCTACGACGGCGCGGCGTTTGCCGGCGTCCCTCAGCGTTTCGACGAGACTTCCCATTCCAGCTCCTAAAACGTGATTTCGCGACCGCCGCCGCCGGCGGGTTGATCGCAGCGTCGGGGCACCGCGTTTTTTCCGCCCAGCTCGTGGAACCAGTCGTTGAGGTAGTAGCGCTGGCCGCAGCCCCGGTACCCGCCCGCTTTGAGCGCCTTCTGGACGCATTCGTAGGACCGCTCGAAGTCGCGGTCGTTCTGGGCGAAGAGGATGTCGGCGGGGCCTTCACGCTCGGGCGGCTCGGCCCCGACGTAGGTGCGGATCCAGAACGGAATCGCGTCGCAAAGCGCGCTGGCGGCCGCCGGCGCGGTGGTCTTTCGCAACGACAGGAGCATGGCGCCGCGCACGCCGGGGTCGGCCTCGTTTTCCAGCATGTGCGTCCGCAGGCAGGCCAACACCGCCTCGTCCCGGGTTCCGCTCATGGCGGCGGCGGTGGCCGCACGAACTCCGGGTTCGGCATCGCTGGCGAGGGCAGGGCAGGCCACCTCGGCAAAGCGGCTCGTGCCCCGGAGCGCCGCGATTGCGGCCGCGCGCACGCCCGCGTCGGCGTCCTTGGCGGCGCTGGCGAGCGCCCCGGCCGCGGCATCGATGCCCGCGAGCGACGTCGCGGCGGCGGTGCGTATCGCGGGGTTGGCGTCGGACAGCGCGGCAGTGACCAGGGCCAGGGCGTCGGCGTCCTTGGCGGGGCGCAGGATGGCCATCGCCGCGGCGCGAACCAGCGGATCGGCGTCCTCCCGGGCGGCGGCCGTGAGGCGGGCCACCACCGAAGGCGCCTTGATTCGGGCGAGTTGGGTGACGAGACCGGCGCGATCGGCGAGCTTCGGCCGGTCCAGGAGTGCCCCTGCGCACTCGGCGTGGAGGTCGTCCTTGGCCCTCCCCATGCTCCGCAGGACGGGCGGATCCCACGCACCGTCGCGCATCAGGTGCTCACACAGGCAGGACTCGGGCGGCTCTACCGTTGCCAGGATGTCGGCCGCCGCGCCCCGCGTCGTGTCCTCCTTCATGTTGAGCCCGCCGCAGAGGATGTGGGTGTCCCCGTGGATGTGTGCCTTCTCGATCATCTTCTTGTCGATGTAGGTGGGCATGGGCGGGTCACAGGCCAGAATCAGCGCGAGTAGCATGGGCCGGCGGTTTAGCTCAGAGCGGAACCTGTCGCACGCCGCGCAGCTCCGGCATCTCCTCGAGCAGCATCCGCTCCACGCCCAAAGCCAGGGTCGCCGTGCTCGACGGACAGGTCCCGCAGGCGCCGATCAGGCGGACGAGCACCACCGCGTCCTCGATGCCCAGGAACACGATATCGCCGCCATCCTGGGCGATCGCCGGGCGGATGAACTCGTCGAGCAGCGCCAGCACCTTGCGCGACAGCGCGTCGGTCGGGACGTCGACCGGCAGCCCGTCTTCCGGGACGGCCATGTCGCCGCTGTCCAGGAAGTCGCGGATCGCGTCCTTGATGCTGGGAACGAGGAGCGGCCAGGGGCTGTCGGAGTCCTTGCTCACGGTGACGAAACGCGGGGCCACGAGCACCGAAGCCACGCCGGTGATGTCGAAGATGCGCCGCGGCAGGGGGGCGTCAGAGGCGTGGGCGGCGGCCTTGAATTCGTAGGTTCCGACCGGCACGAGCGTCTCTTGCACCTTGAACATCAGCGCGTCGGGATTGGGCGTCGGGACCGTGTCGATGGTGTGGGGAGAAGTCATGCTGGTTGGCTAATCACGCGAGGCGGGACCGGTTAGCAACCGACCCCACCAGGAGCCCACATGTCCATCGACTTCGGCCTCAGCGAAGAACAGCTCGCCCTCCGCGACCTCGCCCACGACTTCGCGCAGAACGAGATCCGGCCGGTGGCTGCGCATCACGACCAGACCGGGGAGTATCCGTGGGCGGTCCTCGCCAAGGCGCACGAGGTCGGCCTCCTCAACACCCACATCGCTGGCGAAAACGGCGGGATCGCGCTGGGGGCCATGGACGGCATGGTCATCGCCGAGGAGCTCGCTTGGGGGTGCTCGGGCATCGGCACGGCGATGGAAGCCAACGGGCTCGCTCAGCAGCCGGTGATTCTCGGCGGTTCTACGGCGCTCAAGGCGCGCTACCTTGCCCCCATGACCGAGGCGCGAGCGCGGCCGAGTATGTGCGCGTACGCCGTCACCGAGCCGGGGGCCGGGTCTGATGTCCAGGGCCTCAAGACGACTGCGGTCAAGCGGGGCGACAAGTGGGTGCTCAACGGCAACAAGATGTGGATCACCAACGCCGGGGTCGCCGACTGGTTCTTCGTGGTCGCGGTCACTGACCCGGCCAAGCTGGCGCGGGGTGGGATGACCGCCTTTGTGGTGGAGCGCTCCTGGCCCGGCGTCAGCGTCGGGAAGAAGGAGTACAACATGGGCCAGCGGTGCAGCGACACCCGCGGGCTGACGTTCGAAGAGGTCGAGGTGCCCGAGGACAACGTCGTAGGCCAGGTGGGCGACGGGTGGAAGCTGGCGATGGCGGCGTTCGACTACACCCGCCCGGCGGTGAGCAACTCCGCGATCGGCGTCGCCCGCGCGGCGATGGAGCACGCCATGCAGTATGCCACCGAGCGCAAGGCGTTCGGACAGCCCATCGCCAACCACCAGGCCATCCAGTTCATGCTGGCCGACATGGCGACCGAGATCGACGCCGGCCGGCTGCTCTGCTGGAAGGCGGCGTGGATGAAGGACAACGGGCAACGCAACACCAAGGAAGCGGCGATGGCCAAGGCGTTCTGCGCGGACGTGGTGATGCGCACCACGACCAATGCCGTGCAGGTCTACGGCGGCTACGGTTACTCGCAGGAATACCCCGTCGAAAAGCTCATGCGCGACGCGAAGATCTTCCAGATCTACGAGGGAACCTCCCAGATCCAACGGATCATCATCGCGCGCGAGCTGCTGGTCCGAAACCGGTAGCCCCGATGCCGCGCACCTTCCTGACCGGAGCCACGGGGTTTGTGGGCGCCAACGTCGCGCGTCACCTGTTGGCCCAGGGGCACGAAGTGGTGTGCGCCGTTCGCAAGCCGAACCGGTGCACCGAGGGCCTTCCGGTCGAACTGGTCTCCCCCTCACTTACCGATGAGGACGCGCTCGCCGAGGCGATGCGCGGCTGCGACGGTGTGCTCCACGTGGCCGGGATCTTCGACCCCGGTCCCGGGGGAGACCGCGCGATGTGGTCGCTCCACGTCGACGCGACGAGGGCCCTGCTCGCCGCTCGCGCACGGCTCGGGATCTCCCGTTTCGTGACCTGTTCTTCGTCGGTGACCGTAGGCTTCGGAGCGCTCTCGGCCCTCGGGGACGAATCCAGCCCGATCGACCCCGAACGCGTCTATGGGCGCTCGGGGGGATTACGCTCGTATTACGAGAGTAAACTTGAGTCGGAGCGCCTCAGCGTCGAGGCCGGCGCGGTGGTGGTCAACCCCGACTACGTCCTGGGCGCCTGGGACATCAAGCCCACCAGCGGCCAACTGTTGCTCGCGGTGGCCCGCGGCTGGGTGCCCGTGTACCCGACCGGCGGAAAGTGTTTCATCGACGCGGATGACTGCGCGATCGGGCACATCCGCGCGCTGGAGGTCGGGCGGCCCGGCCGGCGGTACCTGCTGGGGAACTGGAACCTCAGCTACCGCGAGTTCATGGCCACCTGCGCCGAGGCCGCGGGCACCCGGTCACCGGCGCTGCCTGTGCCCCGCGTCGCGTTGCGGGCGGCGGCGGCCGTCGGCAGCGTGCTCCAGCGGGTCGACGCCCACCGCTTCGCCGGCCTCGATCGGCATGTGCTCGGGTCGATGATGCAGGAGCGATACCGGAGCGGGCAGCGCAGTTGGGACGAACTGGGCGTCCCGCGCACTCCGATCGCGTCCACCGTCGACAAGAGTCTGCGATGGTTCCGCGACCACGGCTACCTTTGAGGGGAGGGCGCCCGACAATCCATTCGTCACCCATGCCGCCGTTTGCGGCTCCCTGAGCCATGAAACGCCGAACGGCACGGGGGACGCGGTGAGGGGGGAGAGCGCCACGTCCCGCCGCCTTATCAACGCGGCGGGGGCCGGGAAGTCCGGGTCCGCAGGCCGAAAAGCGAGGCTTGGAGGCGGGAGGTCGGATACCCGGGTTGGTGGCGCGGTAGGGGGAGAGGGCGCCGGGACGGTCCGGTCCGCGAACGCTCTCGCGCCGTACCATGATAGCAAACGCCGGTGCAGAAGCAGATCACCATCCTCGGTCGCAACTACACCTTGCGCGCGGACGACGGCGAGGAGCTCGAGGCCGCAGCCAATGACGTGGACCGTCGAATGAAGTTGCTGCTCGACCGCACGCCCGCCGCCGAGCAGTACACGGTGGCGATGCTGACGGCGCTGAACCTCGCCAGCGAACTACGCGGTCTGCGCCGGAACATGCGCGACCGGCTCGACGGGATGGAACGGGAAGCGGCGGCCATCGAGGCCGTGCTCGCCGCCGCCGTGGCCGAGGAGGAAGAATGAGCTTGGACGCCCTTTCCGGCCGGGTGAACGGCACAATCGACCGCGTGAGTCGCTGGGTGGACAGCCAGCCACCGCTGAGCATGAACCGGGGCGTCGGGCTCGTCGTCGGCCTGCCTTCATGGAGTGTACTCGGCATCGCCGCCTGGCTGACGCCCTCCCCGAACGGGTTCGGAACCCACCTGCAGCTGGGCTTGGGTGAGTGCACGATGCTGCACCTGACCGGGTACCCCTGCCCGATGTGCGGCATGACCACGACCTTCACCTTGTTCGCCCACCTTCGCCCGGTCGACGCCTTCTTCAACCAGCCCTTCGGGCTGGTGCTCTTCGCGGGCACGTTGGCCGGGGCCGCCATCGGACTGGCCGACATTCTCACCGGGCGCGGTTATTGGAAAATGGCGCTTCTATGGGTTGATAAACGCGAATCACGGGCCGCCGCCGTGCTGATGTTCGGCATGCTTTTCGGGTGGGTGTACAAGATCCTCCTGATGCACCCCGAACTACACTTCTGGTAGCTGTCGTCGGTAACAAACGGCTTGACCCAACCGCCGGCGCGCCATACATGAGGCGTCCTCGGCAGGCCTCGCGGCCTTCACCGAAACGGTCGCAGAAAAGCGGGTGACCTCTCCTTGACGGCCAGGCCCATCCGCGATAGCAGCGCCGGCTCCCGGTCGACCCAAAAGTCGTCGGGGTCTCGCGGTCTCGCCGCGTCGATCTTTGAAAAATTGGTAGCAGCTTCGAAAGTTCAAATAGAGTTTTGTCTGACCTTCGTTTAGCCACGAAGGGCGGACCAGGATCACAAACTGGAGAGTTTGATCCTGGCTCAGAGCGAACGCTAGCGGCGGGCCTAACACATGCAAGTC
>SHYX01000019.1 GCA_009692585.1 Myxococcales bacterium
CGCACCGGCAAGCCGGACGTGACGGCATGACGCTCCTGCTCGCCCTCCTGGCCTGCGCTACGCCACTGTCGTCGGCCCCACCCCCTGCCCCAGCCGAGACCGTTCCCGTAGCGCCGTGGGTCGCGCCGCCGGGCTTCACGCAGCTCCGAATGTCCCTCACGCCCTACCTCGACCCCGCGGAGCTACTCGTAATGCGCGAGCCCGTGCGCGCATGGCTCTCGGAGCGCCTCGGCGTGCCCGTGGAGCTGCGCGTCGCCACGAGCTACGACGAGCTTGGCGACCTGCTACGCACCGGCGACGTAGATGTCGGCGAGTTCAGCCCCTACGGCTACGTCCGCGCCCGCGCGAAGGACCCCACGCTCGCGCCGCTCGTCAGCCAGATCGCGTACGGGACCGCGACCGCCGGTGGGTACATCGTGGTCCGCGCCGACAGCCCCCTCGCCACGCTAGATGACCTCCGCGGGCGCCGCTTCGCCTTCGTCGATCCCGCCTCGACCACGGGCTTCCTCTACCCGCACATGCTGCTCACCGAACGCGGCATCGACCCCGAACGCGACTTCAGCGAGGTCGCGTTCATGGGCAACCACAAGGCCGTGCTGCTCGCCGTTTACAACGGCACCCACGACGCCGGCGCCGTCTACCAGAGCGCGCTGCCGGCGCTGGAGCGCTCCGACGACATCGACGCGCGCGAGTTCCGGATCATCGGCAAGACGCGACGCACGCCGCGAGACCTGGTCTGCGCGCGCGCGGGCCTTGCAATCGAGGTGCGCACTGAGATCCAGCGTCTCCTCCTGTCCCTCTCCGTGCGAAGCGCCGAGGGGCGACGGGTGCTGTCCCTGATGCATGTGAACGGCTTCGTCCCAACGGATGACCGCCTCTTCGATCCGATCCGCGAGGCCGACGCGCGGCTCCGGGCCGAGCCATAGTACCTCGCGTCAGGGGTTTTGATCGGTAAAAGCGTCGTCACTCTATCTCCGGTAGCTCGGCTCGCGGCACCAGCACGCGGAGGCTACGCGTGCCCGCCCGCGCCGAAGCAGCTGTACGCCGAGCCGCCGGACCGGTCTCGGCCGGTCGTCTGCATCGACGACGCCACCGCCGGATAATTGCGCTGGCAACCACACATGTTCCCCCTCCCAAACGGCCGGGCAGCCGAACTCGATGTTCACGTTGTTGAAGCGGCACTTCGGTTGCAAGGCGCAGCCGGATTCGATGTTCATCGCGTTGAACACCGAGAGCGGTTGCACCACGAAGCCGAATTCGCTGTTCATTGCGGTGAACCTTCAGATCGGTTGCAGTTGCGAGCGGTCAGCTCACGACGCCGCACGCCGCAGGTCGAGCTGGCCTGCCGACCGGTGGCAGCACCCGATCGTGCTCCGCCAACGCCCGCACCAGGACGGCAACGATTGAGCTCACCGGATACGCTTTCGCATGCGGTCTTCCCTGCTTTTCTTCCTCGTGTTCTCGTGTCAGCCCACTTCTGACGATTCTGGCAAGACACCCGACACCGCTGCCGGCGACGATGTCGATGGGGACGGCTACAGCGTCGAGGCCGGCGATTGTGACGATACCGACAAGAGCGTGAGTCCGGCCGCGCCCGAAGTGTGTGACGGTCGCGACAATGACTGCAATGCATCGGTCGACGACGGCGTGGGGACGATCTTCTACGAGGACGGCGACGAAGACGGTTTCGGGGACTCGGCGACCGGCGCGTTGGCTTGCGAGGGCGCCGGTGTCGCCATCAGCGGCGATTGCGACGACGCCGACCCGACCGTCAATCCGGCCGTCGCCGAGGTGTGCAATGGCGCGGACGACGATTGTGATGGCGTCGCCGACAACGGGGTGACCACGGTGTATTGGGTCGATGGCGATGGCGACGGCTACGGGGACCCGTCGGTGCCGCAGGCCGCCTGCAGCGCCGCGGCCGGCCTCGTGGCCGACGACAGCGACTGCGACGACTCTACGAGCGAGGTCAACCCCACCCGCGAAGAGGTGTGCGACGAACGCGACAACGACTGCAATGGCCTGGTCGACGACGGGGTGACCACCACCTTCTACCCGGATCGGGACGCGGACGGCTACGGTGGTGGCGAAGCCAGCGCCGAAGCGTGCTCCCAACCCACCGGCTACGCGCCGCTCCCGGGTGACTGCGATGACGAGGATGCGGTCTACAATCCTGGGGCCGCGGAGAGCGACTGCAACGACTCCAACGATTACAACTGTGATGGTTCAACCGGCTATGCCGACGGTGATGGGGACGGGTGGGCCGCATGTGAGGAGTGCGATGACAGCCGGTCGGACATCAATCCAAGCGGGACGGAAATCTGCAACGCGCTGGACGATGATTGCGACGGCACCGTCGACGAGGCCGACGCCGACGGCGTCACCGTGTGGTACATCGACGACGACGCCGATGGCTACGGCTCCGCCGCCGGGACCGAAGTGGCCTGTGATGCGCCGATGGATCACGTCGACAATGCTGACGACTGTGACGATGCGGCGACCGCCGTCAACCCCTCCGCGATCGAGGTGTGCGACGCGCTCGACAACGACTGCGACGGTGACATCGACGAGTCCGACGCTGCCGATGCCGGGACCTGGTACCTCGACTACGATGGCGACGGGTACGGCACCACTCGGTTCTCCACCACCGGCTGCGAGGCGCCCGCGGACTACGTTTCGAGCACGACCGACTGCGATGACACCGAGGCGGCGGTGTACCCGGGCGCCACCGAGGTGTGCGATTCGATTGACAATGACTGCGACGGGACGGTCGACGAGCTGACCGACGCCGATGGCGACGGCGTCGCGGCGTGTGACGACTGCGACGACGCCGACGCCAACGTGTTTCCCGGCGGGACCGAGTGGTGCAACGGTATTGACGACGACTGCGACGGCACCACCGACGAAGCCGACGCGGCCGACGCCACCACCTGGTACATCGACTACGACAGCGACGGGTACGGCAGCACGCGGTTCACCCAGACCGCGTGCGACGCGCCCAGTGCCTATGTCGACAACGCCGACGACTGTGACGATACGGACGCCGACGTGTCGCCGGTGGGGGTCGAGGTGTGCAATGGCGTGGACGACGATTGCGACGGCGCGGTCGACGGCGGCACCGCGAGCGGCACCACCTGGTACGCCGACAGCGACGGCGACGGGTACGGCGACGCGGCTTCGTCCTCGGTCGCCTGTGACGCGCCGGTCGGCTCGGTGGCCGACGACACCGATTGCGACGACAGCGATGCGACCGTCTCTCCCGGGGCCTCCGAGGAGTGCAACAGCGTGGATGACGACTGCGACGGCTCGGTCGACGAGTCTTCCACCACCGCGACCACCTGGTACGTCGACAGCGACGCTGACGGCTACGGCGGGACCACCACCACGTCCTACACCTGCTCCGCCCCAGCTGGCGCCAGCGCGACCGGAGGGGACTGCGACGATACCGACAGCGCGATTTCTCCGGCGGACGCCGAGGTCTGCAACGGCGAGGACGATGATTGCGATGGCGCTGTGGACTCCACCGCGGCGTGCGGGTGTTCGGTTGCCACCTACTCCGGCAACTCAAACACCTATATGTTCTGCACCACGGGGAGCTACTGGGCCGCGGCCTCCTCGAGCTGCGCCGCGGTTGGCTACCATCTCGCCACGATGGGTGACGCCGCCGAAAACAGCTGGGTCACCGGCCAGGCCAACACCTACATCACCGGCTCGGACCCGTGGATCGGCTTCAACGACGTGGCTTCGGAAGGGTCGTGGGTCTGGGAGACGGGCGAATCGGTCGCCTACACCAACTGGGGTAGTGGCGAACCGAACAACGTCGGCAACGAAGACTGCGCGCAACTCCTCGATTCGGGGAGGTGGAACGACCACCAGTGTTCGGGGCTCTCCACCGGGTACATCTGCGAGAGCGGGTAGCCGTCAGCGTCAGAAGCCCGCTTGCGCGTGCATCCCCACGCCGTGTTCGACGGCCGCGCCGTCAGCCTCGGGCATGGTGCGCTGGTACAGGAAGGCCAGCGACACCTTGTCGGCGAAGTCGTGGCTGAGCCCGGCGTAGACCCTGTCGTGGCCATCGGCCTCGACCTCGGTGTCGGGGTCGAAGTGGTCGTAGCGCAGCACGACGCGGCCATATTTGGGCATGCCCGGCAGGGCGGCGACGCTGTAGCCCATCTCGCCGTGATCGCCTTCGCTGACGCCGAGGTACTCCCCGGAGAACCAGATGAAGCGCTGCTTGAAGCCCAACGCTGCCGCGTAGGTGATGCGGGTGTCGGCATCCGCGTGCACGTTGTAGTCGACGTACGCGGTGATCGGCAGTTCCATCTTGCCCTGCGCGGCGATCGGATCGACGGTGACCCGCGCCTGGAGCGCCTTGCCGGAGTCGACCTCGAGCTTGCTGTAGCCCTCGCCGTTGAGGACCGCCGCCGTCCACGAGAACAGGCCCTTGCCGTGTTCTCCGCCGATGCTGACGCCGAGGTCGGCGGTGCTGAGCAGCTTTTCTTCGTCCCCGAGCCCCTTGGCGAGGTAGCGCTGGCCCCAGAAGCTGTCCTGGTTCGGCTGGTAGGGGGTGTCGATCATGCCGGCGCGGACCTTGACGCCGGGGGCGACGTCCTTGAACTCGACGTAGGCGTGCTTGAGGAACAGCCGGTACTTGGTGTCGAGGGTCAGGTCCCCGGCGGGAGTGGTCACCGCCTTGAAGTGATCGGCGTCCAGCGTGATGCGCGCCCCGATCTTCGGCGCCATCTTGGCCTTGAGCGTAGCGTAGGCCCGGTCGACGCCGAATTCGTTGTAGTTGTCCGCGCCGCCGGTCATGTTGAGCTGCCAGGAGGCGAAGACCATGCCCCCGGCCTCGACCGAAGGCTTGAAGTCACCGTCGTCGGCGAGGGCGGGGGAGAGGAGGCTGAGCAGGCTGAGCTGAATCATGGCGGTGTCCGTTGTGTCGTTGGCACGTAGCCGGTTATCCGCTCGGCGCTATGACCCTCCGCGAGCTGGTCCGCCTTACCCTCGACGAGGATGTCGGCATGGGCGACGTGACCACGCTGGCCACCGTGGCGGCGGACGCCCGCGGCCGCGCCCGCCTCTACGCCAAACAGCCCGTAGTCGTGAGCGGTCAGGCCGCCGCCGCGGAGGTGTTCGCCCAGTTGGGCTGTGCCTACGAGGTCACGATCGACGATGGTGCGCGCGCGGAGCCGGCCGAAGGCGAGGGCACCATCGCCTGGGTGGAAGGGCCGCTACGGGGCCTCCTCACCGGCGAACGCACCGCGCTCAACTTCCTGATGCGCCTCTCGGGTGTCGCGACGCATGTCAGCAACGTCGTCGCCCGCGCGCCGGGGCTCCGCCTCGTGGATACCCGCAAGACGACGCCGCTGCTGCGCGCGCTGGAGAAGGCGGCGGTGCGTCACGGCGGCGGCGGCAACCACCGCTTCGGGCTCTTCGACGGGGTGATGATCAAGGACAATCACCTCGTGGCGGCCGGGGGGATCGGTCCGGCGGTGGCGCGGGCACGCCGCAGCATCCACCCGCTCTTGCGGGTGGAGGTCGAGGTCGAGACCCTTGCCGAGTTGGAGGAGGCCATCACCGCGGGCGCCGACGACGTCCTGCTCGACAACATGGACGACACCATGCTGGCGGCGGCGGTGCAACTGGCGGCGGGGCGCGTCCGGCTCGAGGTCAGCGGCGGCATCACCCCGGAACGGCTGCCGCGGCTCCTGGCGTTGGGCGTCGACCGGGTGAGCATGGGCGGCTTGATCCACCAGGCCCGCTGGGTGGACCTCAGTATGCGGATCCAGACGTCGTGATCCGATCCTGGCTCACGCGGCCGGCGCCCGCGTTCGAGTTGGAGCCCTCCGCTGGTCGGGTGCGGTTCACCTTCCTCGGCACGGCGGGGTTCGTCGTCGCCAGCCAGGCGCGCACGTTCGTGCTGGACCCGTACGTCTCGCGTGCCGGCCTTTGGCGCACCGCGTTCGGCCGTCTGCCGATCGACGCTGAGCGCGTGCGTCGCTATCTGCCCGTCGCCGACGAGGTCCTGGTGGGGCACAGCCACTACGATCACGCGCTCGATGCCCCCGCCGTCGCGACGCAGACCGGCGCCCGACTCCTCGGCAGCGCCGACACCGCCAACCTGGCCCGCGCCGCCGGTTTTGCGATGGAACGGTATGTCGAGGTCGCCGCGGGGCAGCGTGTCCCCTGTGGTGCGGCCGCCGCGACGCCATGGCGGTCGCGACACGGGAAGGCGATCTTCGGTCGCGTGCCGCACCCCGGCACCATCTCCTCGCCCCCGCCCTGGCCCCCGCGCATCTACGACCTGCCTCACGGGGCGGTCTTCCACTGGCAGATATTGCTCGAGGGGCTCTCGGTGCTTCACATCGACTCCGCCGATTTCTACGAGGACGAGCTGGTGCCCGCCGATGTGCTCTTGTTGTGTGCGGTAGGACGCCAGTATCGCCAGGACTACACGCGCATCCTGTTGGAGCGGGTCCGGCCGAAGGTGGTCATCCCCTGCCACTGGGACGACTTCAGCGTGCCCATCGAGGCCGTTCCCCGCCAGCTTCCCGGCGTCGACGTCGAAGGCTTCGTGGAGGAGATCCGGGCCGGCGGGGCGCGGCCGGTGGTGCTGGCGCCGCTGCAGTCGTGGTGGATGTGAATGCCGCTCCGGGGGAGCGCGATACCCGGTGGGTGGGAGGCGCGATGCGGGGCTCGGTGGTCAGCGGTCTGGTGCTCGTCGGCGTCGTACTCGCGCACGAGGCGTTCGGCGGTGAGCTCCTGGCGGCGCGCCCGCGCGGGGGCGACCGGCAGGGACCGCGGGGCGCGACGAGGGTCCCGGTCGACGACGGCCCACGCGGAGACGCGCCCGTCTACTTCCTGGTCTTCTCCCATCATTATCACGGGAGGGGAGGCTACTACGGCACCGCCGCCGAGGTGCGCACCGTGCTCCACGCCGCCCAGAAGGCGGGTCAGGTCAAGGCGCTCACGATGTTCTTCGACGGCATCCTGTTGGAGCGGCTGGAGAAAGAAGACCCGACGCTCATCCCCGAGGTCCGGGCGGCCGGGGCGGCCATCGGTTTTCACGGCGAGGACGCCCACGGGCCCTACCCGATCATCGGCGGCGGCGAAGAGGGCGGCGCCGATGGGCGCAGCATCGTGACCCCGGGGATGAGCTTCGGCGAGGCGGTCAACCAGATCCAGCGGCGGTACAGCCATCGGCTGGACGGTGTGCAGATCGCGGCGGACGGGTACCTGAGGCGGCACACGCCCGGGACGCTCAACGAGGGCGAGCGGGGCGGGGTGTCCAAGGTGCTCGCGACCTTCGGCGACGTCCAGTACATGGGCGGGAGTGGGTTGAGCTGCCCGCCTGCCTCCTTCGCGCTGCGCGGCCTGGCGCCGGGGATGCGCATGTGGCAGGGCGGAGGCCCTTTCGCCTGGCATTACCTGTCCAAGGCCGACGATCCCGCGGTGATCACGGCGGTCGAGACGTTCCTCGGCAAGGACACCCAGGCGTTCTGGTACCTTGGCGTGCCGGCCCTGCGTCAGAGCGCGAACACCTCGCCACCCCACTGGCAGGGCGACGGCCGACGCACGAAGATGGCGATCGAAGCCCTTCCTCGTCGCCAGCCGATGGTGGTCAGTCTCAACGTGACCGCCGAACCGGACGACCTCGCGGCCGAGTACGCGTTCCTCACCGAATACGTCGCCCGGCACCCCGGTAGCGGGTTTGTCAACGCCGCCACCCTCCTGGACAAGCTGCGGCCGCCCACGCTCACCCTGGACCCGCTCGCCGTCGCCAAGGAGGTGGCCGCCACCTGGAACGACGGCCCCCCCGACTCCCTGAGCGTCGCCGGTCGGCCGGTGGCGCTGGCCGATGCGCTGGAGGTCATGGCGCGCGCGCTGGTCGCGGGAGGCAACGCCCCGGTCGACACCACCCAGGTCAACGGACCGGTCGACACCGCGGCTGCGGTCGTCCACGCCACCGGGACGGTCAGCCGCGCCGACGCGGTCGAGGCGGCGCGGGCGATGCTCGCCGCGGCGGACGTCTCCCCCTATCGGGCCGTGCCCGCCTCGCTCGCAGCGGGGTCCACGCGCATCGGCTTCCACCAGGCGTACCGACTGTTCGCGGCGGCGCTCTTGGAGCCCAAGGCCAGCCGCCTGACGGTGGCGGTGGGGCAGGCGTGGCCGCCGACCGTCCGCGCGATCAACCGAGAGTGGCCGCACGCGGCCACGCCGGATGTCGACGCCTGGCGGGGCGCGGCCTTCTGGACGGTCCGCGCGGCGGAGTGGCGGTGATCCTGCTGCTGGCTGCGTGCCTCAGCGGGGAGCCGGCCGGCCAGGCGGCGGCCCCCGTCCCGGCGCCGCCGGCAGCCGTGCCCCCGCCGGCTCCGGTCGGGCCGCGCCAACGGACGCCTCCGGGCTTCGACGACCTCGGCCCGGTCGACACCGCGGCGCCCGGCCCGATCTACCTCACGGTGTCGCTCAACATCAACGACTTCCTCCGGCCCGAGCGAGAAGCGCGGGCCGTCAGGGATTTTCTCGAGATGACCGACCGGCTCGGCATCCGCACCGTCGAGCTCTCGCTGACCGGCGAGGTGCTCGACGCCCTTTTCCGCGTCGACCCGGCGCTCGTTGCGCTCATCCGCGCCCGTCGGCCCACGATCGGCGTGCATCCCCGCATGTTGGCCTACCGCCACCTCGACGACACGGCGCACCAGTTGTTTGCACTGGACCTGCCCAGCCTGACGCTCGATCGCACCCGGGGGGGACCCCTGGTACGCATGCAGCAGCTCGTCGGGGTCACCCCGCGGCAAGGCGGGGGCGTGCTGGCGGAAGCGCTCCGATCGGCCTGGAGGCCGGCTCCCGGCACGGCGGCCCTGCGCGCCGCGGGGGTCGAGATCGTCGACAAGGGCGAGACGCTCGGCAACCCCATGCGGCCAGTCGCCTCCGCGCTCGCCGCGTTGCCGAACTATACTGCCGGTCACGGCGGCGTCGACGGGTGGGTGCGCGCGTTCCGGGCCGGGCTCCACACCCGAAGCGGGGGCAAGGCCCGGGACCTCGACCGGGGTTTTGTCGACCTGGGCTACTGGGTTCACCTCGCGCTGCTCCAAGGCTACGACGTCGGCGCCATCCCGGCGGTGCGCGTGCTCCTGGACCCGGCCCACCTGGGCGGCTTCTCGGCTCGCGCCGATCAGTGGGAGCCGACCCAAGCGGAGTGGACCTCGCTCCGCGCCCGCCCCGACGCGCTCGCACGGCTGGACCACGCCTTTGCGGCCCTGTGTGCCGCCGCCTGCGGCACGCTGACCTACGAGGACGAACTCACGCTGCGCCTCGGCGAGCTGGACCCCCGGCACGCGTGGGTGGCACGCTCCACCTGGCACGCCAGCGACGACTTCTCGGTCGAACCGTGGGGTGCCAACCTGGTCGGGAAGGGGTGGTCCCAGCGGCCGGTGCGCACGCGCCCGGAGGCCGAACAGCAAGCCCTTCTTGCTTCACACCAGCGCGTCTATGCGGCCATGGCTGCGAATCCGCGGGTCGTCTTCGTCAGTGTCGACAACGACACCCAATGGGCCGAGCCCAATGCGCCGGGCGTCGGGTGGCCCTCCGTCTTCGGCGTCGACCTGGCCCGCTTTCCCTTGGGGTTTGACGAGGAGCGGCTCGAGGCAGAGGCTGCGGCGAAGGGATTCTCGGTGAAGGGTGCGGGCAGGGGAGGCAAGCGGGGGGGGCGCGGGGCCGGTCGGCGCGGGGCCGCGGGTGAGGGCCCCGCGGAGGACTGAGGAGGGAGGGGCGGCGAGTATAGAGGCGTGCTGCAGAACTCGGTCGCGATTGAGCGCGACGCAGACCAACGATGGCGTGAAGTACGGGACGTTCACCGACATCCAGTGCGGCACCGCCGATCCAAAGGAGTATGCCGGGTGGTAGCACCCGACTGCACCTGCATCTGGTGTGAGTGTCATGCGTTTGGAACGGGCGGGGGTGACCCCAGTGATCCCGGTGAGCCGGGGGGCGGACCCATTGTCTACGTATCGATGGGTGGCACTGAGTCTCGTGATTTTAGCAGCCGTCGTCTGGCTTTATAGGGGGAGCGCTTGTTCTGGTGCGACCGAGCGCGCTCGAGGCCTACTACGAGTGCACGCTGTTCCCGAGCTCGATCTCCACGCACGTCGCCACCTTCGAGGCCGACGGGGACATCTCCTTCGTCGACTACCCCGATTACTTCGGCGAGTGGACCGTCACCGGGAGCGCCCTGGAGTTCTACTACGCGACCACCGCCGGCGTCGAAGCCGAGTTCGTCGGCGACGGGGTCGACAGCGGCACCGAGAACTGCTGGGAGGGGCTCACCACCGTCCCCGGCAGCGCGTACGAGGCGCCCTACCGGGTCTGCCGGGAATCCCCAGCCGTCACCGCGGTCGCCCCGGCGCCCGCGGCCCCGGTCGCCCGCCGTCGGTGGCCAGGCTCACGTCGAGCACCGCGCCCATGAGCCTCCGCAACCCTGGCGCCAGCTCGCTCACGGGGACACGCTCGTCGTCACCGTGGGTCGTTCCGAGCAGGGCCGGTTCGATGACGAAGGGCACGTACCCGTAGGCGTGGACGCCGAGCGGCCGGAGCGCCTGGCTGTCGGTGTAGCCCACGCTGACCACTGGACCGGCGACGGCGTGCTGCTGGCCCTCGACCGCGCGGGCGGCGAGGGCCTCGAAGAAGGGGTCGTCCCACGGGCTCCCGTTGGCGTTGTTCTGACTGGTCACCTCGAAGCGGAGCTTCGGGTCGTCGACGAGGCCGGTCAGCTCGGCGAGGAGCGCCTCGACGGTGGCCCCGGGAAGGATGCGGCAGTCGAGCACGGCGCCGACCTCGCTGGGGACCACGTTGGGCGCCTTTCCTCCGAAGAAGCCGGTGACGTTGACGGTGTTGGTCAGGGCCGCGTGGGTGGCCGGGTTCGCCATGAGCTGCCCACGCACCAGGAGCTTCACGAGGAAGGGGCTGCCGAGGATGGCACCGGAGAGCCCGCCGTGTTCCTTGCCGACACGACGAAACGATTCCATCAGCGCATCGGACCAGACCACGACGTCCTTGCGTGTGGCCAGCTTCGCCAGCGCCCGCGACAGGTGCTCCGGGGCCCGGCCGGCGACGGGCGTGCTGCCGTGGCCCGGCTTGCCGGAGGCGATCATCCGGATCCACACCGCGCCCTTTTCCGCCACCGAGATGGCGTGGAAGGTCTGGCCCTCGAAGAAGAGCCCGCGCAGGCCGTAGCCGCCCTCGTTGACCACGTGCGAGCAGCCGACCCGCTCCCAGAGTCGCACGATCGACTCGATGCCCTGGCTGTCTACCTCCTCGTCGGCGACGGCCAACAGGATCACCTCACGACGAAGCGGCACGGCGAGCCGCTTGAACTGGACCATGGTCATCGCTTGCAGCGCGGTCATGCCCTTCATGTCCAGCGCGCCGCGTCCCCACAGGTGGCCGTCCCTGACCTCGCCCGAGAACGGGGGGACGGTCCAGCGCTCGGCCTCGGCGGGGACCACGTCCACGTGGCTGAGCAGGCAGAGCGGCTTGTCGGCGCCGGAGCCGGGCAGGCGTGCGATCAGCGAGCTGCGGCCCTCGGAGAGCGGGATCACCTCGGTGGCGATGCCCTCACCGGACAGCCACTGGTCCAACCACGCCACCGCGAGCGTTTCGTTGCCAGGGGGGTTGATGCTCGGGATGCGGAGGAGCTCGCCCAGGCGGGTGGTCAACTCGGCGGTGGCCGCGGCCCAGTCCACGGTTTCGAGTACACGGTCGGTGGCGACGGGTTGCCCGCTTGACTCGGCGGGGAGCGCGCGGGTCGCGGGGCCGGCCGCCTGGGCCCCGGCGAGCGTGGCCAGCAGGGGGACGAAGAAGCTGCTCATGCCGCGGATGCTAACCCTGCCCCGCCGCGGTATCGTGCGCCGATGCTCGTGCTCCTGCTGACCGCCTGCGCCAGTCCCGACCAGGCGCCCGCCCCACCGTCGCTCGACGAGTTCCTGCACCGATCGTGGAGCCTCTTCCTCACCGAAGATCGCGCCGGGCTGGGCACCATCACCGAGTCCTTCGCGTCCACGCTCGACGAGGCTGACTTTCCGCTGGAGGGCACCTTTACCGACCTCACCGCGGAGGAGGCGGACCTTGTGGAGGTGGAGTGGGACGCGGACCCGTCGTTGGCGGCTGGTTTCTACCTGGTCGACCTTGTGGATTGCACCAGTGCCCAGCTCGAAGATGCGATTACCAACCCCGATCAGACCCAGGTCTTCCCCAACAGCTATGAGGCCTACCAGCGGGACTACAAAACCGATCTGCCGGCTTTCCTGGCTGATGAAACCGATATTGTAATCTGGGAGACGCACTACACCGTCGATGTCTTCGTGGGGATCTACAGCACCGTGGTGCAGGCCGGCGCCCAGCGCTTCGAGTTCAACGGGAAGGAGAGCTTCGCCACCGACACCTGGGCGCCCAACCCCGCCGTGACCGAGGACGCGACGCTCAAGTTGGAGCAGGACTACCAGATCGAGGTGTACTGGCCCGGGGAGTCGGGCGGCATGGTCCACGCCTACGCCATGTGGCGGCAGTTCCAGACCAACGACGAGACCACCCAGGACTCCGACATCATCCGCAACGTGATCATCGACAACATGAAGAACTACTTCGAGAACACCTCGACGTACTGTCAGGGTCTCGGGGGGTGAGCGGCGGTGATGGTCATGCGAACGGGACCGCCGAGGTGAAGGTCAGGCGCTCTCCCGAGTAGGGGTGGGTGACGCTGAGCGCGGCGGCGTGGAGCAGGAGCCGCGGCGCGGCGGCAAAGGCGATGCCCGGCCCGTACAGCGCGTCGCCGA
Organism: Myxococcales bacterium; assembly: GCA_009692585.1. Next base: position 12,828 of record SHYX01000019.1, read on the forward strand.
GGATCGGGTGACCGAGCGCCGCCATGTGCACGCGGAGCTGATGGGAACGCCCCGTCAGCGGCCGGAGTTCGACCAGCGTGGAGTCCTGCTCCTGTTGAAGCACCTTCCATCGGGTCAGCGCCGGCCGTCCGCCCACCTCGACCCTCTGGAGCGGCGAGTTCATCGGGTCCGCCGCCAGCGGCAGCTCGATCGTGCCCTCGGTTGGCGCGAGGCGCCCGAGTACGCGGGCCAGGTACCACTTTTCCACGGTGCGGTCGTGGAACTGGGCGCGCATCGTCGCCTCGGCCTTTCTGCGGAGCGCGAAGAGCAACACCCCCGAGGTGGCCATGTCAAGGCGGTGCACGACCTGACACAGCGGCGCCGTTGCCAGCGCCCTGGACCAGGCGCTGTCTCGCAGCTCCGCTCCGCGGCCTGGAACCGACAGGAGGCCGGCCGGTTTGTCGATCACGAGCAGGTCCTTGTCCTGGTGGAGGATGACCAGCGGCAGGGTCGGGGGGGAGTAGGTGAAGGGGTGCAATTCCGGCCGGGAGTAGCGCGATAACGGGTGCACGGGCGAGCCCCAGACTGCGATACACTGTGGGCATGCGAAACCCATTACTCTTTCCGTTCGCCGTCCTTGCCCTCAGCTTCTCCGCTTGCAACTCCAGCAGTGACGTGCAGATCGACGGGGAGGCGGACGACGATCACGACCGGTACTTCCTGTCCGAGGACTGTGATGACGACGATGCGACCGTCAACCCCGGCGCGTCCGAGATCTGTGACGGCCTCGACAACAACTGCGACGGCGTGGTCGACGAAGGCGTCACCATCAACCGCTACATGGACCTGGACCTGGACACCTACGGCGACCCGGACAACGCCGTGTCGATCTGCGCCGGTCAGGTGGAGGGCGCCGTTGAAAACGGCCTCGACTGCGACGACACCGATGCCGCCAGCAATCCTGACGGCGTCGAGGTTTGCGACCAAAAGGACAACGACTGCGATGGGAAGGTCGATTGGGGTCTGGGCGTGCCGCTTTCTTATGACCTGATCGGCGACGCCCTGGGCGCCGCGCGGGCGGGGGAGACCGTCTGTGTCTCGGCCGGCACCTACCAGGAGACCTTCGACTTTGCCGGGCGCAACGTCGCTGTCGTGGGCGTGGACGGCCCTGAAGTCACGATCATCGACGGCAACGGCAAGGGACCGGTGGTCAGCTTCGACACCGACGAGACCGACGCCGCCCTCCTCAGCGGGTTCACCATCACCGGTGGCGACGACGCGGTGGGGGCGGGCATCTACATTCGCTCCGCCAGCCCCACGCTCGACAACCTCATCATCGCCGAAAACGAGTGCACGCCCAACGACACCTACTGCTACGGCACCGGCATCTACGCCGAAGACAGCGCGTTCACCCTCACCAACAGCGTGGTGCGGGGCAATGTACAGTACAGCACCTACGCCTACTACCCCTACAACTACGGCGCCGGCATCTACCTTCTCCGCTCGGAGCCCGAAATCATGGGCGTGGAGATTGCTGAAAATGAGGTCATTCCTCCGAACGCCGCCTACTATGGCGGCGGGTACGGTATCGGAATGTTCGTCAACGGCGGCGCGCCCTGGGTCGAAGATGTCGTGATTCGCGGCAACGTTTCGGATGCCGAGGACGCCTATCAGTGGTACACGCTCGGCGGCGGGCTCTACCTGTATGGCGCTGGCGGCGGCTACGTGAACTTGTCGGTCATCGACAACGAAGCCAATGGCTACGCGCCCCAGGGCGGCGGTATCTACCTGGGCGACTACACGACAGCGACCTTCCAAAACCTCGTGGTGGCGAACAATCACATCGGCAGCGACACGAGCTACCACGCCGCCGGGGGTGGCCTGTTCATCAGCTACTACTACGGCAAAATCGAGAACGCCGATGTGGTCGGGAACAGCGTCCAGGCCACCTATGGTTGGGGTGGTGGCTTGCTCCTTCAATACTACGCGGCGCCGATCGTCACCAACGTATCGGTCGCCCACAACACGGCGGTCAGCGTCTCTGACGCCGGTGGCGGCGGGATGGCCTATGGCAGCAGTCTCCCGGGAACCGTCACCCTCACGTATGGCAACTTCTACGACAACGGTGACAACGAGTTCTTCAACTGTACGAGCCCCGTCGGTACCGCGTACACCATCGGGGCTGACCCGGCGTACGTCGATACCAGCGGTGCCAGCGCCGCCACTTGGGATTTTGCGCTCGCCGGGGGCTCGGCGCTCATTGACGCGGGCGATCCGGACATCGAGGACGCCGACGGGAGCATAAGCGACATCGGCTCGCGCGGGGGCGAGGGCGGGGCGGACTGGTAGGGCGCGCCGCTCGACGGCCGGCGGACGCGGCCTCGATGCTTCTGCGGGGCCGGACGTGACCGGCTACGGTCGGGCGTGCTCGTGCTGGCCGCCACCGTCGCGCAACGCCGCCCCCGGATACACGCTTCCCCAACATCTCGCCGATGCCGATGGCACCAACGGCGACATGCCGCCGCGGGCGGACAGACGGTGCTACTCGAGACGTGGGGCCGTCGCGACGGCGATGAGCTTAACCCCGATCGCTACCCCGACTACCCGACGATGCAGGCCCATCACCGCCGAGGCGAGGAGCTTCCGCTCACCTTCGAACGCGTCCGAAACGGACACTGACCAAGCGCTACAGATCGTCGTCGAGGTGTTTTGCCCAGACCACCGCCGCGTCGGGGTGGCCCTTGGCGGCGGCCCAGAAGCGGGCGAAGAAGGCCTCCCAGTCCTCGGCTCCAAGGCCGTCGCTCTTGAGCACCTTCGGGCTGCCGACGCGGAAACCGGCGTCGGTCCCACCGGGAAGGTAGCGCAGCGCGATGTCGACGGTGAGCGGCGCCACGCCGTACTCCATCGCCCGGACGAACAGCGCGTCGTACTTCTTGCCGTCCGCCAGTGTCAGATAGGCGTCGAACACCAGCAGCGCCCGGTCGACGCCGTCGGGGTTTTTTTCCAGCCAGTCCTTGCCGATGTCGATGGCCGACTCGAGGGTTTGACCGGCGACACGGAACATCTCTCGCTTCCCGCCCCTTTCGTGGGCAATGAGCGGGACGAACTGGTCGGGATCGGAGACGCACCAGACCCCGTGGGCCAGCATGCGTCCGGTGAGATCGGCGAGCGCGAGCATCCGGCCACGTATCGCGGACGCGGCGAGCGCGGCGCCGGCCCCCTTCGGCGGCGGGGCTGCACCCTCGCCCCGTCCGGCGCGGGCCGCGGCAGGGGGAATTACCGCGCCGATGGACGACTCGGCTTGCCCATCAGCGGACGGCCCACCAGATGTTCGGCGTAGTCCGGCGCCGGCTCGCCGCGGACGTCGTGGATGAGCGACGCCGCCTCGGCGGCGCGTTCCTGTTCCCCGCGGGTCAACTCCAACCGCGCGTTGGCGCGGTCGGCGACGAGACTGCCCCGCCCGGCCCACATGGCGTCGGCGGCGACACCCTCTCCGGCGCCGCCGCCCGCGCTCACCCGGAGTTCCGTGCGGCCGCTGGTGGTTTCCGCGATCTGGACACCGGTATCGACGAAGTCGCCGGTCTCCCAGCCGCTGTCATCGTGAGTCGAGCATGCCGTAGAACCTACTGCAATGGCGGCGAGAGCGGCGTTGCGGAGGGTAGGACGGTGGACCGAACGACCCCTCTTGTCCACCTCGATGCGGATGCAGATGGGGGCGCCCTGCGTCCGGCCGAGCCACACGTGCGCCTGCCCGCGGGTCATGGCGCTGAGGTTGGTCACGTGTCGGTCGCATTGAGTGCAATGGCGGCGCGACGCCCCGCCGACGAGCTTGTCCCAGGCGAGCGGGCAGGAGTAGGCGAGTTTGACGTTGTCGAGGAAGGACATGGGTGGTTCTCCGGGGTCATGGCGACAACGCTCGCCGGATGCTCGGCCTTACATCTCGTTGTCTGGACGATTCACCAGCGTCAGGCGGAATCGCGGACCGAGGCTTTCCAGGCTCATTCGGCGCCGTGGGTCGCCCGACGTCCGTCACCCCCCGACGGACGTCCGTCACGCCGGCGGGTAAAAGGCGAGTTTCCTCCGTTGGCACGTGGCGTGCGGGTCCCCCGACATGCTCCAGACTCAAGCCACCCGTGCCGTCGCGCCCGTCCCCGCCGCTGCCGGCCCCGCCCCCGCTTCCGCCGCCGCCTCCAACCAGGCCCGGCAGACCGAGCTCGGCCTCGGCGGTGGCGCTTCCGGTGGGGGCGGCAGCGACATCCTGTCGGCGCTGCGGTCCATGGGCGCCGAGGGGGCCGTGGTTCTGGACGCACTCCCGCTGGTCGACGCCTACCGGCTCGCGAAGCAGCTCGCTTCGTCCCCGGCGGTCCACAGTTGGCTGGCCTGCCTCGGCCCGGAGGCCCTCGGGAAGCTGGGCGGGTTCGACCCCGCGGGGGTGGCGGACCTGGTGTTCGGCTCCGGCTCGTCCGTCGAGGTGCGGCTCTCAGGTTGTGTCGCGATCGCGCTGGGCGTCGCAACCGAGGGTTCATTCAGCCTCGCACGCAGGGAGTCAACGCTCAAGATCGGCTTCGTGGGGATGCTGGGGGCGCTCGCCGGCGTCGGCGTGGGCGGCGGGGTCGGGTACGAGGGCCTCGATCGCACCGGGGCCTCGGGCAGCGCCCAGGCCCAACTGGCAGTCCGGCACGAGGCGGAATGGACGCTCGACCCGGCGCTGGTTCTCGGCGACGCTGGCCTCGTCGTGGAGCTGATGGCCGGGCGGGCGCCGGCGGCCGAGACGATCGCGGCGCTCGTGCGCCACGCACTGCCGACCAAGGCCACCTTCGGGTACGAAGCCTCGGGCGTGGCCGAAGGGGGGGCGGCCGCGGCCAACGCCGACGTCGAGCTGCTCCCCGAGGCGCCGCTGGGCGGGGCGGGACCGGCGATGGCCATCGGGCAGGGAATGGAGGCGGGTACCAACCTGGCGTTCGCGCTGTTCAGCGGCGTGGCCGCGCGGCTGCGCGCCAGCGCCAGGCTGACGGCGGGGTGGGACGAGGACGGGGCGCTCTTGTCGGTGGAGGTGGGGGGTGGGGTCGTCGCCAGCGTGCTTGGCCTCGATGCGCAGAAGGATGACTCGCTCGTGATCGAAGCGCGAGCGGGCGGCAGCGGCGGCGGGAGCCTCCGTGACACCATCCGCGGCACGGTCATCCTGCGGAGCGGCGGCCAGGACGACGCCGGCAGCACCACCATGACCTGGCAGGGTGTCGCGATGTTGGACGCGCTTCTGGCCAGCCTCTCCGGCGCCGCGGGGGCGGTCGGGACGCCGGACTTCGCTCCGGGCGAGCTGCTCGTGCAGCGCGAACACCGCATCGACGACCCCAAGGCGATCGAGGCGCTCTTGGGGGGGATGCCCGCCTACGACGGCCTCCTCCGGGTGGTGATGGCCCACGTCGAGGCCCGCTATCAGGCCCGCGTGCAGGTGCGGATGACCGAGGACACCGCCGCCGGGATGCCGGGGCCGCGTCCGGGTGACGTCGAAGCGGCGCGGGACCGGCAGCGGGCCCTGGCCGCGGTGGTGCTGGGCGAGTCCTACCAGACCGACCTGCCGGTGTACCTGCTGGGCGTCGACGAGTGCGCATCCCTGGACGAGGCGACGCTCACCCTGGTCGTCGAGGCCGGCGTCGGCCTGAGCGGCGAGGTCGACCCCGGTGCGAAGGTGCAGGCCGGCGCCGCCGCAGGTGCCACCTACAAGCGTGAGGTCGACGTCGCCGCGGGCCTGGCGGTCGCGGACGTCGGGCGGTTGCTCACGGCGTGATGAGCCCCGTCCGGCGACGCACTTCCTTGACCAGGTCCCCGATGTTGCCCGGGAGCGTGCTCCGAGCGGCGATCTCGCCGAGCCACCGCGGGATGTTCCCGCCCGCGTCGGTGCAGATCCGGTAGCGGATGCGGGTCCCGGACACGTCGGGACTGAAGGTCCAGTCGCCGAGGTTGGTGCGCGTCGAGACCGCGTTCGGGTAGCGGGTGCGCAGGTCGGCGAGGGCGGCGGGATAGCGCAGTTCGGCGTCGAGTTGGTCCCACCGGAAGATGCGCACACCCGCTTCGGTCGAGGTGCGGGCGTGCACGAACCAGTACCGGTCCGCGACGGGCGAGGGGTTGTCGAGGAGCTGAACGTAGTCGAAGCTGGTCGCGCCGACGCTGAGCCGCCTGGCCTCCGGCACTGTCCAGCTGGACCACATCGGCTGGTTCTCGACGTCGGTGGCCGCGGTCAGGAGCACGTCGGGGTCGAGCGCGGCGACGGTCTCGCCGGCCAGGCAGTCCTCGCCCAGCACTACCTTGTGGTGCACGACCACGTCGCCGACACCGGCGAGCGCCTTGGTTTCGACGACCCGCCAGCCGGCGCTCTCCTCCATGCCCGCGCGCAGCGCGACCGGGTCGGCGGCGTAGCCCACGGACAGCAGCGCCCCGACGAGCCCCACGGGCTATCGCGCCAGCACGATGCTGCCCGCGTAGGGCACGGTGACGACCGCACCGTCGGGTCCGGGGGGGGTCGTGATTTCGCCGACGACATCCAGCGTGCCATCGGTGGCATCGGCGCTGCCTTCCCACCGGTCCTCGGCCATGGACTCCCCGAGCTCGACCACCACCAGCGCGATGTCGGCGCCCAGTTCGCAGCTCTCGTCGGCCTTGCCGTCGAGCTCCAGCTTGAACGAGGGTGCCGGGCGGTCGGGGTCACCGCCTCCCTCGCCCTCGCAGGTGCCCGTTCCGGTGAGCGTCAGGTTCTTGGCTTCGATGGTCAGCTCGACCTCGCCGGTGCACAGTTCGAACTCGCCGCGATCGTTTTCGGCGGTGAGCGTGACCGTCCCTGCCCAGTCGCCCACGCACACGGGCTCTTCGGCGCCGCCGGTGTCCTTTCCCGTGTCGCCGGTATCGGTGTCGGTGTCGCTCGCGGTGTCGGTGTCGCCGGCGGTGTCGCCGGCGGTGTCGGTGTCGCCGGCGGTGTCGGTTTTGCCGTCCTCGCCGATCTGAGGGGAACAGCCGACCAGGACAAACATCAGGGATGAGAGGACGCGGGTGGTCATGACCACACCGTAGCTTCCCGCAGCTCGATTGCGAAGCCCGGTGTGCATGATTAGCCCCGCGTTCCGTGGTTGCCCTCTGTGCCGCTGTCGCCGTCCTCCTGGGCGCGCCGCTGATCGACGCCCTGCTGTCGCGTCGGCCCGGCCTTGCTCCTCGGCTCGACACCACGCTCGGAATCGCGATCGGCGCCGCGATCTTGGGCGCCGTGCTGCCCTGGGGCGCGGCGACCGTGGGGTGGCCGCAGGCAATGCTGGTCCTCGGTGCCGGGCTCGGGGTGGGCTTCGGGGCGCACCGCTTCCCGGCGCTGGGTGACGCGGTCAACGCCTTTGCCTTCGTCGGGCTGGCGCTGCACGCGTTGGTCGATGGCGTCGCGCTGGCGGGGGGGCAGGCGACGATGGGGGTGGCCGTGGTCCTCCACAACGTACCGGTGGGACTGGCGCTGTGGCGGACCGTGGCGCCGACCAACCGCCAGTTGGCGCGGCTGGCGCTGTTGTTGTCGGCGTTCATCACCGTCGCCGGCTGGATGTTGGCGGCCCACATGGCCGAGGCGGCGAGCGCGGCGCCGATGGCGATTTTACAGCTTGGAGCCGGCGGGACCCTGCTTCACGCGGCATGGCACCTCGTAGCCCGCGGTCGAGACGGCCATCGAGGGGTTGATTCCGCGACCGGCTGAGCTGTGGCAGTCCCCCACGCCGCCGCGACCGCGGCTCCCAAACCCAGGGGGAGAGATGGGAAGAGTCGCCGCCGTAGGCCGGAAAGCGCAGCTTGGAGGCTGGAGCGTAGGCGACGGTAGGGGGAGGACGCGGCGAGCGTCTTCCCCCGTTTCTGATAGACTCCGGCGCGTGGTGCTCCTGCTCTCGCTCTGCCTCGCGGCCCCGGTGGACGCGCTCTCCGACAACTCAGTGGCGTACGCGCTCGGAGGGGACTGCCCCGGCGCGGAGTCGGGGCTGCGGCGGCGCGTGGAGGCCTCACCGGACGACATCCCCGCCCGGCTGGCGCTGGCGTTCTGTCGTTTTGGCGGCACCGAGGCCGGCACCGCGCGCGCCGATCTCCAGAGCCTGTACCTGGTGGGGGCACCGTTCGATCCGGGTACGCTCGCCAAACGCCGCAACGCCGACCCCGCCGCGCTGGCGCGGCTCCGTGAGCAGGGGCAGGCGGCGCTCGGGCTGCTCGTCTCGACGATGGCTGCCAGGCGCTCGTTCAGCGAGGCGCGCGAGGCCCTCGACATCCTCGAGCCGATGGTCGGCGAGTCCGCCCCCACGGTGGCGGCACGGATCGGCCTGGAGCGGACGCAGAACGGCCCCAAGCTGGCGTGGCCGCTGGTGAGTGCGGCGGTGGCACGCTTTCCGGAGGATGCCAACGTTCTGGAGGAGGCGGGCCGGCTCACCTTCGACGACGCGCCGAACGCGCCTTCCGCGCTGGTAGACGCCGTCCTCATCCGCGGGCGGCCCACGGCCAAGCTCAACGCGCTGCTCGGATTCCTGCGGTCCGGGAACGCCGTTGCCTGCCTGACCTACGGCGCGCGTGCGGGCGTCGCGACTGCGGACCGGCCCGCGTGGGATGCGTTGCGATACCGGTGCGCCGCTGCGGCTGGGGATCTGGTGGCGGCCGACGCCCTCGCGACCACGGCAAGGTTGCCGCTGGACGCGCTCGCGGCCGCGCAGCACGCCCGCCTCCTCTCGGCTGCTGGTCGCGACGACGAGGCGATTGGGCTCGCGACGCCACATGCCGCCGGCAACGCGCTCGCGGCCGAAGTTCTCTTCGGTATCTACGCCCGCCAGGGCCGCAGCAGCGACCTTGAAGCCCTGGCCGCGTCGTTGCCGGTGGCCTCGACAGGGCGCCTGTCGGCAGCCACGGCGCTGGTCAACACCCGGCAGTTCGCATCCGCCCTGTTGCTGGTCGAGGGGAGCTGCGGCGCCTACGTCGACGCCGAGGCGACCCTGTGCGGCCGGGTCGTCGCCGCGGCGCGGCGGGGCCTGGGGCGGTAGGGGGCGGGCGGCGCCCCGGCCGCGCCGAGCGGCGTGAACGGCGGACCGCCGTGCTCTTTCCTGCGGGCTCAGCCACCGCGCACGCGGGCTTCGCGAGCGACCACGCCTCCGCCCTGGCGCCCGTCTTGTACAGCGCTGTGGCCGCGGAGCCCGTCGCGGCGGAGACCTCGGCACCGACCACCAGGCCATGCCGGTTCTCGATGAGCACGTGCCCGATGTGCGATAGTTTCGCCTCCCGACCGTTGCCCTTTCGGTACAGCCGAGCCTCCGGGTCGGTCTTGGACTCGTGGGTCGTGGTCCAGCAGGCGCTCGCGGTTGTGGCCGAACGTGGTCGCGTCGAAGGGCTCGCCGAGCATGTTCATGTCGAGGAACTACTTGAACAGCTGTTGTACCCGAGCTGCTCGCAGAAGAGCCGCTCGCTGCGAACGGTGTACAAGGCCATGAGCACCGAGGCCTTCAGGAGCCGCTCAGGGGCGACCGAAGGCCGACCGCCGGCGGCGTACATGCCCGCGAAGACCGGGTCCAGTTCCGCGAGCACCTCGTCAACGAGCCGCTTCACCGCCCGGAGTGAGTGCGTAGGTGGAACCAGGCGCTCCATCGAGACGAGGGCGAGCATCGAAGGCTGCTTGGGAGTCGTACCGCGGATGCGATCCGATCACCCGATGAACGACGGTTGGCCACCGCCAGCGGCAGGGTTTTCAGCGGACTGCTAACGGTTCCGCGGAAACCCGAGATCGATGGTGCTGGTTGCCGGGTCCGGCCACCGACTGGTCACCACCTTGGTACGGGTGAAGAACCGGATGCCCTCGGGGCCGTACATGTGGTGGTCGCCGAACAGGGACGCGCGCCAGCCGCCGAAGGAGTAGTAGGAGACCGGAACCGGAATCGGAACGTTGATCCCGACCATACCGACGTCGACCTCGCGTTGGAATCGTCGCGCCGCGCCGCCGTCGCGGGTGAAGATGGCGGTGCCATTGCCGTACTCGTGGCTGTTGACCAGGGCCAGCGCCTCGTCGTAGGTGGCGACGCGCAACACCCCGAGGACGGGGCCGAAGATCTCGTCGGTGTACATGCGTGTGCCCGGCCGCACGTGGTCCACCAGCGAGACACCGAGGAAGAACCCGTCGCCGGTGAACGCCTGCTTGCGTCCGTCGCGCACCACCACCGCGCCCTCGGCGGTTGCGATGTCGAGATACGACGCGACCCGGTCGCGATGCTCGCGGGTGATGAGCGGCCCCATCTCGTTGACCGGATCGGTGCCGGGGCCCACCCGGATGCGGTCCAGGCGCGCTTCGATGGCCTTGACCAGGGGGTCGGCGGCGTCGCCCACGGCGACCACCACCGCGATCGCCATGCAGCGCTCGCCCGCCGAACCGTACGCCGCCGAGACCGCAGCGTCCGCGGCCATGTTGATGTCGGCATCGGGAAGCACCACCATGTGGTTCTTCGCACCGCCCAGGGCCTGGACGCGCTTGCCGTTGCGGGTGCCGTTCTCGTAGATGTAGCGCGCGATCGGCGTCGAGCCGACGAACGAGAGTGCCGCCACGGCCGGGTGTTCGATGAGCCGGTCGACGACCACCTTGTCGCCATGCACCACGTTGAGCACGCCGTCCGGCAGACCCGCTTCTTTCAGCAACGCCGCCAGGAAATTCGAGCACGACGGATCCTTCTCGCTCGGCTTCAGGACGCAGGTGTTTCCGCAGGCGATGGCGTTGGCCAGCATCCAGATCGGCACCATCGCCGGGAAGTTGAAGGGCGTGATCGCCGCGACGACGCCGAGCGGCTGACGCAGGGAGTACACGTCGACGCCGGTCGCCGCCTGCTCGGAGTGTTCCCCCTTCAGAAGATGGGGCACCCCGCACGCGAACTCGACGTTTTCGAGGCCGCGGGAGATCTCGCCCATGGCGTCGGCGTGCACCTTCCCGTGCTCGCTGGTCAGGATCCGGGCAAGGTCGGCCTTGCGTGCGTCGAGCAGCTCGCGGAACTTGAATAGGATCTCGGCCCGCCGCGACAGCGAGGACTGGCTCCAGGTCTTCCCTGCCTTCATGCAGGAGGCAACCACGCCGTCCACCTCGGCGACATCCGCGTAGTCGACGTGCGCCTGCACCTGGCCCACCGCTGGGTCGTACACCGCGCCGCTGCGCCCCGAGTTGCCGAAGACCTCCCTGCCGTCGATCCAGTGTCCGATGCGCTTCATGCCGGCTCCGATAGTTCGACAGGGTCGTTAGCCTGTGGCGATGAACTCCGCCCGCACGCTGTCGGCCTTCGCGCTCCTCTCCGGCTGCGGCGCCGAAGCCGTCGAGTTCGAGGTCGACGACATGCTCGCCGCCCACAACGCAGTGCGCCTCGAGTACGGTGTGGCCGCGCTTTCAGCGGATGTCGTGCTGGCTGACACCGCCCTGGAATGGTCGCGACAGCTATCTGCGGACGGCTGTGACCTCGTGCATAGCGAAGGCGAGTACGGGGAGAACCTCTACTGGACCTCGGCCACCGCCACGCCCGAGGAGGTGGTGACGGCCTGGGCGTCGGAGGTCGCTGACTATGACCTGGGTACGCACACCTGCGTCGAGGGTGTGGTCTGCGGCCACTTCACGCAGGTGGTCTGGGCCGACACTACCACCGTCGGCTGCGGGTCCGCGGTGTGCTCGGACGGGGGGGAGGTGTGGACCTGCGAGTACGACCCGCCCGGCAACTACGTGGGCGAGACCCCCTTCTGATGGTGCAGCCCGCGGCGGGCCCGTCGATGCGCGAGCTTGCCGCGTACTTCCTGAAGCTCGGCGCGGTGGGCTTCGGCGGCCCCATCGCCCTGGTCGGGTACATGCAGCGCGACCTTGTCGAGGCGCGTGGGTGGGTCACCCGTGAGGACTACAAGGAGGGCCTGGCGCTGGCCCAGTTGATGCCGGGCCCGCTGGCGGCGCAGCTGGCGATGTACCTGGGGTGGGTGCGGGGAGGGGTCCTCGGCGCGACGCTGGTGGGATTGGCCTTCGTGTTGCCGTCCTTCCTGATGGTCATGGCGCTGTCGGCCGCCTACCTTGAGTTCGGTGGCATGCCCTGGATGCAGGGGGTCTTCTACGGCGTCGGCGCCGCGGTCATCGCCATCATCGGCAAGAGCGCCTGGAAGCTGGCGCAGACCACCCTCGGCAAGGCACGGCTCTTGTGGGTGCTCTACGGCGTCTCCGCGCTGTTGACCGCGATCACCGAGACCGAGATGGTGGCGTTCTTCTTGCTTTGCGGTGCCATCGGTGCGGTGGCGGCGGCGCCGGTGAAACCGGGGGCGGCAGCGGTACTTTTTCCGTGGCCGTTTCTGTTGACGGGGCTGCACGGTCCCGCCGAAGGCTCCACGCTGTGGACCATCGCCTGGTACTTCACCGAAGCCGGCGCTTTCGTCTTCGGCAGCGGCCTCGCCATCGTGCCCTTCCTCCACAGCGGCGTCGTCAACGAGTTCGGTTGGCTGAGCGAGCGGCAGTTCCTCGACGCCGTCGCCGTCGCGATGATCACACCGGGGCCGGTCGTGATCACCGTCGCGTTCATCGGGTACCTGACCGCGGGTCCGATCGGTGCGTGTGTGGCCGCGCTCGCGACGTTCTTGCCCTGCTACCTGCTGGTGGTGGGCCCCGCGCCGTATTTCCGTCGCGTGGTCGGGAACGTACGCGTGAAGGGTTTCGTCGATGGCGTCACGGCCGCCGCTTCGGGTGCGATCGCCGGTGCGGCGTTTGTGCTGGGTCGCCGGGCGGTGGTCGATCTTCCCACCGGGCTGATATTGCTCGCGACACTGGCGGCACTCACGTGGATCAAGCGCGTGCCGGAGCCCGTGGTGATCGTGATCGCGGGGCTGGTGGGGTTGGCGATCGTGGGGGGATAGGCGGGCTCATGGGTGTTCCCCCTCCCGGTGGCCGGGGGGCGTCGCGAGCCAGGGCGGGCGGTGGGCGCCGACCGCGGCGACGAGGGGCTGGACGGCGGTCGGAAACGTCGATCCCAATCGCGAGTCGGTTATCGCGTCCGGGGTCGGTGACTCCGGGTACCCGTGACCGCGCGGCGAGATCCGCCGCTTGAGCACCGGCCGCCTCATCCAATCTCCCCCATGCCCCTCCCCGACCTCCACTCCCTCCGCTGTTTTGACGCGGCCGCCACCCACCTGAACTTCAGCGTGGCCGCGAAGACGGTCGCCCTCTCCCCCGCGGCGTTCAGCACCCGGATCAGCGCGCTCGAGGATCTGCTGGGCGTCCGACTTTTCGAGCGCTCCACCCGCCGGGTCTCGCTCACCCTGGAAGGCGCACGCCTTCTCCCCCAGGCGCGCCGGACCCTCGAAGAAGCCGCCCGCTGCCGCTCGGTGGCCCGCGGCGATGGCACGCCCACTCCGTTCGAACTCGTTCTCGGTACGCGGTGGGAGTTGGGCCTGAGCTGGCTCGTCCCCGCCCTCGACGGGCTCGGCATCGCGCGGCCGGAACGAACCATCCACCTCCAGTTCGGGGACAGCCCGGATCTCCTCGGCCGAGTCCACCGGGGGCAGGTGGACGCGATGGTGTCGAGCATTCGGCTCGGGAGCCCAGGCCTCGAGTACGCCGCTCTTCACAGCGAAGACTACGTCTTCGTCGCGTCCCCCGCGCTCGTCGCTCAGTCGCCCCTGACCTCCGCCGTCGACGCACCCGCGCACACGCTCCTGGACGCCCACCCGGACCTGCCCCTCTTCCGCTACTTTCTCGACGCGCAGCCGCACGCGGCCACCTGGACGTTCGCCCGCACCGAGATTCTCGGCGCCATCGCGGCCATCCGCCACCGCGCCGCGGAGGGTGCCGGCGCCGCCGTGCTTCCCCGCTACTTCGTGCAGGCCGACCTCGACTGCGCGCGGCTCATCGCCCTCTGCCCCGACCACCCCATCCTCTCGGACGCCTTCCGCCTCGTGTGGCGCACCGGACACCCCCGGGACGCCGAACTCCGCCTCCTCGCCAGCGAGCTGCGCGCCCTCCCCCTCCGTTGATTCTTCGGGCTGGCCGAACAATCGGGTTCGCGACTGAGAGATTCCTATGGCGCGGAGCCGTCGATATGGTGATGGTCGGAGATACCCATGTTCCCCTTCCTGCCCCTCCTCCTCGCTTCCTGCGCCACCGACCCTGCTGCCACGGCTGCGGCGACCGACGCGGCCACCGTGCCCGATGATGGCGTCGACGACATCCAGACGAGCCTGGACCACCTCGCCGCGCTCCAGATCGTCGAAGTGGGCGCGCTCATCAACGACGCAGCCGAAGAATCTAACTCCTGCTACGGGCCGTGCCCGGAGGACGAAGCTGCCATCGCCGCGGAGGAGGCGCAGCAGGCTGAACGCCTTGACCGGCTGGTGGATCTCGCCGACGCGACGGCCGTAGCCGAGGGGAGGGCCGAGACCTGCGGCGATGACACAGTATCGGCCAATCTCCGAGCGCTGGCGGCGCTGCGAATTGTCGAGATCGGAGCATTCCTCACCGCCGAACCCGAGAACAACCCGTATTGCTACAACTTCCCCTGTGTGTCGGACATCGCCGCGGCCGAGGAGATCACCTGTGCTCGGGCCGAGACGCTGGACCGGATCGTCCGGGGCGCGGAGGGGCTCTGAACCTCGGCGTCGGGCTCGACCTGCCGTGGGCACCGCCCTTCGGGTTCGTGAGGAGCCCGGAGGGGCGGGATGCCGTGGCGACGCGCACGCTTCGCTACCTCGATCGGTATGCCGAGGACTACACCAGTTTCTTCGTGTCCTGGCAGCCTCGGGACCGAAACGTTCCGACGGTGGACGGGTACCGCGACGTGCTCGACGACTTCTACGCGCGTGTGCCGCCGGGAAAGGCTCGCGGGCTGCACCACACCCGGCTCAATCTGGGGTCCGCCCAGGCTCCCGGTCTCGAGCTCGCCGAGTTCACCAACGGGCTGGCCGAGCGCTACCGAATCGAATGGGTGAACGAAGACCTCGGCATCTGGCATCTGCGGGGGAAGATCTTGCCCTACCCCCTGCCCCCGATCCTCACCGATGCGGGGCTCGCCGCGAGCGTACGGAACGTCCGTGCCTGGCGCGAAGCCCTGACCCCACGACTACGCGTCGAGTTTCCGGGCTTCAGCGACGGTGCCAGCTTTTCGATCGGGACCTGGCACGCCTATGACTATTTTCGCTGTGTGATCGAGGACGGAGGGGCCGAAGCGACATTGGATGTCGGCCATCTGCTTGGCTGGCAATGGCAGCGGGGAAGGCGGGGAGAGGCGCTGTTCGAGGAATTGGATCGCCTCCCGCTCGACCGGTGCGTCGAGATCCACCTCTCCGGGTGCGCCATCGTCGGGCAGCGGTTCATCGACGCCCACCACGGCATCCTCCTCGACGAGCAGCTCGAACTGCTCGCCCGGCTTCTGCCGCGCTGCCCGGCGCTGGAGCTGGTCACCTACGAGGACCCTCGCTTCGACGAGGAGGGTGTCCTGGTGCCAAAATCGTTGGCCAACTACCAACGGCTCCGAGCGATGGTGGCGCATGGGTGATCTTCCCATCGAGGAGGCGCTCTACCGCCTCATCTACCACGCCGACTACCGCGGGCACTTCCTCGCCGGTCGCCTCGATCGCCTCGGTCTGGATCCTCAGGATCTCGCCGCGCTGGCCGCCGTCGACAAGGAACAGTTGGTGGCCGCCGCGACCCGCGCCCGAGCCGATGTGTTGCGCCGCCGGCACCGCGGCAGTGGCACGCCCCTGGACCTGTTCGCCATGACTCTCCATGGCGTCGACCTGGACCCGTTTCTCGAGGGGTTCCTGGCATCCGACTCGTTCCGCGCCTGCTCCGAGGTGGGCGGCGGCACCTGCATCGAAGAGGCCGTGTTCCGCTACTGCGAGGAGACCGGAATCGGCGACCCCGCCGTGCGCGAAGCGGAGTGGCTGACGGCCCTGATGACGGCGCTGGTCGTGAATGCCAACCCCGAGTTCACGGTGCCGGCCCGGCGCCAGGGTGGCGGTTGGGTGGAGATGCGCCGGGGCGTGGTCTACGCCGCGGTCGACGGAAAACTTGTCGTAGGCCCGGTGCCCGCCGGAGTGGCCGCCATCGTGGCCCTGGGGCACGCGCGGGCGGCGATCGACGCCGGGATGCCACCTGATGTGGTCGATCGAGTGGCACACATGGGACTCATCGACCCTGATTCCGTCAGCCGGAGAGAAGCTACTCCGTGACCGTATTGAGCCTCAGCTCCAGGTCCGTGTGCGAATCGGTCCCGCTCGCCAATCGACCGCTGGGCTCGTTGTTGTAGCTGGCCACCGCCTCGCCCGTCTCGTTGATGATGCCGTCCCCATCGATGTCCAGGTAGGCCCAGAGGTAGACGATGGTGTTGGCCGGCGCGATGAGCGTGAAGCCGAGCGCGCTTCCGGTGAGGTCGGCGCCGCTGTAGGTCTGGTAGTCGTAGGCGATGGCCGGGATGTCGGAGACGCTCAGGTCGTCTTCCGGCCGATACTTCATCGCCGCGACGTGCACTTGGGAAGACGCGTCGAGGTCGTCAAAGCTGGTGGCCATGGTGATGTCGCCCGCAAGCAGGACGAACGGGACCGAGGCCGGGTTGGCATTGGAGCCGTCGGGGATCATCAATGTGGCGTTGAGGATGTCGTTGGTGCCGATGGTGATCGGGTTGAGCGAGGCGCCCGTTTCGTCGACGTAGTTGCCCCACTCGTCCGCCGGGTCGATGAGGCCGTTGAAGTTGGCGTCCCAGGCACCAAGCAGCTTCCCCGCGCCGAAGTTCTTGGCGACGTAAAGCTCGTAGCTGCCCACCGCCCCGTCATCGACGCGGGTGGGGGTGAACCCATCCACCCAGTAGGGGCCGTACCCGTCGTTGCCGTAGAAAAGCGCCATGCAGCTACCGCCGGCGTAGGGCTCGGTGATGAGGCCCTCCCCGGTGACGAGCACGTAGTCATCACGGTTCCAGCCGCCTCCGCCGCCGGGGGTCGCGAAGTCGTAGTAGAACACGGGGATGTCGATGTCTACGCCCGCGACCTCCGCACCCGGCACCACGTCGACCACATCGGGCCACACGCCCATCGGCTCGTAGGTGGCGATGATGCCGTCGGCCCAGTAGTCCAGCACCGCATAGACCCGCACCTGGGGAGCAAGCTCCGGGTCCACCTGCAGCTCGTAGCTGTTGCCCTCGGGGTCGGGCGAGCGGATGACGTACTGATCGACGTAGGTCATGGTGAACGTCTCTTCGTCAAGCGCGTAGGCGCTCACGAAGATCGAGCCGAACGGGAAGTCGTCGCCGTAGACCGAGCTCCATTCTTGCCACACCAGGTCGCCCATCTCGTCGTATTTGTAGACCTCCACCTGGATGGTGCCGCTGATGATCCCATCTTCGCCGTCGTTGCCGCTGTCACCGGAGTCCGCGGGGATCTCCTCGAGGCCGCCGCTGTCGTCTTTGGGGTCGTCGGCACCGTCTTCGCCGAAGCCCTGATCCGATCGGCAGCCGAAGACGGTCATCGCGAGCAGGGGGAACAGGGCACGAAAGGACATGGTGGCTCCGAAGGGTGCGCGCGAAGCGTACCACGGGGCCGGCGAAAGTTGGGGTCAGTCGTGTAGCAATCCCCGGAGTCCGGCGGCCAGGAGCTGGCCCTGGCGTCGCAACCGGTCCGGAGAGTGCCCGAAAGCGGGCGTGCGGTTCACGTCGAGCAGCACCGGGCGGCCCTCGTGGACGATGTAGTCGAACTTGCCAAAGTCGAAGCCGAGTTGGTGACGCAGCGCGATGATCTCGGCCGGCGTGTCGATCTGTTCCCACGCCACTGCGTCGCGACGCTTTACGATCGGATGGGGCGAGAGCGTGCGTTCGGCGATGCTTTGGTCACCGAGGAAGCTGTAGCTGCGAATCGCGTAGAGATCGCCCTCGCGCTCGGGAACGAAGCGCTCGACCACCAGCGCCGGATTTCGGTAGACCCGCGCCGGAACGTCGGCGGGCGAGGCGAAGATCGGGTAAGCGTAGGGGTCCAGCCAGTCGCGATATCCGAGCGGCAACCACCCGCGACGGGCCAGAGAGTCTCGGACGGATCGGGCGAGCCCCCGCGGTTCGAGGTGCCGCTCGGGTTTGCCTCCGTGGTTGTGGACCGTCTTGACGATGACCGGGCCGCCGCCCGCTCCGGCGGTGGTGACGATCATCGTGCTGATCGCGGTCTTGGCGATGTCGGCGACCCCGCGGTTGATGACACACGGGTGGCCCGCTGTCGCCTGCAGATAGTGCGCGGGCACCGTGGTCAGGTCGACGTGCAGAAAGATCACGTCGGCTGCCGGAAACGCGTCGACGCCGTGGCAGACGTGCACCGTGTGTCCGGATTCGCGCCACACGTCGACCAGCGGCCAGAGTACATATCCAACCTCTGCGGCCCGGTGTTCCCGCTCGTGAAGGACGACGGTGATGGTCAGGGGAGGGGACATCCGGGGCGATCGTAGCGCGCTTCGGAAGCGCTGGACAACGGCGCCGGCGGTCGGTAGGGCTGGCGCGATGCGCCTGCTCCTGAACGCCTGCGGCGACACGCCTGAGTCCGCCCGGCTCGCGTGTGCGCCCGACCTCGGGTCCGGTGTGGAGTTGACCGCCGATCCCGCCAACCTGCTGCGGTACTCGGCGCGCTCGTGGCGGCCCCGCTGGGGCAGCTGTCGCACGGGATCGGCGAAGAGCGGTGGAAGACGCGCGTGACCAACCAGGACGCGGCGGTGGCCGCTGCCGCGATGCTGGGCGCCGCCGGCTTCGGGTGCGTGGTGGTGTCGTTTTCGGAGCCTGCGGTCCGTCGCGGCTGCGCTCCCCGGTGCGGAGTTGGGTCCCCGCCGAACGGGTCGATGCGCTCATCTTGGTGTTCAACACCCAACTGAGCGAGGACCTCACCGCGACGTCGGCCCCACCGGAGCCTACGGAGTCCACCCCACGCTGAGCGTCGGGGTGTTGTAGGTGTCGGCGCCGGTGATGCGTTGAGCGAAACCCAGCTCGCCCTTGAACTGCCCCAGCTTCAGGCCCGCGGCCACGTTCCACGTGAACTCGTCGCCCAAAGGCACCTGCCCCGGCGCGGGCTGCCGGGCGTCGTCGAAGTACCAGGAGGGCATCACGCCGCCCTTGGCGTAGTACTTCTTCGGGCCCACGGTCAGCTCAAGGGGAATACCGACGCCGAACGCCGGCTTGAGCACATCCTCGCCGGTGGTCAGGTTGGACTGACCATTGTAGGTGCCGAGCACGCCCAGGGCGGCGCCCCAGTACTTCGGCCGGTAGCCGGTCTTGTTTCCCAGGTGCAGGTCGTACCCGGCCAGGTCCATCGCGGTGAGGTAGGCCCCGCCGACATACAGCTCGCCCTTGATCTTGCGCTTCCAGTAGCGGACGCCGACGTCCACGCCGGCGGTGATGGCGGTGTCGCCGCTGCCGTCGATCTGGACGCCACCACCGGGCTGGACGAAGGGCTCCCAGTTGAAGCCGAGGAGCTTGCCCTTCATCTTGCTCAGGTCGTCGTCGTCCCCCTTGGCGCCATCTGCGGACTTCGTCTTGCCCTTCTGGACGGTGCTGTCGGCCTCGGCGGGGTCGATGTCCGGGTGCGGGTTGGCGTAGCCCGGGCTCGTCAACGTGGTCATGAGCAGCGTGAACATCGGGCGACCCTCTCGGTGTGTGGACGGATTATCCGGACAGGGTGAGCGATCCCATCCCTTTCACCAAAACGCACCGCCTGGGCAGCGGCGCCGGGGGGGAGGTCTGGTTGGCGGCGGGGCCGGATGGGCCGGTCGCGCTGAAATTCGCGGCGACCGGGCGGTCGTTGTCCGCGGAGATCGGCGCGCTGGCGCGGGTGCGGCATCCCAATGTTCCGGCGCTGCTGGCTGCCGATCGCCACGGGATGTGGTTCGCGCGCCGGTTCGTCGAGGGGGCGCGGCTGACCAGTTGGGCCCACGGGCGCTCCCTCGACAGCCGCCTCGACGTTTTCGAGAAGATCGCCGCGTCGGTGCACGCGTTGCACGCGGCGGGGGTGATCCACGGCGACCTGAGCCCGGTCAACGTTCTGGTCGACGAAGAGGGTGAACCCCAGTTGCTCGACGTCGGCGCCGACACCCGCGGGGGGGCCTTGGGGTGGATGGCGCCCGAGCGCGTCAAGGGCGAACCGCCGAGCATCGCCGCCGACGTGTTCGGCCTGGGCGCGCTGCTCTATGCGCTGTGCGCCGGGCGACCGCCGTACGAACGGTCGGGTGCCGCCGCCCTCGGCTTCGCGTCGGGTTCGAGTCTGCCCCTGCCCCCCTCGGCGACGGTGTTCGACGTACCCGGCCCCGTCGAAGAGCTTGCGCTCCGGGCGCTGGCGTGGACGCCGCTGGCGCGCCCGGCGGCGGCGGTGCTCTTGTTCGAGGGCGTGCGGCAGGGCCGGAGCGGTCTGCCACTTCCCGCGGTCATCGGAATGTTGGACGAACGCGAACGGCTCCGCCGCGCCGTGGTCGAGGCGGCCCGCGGGGAATGCGTGGTGGCAGTGGTGCACGGCCCGCGGGGTAGCGGACGGCTCACGCTGCTCCGGGAGTGCGCCCGGGCCGCTCAGCGCGAAGGCCTGCTCGTGCGGGAGATGCCCGTGGACGGAGCCCGCGGCGAACTGGCGGTTGCGGGGGAGTCCACCGCCCTGTTGATCGACGCCGACGGCGCCGATGCCGACGCCATCCGCGACGCGCTGGACGTGGCGACCGAGGCCTCCCTCGTCCTGGTCCGCGCCGATGTTCCGGTGCGGTGGCTGTCGCGACGCGGCGCGCTGCACGTGCGCCCCGTGGCGCTTTCGGCGGTCGAGGTCGGACTGCTGGCTGCGAGCCTCGGCGTGGGTACCGACCGCGTCAATCGCGGTTTCGAGCGCTCGCAGGGGCGCCCCGGCGTCGCGGTCGACCTGCTTCGCGGTGAGGTGCCGGGAGGCGAGCCGCTGACCCGGCTCCAGGAGCGGCTGGTCTCGAGATTGGAGCAGGGCGGGACGCGCCTCCCCGAGTTGGCGGCCCTGACCAACCTCACCGAGCACCACGTCCTGGACGCGCTGGAGCCGCTCATGCTCCGCGGGATGGTCTGGTCTACCCCGGAAGGCAGCGAACTCTTCGCTTGTCGGGTCGGCTAGTCCCCTACTCGACGAACAACGGGGCCTGCCCGGCGCGCGCCAGGAGTCCCTGGATCAGGTCCGCCGCTCGTGGGTCGAGCACGATGAACTGCACGCCGGCGCCGCACAGGTTGCCGTCGCAGTCCGTCCGATGCCAGCGCACCTCGCCGATCGCGGTCACCGGCTGGTTGGCACCGACACGCACGCTGAGCTGAACCAACTCCCCGATGGGCGGAGGCGGCGACATGGCCACGAAAACGCCGCCTTCGCTGATGTCCTCGGTGAACCCGCAGTAGAAGTTGCTCTGCGAACTGGCGCTGATCTGGGCCTCCAACAACCGTCGTGGGGCGGCGCGGTTTTCTTCGGGGTCGGCGGGCGTCCGTAGGGAGGGAACCATCTGCAAGCCTCGCTCAAGTGGATCGGATCGCCGCGGGCGGTGCGTGAGGCTCTGCGGGCCGCATGGCGGACCATGCGGTGGGGGCGGGGCGCCGGGACGGCACGCAAGCCCTTTCCCCCCCGACCATGTTAGCCCCCGTTGATGGACGTGAAGGGAGCCGCGCCCGTTCGCACCGGGCGCGCCGTGGCCGACGACGGCGTGCACCTGCACTGGCGAGCCATCGGCACCGGACCGGTGCTGCTGTGCAACAACGGCGTCGGCGTTTCGACGTTTTTCTGGAGCTACTTCACCGAGCGATTTGCCGACCGCTACACGGTCGTGCTGTGGGACTATCGGGGCCACGGGCAGAGCGACGCGCTCTCGGACCCCACCGGCGGCGATGTCGGTGTCGCCCGCCACACGCGCGACATGCTGGCGGTCATGGACGCGGCGGGGATCGAGCGGGCCGTGGTCTGCGGCCACTCGATGGGCTGCCAGGTGGGCCTGGAGGGGTGGCGACACCACGCTGACCGCATCGGTGGCTACGTGCTGATCCTCGGGACCGCCGGGCGCGCCCTGGAGACCTTCGCCGACAACCCCCGGAGCCCGTTCTTCTTCAAGCTGGCGGGCAAGCTCGTCGCCCGCCTCGGCGAGCGCACGCACGCGGTGGCGCGGCCCATCCTGCGCTCGCGCGTCGCCTGGCTGTTCACCCGTCGCGCCAAGCTGGTCGATCCGCTCTACACCGACAAGGACGACTTCGCGCCCTACCTCGAGCACCTCGCCGCGCTCGACCTGCGCATGTTCATCCGCACCGTCAATGCCATGCAGCAACACGACGCCTGGGACCTGTTGCCCAGCGTGTCCGTCCCGGTCCTCATCGTCGGCGCCGAGCGCGACGCGTTCACGCCGATCCGGCTGAGCAAGAACATGGCGGCGGCGATTCCCGGGGCCGAGCTCCTGGTGCTCGCCGACGCCAGCCACGCGGCGATCATCGAGCAGCCGGAGACGATCAACCACCGCGTCGAACGATTCCTGCACGAACGTCAGCCCTTCGCGGCGCCATGATCCACCGGGTCGGAACCGTCGACTCCACCCAGCGGGTAGCTCGCGAGATGGCGGCGGCGGGCGCGCTTCACGGGACGGCGGTGATGGCCGAGGCGCAGACCGACGGTCGCGGTCGCCTCGGCCGCGCCTGGTGCAGCGAGGCTGGAGAAAACCTGCTGCTCTCGGTGGTTCTGCGCCCCGTCGGGCCCATCGCCGACGCGCCGCTCCTCAGTCTGGGGGCAGCGGCAGGGCTGGCGATCCGCTTCGACCTGCGCGTGAGATGGCCGAATGATCTTGTCAGTCGCGATGGAATCAAAGTGGGCGGCCTGCTCGCGGAGCTGGAGACCACCGGCCAGCGGGTCAAACACCTGATTCTTGGGCTGGGGCTCAACGTGAACCAGACCGTTTTTCCGAGGGGCATCGAGGCCACCTCGCTGGCGATGCTGGGTGGGTCGCGACTGGTGGTGACCGAGGTTGCCGAGGCCGCGGTGGCCTCGATTCTGGCGTGGTCAGCCCATCCGGATCGGCTCGGTCAATGGCGAGCTCGTGCGCATACGATCGGGCGGCGAGTGCGCATCGGCGAGCGAGAGGGGATCGCGACCGGAATCCGCGAGGACGGAGCCTTACTGGTAGATGGGGAGCCGGTACTCACCGGAGACGTGGAGCTGGTCCGAGGAATGCCCACGCTGCCTCGATCGCCTCGCGGACCGGGGTCTGGCGCATCCCCAACTCCCGCCTCGCCCGCTCCGCCGAGAAAAAGTGGGGCAGAAAGCTCATCCTGACGCTGGCGGCGTTGATGTCGCCCTCGCGGACGCCGGTCGCCCGCACGGCGTCGAGGGCCACGGCGGCCGTGCTCCCCACCCAGCGCGGCAGCGGTCCGAGGGGCGGGGCCGCTCCGGTGACCGCGGCCATCAGCGCCCACGCTTCTACGTAGCTCAGGTTTTCGTTGCCCAGGATCCAGCGCCCTCCACGCGGCTTGCCCGAGGCGGTGACGAGCGCGTCGACCACGTCGCCGACGTGGACGAAGTTGTTCCCGCCCCCGGGTGCCAGCTTGCCCTTGCCGTGGGAGATTTCCACGACCATCCGGCCGCTCGACGGGCGCCAGTCCCAGGGGCCGAGCATGTAGGTGGGGTAGACGATGATCCAGTCCGCGGCGCTCTGTTGGACGAGCACGTCGGCGGCGCGTTTGGTGTCGACGTAAGGCACGCCCGCCTCGTGCGGCTGCGGCAGGCAGTCTTCGTCGGCCGGCTCTTCCCGCGAGCGCATCCCCAGCGCGTCCACCGTCGAGACGTGCACCAACCGGGCGCCCACCGGCAACGCGGCGAGGACGTTCGCCGTCCCCCGCACGTTGACCGCCTCGAAGCGCTCACGGTCCCCGAAACGGATGTCCACCATCGCCGCCGCGTGCACCACGCACCCGGCGCCCTCCATCAGCCGCTGCAGGGCGCCGACGTCGTCGAGGTCCCCCTCGATCTCGGTGACGGCCAGCCCCGCGAATTCGCGGCGGGGCGCGTTCCGGGAGAGCACCCGTACGTCCGCCCCGGCCGCGACCAGAAAACGCACCAGGTTGTTTCCGAGCAGTCCGGTGCCGCCGGTCACTCCCCAGCGAAGGTGGGGGAGGGGAGGGCTGGTGGTCATCACCGGGCAGATTACCCTACCGGCCGGATGCCGATGTTGCCTGACCGCCGCTTCTTGACCGCCCTGGCCTATCAGTTGGGGCCCGGACGGGTGTACCAGCCCGCCTATCGCTTCATCGCCAACGACATCGCGGTCGAACGCGGGGCGCTGCTCGACGTCGGTACCGGTCCGGGCTGGGTGGCGATCCACGCAGCGTCCGGTCGTGCCGAGGTCGACGCGGTGGGCATCGACACCTGCCCCCACATGCTCGAGTTCGCCGAGCAGAACCGGCGGGGTCGACTCAATGTGACCTTCCGCCAGATGGACGCCACGCGGATCGTGTACCCCGAGCGCACCTTCGACGCCGCGGTGTCGGTGCAGTCGGCCCACCACTGGGCCGATCCCGGGGCGATCTTCGCCGAGGTGTACCGGGTGCTGGCCGACGGCGGTGTCTTCTACGTCTACGAGGCCGACCCCGACGCCGACGTGCCCGCTGACTGGATCGCCCGCATCGGCGGCTTTCCGCCCGACGCGCTGATCAAGCGGCAGTGGGCGCGGTTCGGGATGGGCGCCGCCCGGTGGGACGCCCTTCGCGCGGTCGCCGCGGCCTCGCCCTTCGGCCCCGACGTCGGTGACGAACGCCACGGCTTCTATCGGCGTCTGGTCTGCACGCGTTGATGCGCCTGGCGCCGTTGTTCGCCGGGTGCACCGATGACCTGCTGCCGGGCGAGTCGGTGGTGGGGACCGACATCGCCGCCGAGGTGACCTACGGCGAGCCGGACGACCGCCTTGGCGACTCCCTGGCCTGGAACGGGTCGGTGATGGCGGCGGCGGCGCCGGGTCGGCCGGGGGTGCTGCTTGGTGGCGAGGTGGTGGAGGGTCCGGGCGCGTGGGTCGGCTACTGGGGAGAGGCGCTGGTGCGGGTGGGGCCGAGCGGGGCCACGCGCGACGGCGAGGCGCTCGGGGAGAGCGAGGCGCTGGGCCGGGCCTCGGCGCTCGCGGCGTCGTCAGTGGGACTGTACTATGCCAGCGCGACCGCCGTGCACCGGTACGGCGGGGAGAGGGTGGCGGTGGCGGGCGTCATCGCGTTGGCGGCCGACGAGACGCGCGTGGTGGCGCTGGTCTGCGAACCGGCTGTGGACTGCGTCGTGGAGGCGTTCACTCCCGAGCTCGTGCCGGCGGGACCGGTGCTGGTCGCCGGGGAGCGGTTGGTCGGGGGAGCCGACGGAATCCTGGCGCTCGAGGCCGGGGTGGTCTGCGTGGGCGACCCTGAACTCGACCGCGACGATGCCGGGGGTCGGGTCCGCTGCGAGGACGGCCGCGAGCTGGTCGGCGGCCAGGGCGACCACGTGGGGCGGGGCATCGCCGCCGGGTACGCCGCCGGTGTGTTCAACCGGTGGATGGTGCCGCCGCGGGCGCGCGTATGGCCGATCGACGGGGGCGAGGTCCTGGTGGTGGAGGTCGGCGCCGAAGGGCAGGTCCTGACCCTGGCGGGCGACGCCGACACCTTGTTCATCGGCGCGCCCTTCCATCCGCGCGGCGGCCAACCCTCGGGCGCGGTGTTCACGGTGCCGCGTTGATGCTCACCGTGGGGACGGCGGGGCTGGTGGCTGGGGGAATGGCCCTGGTCGCCGGTGTCAGCGGCGTCGCCCTCGGGCGGTTCCTGCGTTGGTGGAAGGGGTCGCGGCGCTGGTGGATCGAGGGTCCGCTGGTCGGGGGGACGGCGCTCGGTCTCGGTGGAGGACTGGGCGGGGTCGGGGCGCTGCTCCTCGGCGGGAGGATGCGCCTGGACCCGGAGACCCTCGCCAGCGACCCCTGGGTGGTTGCCGCGCTCCTGGCGACGTTCCTCGGAAACCTGGGCGCGCTCGTTGCCGTCGGGCTCGCGGACGGGGTGCGCGTTCCTTCACGCCCGCCCGCCCGCTGGCTGGCCGTGGGCGCGGCGTCGGTCGCGGTCGTTTTGGGGTTCTCCGTCGGCTGGGGGCTCCTGCTCTACACCTGGGGGCACACCTACGAAGCCCAGAGCATCGCGGCGGCCGTGAACAACCCCGAGGGGTGGATCCGGTGGGGGAGCATCGGCTTCGTGGTACTCGGCGCCCCGGTCACCGAGGAGCTGCTTTTTCGAGGTTGGCTGCAGCCTCTGGTGGGCCGTGCGTTCGGGCCGCGCGCCGGTGTCGTGCTTCAGGCGGTGGCTTTCGCGGCGTTGCATGTCGAGCGACTCTGGGCCCTCCCGCCGATCCTGGTCGTCGGGCTGGTGGCGGGGTGGCTGCGCTACAAGAGCGGCAGCGTGCTCCCGGGCCTCGTGATGCACATGTTGAACAACAGCGCGGCGCTGCTGAGCCTGTGAGGTAGGGGGAGAGGGCGGCGAGCGTCTTCCGGCGGTTCTGGTCAGGGGCCGCCGACTCAGCGTCCCGCTCGCCGCTCGATCCGCCCCAGCGCCGCGGCGGCCTGGGGCGCCACCGACGCGGCGGCGTGGGCTTCGACGGCCACCCTGCCATACAGTGCGCGGAACAGGCCTTCCTTCGAGGTCGCCTCGGGCCCACCCACCGCGCGCGTCACCGGCAGGATCCAGGCGGCGTCGGGCTCCGGCCGCACGACAATGCTCCGGTCGAGTTCGCGGGGCGCGGCATCCGCCGCCAATTCGACGATCCGGTCCATCGCGCGCACTACCTGCGGCCGGTCCCACGCGGCCCACAGTTCGTCCACGGCGCTCTTCCAGGCGACGGTCCGCCACACCGCAGCGAGCCGGGCCGGCTCGGGTCCGAAGCGCGCGGCCGCGCGGAGTTGGTCCATCCGGTCGAACCCGCCGCACGGCAGGTCGGGGCACCGACCGCGCCACCGCAACGCCGCGTGGGCGACCAACGCCATCCCCGCCGCGCCGTCGTCACGCGCGTCGAGGGTCAGGTCCCGCAGCGCCCGCTCCAGGCGGGTGGCGACGACGTCTTCCCCGTCGGCGCCGGCCAGCGCCAGCCGACGCGCCTTGAGCGCAGCGTGCTCCTTGGCGGAGTCGGCAGCGGCTTCTTCGAGCGCGAACATCGTGACATCCGCGAGCACGCGACGACCGAGCTCCGACGGGGAGGCCGCGTCGCCGTTGCGGCCCAACAGCAGTTGCCCCGCCGGCGTCGTCGCCAGCCGCGCCCAGGCGTCGTCGCCCAGCAGCGCCGCCACGGCGCTGGTGTCGATGTCGGGCGCCCCGAGCCAACCGAGGAGCACCGCGCGCTCGAGCACCGGCAGCGCGGCGTCGGCGCGGTCGCTCCCCAACCAGGCCAACGGGCCGCGGGGCGCTTCGACGTTGCCGGCGCCCGGCTCGGCCAGCGGGAGGAGCCAACGCGTCAGGCCCGTCGGATCGGCGAGCATGGTCTCCGCCCCGGCCAGTCGGGCGCCCCGCAACAGCGCCACGCTCGCGGTCCCCGCCGCACTGGCCTCCAGAAACCACACCGCGTCGGGTGCGGCGTCGGGGGGGAGCCGGGCCCACACCGCGTAGCCCGGGTCTCGCACCACGACCGGTCGCGTCAGGCGACGGGCGAGGGGGTCGCCGGCCAGCAGCCACCGTCGCCACGCGGCGAGGTCCGCTGGCTCCGCGACCTCCACCGCCGCCCCCGTGGGAATCAGCTCCAGCCCGGGCGGGATCTTCTGCGGGCACGCCTGGAGGAGGAACAGCCAGGGCATCAGCGGGCGGCGTCCTTCTGACCGTAGGCCGAGCGTCGCCGCGACTGGGGACCTCGCCGCTCCTTGCGCGCGGCGTGGCCGACGCCTTCGTAGGGGCCATACCCGTCACTCTCGAGGACGCGCGGCCGCACCGGCTCCACGCAGAAGGCCACGATGTCGGCGAGCATGCGATCACCTCCGGGCTCCAGCATCGGCGTGTGGGCAAGGTCGTCGTAGCGCCAGGCCACGCCCTCGAAGCAGTCGGCGACGACCCGGGCGGCGGCGGGAGGGATCACCGGATCGGCGCCGCCGATCACCACCAGCACGGGCGTGTCGAAGGCGGTCGGCCGGACCTCGGGCGCGCGAAGCAGATCGCGACACAGACGATTCGGCCAGGGCACGCAGCGGGCGATGGCCTGGGGCAGCGCCTCGGCCGACACATGGGAGAAGCCGAGGTCCGTCCAGCCCCGACGGCTCGGGACATAGGCGCGGCCCAGCGCCAGCGTGGCGAGTGCACGGGGAAGGTGGGACCACGTGGCCGCCCCGATGGAGGGTCGGCCGGGCGGAAGCGGGCAGATCAGCACCGCGCCGGCGACGGTCCGCCGGGTCAGGATGAGCTGCACCGCCAGCCCCGAGACGCTGTGGCCGCAGAGGATGACCGGCCCCGAAACGCTGTCCGCAGCGCGCTCGATGGCAGCGACCACGTCTGCGAAGCCGGCATCCTGACCGTCGCCGTGCCCGGGAAGGGTCAGGGGCTGGAATACCAAGCCCGCCGCTTCGAACGCGCTGCGCCACGGTTCGAAGACCCAGGGTCCCAGGCCCAGTCCGTGCGCTGCCAGGACCGTGGTCACGGCGCGGGCCGGGGCCCCTCGACGCGGGCCAGCACCTGGGCGGCGTGGCCGCGGGCGGTCACCGGATCCCAGACCTCGGCGATGGTGCCGTGCTCATCCACCAGAAAGCTGATGCGCGCGATGCCCTTGTACGTCCGACCGTACAGCTTCTTGTCGCGCCAGGCCCCGTAGGCTTCGCAGATGCCACCGGGGTCGGCGACCAGGGCGAACGGCAGGCACTCCTTGGCGCGGAACCGCTTGTGGGAGTTCACGCTGTCGCGGCTGATGCCGAGCACCACGGCGTCGGCCGCCGCGAACCGCGCGTGAAGTTCCCCGAACTCCCGCGCCTCGATCGTGCAGCCCGGCGTCGAGTCCTTGGGGTAGAAGTACAGGACGATCTTCTTTCCCAAAAGCGACGACAGCCGCAGTGGCCCGGCGTCGGTCTCCGCGGAAAAGTCAGGAGCGAGCATACCTGCGGTCGGCGTGGCCATGGAACGAGCGTAACCCTGGCGCCCCGGCTAAGGCGCCGCCATGGGAATACGAGAGGGAGCGAACAGGGGCGGGCGTCGGCCGCCGAAGCCGCAAGGCCGCCCCGGGGTGGCCGACGCGATCGCGCTCCGAGCCGCCGAGATCCACAAAACGGCCGGGGTTCCGCTGGAGGTGGCCCGGCTCGTCGCCTTAGGTCGGCTCGACCTCAACGAGGCGGTCAAGAAGATGGCCTTCGTCGACGAGGTCAGCGGGTTGATGGCGCGGCACGGGCTGGATCGGGCGCTGGCCACCCAGGTGGCGCTGGGGCACGCCAGGCTGGAACCGGTGCTCGCCAAGCGGCGCATCGACGCGCACCTCGACGCCAACCGCGGTCGCGACGTCTTCGTCTCGGCGGTGGCGTCCCAGGCGGAACAGGTGCTGGGGCTGTACGGACGCAGGCTGGTTCGCGCCGTCGTTCTGTCAGACAACACCTATGAGATCGTGGTGCGTGACGCCGAATCGGGCGCCGTCTCCACCGTGCACAAGACGGCCGTGAAGTTCGTCGCGGACGCATCGTCGTGGCCGAAGGCGCGCAAGGCGATGACCTGGGATCCCCTCCGCAAGGCGCGCGAGCTGCAGCCGATACTCGCACCACAGAAACGCTTCGGGTGCAGCAATCGTCGCCTCGGCGAGGTGTGGGATAAACAGGCAGAGGCGACGATCACCCTGGTCGAGGGCGAAGTCTTCGAAGGCACCGTCGCCTGGGTCGCCCGCTGGGAGCTCGGCCTGCACACCAAGGGCGGCGACATCGCCGTGCTCCGCCACGCCCTCGACGACTTTCGGGACTGATCACCATGGGCATCCTCAAGGGCCCCCTGTCGGGGCGACGCTACCGGATTGTCGGCGACCTGCCCGAGGGCTTCACCGACGAGTACATCGCCGCGCTCAACACCAACCAACATCGCGAGCCGCAGTCGCCCACCCACAAGGGTCAGTCGATGGGCTGGTGCCAGGTCCACAACCTGCTGGATGTGGACTTCTCCGATGTCAACCAGTGGTTGTACAACCACTACGCGCTGTTCGCGCTGCGCGTCGACACCAAGACCGTGCCGGCCAAGCTGCTCCGTGCCCACCTGGAAAAGCGACAACAATCTTGGTGTCAGGCGAATAATCGTCCGAAGGCGCCCGCAGCCGTCCGGGAGGAGCTGCGCGAAGCGTTGGAGCAGGAGATGTTGCAAAAGACGCTTCCCCGGGTGCAGACGATGGAGGTCGCGTGGAACATGAACGACCGCTGGCTGTTCTTCACCAGCGACGGCGAGGGTCCGAATGAGAGCTTCCAGAAGTTGTTCCTACGGACCTTTGGCCTGCGCGCCATCCCATGGAGCCCCCTCGACGAGCTCGCGGGGACCGATGGGCTCCCCGAGGCGCTGGTGAGCGCCGGCACGACCGACCTGCGGGGGGCCGGGCGATGAGCGAGGGCGCAACCGAGCTGCTTCCAGCCCACGTCTCCGCGGACTTCTACCTCTGGTTGTGGTTCAAGAGCGAGAGCCTCGGGGGTCACTTTTCGATCGAGGATGGCACCGCTCTCGAAGTCTACGTCGACGACCGCCTCGCGTTGCGCGACGCGGGCGAAGAGCGCCCCACGACGCTGTTGACGGGCGACAGCCCCGGCACCACCCCGGAGGCTCGGGCTGCGGTGCTGGGGGGCAAGGTCCCCAAGGAGATCCGGTTCCTGATGCGCCGTGAGGATCGGGAGTACCACGTGACCCTGCGCGGCGAGCGCGTCGGGATCGCGGGCGCGAAGCTCCCGACGCAGGTCAAGACCGGGGAGGTCGCCGAGATACTCTACGATCGCATGTTCGTGTACGAAGAACTCCACTGGCTGGTGTCGTGCCTGCTCCGGCAGTTCGCTGCCGAGCGGGCGTCCGCAGCCTGGCGCCTCACCGTCGTTCCGCAGATGCGGGCGTGGCTGGGCGCGCTTGACGCGGGCGCCTCCGGTGGGTAGTTGCGCGCCGGAACGCACGGTTAGCTCAGCTGGATAGAGCGTTGGCCTCCGAAGCCAAAGGTCACTGGTTCGAATCCAGTACCGTGCACCATCTCGCGGCGTCGGGTTGCCCTGGGCGCGCGGTCGGCTACGTTGCCCGGGTGCTTGACGCCGTGAGGATCTCGTAATGCGGGTGCGGTTCTGGGGGGTACGGGGTTCCATCCCCGTTCCAGGGGCAGATACTGCGCGATATGGGGGCAACACCTCCTGCGTCGAGTTGCAACTTCCGGGGGAGGCACCCTGCATCTTCGATGCGGGCACGGGCGCGCGGGTGCTCGGTCGGGAGCTCCTCGGGCGACCCGAGCGCGCCGTCAACCTGTTCTTCACCCATTTCCATCTCGACCATCTCTTCGGCTTTCCGTTCTTCGCGCCGCTCTTCGCGCCGAGCTTCAAGGTGCAGGTGGCCGCGCCGGGGTTTACGCCCGAGGGCACCCGCGATCGGCTCGGCCGGTACATGAACGGCGTGCTCCACCCGCTGCGGATGCACGACCTGCCCGCGCCACTGGAATTCGAGGCGCTTCGGCCGGGACGCCCCATCACCCGGGGTGGCTACCAGATAACCGCCACCCAGCTCAACCATCCCGGCGGGGCCTGTGGGTACGTCGTCGAGGGTGGAGGTCGCAAGGTCGCCTACCTCACCGACACCTCGCCCCTGTCGCGCCCTGGCGAGGCCTTGTCCGGTGGGCAGGCGCCCAACAGCCGCGAGGCGGCGCTCATCAAGCTCTTGCGCGACGCGGACCTCGTGGCCGTCGATACGATGTTCACCGAGGTTGAGTACCTCGAAAAGATGACGTGGGGTCATGGGTATCCGGAGTACGCCGCGGCGCTCTGTCGCGCGGCGGACGTGCGGAAGCTGGCGCTGTTCCACCACTCCCCCGACGCGTCGGATGACGACCTCGACCGGCTTTCCGACCGGTGGTCTGGCGGGTACCAGGACATGCGGGTGATGGTCGCCCGGGAGGGGGCGGACGTGGACTTCGAGGGGTAGCGACGCTCTACCTGGACGAGTCGGTGATTCGGTGCTTCCTCGCGGGGTTGCTGCTGAGTATCGCCGGAGTCTGGCTCGCGTGGCTCGCGGGTTGGATCAACCGGGTAGAGCTGACCACGAAGGCCCTGCCGGTCGTGACGGCGCTCGGGTTGTCCTTCGAGCGTGAGGGGATGCGTTCGTTCGTCGCGGCGTCGGGCACCTTCGAGGGCGTGGACGTGCGTGTTCGCTGGGGAACCGGGCTTCTGGGCCCGACGACCGCGGTCTCGGTGGGTACGGCGCCGTGGGAGGCCGTTCCCGATGAGCAGGCGGTGGAAGCGTGGCTGACGACGCGCGTCCGGCGGTGATGTCGCCCGGGTCCCCCCCGCGGGCTACCGTGACGCGCTTGTCGCCGCTCCACCTGGTTCCGCATCTGACCCGGCCGCCGTGGGGCGGGCACCGGCTGGCGGCGCTGGGAAAAGGCGAGGGCGTGATCGGCGAGTCCTGGGAGGTCTGGCGCGAGAACCGCGTCCGCGGCGATGATCGTCCCTTCGGCGCGATCGTCGATTTCCCGCTCCTGGTCAAGCTGCTCGACACCCAGCAGATCCTGTCGGTCCAGGTGCATCCGGGGGATGTCCAGGCGCGTGAGCGGGTGGGCGCCCCCCACGGCAAGGCCGAGGCCTGGGTCGTTCTCGAAGCCACCCCCGGTGCGCGAATCGCGTACGGTCTGGCCCGCCCGCTCAGCGAGCGGCAGCTCCGCGAGCGAGCCGAGAGCGGAGAGATCGAGGCCGATCTGGCCTGGCTGTACCCCCAGGCGGGGGATGTCATCGAGGTGCCACCTGGGACCATCCATGCCATCGGGCCGGGGCTCCTCTTGTACGAAGTGCAGCAGCCGATCGATCTGACGTGGCGGCTGTACGACTGGGGCCGCGGGCGTGAGCTGCACCTGGATCACGCCTGCGCCGTGGCGCGCCGGGAACCGCTGCCGAGCCCGTTCCGGCGCCCGCTCGAGATCGCGCCGGGGATCCAGCGCCTGATCGAAGCGCCACACTTCGTCGTCGAGCGCGTGACCCTGCCGGCCGTGCGCCATGGATGGGAGGCGTTGACCCTGATCGAGGGGGCGGGCGAGATCGACGGGGCGGCGTTTGGTCTCTGGACCACCGTGGTCCTGCCGCCGGGTGCGACCGCGGTCTCCGGAGCCGGCGTGGCCCTGGCATCGCGACCTGGGCTTACTTCAGGCCGATGACCGCGAGTCGACGTCGGGCCAACTCGCCCACCGAGGCTGCGTCTTCGGTGTCGTCGGTGACCGCGGCATAGGCCTGGCGAGCGACGACCAACTCGGCGTCGGCCTCGGCGATGCGACCCCAGACGAAAGACCACGACGAGTCCATGTCCCCGTCGTGTTCGTCCACGTAGCGCTGCACGAGCGCGCGGGCCTGGTCGGTGCGTCCAGCGGCGGCGTAGACACACGCGCTGGAGTGCGCCCGGCCCGACGACCACTGGCCCTCGAGGATGCGGTCGGCGAAGGAGACGGCGTCGTCGGGGAGCGCCGGTACAAAGAGCATCGGCCAGGTGGTCTGGTTGAGCAGGCTCGCGTCCTTGGGGAAGCGGGCGACGCCATCGCGACCCAGCCGCACGGCGGCGTCGAAGGCGCCGCCGCCCGAGAGGGCCGACACCAGGAGCGTCCAGTGGTCGGCGGTGTCGACGGCCCCCGCCAGCGAGGCGCGGGCTTCTTTGTGGGCCTCGTCGGCGCGCCCGAGCCTGGCCAGGGCCTGGACCCGCAGCGGATTGACCGTGAGCGCGTCTCCGCCGCGCGCCCGCAGGTCGTCGGTGAGGGCCAAGGCACCGGCGACGTCGCCCGAAACGTACAGGCTCGAAAAGAGGGCCGGCCCCACCGCCGCGTCCGCGGTGCCGGCGAGCCATGCCGTGCGCAGGGTCTTGGCGCGCGAACTGGCCTCGGCGTCGCCCCCCCGCTCGCCCGCGCGGAGGATGGCGATGATCAGCCGGGCGCGGTCGGCGCTGCGGTCGCCGTCTCGGGTCCAGAGGCCCGCGTACACGCTCGAGGCCGGGCGTTGGTCATCCAGTAGCGCCCAGTCGAGCCAACGCTGCGCACCGGCGAGCTGACCGGCGTCGAGGCGCGCGCCTGCTTCTTCGGCCAGCTCCGCCTCCTCCCCTCCGTGGGCGCGCACCTTGAGTTGTTTCTTCTCACGGACGACGTAGTACCGGAAGGGCGTCCGGGTCCACAGGGGCTCCCAACGGAGCCGAAAGCCGCCGGCGGCGTCCCCGTCGATCTCGAGCGTGCGTGGCGTCATCGCCCGGTCCAGCAGGTAGTCGGTGGCTGACTTGCCGCCCGCAGTCCACGGCATCGTGCTGTCGCGACTGGAGGAGGCGGTCAGAGTCGCGGCGATCTCGCCTTCGTGGGCGGGATCGCCGATCGCGCGGATGTAACGCCGGGTGGCCCCGAGGGGCGTGTCCTCGTCGGGATCGTATTCGGTCCAGCGCCGCAACTCAGGTACCAGATCCTTGGCTTCCTCCGAATCTGGGATCAAGGACGCCACCTGGCGGGCGGCGTCCCACTGACGGGCGTAGCCGAGCGCGGAGACCGCTTCACTGTAGACCTTTCGGAGCTGTGCACCATCGGGAGCCAGGACGTTCGCCTCCTTCTGCGCCGCGTCGAGGTCGCCGGCCAGGAGGAAGGCCGCGACGCGCTCCCCGCGGCGCCGGTCGTCCTTGGCCCACCGGGTCTGTTCCTTGGCCGCCTCGCCGTCACCGAGGCTCAACAACAGCGAGACCGGTCCCCTCAACAGCTCGAGCTCGTCGCCAACCGTCGCGACGGCCGCCTCCACGTCGCCTCGGCCGTAGATGCCCATGTCGTCGAAGAGCTGCATGCGGCCGAGCAGGCCCCGGTAGAACTCGGCGCGCTGGTCGTCGTCGGTCGCCTCGAGCCTGGCCAAAAGCGACCGCGCTCGCGTACGGAACGACGCCGGAGCGAAACGGCGTGCCATGCCGAAGCCGTAGGGGGCCTGCATGGCGGCGTCCCAGGCCAGCGTCACGAAGAGGTCTTCGGTGTCGTCGTTCACAGGTAGTGTCGCGACCACTGCCTGGGCACGAGCCGCGTACCCGGCCGCGTTGAGAGCCTGGGCGTAGCCCACGCGGTCGGCGAGGAGGGCGTCGGGCAACCCCGCCAGCCGGGACCACTCCCGGAGCGCGCGGCTGGTCTCTCCGGCCTCGTCCAGGCGTTGGGCTTCGTTGAGGAAGCGCAGGGTGACCTCCGCGGCCTCCCGGGCCTGCTCGGCGGCGGCGACGAAGCCTTCGACGTCGGCCAGGGCCACGGATCGGGGCACCTCGATGCTGCTGCTCCAGCCCACCGCACCACCCTCCAGTCGCTCCCAGCTCCACACGAACGCACCGCCGGGCCAGGTCACGTTCACGGGCGCGGGCAGCGACGCGAGGATGTAGCCGCGCGGCGGCCGCACCACGACCCTGGCGCTCTGCTGGATGGCCCGCATCTCGATCGGCAGCACGCGGATGTGTTCGTCGGATACGAGACCCAGCTGCCATCGGGTCGGGAGCGCCCCCAGTGACACACCAGGGCCGGTCTTGAGGCTGAAGTCGCCCGGCTTGACGAACAGCTCGCGGACGCCGGTCAGCGACAGGGTCTCGGTGGTCGGACGGTCGAGGTCCACAAGGTCGAGGTCGTAGGTCATCGCGGCGGTCCGGGCGCGGCCGCCCTCCGTCGCGTCCTCGACCGCCTTGTCCACCAGCTCCGCCAGCGACGTGCGACGCGCGTCTTCCCGGATACCCACCGCGGTTTCGGGCAGAAAGGTGATCGACTGCCGGTAGCTGGCGCCTCCGTAGTCCGCGGCGACGATCTCCTTGTCCAAGCGAGCGGTGAGCGGCCTGGCCGGCGGCGTGCGGACCAGGGAACGGGTGCCCGCAGAGGCGATGAGCGCCCAGTGGTCGGTGTCGGCGGCAGGCAGGACGCCGGCGGGGAGTTCGGGCTGGGTGGGGTCGATCCAGATCGGCGCGGCCGCTCCGGTCAGCACGGTGATGGCGTGGTTGAAGAGGTTCGGTCCCGGGAGCGCCGGGTTGACATCGGCGTCCCAACCGGCGCGCAGCAAGGCGACGTTGGCGGCGATACCGGCGCTGCGCAACATCGCGACGAGGAAGGTGGCCTTGTCCTTGCAGTCCCCGTAGCCGCGGGCGAGCACGTCTCGGGGCAGCCGGGGCACGACCGCCGAGGCGCCGAGCTCGACGGCCACGTAGCGGGCGCGCTCGTTGATCCACAACGCCATGGCCGTTGCCGCGCGGCGGTCGTCCTTTTCGCTGGCCCGGATCGCCTTCGCTGCCGCCTCTGCCTCCGGGGGGAGGATCGCTTTTTCGTCGACGAGCTTGGAGTATTGACTCGCGATTCCGCTCCAATCTGCCGCCGTGGACCAGGCTACGTAGCGGACCGTATAGTTCTCGCGTGGGGCCAGCTCCGGCGGCCAGGCGAGGAGCGCCGGGTCGTCGATCACCCAGCGGACCAGCCGCCGGCCCCCGGAGCGGGACTCCTTGGCGCTGCCCATGTTCTTGGAGTCGAACCTCAGGGGCAGAGTCAGCGGTGCGTCGAGCACCACCTCGGCCCGACCGATCCGCTGGATCGTGACCGGGATGTATCCGTTCTGGGCGTCGGTCAGGAAGGGCCTGATCTGGGCGACGGTCTCGTGCTGCTCCACGATCGCCCCCTTGCGCGCCCCCGGCAGGGGCGCGATCAGCTTGCGCGTGTCGACGTACATCTCGCCGACCCCGGTCGCGACCGACTGCTCGACGAGCGTGACGGGATCCAGCCGCCTCTCCTTTCCGTCCGGGCTGACCACGCGGAGGTCGACGGCCGGTCGCGCCTCGCGCCAGGGGTCCCACAGCATGGTTCCGGTCCGCAGCGACGTGTCGTCGCGCTCGATCCGCCAGATGTCGTGCCGGGTGGTGGTGGTGAGCCCCGCGGCGTCGAAGCGGACGTGGATGGACCGGAGGACCTCGATGGTGGCGGGCTTGTCCTCGTTGTTCTTCCGGGTGTCCTTCTTCTCGGGTTTGGTCTCGGCGCCCGGTTTGGCCCGCCTCGGCGCCTCCGGAGGATCGGTGGGCAGGGCCGCCACGGCGTCGGCGGCGGCGCGAAGCGCGTCGGGTGTCGCGGCGAACGGCTCCGTCAGCGCATCGTAGACGCCCGCGACGGCCGAACGGGTCAGGGTCACCAGGGCGAAGACGACGAGCACGGCAACTCCGGGCGGGCACGTAGCATGGAGGACCGCCGATTCCCCGGGTCGGTTCCCGCTCTTCCTTGTGGACCGGCCGTGGGTCCGCTATTGTGCCCATCTGCTCGCGGAGTCTCCGTGCTTGTCGCCCTTTTCGCCACCGTCGCCACCGTCGCCACCGCCGCCACCTGGCCGCCGGGTGAAGTCATCAATCCGGGCGTGTCGATCGACATCACCGAGGGCGGCTTCGACGCAGTCGCCGCGCTGATCCCGGAGCTCTTGCCCAGCGCCATCGACATCCCCGAAACCGGGGACGGGGACCCCGGGCTGTTCGGCCAGTGTTACCTGGGCGGCTACGAGTACAAACTCACCAATGGCGCGGTGGCGATCGAGGTGGTCGAAACCACCATCAAGCCCGGTGACGGCGTGTTGGAGATCAACGCCTCGTTGATGGTCAGCATCAATGACGCGGCCAACCCCTTCGACCTGTACTTCAGCCTCGAGTGCCTCGACGACACCTGCGTCGGCTACGTCAACCCCTTCCCGGTCGATGTCAGCACCACCATGCGCATGACCGTGGTGGACGACGGCAGCGGGCGCCGCACGCTCGATGCCACGATGGGGGAGATCGTCGTGGTGTACGAACTCGACGGCGCCAACGACATCTACCTGGGCGAGTGCGCGATCGGCAGCGTCGAGGAAGTGCTCAATTTGGTCGGACTCAGCATCTACGACCTGCTCATCGGCGCGCTCGACAGCACCTTGCAGGACCAGATCAAGGCGCTCGGCCCGACGCTCGAGGAGACCATCGAAGACGCGTTCTCGGCGGCGACCATCGAGCAGGACCTCGAGCTCAACGGGGCGCTCGTGCACCTGCTGCTGCAGCCCAGCAACGTGGAGATCACCCCGGCGTCGCTGCGGCTGTGGATGGAGGGCAGCTTCGACGGTGCGCCCGCCGACTGCATCCGCGCCTACGACCCCGGCGGCTCACTCCGCACCGACTCCGAGTTGCCCGAGCCCAGAGACGTACCCAACGGCGTCGGCGGCGACTACCACTTCGGCGCGCTCATCGGCGACGACTTCGCGAACAGCGCGCTCTACGCGTTGTGGCGGGGCGGTCTGCTCTGCTACCAGCTCGATCCCGCCTCGAGCCCGATCCCGCTGGACACCTCGATCCTCAACGGGCTCACCGGCGATGTGTTCGCGCCGCTGTTCCCGGAGGCGGTGCCGGTCGAACTCTCGGTGCGCCCCGCCAAGCCGCCCGAGGTGGTCTACACCGGTGTCCACGACATCGGACTGGCCATCAACGAACTGCACCTCGACTTCTACGCGGCGCTCGACGGCCGCGCGGCGCGGCTCATCTCCACCCAGCTCGACGGGGCGGCGGGGGCGGATCTGAACCTTGACAGCGCCACCGGTCAGCTCGCGATCGACGTCGACCTGGACCCGGCCAACTTTGTCCCGAGCGTCAGCTACAACGAGGTCGATCCGGCGGCGAACAAGTACATGGTCGCCAACTTCGGTGGGCTCCTGGGCACGGTGCTCGACTCGGTGGCCGGGCCGCTGCTCGCGGACCTTTCCTTCGGGTTGCCGAGCTTCTCCGGGCTCGGTCTGACCGAGCTGTCGGTCAGCGAGACCGGCGGCGACAAGGACTGGTTGGGCGCCTACGCCTGGCTGGGTCCGGTCGAGTACACCGGTGGCGGCTGTGGCGGCTGCGGTGGCGGCTGCGGCGGCGACACCGGGGGCACCGTCGACACCGGCGGCAGCGCCTGCAACGGGGGCTGCAGCGCGATTCCGGCGGCGCCGTGGATCGCGGTGGGCTTTGCGGCGTTGTGGATGCGACGGCGGCGGGAGTAGGAAGGATGTGGCCGCACATGGCCTCGCGAATGAGCTGGGCGACGGGGCGCGAGGTTCGGACGGCGAGCGGCTTTTACGCCTGATCGTCCGAGTCGGAGACGTGGACGGAGATGGTGCGCATGTGGAAGCATGAATCGCTTTCAGGTATGGTCGAGGCGTTCGCTCAGCTCCTTTCGGCCGCATTCGTACCGAGCCCCCGGATACGAGGGGGATTGAGCTCCCCGGAGTCCTATCTTCACGGAGGTGGCTGGTACGTTGGTCTCCACGGTGCAGTCCAGGCGGAGCGCGTTGCTTCCCGGCACGCAGGTGAGGTTGTTGATTGAGATTGCCCACGCCGTGCTCGGCGTCAGTACCACCGCGAGAAGTCCGAGGAATGCGCCCGCCGGTCCGGACAAGCGGGCATGGAGAAGACGAGCGGCCGGAGCGACATGGGGGACTCGCCAGCGTGGTCCGCCGAGCACAGCATCACTGAGGCCGCCACCTCGCTCAGCCCTCGTGGTCGAACGGGAGGCCTTGGTCGGTGGACAGGAGCTCCTCGCGGCCCCCCGTTGCATGATCGATGTTAACCGCCGTCCCCATGAACATCTCTGTGGTGGGCGCCGGGTACGTGGGGTTGGTGGTCGGTGTGTGCATGGCCGACCTCGGTCATAGCGTCACCTGTGTCGACAGCGACGAGGCGAAGATCTCCGCGTTGCTCGCCGGGCGCGTGCCCATCTACGAGCCGGGGCTGGACCAGCTCTTGGAGCGCAATGTTCGCGAGGGGCGCTTGCGCTTCACCCGGGATCTGGCCGCCGGTCTCCTGCACAGCCGGGTGGTGTTCATCGCGGTGGGGACGCCCTCCGCGGCCGATGGTTCGGCAGATCTCACCGGGGTGTTCGCGGTCGCCGGCGAGGTCGCCGCGCAGGCGGACGGCCCGGTCACCCTCATCATCAAGAGCACGGTGCCGGTGGGGACGGCCGACCGGGTGCGCGCCCACGTCCGTGCCCAGACCGACAACCCGGTGGAGGTGGTCAGCAACCCGGAGTTCCTGAAGGAAGGCGCGGCCATCGACGACTTCTTGCGTCCCGATCGCATCGTGTGCGGCGTGGCGTCGCCCGAGGCGCAGCAGCTCATGGAGCGGCTCTACGCCCCGCTGGTGCGCACCGGCAAGCCGATTCTGTTCATGGACAATCGCTCGGCCGAGCTGTGCAAGTACACGGCGAACGCATTCCTGGCGACGAAGATCTCGTTCATCAACGAGATCGCCGCCCTCTGCGAGCTCGTCGGCGCCGATGTCGATGCCGTGCGCCGCGGCGCCGGGAGCGACAGTCGCATCGGCCCACGGTTCCTCTTCCCGGGCGCCGGCTATGGCGGCAGCTGCTTCCCGAAGGACGTCCGCGCGCTCGTCGACACCGCCAAACAGCACGGCATGGCCATGCGGGTCGTGCTCGCGGTCGAGGAGGTCAACGAACGCCAGAAGCATCGCCTTGCGGACATGGTCATCGCGCGCTTCGGCGCGGACCTCACCGGGAAGCGCATCGCGCTGTGGGGGCTGGCGTTCAAGCCGGAGACCGACGACATGCGGGAGGCGCCCGCGCTCACCGTGATCGAGCGTCTGCGCGCCGCCGGCGCCACCGTGATCGCCTACGACCCGGAGGCCATGCACGAAGCGCGCCGGGTGCTGGGCGATCGCATCGAGTACGCGGGTCGGCCCATGGACGCGGTGCGGGGCGCCGACGCCCTGGTGCTGGTCACCGAGTGGAACGAGTTCCGCAACCCGGACTTCGCCGCCCTGGCGGCGGCCCTTCGCACCCCCACCGTCTTCGACGGCCGCAACATCTTCAACCCCGCGGATGTTCGGGGCGCGGGCCTCGAATACCGCAGCATCGGGCGCCCCTGACGCCGCCGCGATTCCACGTGGCGCTGGTCGCTCCGGAGATCGGCGGCAACGCCGGAAACGTGGGCCGGCTCTGCCTCAACGTGGGCGCTCGCCTCCACCTCGTGCACCCCCTCGGCTTCCAGACCGATGAAAAGGCGGTGCGCCGCGCCGGACTGGACTACTGGAAACACGTCGATGTCGTCGAGCATGTCGACCTGGACGACTTCGACCGGTGGCTGGACGGCGGGCCGGGACCGCCGGGGGCGGGGGTGGCGGGTCGGGTGTTTCCGCTGTCGTCCCACGCGCAGACGCCCTACACGCGGCTCTCGTTTCTGGACGACGACGTCCTGGTTTTCGGGCGCGAATCGGTCGGTCTGCCGCCGGAGTGGACGGCGCGGCGCGGCGCGTGGCGCATCCCGATGGTCGGCCCCACGCGGAGCCTGAACCTGTCAAATGCGGCGGCCGTGGTGGCGTACGAGGTGATGCGGCAACTGAGGCCGGGGCTGTTCTGACCGCGGGAGGTTACCCCTGCGCATGAACGTTGGCGCCGTCATCCTCGCCGGGGGCCGGGGCACCCGCTTCTGGCCGCTGTCGCGACGGGCGCGCCCCAAGCAGGTGCTGGACCTCACCGGGGAGGGCACGCTGCTGGCGCGCACGCTGTCGCGGCTCGACGGCGTCGTGACCGGGCCCAGGCTGGTGGTCACCGGTCCCGACATGCTCGAGGCCGTCCGGGCCGAAGCGGCCGGCGCCGAGCTGATCGTCGAGCCGAGCGCGCGCAACACCCTGCCGGCCATCGTGCTCGGCGCGTGGCAGGCGGGGTTGCGCGGCGCGGAGCTCGTGGTCGTGTTGCCGAGCGATCATCACGTCGCGATGCCAGACGCATTCTCCATGGCGTTGGGGCAGGCGATTGCGGTCTCGCAGGGGGGGGCGCTGGTGACGCTCGGCGTCCGGCCGACCCGCCCCGAGACCGGCTTCGGCTGGATCGAGCCCGGGGCTGACGGGCGGGTGGCTCGTTTTGTCGAAAAGCCTCCCCAGGCCGTCGCCGACGCCCTTTTCGGGGGTGGTCGACATTTATGGAACGCCGGCATCTTCGTTTTTCGGCTGGATGCCTTCCGGGCGGCGCTGCGACAGCACTGTCCGGGAAGCGCGGCGGCGCTCGAGCGCCTCGACCGCGGGGCGGGGCTCGCCGAGGTCTGGCCGTCCTTCGAGGCCACCAGCTTCGACTACGCGGTCTTGGAGCGACACCCGGACGTGCGGGTGGTGCCGCTGGACTGCGGGTGGAGCGACGTGGGGAGCTGGCCCGCCCTCGACGATGTCCTCCCGGCCGCGGCGTGGGGCGCCGGGCTGTGCAAAGAGATGGTGGAAATCGATGCCCGCCGCAACCTGGTTCACGCCGACGGGAAGCTCGTCGCGCTGGTCGGAGTCGACGATCTGATCGTCGTGGACACGCCCGACGTGATCCTCGTGGCTCGGCGCAGCCACGCCCAACGTGTCCGGGACGTGCTGGAAGTCCTCGACGCGCGGGGTCTCGCCCGGTACGGGTAGGAAGGTGTGCACATGCTGATGGCTTCGCTTTGGTCTCTCCTCGCCTGCGTCGGCGACCCCAAGTTGGCGATCTCGACCGAGGGCTGCCAGAACGTGGATCCCGATGACCCGGCCGATCCGGTGGTGGCGACCGCGATCGAGGGCGACACCGTCGACGTCTACCGCACGCCGGTCGTGGGCCACAATCTCGAGGATGTCTTCGAGCCTACGATCACCACCGACGGCGACCTCGTCGAGATTTTCGAGTCGTGGACTGCGGGAGAGGAAGCGACGCCGGCCTGTCTGGAGCCTCACCTGGCGGTCAGCGAGTTCGGAGCCACCATCGAGATCCGGTGGTACACCGAGGACGATGCCACCGTGCCCTTCGACACCGTGAAGATCGACCCGCCGTAGCCGGCATCAGTCTGGTGTCATCGCGCACCTTGACCGAGCCGAGCATCAGGCGCAGTCTGTGGGGATGGACGCGCGTTGGAGACGGGGGTCTGGGCCGGCGGCGCATCGGTCGTCGCGATGCGCCGGCGACGATTCCCGACGGGTGATGGCGCCGCCACGGGTGGTTGTCCGCGCGCCGGATCACCTCGGAGACGCGGTGATGGCGCTCCCCGGGATCTGGAGCCTGGCCACGCTGGGGCCGACCGTGGTGCACACCAACGGGCGCTGGGCGCGGGAGCTCTACGCCGGGCTCGAGGTCCACGACGGCGACGAGGTGCCCGCCGCGGCAGAGCTCGCGGTGATGTTCAAGCCGAGTTGGCACGCGTCGCGGTTGTGGCGGCATCTGCCGACCATCGGCATCGGGCCTCGTTCGCGGTATCGGAAAACGCTCACCCCCCAGGTGGAGCATCGTCGTGATGGATACGCCAGAATCGTGCTCGCAGCCGGAGCACCACGTCCCGGGCCTGCGGTGTTTTCACCGCGTGGGGCGCGCGCATCGCTCCCAGAGCGCTTCGTGGCCCTCAATCCCTGGACCCCGACCCGGACCGCGCGCTGGCCAGGATTCGGCGCGCTCGCCGCCGGGTTGGGTCTGCCGACGGTGGCGTTCTGCGGTCCGGGCGAGGGCGAGGCGGTGCGGGCGGGCTTGCGCGGCGTGCCCGTGCACGAAGGGCTCTCGCTCGCCGACTTCGCGGCTTCGTTGGCCGGATGCGCGGCCCTGGTCAGCAACGACTCCGGTGCGGCCCACCTCGCCGCGGCGTGTGGCGTGCCGGTGGTGATGGTCCACGCGTCCACGGCCCCGGAAACCACCGGCGTCGGCGTTCCCGTCGAGCGGCCCACGCGGCTGTGGTGTCAGCCCTGCTATCGGAAGAGTTGTGGCTGGGGAACACCCTGCCTTTCCATAGATGTCGCGACGATTATCAGTATGGTCCGGGCGATCTGGGGACGGGGGGCCGGCCCCCCGTAACGCCCCCCGGAGCGGGCGCGGTCAGGCGGTGTTCCCGGGATAGGCCCCCGCGTGATGAAGCGACCCGAGATTCTCGCCCCAGCCGGGGACGAACCGGCCCTAGCCGCGGCCCTCGCCTGCGGAGCGGATGCGGTCTACTTCGGTCTGGACGAAGGACTCAACGCCCGCGCCCGGGCCAAGAATTTCCCGGTCGCGACGCTTCCGGCGCTGGTCGACCGCATCCACCGCAGCGGCGCCCGGGCCTTCCTGACGCTCAACACGCTGGTCTTCGAGGACGAGCTGCCGCTCCTGGAATCCGTGCTCCGGGCGGCCGCGCTCGCCGGGGTCGATGCGGTCATCGTCCAGGACCCCGCGGTGGCTCTGTTGGCCGTGGCGCTGGCGCCGACCATGCACGTGCACGCGTCGACCCAGATGACCATCTCCAGCGCCGAAGCGGCGCGGTTGGCGGCGTCATTCGGTTGTCGGCGCATCGTGCTGCCCCGCGAACTGAGCCTCGCGGAGATCGCTCGGGTCGCGGCGGGGACGGACCTGGAGCTTGAGGTCTTCGTCCACGGTGCGCTGTGCGT
This sequence comes from Myxococcales bacterium, assembly GCA_009692585.1. The sequence continues at coordinate 57,338 of SHYX01000019.1, forward strand.
GTCGTGGAGCGGGCAGTGCCTCACCAGCGAGGCTTGGGGCGGGCGCTCCGCCAATCGGGGGCAGTGTGCGCAGTCCTGCCGGCTGCCCTACACCCTCGTCGTCGATGGCCGACCCGTCGACACCGCCGACGTGCGCTACCTGTTGTCGCCGCTGGATCAGGCCGCGCTCTTGGCGCTCCCCGGCCTGGTGAAGCTCGGTGTCGCCAGCCTCAAGATCGAGGGACGGATGAAAGGGCCGGCCTACGTGATGACGGCGGTCCAGGGCTATCGGCGCGCGCTCGACGCCTTGGAAGCGGGCGACGCGCTGGCGCCGGCAGCCGCCCTCGCCCGGATGGCGCTGTCGTACTCGCGCGGGCTGGGGGAGGGCTTCTTCGCGGGGAGCGACCACCAGCGCCTCGTCGAAGGCCGTTTCCCAAAGCACCGGGGCGTGTGCCTGGGGCGGGTGGTCGAGGTCGGCAGGTCCAGCGTGCGGGTGGAGCGGAGCCGGCGCCAGGGCAGCGGTGGCATCGCCCTTTCGGGGGCGGTCGCGACCGAGGCGGGCGCCCAGGTCGAGGCCGCGATCACCCCGATTCCGGGCCTCGGCGTCGGCTTCGACACCGGCCGTCCCGAGGCCGAGGAGCCGGGCGGCACCCTCTGGGGCGTCGCGCCGGCGGGTGAAGGCTGGTGGCTGCAGTTCCCGAGGGAGAACACCAGTCTCGCCCGCGTCTCGGTGGGCGACCTCGTCTGGATCACCCGGGATCCGCGACTGGACGTTGAAGCCGACCGGTTGTGCCTTCAGGGAGAGCCCGAGGGCCGCCTTCCGGTCGACGTGGTCGTCTCCGGCACCCTCGGCCAGCCGCTGCGGGTGCAGATGCGGTGCCGGGACGTGCAGGTGGAGGCCACCGTCGACGCGCTGGCCGTCGCCTCGGGTGCGGGCCTGGACACGACGCTGCTGCGCCAGAAGCTCGGCACCTTCGGCGGAACCCCGTTCCGCCTGCGTCAGCTCGATGCCAGCGGGCTCGCTGCCGGTCTGCACGTTGCGCCCGCCGCGCTCAAGGCGTGTCGGCGGGCGCTGAGCCCTCTGCTGCTGGACCGGCTCCTGGCCAGCTTGCGGCACGAGGTCTCTCCTGAGGGCGTGACGGAACGATTGGTGGCGCAGGCGGTGGCCCTCCAGGCGGCTCGACCCTGGCGCCCGGCGGCCACACCCGAACTCATCCCCCTCTGCCGCACCGACGCCCAACTCGACGCGGTCCTCGCCGCGGGTTGGCCCAACGTGGAGCTGGACTGGATGGAGATGGTGGGCCTCGGCCGCGCCGTCGCACGGGCCCGCGCCGCGGGACTGACGGTGGGCATCGCCACGACGCGCGTGCATAAACCGGGCGAAGAAGCCATCGATCGGCGTATCGCGGCGCTTCGGCCGGACTCGGTGCTGGTGCGACACTGGGCGGGTCTGGTCCATTTCTCGGAGCGGCCCGTGGCCGAACGGCCGGTGGTCCACGGGGACTTCTCCCTCAACGTCACCAACTCGGTGACCGGGCACCACCTTCTCGCGCGGGGCGCGGATACCCTCACCGCCGCCCACGACCTGGACGAGGCGCAGGTGATGGCGCTCCTGATCAGGTTTCCGGCGGAGCGCCTCACCGTCGTCGCCCACCATCACATCAGCACCTTCCACACCGAGCACTGCGTCTACGCCCACACGCTGTCTACGGGTCGCGACTACAAGACGTGCGGTCGTCCCTGTGAGGCACACCGTGTTGCGCTTAAGGACGATGCCGGCCGCGAACATCCGGTGGTCGTGGACGTCGGCTGTCGCAACACCGTCTTCGACGCCCGCGCCCAGTCGGCTGCGCGCGCCGTGCCCCGCCTGCTCGCGGCCGGGGTGCGTCGCTTCCGGGTGGAGTTCGTGTGGGAGTCGCAGGCCGAGGCCGCCGGGGTGCTCGCGGCGTATTCCGCGCTCCTGGCGGGCACGATGACCGCCGGGGAGGTGTTGCGCCGGGTCGCGGCGCACGAGCAGTTCGGTGTCACCGCGGGCACGATGAGCACGATGCGAGCGGGCGCGCACCCATGAAGGTCGCTCGCGACGAACTCGACCGGATCGACGAGGCCATCCTGGCGCTCCTCGGGCGGCGCGGTCGGGTGGTGTCGGCGCTGTGGGCACAGAAGGCCGCCGCCGGCGTGCCCACCGCGGATGCCGAGCGCGAGCGGGACATCTTCCGGCGGCTTCGCGCGGAGGCCACCGCGGCCGGGATGGATCCCGACGCGGTGGAGCGGGTGTTTCGGGAGGTGGTGGGGAGGACGTTCGGGTCGGGTGGATGAGGGCGGGGGGGCGTGGGCGCGATGGCGCTCTACGGCGGCGAGGCCACCGCTCGCCTCGGCCAGCGCGCGACCGGCCCGCTCGCCGATGAGGAGCAGGCCGGGTTCGGCGCGGTAGGGGCGGGGTGGCGCGGCCCCTGCCCCCCCCTGGACAAGCCTCCTACCGACGGACGCAGACGAGCGTGTCGAGACACGTGAGGAGGTCCCAACGAAGCCGGACGGGTCGGGCACAGGCGAGCGCCGAGCCGAATCAAGATCAGGCGGTATCAGTACGTCGCGGGCTGGTGACGGCGCTCGTCGCGCTCGTGGTCGTCATGGTCCCCGTGGTCCCCGTCGCACCCCTGGTGTTCATCCGGTGCGTGCTGACCGCGGTCACGCTCGACCCTGCCGAAGTCCAGCTCCGCCGCGGTGTAGGGCGCGACCCGGACGAAGCTCCGCTCGACCAGCCGCCCGTCGAGGGTCCGCATTTCCAGCAACACCTCGCCCAGGGGCAGGAGCAGCGTCAGCGCCTGACGCGGCGCGAGCGTGGCGAGGACGCGGCCATCGGCGAAGACGCGGATCAGGTCATCGTCTCGGCTTTGCAGTTGGACCAGGCCGGTGTCGGGCGCGTCGATGACCACACGCGCGCCGCTGAACGGGTGGACACTCACGCGCTCGCGGTCGACGAGTTGACCCCCGATGCGCTCGGTGCTCACCTCTACGATGCCCACGGGTACGTGCCGGAAGACGGCGCGGCCTCCGGCGGCGATGCGCTGGTCGGCGTGGCCGACAGTGACCTCGACGGTGATGGGCAGGGGGTTGTCGACCACGAGATCTCCGAACCGGGGCGCCTCGGCGACGAGCACCGTCTCATCGAAGGGGCGAAGGAAGACCGACTCCGCTTCGAGGCGCTGGCCCCGGGCGTAGGCGGTCAGCTCCACTGCCCCGACGGGAAGGTTCACGATGCGCGAGGTACCGTTGTTCAACTCGGCGATCTCCCGACCATCGGCGAAGAACTCCGCGTCGACACCGCTGTCGTTGACGAGACGGACCTTGGCTGAGCGGGGGGCCGTGGCGTCGACGCGGGTCACGCGGTGGTCGTAGACCCGCACCTCCTTGGCGAACAGCGAGAAGCTGGTCCCGTACATCCCGTAGCTGGCGCGGACGTCGACGCGCCCTTCCGGTGCCGAAAAGCGCTCGATCTCCCCGGGTGAGAGGGTCTGGGTGCCGCCGCCCTCGACGCTGACCGTCAACGTCACGCCGGCGCGGTTCTGGACCTCCACGATGCCTCGATCCCCGCTCCGGCTGTGACGCGAGCGCGCCTCGGCCGGGGTGGAGATGGTCGCGAGGGCGAGCGCGGCGAGAGTGGTGAACAGTGCGGGTTTCATCTGATGACTCCTCGGTTGATGGGACCGGTTGGTCCACGCTCCAGTGACGCGGCCGCTGGGGCTGACATTCACTGGAGGCGCGGATGTGCGCGCAACGATTTGTCGTGGACAGGGGGCGACGCCCGGGGGTTGCCGGCGTCGGAAGGTCACCCCTTGGCGCTCAGGGGTGGTCGGGCGACGCGGCCGCGATCCTTCGCGGCGTCCGGTCGATATTCGCTGAAGGAGGTGTTGCCGTTCCGGTTCGCGCCGCGTCCCCACGGGGGGTGCCGATCTGACAGGGACGGCGCAGATGCCTGTCTGGCGCAGGCGCGCACGGAGTTCGCCGCAGCCGCCGTCACCTTCCGAGTTCCTCGGTACCAACCGCGCGGCGGCGCCCCGCCCAAGGCCACTTGACGGGTCAAGCGGGGGTGCGTATCGACGTGAGGTCCCTGTGTGTCCCGATGTCCGACGTCTTGCAACTCAACGCTGATTACACCGCGATGAAGGTCATTCGTTGGGAGCGCGCGGTTGAGCTGACCCTCGCGGAAAAGGTGGTGCTGGTCGACAGTTGGCCGGGCCGGTACGTCCGGTCGGCGTCGTTGGCGATGCCCTGGCCGGCCGTCGTCGCGTTGCGGCGGTATGCGGTCCTGCGCGGGAAGGTTCGGTTCTCGTCGCGCAGCGTGCAGGCGCGGGACAACTTCACCTGCGCGTACTGCGGCCTGCGGCCGGTGCAGGCCGACGGGCGTCCCGACCGGGTGCAGCTCACGATGGACCACGTCATCCCGCGGGCGCAGGCGCGGGACGGCAGGGTCTTTTTGCCGTGGTCGCGAAAGTGGGTGGGCGTCACCTGCTGGGAGAACGCCGCCACTGCCTGCCGGGCCTGCAACTGTCGCAAGGCCGACAAGACGCCGGCGCAGGCGCACATGGGCCTGCGCATCTATCCCCGTGTCCCGACGCAAGGCGACGCACTTCGGATGACCATGAGCCGCCTGAGCAGGGTCCCCGAGCCCTGGCTGCCCTGGCTGCCGGCTTCGGTGGTGCGGGTGGACGAAGCTGTGGCGCTGCCCGACGATTCTTCATTCCGTCGTGCTTGACACCTGCGCGCCCGTACAGTAGAGCAGGCGTACAGGAGTGCACCATGGAACCGCTTCCGCCCCGTCAGCGTGAACTGCTCGATTTCGTAGCCGCCTACGCGGATCAGAAGGGGATTCCGCCCACGCTTCGGGAAATCGGGGAGGCGCTGGGGATCCGGTCCACCAACGGTGTGTCCGACCAGGTCAAGGCCCTGGTCAAGAAGGGGTACCTTGAACGGGTCGGGGACGCCCGCACCTCCCGCGGCATCCGCCTCAGCCACGAGGCGCGGGGTGGGTTCCGGGACAACTCCACGCTCGCGGTGCCGATCATCGGGCGGGTGGCGGCCGGCTCGCCGATCCTTGCGGAAGAAAACTACGCGGGCACCCTCCACATGGACGCGACGATGATGCCCCACCAGGCGCCCGTCTTCGCGCTGGTCGTCCACGGGAATTCGATGATCGAAGATGGCATCCTCGATGGGGACTACGTCTTCGTGCGCAAACAGGCCGACTGTCGCAACGGCGACATCATGGTGGCCATGGTCGATGGCGAGGCCACCTGCAAGCGTTTCTTCCGCGAGCGCAACCGCATCCGTCTGCAGCCGGCGAACAGCGAGATGGAGCCCATCTATGTGGATTCCTCTCGCGAGTTGCAGGTGTTGGGCGTGGTGGTGGGGGTCTACCGGCGGGTCAACGCGTAGGCGCGCCAGAATGCCGTACAGCGAGTAGGCTCTGCCCGTGGCCCCTGCTCCCCGCCGTCGTGCCGCCCTCTGGGTGGAAATCGGAGTCAACCTCGCGCTGTTGACCGTGGCCGTTTCGGCCCTCGATGCGGGAGTCTTTTGGCTCGCGACACGCTACGTACTCCAGGAGGCCGCCGTCGATCTCGCGGAGAGTGCGGCGATGGTGGTTGCCGCCGAGGTCGACGCGGCGCCGCCCGCGCAGTGGGAGCTCATCGTCGAGAAGAACCGGGAGAGCGGCCTGCACGGGCTCGCCATCTGGTCGGTGCGGGACGGAGCGGTGGTTGGCGCTGGGGGCGAGATCGACGATCTGGTGAAACGAACCGTGGCCACCCACGCGGTGTATTCGGAGGTCGACGGCGACTCGGTGCGGGTGGTCGCGCCGGTAGGGAAAGGGCGGCCCAGCGCGGTCGTCAGCCTGCGCTACCCGTTGGCGCGCGTCGAGCGTCCGGCGTGGGGCGTGGTGATCGGGCACACGCTCTTCGCGTCGCTGGTGATCGGCGTCTTCGGCTGGGTGCTGTTCCGGCGCAACGTCGTCGATCCCATCCGGCGAATCTCCGATGCGACGATCCGCATCGCCGCGGGTGAGTTCAAGACGCCGGTGCCCGACGATGCGCCGAAGGAGCTTGCCGAGTTGGCCGGCGCGCTGTCGGCGATGGGGCAGTCGCTGGCCAGCTACCAGGCGCGGACGGTCGAGCAGCTGGGCTCGCTGGCGGACGCGAATGTCGAGCTCCGCCGGGCCCAGGACCTCCTGGTGCGGAGTGAAAAACTGGCGGTGGTCGGGCGACTCATCGCCGGGCTGGCACACGAGCTGGGGAACCCGCTCGCGGCGGTGCGAGGCTACATGGAGTTTCTGGTGGCCACGCCCGCCGCTGACAACGGGGAGATCCTTCGGCGCGCGCAGGTCGAGGTCGAGCGGATGCACCACCTGCTCCGCAGCCTCCTGGACTACGCCCGCGCCGACGAGTCCGAACCGGGGGCGGTGGCGCTCGACGAGCTCATGGCCGAGGCGCTCCGGACCGTTCAACACCAGGTCGCCTTCCGAGGGGTAACCGTCCGCGTTTCAGCGGGTCCGGCTCTCAGCGTGGTGGGCGAGGCGGCGAAGCTCCACCAGGTCCTGGTCAACCTGCTGCTCAACGCGGCCGCGGCGGGCGCGCGCAACGTCTTGTTGTCGGTGGAGCGTGTCGGGACGGCGATCCACCTTGCGGTCGAGGACGACGGGGAGGGGATCAGCGCCGAGCACCTCCCGCGCCTCTTCGAGCCCTTTTTCTCGACCCGGCCCCCCGGTCAGGGCACGGGCTTGGGGCTCGCCACCGCGCTGCGCATGGTCGAGCAACACGGAGGGCGCATCGAGGTGAGGAGCGTCGTCGGGACGGGGAGCCGGTTCGTCTGCATCCTGTCCGGGTGAGGGCGTGGTCTTGTCCGCGTGTTAGGGAACCGACGCGGCGCCTCGGGGGTCCGCCCATACGTCGTGCCCGAGTCGGTAGTCCGAATCCAGCGCCTGTTGACCCTGACGGCCCGCCGAAGCGCGTGGTTGTCGGCGATTCGGGCGGTCGCGCTCGCGGCGGCGGCGCTGCTGGTGGGGCTGGCGGTGGCGACCCTGGCGGTGGGAGAGGGCTCACGTCGGCTGGCCGTGCTGGTCCTGGTGGCGGCCGGGGTGGTGGCCCTGGGCCTGGCCATCGTCCGCACCCGCGGCATGCGAAAGCGCCTTTCACCTCGCTGCCAGGCCGACGCCATCGAGGCGATCACCCCGAGTCTGCGTGGCGCACTCACGACTGTCGTCGATCGGCTTGCCCGGCCGATGGGCTCGCCCGGTTTGTTGGTGCGCCTCGCGGACGACGTGGCGTCCCGGCTGGCCGCGGTGCGCCCCGGCGAGGTGTGGCCGCTGAGGCCCCTCTGGTGGGATGCGCGGTGGTCCTTCTTGGGCGCGGCCGCGCTCCTCATCGCCTCGGTCGTGGGTCCGCTCAGCCCCGTCGAGGCCCTGCGCCGGCTGTTCGGGGGCACGCCCGCCGTCGCCGCCGTGAGTACGGTCCACGCCGACGGACCCCGGGCCCTCCTCGGCGACATCACCCTCCGCTACATCTATCCGGCGTACACCCGGCTCGATCCGCTCGAGGTGCCCAACACCAACGGCGAGGTGCACGCCCCACCGGGGACCGTGGTCGAGGTACGCGCGAAGACGGCCGAGCCATGGACCGACGCCGTCCTGGAGGTCTCCGACCAGGAGCCGGTTCCCGCCACGCTCGAAGGCGGGCGCGTCGTCCGGGCGCGCTTCACCGTCGGGGGCGAGGCGACGTGGCGCTTCCGCTTCGATGGCACCGCCACCGCGGACTTCCGGATCGTCCCCGATCCGGACCTCGCACCCACGGTCGCGGTCTCCACCCAGGCCCGCCTGTCCGTCGCGAACGATCAGCCCTTCTCGGTCGGCTTTGCGGTCAAAGACGACTACGGGCTCACGCGCATCGTCGCCGAGGTCACCGTGCGCGGGAAGACCACCGAGGTGCCCGTGCGCGCGCCGCTCGACACGCCGCGGGCGCTCAGCGACCAGCCCACGCTCCATGCGGCCGAGCTCGGTCTCGTTGCGGGAGACGTCGCCAAGGTGCGAATCGGCGGCTGGGACAACGACGAGGTGTCGGGTCATAAGGTAGGCTGGTCATCGGTCTTCACGATCTCGGTCCTCGGGGCAGCGGGCAGTCAGGCGCAGAACCGGGAGCTTCGTGAGGCGCTGTTGACGGCGCTCATCCCGCCGTTGGCCGCGTTCCTGCTCGACCCCGCGGTCGCCGCCGAGACGGGCGCGGCGGCGACAAGCTGGGCCGGCCTGGCGGACGAACGGTACGCCGCGTTCGACCAGACCGCGCGCGACGCCGAGGGCATCGATCGTCGGAACTTTCAGGCGCGCATCATCCAAAACGTCAACGGCGCCCGGCGGGATCTGCTCGCGTTCGTTCGCGGGCTGCCGGTCGGGGCCCTCGGAAACGTCGATCTCACCACCTTTGCGGAGCTACAGGCCAAGAACGTCCGTGCCCTGGAGATGGCGGTCTGGACGCTCGACAAGGTGATGCGCGCGGAGGCCTACGCGGCCATCGTGGAGCTGGCCAAGGCCCTGGCGGTCGACGCCCGGGCGCTCCAGGACAGCGTCGACGCGCTCAGCATCCCCCAGGCGCTCGCGCGCCTGGACCGTCTCGACCGCCAGATGGATGCGCTCGGCGTGCTCATCAGGAAACTCGATCGGGGCAGCATGCGCAGCTTCCTGGAGTCGCGCGCCGCCGAGCTGGACGGGGCCACGGCCGCGGCGCGGCGCGACGTGGCCAGGGGGGCGGACCCGTCGGTCAAGACCGCCGATCTCCGGCGGATTGCCGACCTGCTCGACGAGATGGCCGGGGGCGTCGACGAAGCCCAGAAACGTGCGGGCGAAAGCGACGACGCCCTCCAGAAGGAGATCGAGCGCCTCGATCAGGAGTTCCGGGACCTCGCCGCCGCCCAGGAGGCGCTCGAGGCCAGGACCCAGGCGTCGCGCGAGAAACACGGGCAGAGCCTGGACGAAGGACTGAGGGCCTGGGCCGAGGTGGACGCCGCGACCAGGGCCGCCGAACGCGCCCTCTCCAACCCGTCTTTGAGCGCGCTTCCATCGCGGTCGGCGTCCGAGGGCGTCGCGGATGCACAACACGACGTCAGAGGGCTCGGGGACAGCGTGCGCGCCCGTGACAGCCAACAGGCGGCAGACCGCGCCGAGGACACGGTCCAGTCGATCGAACGCGCCCGCCGTCGACTCGATGCGGCGACACGCACCGGTCAGGTCGATCCCAGCGCCGCGGCCGCGGCCTCCCGCAGCCTGGGTGAGGCCCAGTCGGCGGCGGTGCGGGCCACCGACATGCTCCAAAAGCTCCGGGAGGCGCAGTCATCCGGGTCGCCCGCGCTCGTCGAGGCGCTGAAGTCCCTTTCCGGAGACCAGGCGGGGGTGGCGGGACGCGCGGGCGAAGCGGCCAAGGCGGCCAAGACGGTCGCCCAACAGATGCAGTCCGACGCCTCGGAGATGGAAGCGGCCGCGGGCGAGGGGGCATCCCAGTCCCGGCGCGCCACCGGAGAGCTCCAACGAGGCGACGCCATGGCCTCGGAGGGGGCGCAGGACGCCGCCAGCGATGCCTTCCGCCGCGCGAGCGAGGCACTTCGACAGGCGGTGAAGGACCAGCGGCGCATGCAGCAGGAAGCGGAAGGGGGAGGCGGGAAGGCGGGGAAGGAGGAGGGCGCGGGCGGCGCCGACGAGGACGACGCGGGCGGCGGCGCCGACGAGGGCGGCGGCGCGATCGAGGTCACGATTCCCGCACCGGAGGAGTTCGAGACGCCCGAGGCGTACCGCAAGGCGCTCCTCGAGGGGATGCAGGGCGAGGTGCCCGAAAGCTACCGTGCCGCCAGTCGGCGCTACTACGAAGAGCTGGTGCGCCAGTGACGCTCCTGACCCTGGTCGCGGCCGCGTTTGCCGGCGCCGGCAACGACGTGGTCGGCTGCCTCGCCCTCTCCGATCTCGCGTGCGCGCAGGCGGCGGCGGCGGGCCTGGGCGACAGCGCGGAGGACCGCGCCGGGCGCGCCGAGCTCGCCTTCCACCTGGGCGAGTTCGCCGCGGCCCGCGATGGCCTCAAGGGCGTGGTCGACGCCAGCGGTGATCCCGATCTGGCCAAGCGGTACGCGTTGTTCGAGCGAGTGGCGAATGCGACGGCCGACTTCACGACCCACACGCGCGCCGACGTCACCCTCCGCTACCGCGCGGGCATGGACGACGTGCTCCTGGACGAAGCGCTGGAGACGCTCCAGGCCGCCCACGACGAGATCGGTCCGATCCTTGGCGGCGCTCCCCCCGGGGGCGTCCGGATGGAGCTCTTTCCCACCGCGCAGCGTTTCATCGACGCCTCGTCGCTCCCCGGCGACGCGGTCCGAAAGACTGGCGTCATCGCGCTGTCGAAGTGGACGCGGCTGCTGGTCAGCTCTCCCCGCGCGCTCGGTCGCGGCTACGGCTGGAAGGACACGATCGCCCACGAGTACATCCACTACATCGTCGCCTGGCGCACCAAAGACCAGGCCCCGGTGTGGCTGCAGGAGGGCATCGCCCGCAGCCACGAATCGATGTGGCGCCAGGACGAGCCGGCGGCGCTGACGCCCACGCAGGAGTCCTTGTTGGCCACGGCGCTCGGGCAGGACAAGCTGGTGCCCCTGTCGCGTATGCATCCGTCGATGGCCTTTTTGGACTCCGCCGACGAGGCCGCGCTCGCGTTCGCCCAGGTTTCCACGATGATCGTCCACCTGCGCCGCAGCGCGGGTCCTGACGCGGTGTCGCGCGTGCTCGATCGGGTCCGGGGCGGCACCGACGCGCTCCAGGCGGTCGCCGATGTGGGCGCCGGCGGGAGCACCACGGCGTTTCTGGACGGCTGGAAGGGCTACCTGAAGTCTCTCAAGCTGGTGAGTCGCAAGCTGGCGGAATCGAAGGTGATTCTCGATGGGGCGGGCGACGACTTCGAGACCGATCCCCAGCTCGGGCAGCGCATGGACCTGGCCCGATTCGCCCGCCTCGGCGACATCCTCCTGGACCACGGCCAGGCCGGCGCTGCCCTCGTCGAGTTCCACAAGGCTGCCCCACCCGACGAACCGCCCTCGCCGATCCTCAGCGTACGCACCGCGGAAGCGCTCCTGGCCCTCGGTCGCGTGGGCTCGGCGCAAGCGGTGCTGTCGGCGTCCGCCAAGGACTACCCGGAGCACGCGCCGACGCGCGTGGCGCTGGGGAAGCTGCTGCTCGCGACCGGTGACACCGCCGCCGCCTTCCGCGAGTACCGCGCCGGCGTCGATGTCGATCCCTTCGATTCCGCGGCGCAGGCCGCCCTCGCCGCGCTTTATGCCGCACGGGGCGACACGGTCCTGGCCGACCGCCACCGCCGTTACGCACGCCTGTTGACGAGCACCGAACCCGCCACCCGCTGAGTCTGCATGTCCGCTCCCGACGATTCCGCCCTCTTCGATCGCCTCACCCACGTGCGCACCGACGTTCTGGCCCAGCTCGGCCGGCGCATCGTCGGCCAGAACGACGTGATCGAGCGCATGCTCGTCGCCCTCTTTGCACGAGGCCACTGCTTGTTCATCGGGGTGCCGGGGCTCGCAAAGACGCTCCTGGTCCAGAGCACCGCGCAAGCGCTGGGGCTGCACAGCGGCCGCATCCAGTTCACGCCCGACCTGATGCCGGCCGACGTCACCGGCGCCGAGATGCTCGACGAGGACCGGGCCACCGGCCAACGCCAGCTTCGGTTCGTTCCCGGGCCGGTGTTCACCAACCTGCTGCTCGCCGACGAGATCAACCGCACCCCGCCGCGTACCCAGGCGGCGCTTCTGCAGGCGATGCAGGAGGGCCAGGTGACGGTGGGGCGCCACACCCACCTCATCGCGCCACCCTTCCAGGTCTTCGCCACCCAGAACCCGATCGAGCAGGAGGGGACCTACCCGCTGCCCGAGGCGCAACTCGACCGGTTCATGCTGAGTATTGACGTGGATTACCCCTCCGAGGCCGAAGAGGTCGAGATCGTGGAGCGCACCATCGGCGAACCGGGGCCCGAGCCGGAGCCGGTGCTCGACCGCGAGACCCTCCTGGCCCTCCAGGCGCTGGTGCGGCGGCTGCCCGCTTCGGACGCGGTCACCCGCTACGCGGTTCGCCTCGCCCGGGCGACGCGCCCGGGTCCCGACGCGCCGGACCTGGTGCGGCAGTACGTGCAGTGGGGCGCGGGTCCGCGCGCCAGCCAGTACCTGGCCCTCGGAGCACGGGTGCGGGCCGCGCTCGATGGGCGGCTCAACCCCGATGTCGACGACGTCCGTCGCGTGGCGCCCAGCGTGCTCGGTCATCGGGTCATCCCCAACTTCGCGGCCGAGGCCGAGGGCTTGCGCACCCCCGAGTTCGTCCGGCGACTGCTCGACGTGGTCAAGGCCTGAGGTGACGGCTTCGGTGACACTGTGGCGTCCGGACGTCGTGGCGCGGGTGCAGGCGCTGCAACTGCGCGCGCGCCAGACCGTGGCGGGGCTGGGCGTCGGGCTCCGGCGCTCGATCCACGTGGGGCAGGCGGTGGAGTTCGCCGACTACAAGCCCTACACCCCCGGCGACAACCTCCGTGACCTCGACTGGCGGGTGCTGGGGCGCCGCGATCGCCTCGTGGTGCGGCGCTACCGCGCCGAGACCGAGATGGGCGCCACCCTCCTGGTCGACGCCTCTGCCGACCTGGGCTCCACACCCGAGAAGTGGGAGGCGGCGGTGGGGCTGGCGGCGACCGTCGCGTGGCTGCTGTTTCTCGAAAACGAGCCCGTGGGCATCGAGCTGGTGGGCGGGGACGGGGTCCTGGTGCGGAGTCTGGCGCCGCGGCGCGGGCGCGCGCACCTGGCGCGGCTCTTCGGGCTCCTCGCCGCCCTCCGCCCCGACGGGCGGGCCGGTCTGGCGGAAGCGTTCCGGCGGGTCGGGGCGCGCGCCCGACCGCGCGGGCTGGTGGTGCTGGTCAGCGACTTCATGGAGCCGCCCGCGGAGTGGGCGCGGGCGCTGGACGCGGTCGTCCGTCGGCGCGCGGATGTGCGCGCGCTCCACGTCTACGACGCCCGCGAGACCGGGCTCGTCTACCCCCATCCGCTGCGCCTGTACTCCCCCGAGGGCGGCGACGATCAGGTCCTCGACCCCGAGGCGATGCGGCAGGCGGTCAGCGCCGAGGCGGTGCGGTTCTTCGGCGAGGTGCGCGAGGAGGTGCGCCGCCGACGCGGGGTCCACGTGCTCGTAGAGGCGCGCAGCTCGCTGGTCGACGCCATGGGCAGCTTCCTGCTCGGGCGCGAGGGGGGCGCGTAGGTGTCGTTGGCTCTGCTCGCTCCCGCGGCGCTCGCGCTGGGCCTCCTCGCCCTGGGACCGGTGATCGCGCACCTGGTGCGTCGTCAGCCGGTGGAGCGCGTCGCCTACGGGGCGATGTTGTTGTTGGAGCGCCTGCGGATGCGCGTGGAACGGCGTCGCCGGCTGCATGACCGGGCGCTGCTCGCGCTGCGCATGCTGGCGCTGCTGTGCGTGCTGGCGGCGCTGGCACGCCCCGAGCTGCGGCTGCCGCGACGGCAGAGCGTCATCGGGGCCACCGGTCGCGTGGTGGTGGTGCTCGACACGTCGTTGTCGATGGATCAGCGCGCGGGGGGCGAGTCGGCGCTGGCGCGAGGCCAACGCGAGGCGGCGGCGTTGGTGCGCGGACTCGGTGACGGCGTGCAGGTGGCGGTGCTTGCCGCCGGCGTGCCCGAGGCGCCGATCGTGTCGTCGTGGTCGAAGGAGCACGGCGCCGTCGCCACCCAGCTTGAACAGGCCCGGCAGGCGTCCGGTCGCACCGACCTCGAGGGGGCGCTCACCCGCGCCAGGGCGCTCCTGGACGGGGAGCCCGGCGAGGTGGTCATCGTCCACGACGGCGTCGGTCCGGGCAACGTTGCCGCGGCGCGGCTCAGTCTGGAGCGGCTCTCGGCAACGGGCTCCACGGTCCTGCCCATGTTGGTGGGGGTGGAGTCCCCGGCCAACCTGGCGATCGTCGACGCGCGGTATGGCGACGGGCTCGAAGGCGGGACGGTCAGCCTCGTCGTGCAGAACTTCGGTCGCGACGAACGGGAGACACCCGCGACGGTGCGGCTCCCGGATGGGGCGGAGATGACGGTGTTCGTCACCGTACCGGCCGCGTCGGAGGATGGGCCCGGGGAAACCACCGCGGCGGTGACCGTGCCGCGGCAGGCCGCTGGGGGGGTGGCGTCGGTGTCGGTGGTGGACGCGTCGTTGCCCCTGGACGACACCCGGTACTTCCACCTGCCGCGCGTCGGCCAGAGCCGGGTGCTGGTCGTCGACGGCGACCCGGGCTCGACCCCGACGCGCTCCGAGGTCTACTTCCTGGAGCGCGCCCTGGCGCCGTATTCGGGCCTGGGTGCCAGCCTGGACGTCGTGGCGCCTTCCGGGGCGGACCGGCTGTCGGAGGGGCGCTGGAAGGTCGCCGTGGTGGCCAACGTCGGTGATCCCACCCCCTTGGCGCCGAGCCTCGTGGACTTCGTACGCGACGGGGGCGCGCTGGTGCTCGCGGTCGGCGACAACGTGAGCGGCGCGGTGTGGAACGGGGCGCTCGTCGGTCTGCTGCCGGCCACCCTGTCGCGGCCCCGCGACCTGGCGTCCGCGGAGGTCGAGGCGGGGGTGTCGCTGTCGGTGCCGCCCCCCGACGAGGAGCTGTTCAGCGCCTTCGCGGAGGGGGGGCGTCACGGCTTCGCGCGTGTCCGGTCGCGACGAATCTTTGCGGTGGACCCCTACGCCGAGGCGGCTCCCGGCTCGATCGAGCCCGACGCGATCCACACACTGCTGCGCTATGACAACGGCGCCCCGGCGCTCATCGAGCGGCGGATCGGGCTGGGTCGCGTGCTCTTGTGGACCTCGACGGTGGACCTTGGCTGGACGAACTTTCCACTCCAGAGCGTGTACGTGCCGTTCTGGACGCGGATGTTGGCCTGGTTGGGGGGCGAGGTCGGCGGGGCGACCGCGCGTCTGGAGGGCGTCGTGGGCGAGCCGGTGGTGGTGCCGCTCGGGGCGGGCGACATGGTCGAGGTGACCGGGCCCGGGGGCGAACGCATCGGGCTGACCCGCCTGCCCGGAAGCGTGTTGTTCGTCCCGGAGTCGCCCGGCGCCTACGCGGTCGGTCGCGCCGACGAGCCGGCCCAGGCCTGGGTTGCGGTGAACACCCCGGTGCTCGAATCCGACATCCGCGCCGATCGGGCCATCGAGGCGGTGCAGGCCGAGATCGACCCCGAGCGCTCGCAGCGTCGGGTCCCCCTGGACGCGGGGCTTGCCATCGCGGCGGCGCTGGCCCTCGCGTCGGCGGCGTGGGTCGCGCGGGTGGGGCTGTCGTGAGCCTGACTCGCCGCTCCCTGCTCCTCGCGGCCGGCGGCGCCCTGGCGCTGCGGGCGCCGCGGGCACTGGCGTTCGGAGATGCGGCAAAGATCGATGTGGCGGAGCTGCAGCTCGCCAGCGGGACGCTCTCGCGTCCGGACGCCTGGGTGCGGCTCTTGTTGGAGACGATGCAGACGACCAGCGTCGAGTGCGCTCCCCGCGCCGTGCAGTTGGCGCCCGACGATCCCGAGCTGTTTTCGCACCCCTTCGCGGTGCTGGTCGGGGACGGCGAGCTGCCGCCGCTGAGCGACCGTGCCCGCGGGCAGCTCGTGCGCTACCTCAGCTACGGCGGCTTCCTGTTCGTGGACGACGCGACCGGCGATCCCGAATCCGGCTTCGATCGGAGCGTGCGGGCGCTGTTCGGGCAGCTCTTTCCGACGCGTCCGTTGGGGGTGCTCAGCGCG
Organism: Myxococcales bacterium; assembly: GCA_009692585.1. The sequence goes on from SHYX01000019.1 coordinate 73,148, forward strand.
GACCACTCGGTGTACCGTAGTTTTTTCCTGATCCAGCGCCCGGTGGGCCGGGTGGCGGTGCATCAGGTGCTCGAGGGCGTGCAACTGGGCTCGATGCACCCGGTCCTCTACAGCCAGGACGACCTCTCGGGCGCGCTCGACCGTCGCGCCGACGGCATGGATCGGTCTCCCTGTGTCCCCGGCGGGGAGCCGCAGCGGCGCGAGGCGGTGAAGTTGGGGATCAATCTGCTGTTGTACGCGCTCACCTCCAACTACAAGCACGATCAGGCCCACGTGCGCCGGCTGATGGAAGAGGGCCGCATCGAATGACGGCCTGGCTCACCAGCGGCGGCAACTTCGACGGGGGACAGCTGGTCTGGTCCGGCGAAGTCTGGGTGGTGGTCGTGGTGGCGACACTCGTCGTGATCGCGCTCTGGTTGGGGACGCGACCGGGGCCGCTGGCGGGGCGCGTCGGAGAGCTCACCGCGCTCGCCCTCGCCGGCCTCGGCCTGGTGCTTCTGGCGGCCCGCCCGACGTGGCTCGCCGAAGGCGAGCGGACCGAGCCGGGGCGGGTGGTGGTGCTGGTGGACGCGTCGCGTTCGATGGGCGTCACCGAGCCTGTGGGACAGACGCGGCTGGCGCTGGCCCGCGAGGTGCTGGCGCGGCTTCCCGATGCCGAACGTTTCCACTTCGGCGGCGACCTCCGCCCCGGCGAGGCCGTGACCGCCGACCTCGGCGCCACCGACATTGCCGCCGCTCTCCAGGCGCTGTCGCGTCGGTACGCGGGTGAGACGCTCGGAGGCATCGTCCTGGTGACCGACGGCATCGACCGTGGGGGGCTCTTTCGGATCGAAGCCGACGGCAGCCGGCGCCTCGACCCCTCGGCGCTGCTGGAGCTGCCCGGTCCCCTGACGGTGGTCCAGATTGGGGAGGACCGCGCTGTGCCCGACGTGGCGATCGTCGATGTGCGGGCGGGGGCGTTCGCCTTCTTGCGCGCGCCCTTCACCATCGAGGTCGACCTCGTCCGGACCGCGGTCGAGCTCGACGCCACGACGGTGAGCCTCACGCGGAACGGGCAGCCGACGGGAACCCGGCGCGCCACCTTCGACGAGGCCGGGCGGGGCCGGGTCAGCTTCCCGGTCACCCCCGACGCGCCAGGGCGCTTCATCTACGAGGTGAGCGTTCCCGCGCCACCGGACGACGCCGTCCCCGGGAACAACAGCATGTCGCGAGCCATCCGGGTGGTCCGCGACCGGGTGCGCGTGCTCCAGGTCTGTGGCTCGCCGTCGATGGATCAAAAGTTCCTGCGCTTGTTCCTCAAGGAGGACCCGGGCGTCGACCTGGTGAGCTTCTTCATCCTGCGCACGATGGTCGACATGGGCTCGGACTACATGCCGCAGGAGCTCTCGCTCATCGAGTTTCCGTACCGGCGGCTGTTCGCAGACGATCTTGCCACCTTCGACCTGGTGATTCTTCAGAACTTCGACTACGAACCCTACTTCGACCGCGACAGCGCACGCCTGCTCGAGAACCTGGCGGAGTACGTGCAGAACGGTGGCGCGCTGGCGTTCCTGGGCGGCGATCGTAGCTTCGACCTCGGAAGGTACGCCACGACCCCGCTCGCGGACGTCCTTCCCGTGGAGCTGGGTGTGCCGGGCGAGAACGTGGACCTGGCCCCCTTCGCCCCCACGCTCACCGCCGCGGGCGCACGCCACCCGCTCACCCGTCTCGCGGCCGACCCCGTGGAGAACGAGGCGCTGTGGGCGCGCCTCCCGGTGCTGGACGGCACCAACCTCAGCCTGGGTCCGGCCAAAGACGCGGCGGTGCTGCTCGCTCACCCCTCGCTGACGACCGCCAGCGGTCCGTTGCCCATCCTCGCCGTCCGTCAGGTGGGGCTTGGGCGCACGATGGCGTTGTCGGTGGACAGCTCATGGCGGTGGTCGTTCGCCGAAGCCGGGCTGGGTGGCGGCAACCAGGCCTACCTGCGCTTCTGGAAGTCGGCGATGCGCTGGTTGGTGGGCGATCCTGACGATCAGGCCGTCACCATCGAGGTCGCGCGTGAGAACGTCGAGCCCGGCGAGGTCCAGAAGGCGGTGGTGCGCGTCCGCGACGCCGGCTTCGCGCCGCTGACCGGCGCCACCGTCCTCGGGGAAGTCCTCGGCCCCGCCGGGCGTACGCCGCTGTCGCTCCCCACCGACAGCCAGGGCCTCGCGACCATCGAGGTCCCCACGGCCCAGCGCGGTGCCCACCGCATCAAGGTGCGCGCGGTGTCCGCCGCCGGACTGCAGCTTGGCGCCGCCGAGACGGTCTACGCGGTGGTCACGCGGGACCCGGAGTTGGAGCGCATCGCCCCCGACAGCGAGGCGCTCCGGGCCCTGGCCACGGCGACGGGGGGCCTCTACATCGCCCCTGGCACGTGGCAGGAGCCGCTCTACGACAAAGCCGCGGCGCGGGTGGTGCGCGAGCGTCGGGAGTCGCCCCTGTGGTCGGCGCCGCTGCTCGGCGTGTTCGTCGCGGCCGTGGCGAGCGTGGGATGGTGGTGGCGGCGGCGGGGTGGGAGGAGGTGAGCGAAAACGACCGAGGCCGAGGGGAGGTGGGCAACTACGGTGGTGACTGCCACCAATGCACGAGCGCCAGGTCCGTCCGGCGGAAGTCGTCGCCCTTCTGGAGCAGGGGCAGGGCCAGCGCCTTGGACGCTGCGTACGCGCAACAGTCGCCCAGATTGAGGGCGGCCGGGTGGCGTCCTTTGCCGAACTGCTGGTACGCCCGATGCGCCGCAACCACCTGTGTCCCGTCGAAAGCGAGGGTGCGAACCGAAAATCGGGCGAGCAGCGCGTCCAGCCCCGCCTTGGCGAGTCCTCCGCGTCTGCGCTCGAGGACGATGGCGCACTCCATCACGCCCACTGCGCCTATCCAGCGCGGGCTTGTCGCGACGAACGCCTCGCGGATGGCGGGGGCGTCTGATTCGGACTCCAGCATCGCGATCACCGCAGATGCATCGAGCACGAGCCCCCTCATCCGAACGCGCCGTCGTCGTCGTAGCCAAGCAGCTCGTCGTCGGACGCGGTGGTCAAGCGCGGAAGCGAGCTCACCTGGCTGCAGAGTGCGGTGAGATCCTCCAGGTCGCGGCGTGTGCTCGCTGGTTCGCTCGTCCGCGGGTCCGGGCCGAGCCCGAGCACCCCGGCGAGCCCCGTCTCGATCAGGGCACGGACTGTGGTGTGGTCCTGGGCCGCGCGGACGCGGGCAGCGTTGTACAGGCGGTCATCGATTTCGAGGCTCGTCTTCATAGAGATATCTATATCACGGTATCGCAATGGTGACCGCGCCACCACCGCGGAGGGGACAGCGTCCGACGGCGGGGGAACCGCGGCGCCGGCGGCTTGGCGTCAATGCCGCGCGGATAGCCGAGTTCGGTAACTTTGAGCCGTATGTTTGCTCGTCGATGTCGATGTCGGCATCGTTGTCGTGGTCGCCCCCGAGGCCGTCGGTACCACCCGCTGGGTGCTCGCCCAGCCGTTCCCGACCGGGTCGCGTACGACACGGTGCTCAGATCTGGCCGATCAGCCCATCCGGGCCTCGCAGTCCGTGGTGCTCAACCTCGCGGAGGGAGCGGCGCGCCGCCAGGCCAGGTCGGGACCGCCACGGTGACCCCGAGTCGGGTCAAGTCCAAGCGCACCACCCGCGCCGGTGGCGAACCGCCGGCCCACTGGAGCCGGCGCGGCGGCGGCGGGACCACCGGCAGCGAGAGTTCCACAAAGGCCGGCGGCGTCGCCAACAGACGGCACCGCCGGCCGTGGTGGAACGCCACAAGAAGGCCGAGGGCGACGTTCAGGCCAGGGCCACCGGGCAGGCCGCGGCCGTGAGGTCTCTGGGCGTCAGCCGAGGGGAGACGGCCACCTGCGGGGCGCCGGTCGGAGCGCGCCGTCCCCCCAGGCTGTCGGTGGCCCCGCGTCGCCTCGGGTCCCTGCCGGCGGCGGCGATCACGACGTCCGCGTCGGAGGGCGCGCCGGCACGCGCCAAGGCCTCGACCGCGAGACGCCAGCCCAGATCGTCGGTGCACGGGTCCGCCAAGACCGTCCGCGCCCGGTGCGCCGCGTCCGCCTCGCCGAGGAGCGCGGCAAACCAGGCGCGATACGCGGCGAAGAGGCGGCCGCGGCTGCCTCGCGTCTCGACCAGCCAGTCAGCAGCGCGGGCGGCGAGACCGGCGAGGGCAGGGGCCCGGGTGGCCAGGGCGCACAACAACTGTGCGACGTCGTCGACGCGCTCCGCGTCACCCGAAGCGAGGGCGGAGTTCCAGGCCGACCGCGCGGGAGGGGTTGCCTCGCGCCCCTCATCGACGAGATCGACGAGCTGCCCCAGAGCCAACTCGACGGGAACGAGCGGGTGGCCTTCGGGAACACGCGCCCAGTCCTCCGGCGTCGCGAGGTACGAGGCGGTGACCCCCGCCCGGTCGAAGCGCGCCAGCGCCGAGCCGTGGGGGATCGGAATCGCCTCGCGCCAGACGCGCGCCTGGGCTCGCATGGGCGAGACGAAACCGTTCTCCGAGCGAGGAATCAGCCCGTCGGCGTCCCGGACCGCGAGGTTGGCGCCTCGCCGGGTGGGCTTGAGCGCCAGTCGGGCCACCGCCTCTGGGGCCTCCGGGAGCGCGAGGAAGCGCGCCCAACGCAGCGCCTCGCGGTGCTCCGGACAAGCCGCGAGCGCCCGCCCGATCGCCAGGGCGGCGTCGCGACCGGCTTCGTTCAGCATCCGCAGCGCGGCGACCTCACACCACGCGTCGGCGGCGAATCCCGGCGATCGTGCCGTCGTGGCCCGTTGGACCGCGGCCGGGAGCGCCCCGGGCTCCATCCACAACGCGAGGGCGTCCACTTCGACACCGCCCATGGCGCGGGCCAGGGTCCACGCGCGCCCCGCTTCGGCCGCGCGGCCGAGCGTCAGCATCGCCCGGGTGGCGATGGCCCACGCGTCCCCGCGTTCCTTCAGGGGGAGGGCAGGAATCTGACGCACTGCGGCATCGAAGCAGCAGTCGCACAGACTCGCTGCGAGGTAGAGTTCGAACCACGGCTGCCATGTGGGCGCGGATGTGGTGCTGGGGGTGGGCGGACGAGGCATGGGTTAGCTCCAGAGGATGCGTCCTGCCGCCAGCGCAACCCGCGTGCCAACGGACCGAGGCGGCCTTTGGTGCGGTGCCCCGACCGACGTCCGTCGGGGCGTGTCCGACTTCCGTCACCCCCCCCGAGGCTGGCCATGATCCCCTTCTTGCTCGTCGCCGCCACGGCCCACGGGGCTTGTCAGCTCATGCAGACCGCCAACGGCACCGGAACCGTGGTCCTGGTGCAGGCCATCGCCGAGCCGCTGTCGTGCCGCAGGGTGACGGTGCGTAGCTCCCGCCCCATCCCCAAGATCGGCGTCGCGATCGGGCATCGCCGAGTCCAGCGCGACCACGTGCGATTCGGCGACCGCGAGGTGGAGGTTGGCCTTCCCGAACTCAAGGTCGGCGACGAGGTGCGGTTCGACATCGCGCTCGCGGCCGACGACGTCGAGATCATCCTGGGTCCGCCGCCGCCGCGGGCGACGGGGGCGGAGGAGACCCACGTCACGTGGACCGTGGCGGTCGATCCCAAACATCCGGGCTGGGGCTTCGCCGACCCGAAGTTCGCGACGACGCGGAAGGAGGTCGCGACGGTCGAGCCGGCCGGACGCGCGGTGGTGGACGAGCCGGGAGCGGCGGCGACCGGCGTGCTGAAGTTGGCGCCCGGCTCCTTCACCCTGGATGCGCCGGGCGCATCGATGACGGGCTGGGGGAGCGCGGGTGTCACCGTCACGCGAACGCCCAACAAGCTCTTGTTTGTGGCCCCCGAGGGGGGCGAGGCCCGCTGGCGGGTGTCCTCGATGGCCGGCGCGTCGGTGATCCCGGACGAGCAGACCTTCGTCGAGGGGCTCGACTGGCGTTTTCGGCAGGTGAGCCTCCCCGAGCCCGCCGTTCCGGTCCGCTACGCCGCGTTGACCGATCCGGAGGCGCTTGCGCGCGCACTCTACGGGGACGTGCAGGTGCTGGTGGACGGTTGGTTGCCGGGACGGTCACCGCTGCATCCGCGCCAGCTCAACCGCGCCTGGCGGTCGGGTTGGGCGACGCCGGTGGAACACGCGCTCATCCTCGACCGACTCCTCAAGCAGGCGCAGCTGGTCTCGGCGTGGATGCTCACCGGGGATTCGCCGGAATTCATGACGCTGACGGGCTACGACCACATGCTGGTGGCGGTCCGGGTCGGGGACCGCGATGTGCTCCTTGACCCGGCATGCACGGTGTGTGCCTTCGACGAGGTGTCGACCCGCGTGGCTGGGAAACGGGCGGTGGGCGCGGCGGCGGTGGTGCCGCTCTCGGTCGGAGAGCTTCGACGGAAGCTCAGTCTCGTGGGGAGCGAATTTGGCGCGGTGGTGAACGCCTCGGGGGCGGCCGCGCTCTGGCTGCGCGAGGCGGTCGTGGGTTTCGGCGAGGTCCGTCGCCACGAGGTCCTGGCGTCGTCGTTGGGGATGGCGGGGGCACGGGTCACCCTGGTGGAGGGGCTCGACGCCATGGGCGAGCCGATCCGCGTGGAGCTTGCCTCGCCGCGTCCGCCCAGCCCGGTCTTCGTCACCGAGCCACCGTGGATCGGCGGCTGGGTAGACGAATAGGCTGGCTGGGACGAATCAGGGCGCCTCGGCCAGCCACCGCTCGGCCAGCGCCGCGAACTCGGCATGACGCAGGTTCTGGAGATCGGCAGACACCGCCGCGAGCACGACGGCGTCGCGCTCCCGCCGGGCCCGCAGCGCGGTGGCCAACAGCACGCCACTGCGCCAGCGGTCGCGCTCGCACAGCTCGAGCGCGCGTGCGATCGCGGCCGGGCGCGCGTCGTCGTCGGTGGTCAGCGCGTCGAGCAGCTCACGTCGCGAGCGAGTGCGTCCGGACACGTCCGTCGCGGCCGCCAGGTGCTGACGAGCGTGCTGGTATTCACCACGGCGCCACCGCACCTCGGCGAGGTCGACCTCGACGCGCCCCAGCCGCGACTCGAGCCCGGCGTCCCGCAGGATGGATCGCGCCGCGACGAGGTGCCCGAGGGCGCGGCCGGCGTGCTGGGTCCGGGACTCCACCCGGCCCAGTCGGCGCAGGGAGCCGGCGATGCCCTCGGGACGACCGAGCACCTCGCGGATGGTCAGCGCACTCCGGTGGCTCGCGACCGCTCGATCGACCTCGCCGACCAGGGCCAGTACCCCTCCGAACAGGTCGAGCGCGTCGGCGCGACCGCTGGGGTCAGTGGTCCGCTGCGCCGCCAACACCGCCTCGTCCAGGACCTCCAGGGCCTCGGTGAATCGGTCGTGGCGGACGAGGTCGGCGCCATAGAACCGGAGCGCCCGCGCCCGATCCTCCGGCGTGCCGGCGCTGGCGAGGGCCTGGGCGTGGGCGGCCGCGGCGCCGGGATCGCCGAGCTCGCTGAGCGCACGGGCGCGAACCGCTGCCGCCATCGCGCCGGGGATTCCGGTCACGGCGGTGAGCGCTTCGCGCGCGAATCCGGCACCGACCAACGCGGCGCCCACCTCAGCGTTCTGCCCGGCGTCGCCGACGTTGCGGAACGCCTCCAGCGCAAGGTCCGCACGGCCGAGCGCCAGCATCGCGTCGCCGAGCGCGCGCTGGACCTCCGGCAGGGCACCAGGCTGGTGCGCGCGGGCGATCCGCGTCGCCTGCTCGCTATGGGACAGGGCAAGCCGTGGTCGCCCGTGCGCGAGCGCCCGTCGCGACGCCTCGACCAGAGGCCCGATCGCCTCGGCGGGGGCGTCGCTGCGGGAGAGGTGCCACGCCAGGACCTCGGGGGCGACCGGCGCGCCCGCGGCCGACCGGGCCTGGAGCACGCGCCCGACACGGGTGTGGAGCTGGCGCCGTCGTGGCGTCGTCATGCGCATATACGCGATCTCCCGACTGGCCTCGCGATCGAAGGCCACCCGTGCCCCCACCTCGTCGGGGATCAACAACCGCTCGTCGAAGAGCGCGCGCAGCCCCTCCTCGGCGCGCGGCACGTCGGCGCTGAGGCGACGGAGCAGACCCTGATCGACGGTGCGGCCGAGGATGGCCGCCCGCTCGAGGACCTCGCGGGCGGCGGGGTCCAGGGTGTCGATGCGCGCCGAATACCACGCCTCGATGGACTCTGGGAGATCGTCGCGACCGCGGCGCGCGGCGTCGGCCAGCGCCACGAGCTCGCGCGGGCTCCCGTGCGCGCGATCGAGGATCTTCCTGATGACCGCGGGGTCGCCCGCCCGCTCTCCCAGCAGCGGGATGATGAGCGTCCTGGCGGCATCGGCGGAGAGCGGACCCAGCTCGATGGGGGTGACGCCGACGGGGAGGCGGGTGCGCGGCCGTGCGGTAAGCAGGAGACGCAGCGGCGTGCGCGCGGCTTCGCTCAAGAGCCGGTGCAGCAGCGCGATGGCGTCGTCATCGGCCCACTGGAGGTCCTCGAAGACGAGGAGCGTGGGGCCGGCCTCGGCCAGCCCCTGAAACAGCTGTCGCAGAGCCGAGGTGACGGCACCGAACTGGGGCGCCCCCGATGCCACAAATGCATCGAGCACTGAGGTGGCCCGGTCGTCCATGCCCGGAAGCCCGCGCAGGGTCGCTTGCAGCGCGCTGCGCGTGGGTGCTTCGCCGGCCAGGCGCCGCACCGCGCCCACGAACGGGCCCAGAGGACGAACAGCCCCGTGATCACGACACGTGGCCCGCAGGACGCGCCACCCCGGGTTGCGGGCGACCCACTCCTGCCACAGGTAGCGCTTGCCGTGCCCGGCGGCGCCGACGATCATCACCGGCGCGTTGGCGTCGAGCAGGGCGTCGAGCTGGGTGAGTTCGCGCCGTCGCGCGTAGGTGAGATCGGCCTGCGCCCGACGCGGGGTGCTGAGGCCCAGCACCCGCCGCACCGCCACCGGGCGGGCCTTGCCGCGAACGGTCACGGCTTCGGCGGGTCCGGCCAGGGCTTCGCGCACCGCCTCCACCAGGGCAGCCGTGGCGACGATTTCCGCTGGTTGTGCCAGGGCCAACAGGCGGTAGGCCACATTGAGACAGTCGCCGAGCACGTCCCAGGCCAGGCGGGTGCTGTCGCCCAGCACCAGCGCGAGCACCGGCCCCTCCGCGATCGCGAACCTCGCACGGATGCCGTGGGCGTCGGCGAGTCCGTCACGCGCGGCGAGGGCGTAGGCCAGCGCTCGGGTCGCGTCGTCCTCGCCCGCGGCAGGGATCCCGGCCACCGCCAGCACGATGGCCCGGTCGCCCTCCGCCCGTACCTTCAGCAGCACGATGTGATGCGCCTCGGCCTCCTCCGCCAGCGTGCGATAGGCGAGGCCCGCGCTGTCCAACGGCGTGGATACGAACACGGCGACGATACGACGATGTACCGGTGGCGGGGGTGGGAGACCCCGCAACGCCGAGGGGACGAACATCGCGAGCACCGCCTCGGGCGGTGTGTGCAGCGGACCCTCCGCTGCGCCCGGCTCGTCGTGGTCGAGCGCAATCGCCGCCGAATCGGACTCCAGCTGTTCGAGCGCCTGGAGCGCGGGGCCATACAGCAGCTCGTGTCGTTGTTCACCGCCGCCCAGCTGCATCGCGCGCACCTGGCCGCTCGCGATGGCTGCGTGAAGCTTTGGTCGGACGGCGACGATGTCCTCCATCGCGTTGCGGGCTCGCATCGCGTGACCGGGGCCGCGAAATAGCGCCAGGACCGCATCGCCTTCGAGGCTGGCGAGGCTCCCCCCGTGCCGATCGACCGCGTAGAAGATTGGGCGGAACGCCTCTTCGACGGTCGCCGCGAGGTCCTCAGCCGCGGCCTGCTCCTGGGCGCGCGCCCGCGCCGGTGCTTGCCGGTCGGGACGCGACGAGAAATCGGGGATGTCCAGGCGCACGAGGGTGCCGCCGAAGCGCTCCTCCTGGCCGACCGGGGGCAGGGGAGAGCGCCGTTCGACGAGGTGGCGGGCAAGCCAGGGCGCGACGCGTTCTTCCGGCGTCAAGGCTGGCCTTGCGGGTCGTTGCGGGTTGGTTCCGCATGCCGCCCTTGGCGGCTCCCAACGCCATGAAACGCCGAAGCGGCATGGGGGACTACGGCGAGGGGGAGAGCGCCGCGTCCGGGCGCGTTAGCAACGCGCCAGGCGCCGGAGGCCGGAAAGCGAAGCTTGGAGGCTGGAGGGGATGGCGCGGTAGGGGAAGAGGGCGGCGAGCCCTTTCCCCCGGTATATGATAGACGCGCGGGCCGCGGCCACATGGCCGGCTCGAGGTCGGATCGGTGCAGGCTGGCGGACACGACGCCAGGGTGTCACCCCGGCCCATCGGGCGCAACCCCTGGAGACGTCTTGACGCTGCTCGAACTGCTCCTCGCCGGCAACGTCGCTGACTTTAACAGCCGCCGGGGCGCGAGGGTCACGCTTGACCTCTTCGCGGCCGATCTCGCCAATCTCGCGCTTCCGGGGATCGATCTTTCCGGGGCGAACCTGGAAAAGGCTGACTTCTCCTCGACTGATCTGACCGGGGCCAACCTCAGCAAGGCCACCTTGGTGGGCGCGGACTTCACCGGCGCGACGATGGATCGCGTCGTGGCCATCAAGGCGCGCCTTCGCGAGGCGTACCTGGGCGGCGCCCAGCTCTCGGACGCGGAGCTGTCGGGGGCGGACCTCAGTGAGGCCGATCTGACCTCGGCGCGCGTGTCACGCGCACGGCTGGCGGGGGCTCGCCTGCGCGAGGTGAGTGCGCGGCACGCCTGTTTCGACGGGGCCGACCTCTCCGAGGCCAAGCTGGCCGGGGCGGACCTGCGGGACGCGGAGCTGGTGGGGGCCAATCTGCGGGAGGCCGACCTTTCCCGCGCCACGCTCGACGGCGCCACGCTGGAACATGCCAACCTCGCGGGGGCACGCCTCACGGGCGCGTCGCTCAAGGGGGCGCGGCTCTTCGGCGCCAAACTCGCCGGCGCCGATCTGAGCGCGGCTGACCTGACCGGCGCGCAGGTCGATGACGACACGGATCTCACCGGTGCCGACATGACCGATGCGATCGTCGACGACTTCCTGGCGGCGCGCCTGCGGGGGGCGCCCACCCCCATCGTCCTGGTCGGCCAGCCGGTCGAGCTCCACATGGACGAGCCGGCCGTTGCCCAGTCGGGCGGGCAGGTGGCGGTATTGTGGTTCAACGTGGAGAAGGACGAGGACGAGGTGATTCGCGTCGCGGTCCGCACCCTCGGCGAGGCCGGCTCGGGTGCGGCGGAGCTCAACGTCCCCGCCGCGCAGGTCGTCGCCCGCACCCTGGTGCCGTCGCCGGACGGATTCCGGGCGGTGCTCCTGGTCGATCGGCCCGGCGGCATGGACGTCACCGTGTTCGACGTGGCGCGGGATGGCTCGGTCGGGCCGGGGCGCTCGTCGCGACTCGGCTACACGGTCACCACCCTGCCGGTCATCGTTCCGGACGGGGACGGGTTCTTGCTCTTCGGCATCGGTCGCGGCGTGCTCAGCGTGCATCGTTGGTCTCCTGAAGGCCTGGCCGAGCGGCTGCGCGCCCCGGCCAGCACGTTCAAGGGCTTCTGCGACCGGATGAGTCCGGTCATCCTCGGGAAAGGGGGAACCGTCACTGCCGTCGACGCCGACGGCATCGGCCGGCTGCTCACCGCGCCCCCCGGGTTTCCCGGCCGCCTGCAGGCGGCGTCGGCCTCGCGAGAGGACCTGATCGCGCTGGTCTGGGTCACCCGCGAAGAAAAGGGCCTCCGAATCCAGCGTCTGGGCCTGGATGCCGAGGCGCTCCGGCTCGACGCGCAGCTGCCGGTGGGGTCGGTGGATCTGCGGCCGGTCGAGGGCGGGTGGTGGGTGGCCTGGGTGCGTGAGCCCGTCGCCGATCGTGATGTCACCGTGCCGATGGCGCTGTTCTTGCCTGACAGCGGCGCCCCGGGCAAGCCCTTCCCCATCCTTTCCACCGTCGACGTCGAGGACCTCGAAGACCTCCGGTTCGTCATCGGCGAGGGCCCCCCGCGCATGGCCGCGGTCACCCTGGAAGAAACGTTGGTGGTGATCGAGTTGTCGGCGACCGGAGGCAGGATGGTCGCGCGGGTGGGCTGATGCCGCCGCGTGTCGCCATCTGTTTCCACGGGTTTCTCCGTACCGGCGCGTCGATGTGGTGGGTCTCGCGGCGCTTGCGCCGCGCCGGCTTCCTCGAGGTCGCGCTGCCCACCTTCGGCTACCACCTGCGCCCGCTCGCTGAGTGTGCCGATGCGGCTGCGCGTGCGGCCCGATCGCTCTGCGCGCGGCATCCCGGTGCGGAGATGCACCTCGTGACCCACAGCTACGGGGGGGTGCTCGCTCGCGCCACGTGGGCGTCGCACGAGGTGCCGCCGTTACGACGCGGGGTCCTGATTTCTCCCCCCAATCAGGGCGCAGTCGCTGCGGACCTGGCGCGCAAGGTGCTCCCCGTGCATCACGCCGGCTGGGACCCGTTCGGCCCGATGCGGCCGGGTGTGCCCGCTCACTGGCCGCTGCCGCCGGGCGAGATCGGCATCCTCACCGGCGGCACCGGCACTCCCCGGGGCTACAACCCCCTCTTCGGCCAGGACAACGACGGCACTATTGCTGTAGAGGAGGCCCGCCATGACGGCGCCGTCGAATTCCTCGTGGTCCCCGTGCAACACAGCCTCACGATTCTGGCGCCGAGCGTGCTCGATCGGGTCGAGCGATTCCTGTCGACCGGACGATTCTGACCGGAACGGGGGGAGGGGGCTCGCGCCCCGACCCACTGGGGCTCGACCAGCAGGATGTGCTGGTCGGTCACCTCGTTCATCGACGTGACGTCTACCAAGGGAATACGCGCGGTAGCCAGTGTGTGATTCGTATACGCCGCGGAGGGAGCGATGTAATCCTCCGGGATCAACCCTTCGTTATCGGGGTCGTTCTCGTAGTCCTTGGTGTAGGTCCAGCCCACGACTAGGAACTTGCGCCCGTCGACGCGGGTTTGGCAGGGAACGGCGGCGGTGGCAAGCGGTACCACTACTACCGGTGCGTCGGGATCATGAAGAAGCCCGACCACCC
>SHYX01000053.1 GCA_009692585.1 Myxococcales bacterium
CGCCGTCTGTGCTGTTCACGAACAGCCAGATCGGCAACATCGCGCCGTAGAGTGCGCTACTGCGGCGGGGGTTCACCGCCGCCCTGCTGACCGCCTGCTCCCTTCTGGCCCGGCGCGCCCGGTTGTCCGGCGCCCTGCCCCATGCCGGCGCCCTGCCCCATGCCGGCGCCCTGCCCCATGCCGGTGCCCTGCCCCATGCCGGCGCCCTGCCCCATGCCGTTGCCCTGCCCCATGCCGGTGCCCTGCCCCATGCCGGTGCCCTGCCCCATGCCGGTGCCCTGCCCCATGCCGGTGCCCTGCCCCATGCCGCCGCCCTGCCCCATGCCGCCGCCGCTCCCCATTCCGCCCATGCCGGCTTCCTTCGGTTCGTCGGTCGGGGGAAGGTTGAGCGCGGCCTGGACGCCGGACTCGAGCACCAGGCGCTGCCGCTGAAGGGTGGGAAGCGTCGTGGCCCAGCCGAGGTACGCGGCGACGGTCGCCGCGCGATGAGCCTGCCAGCCATTGAAGATCTCTTCGCGGCCGGCGGCGTACTCCGCAGCCCACGCTGGGGACGAAACGTCCAACGAGGCGACCCGCGCGGCCGCGGTGGCCGAGATGCCCTGGAACGTGAGGTAAGAGCGCGCGACGGACAGCTTGCCCGAGATCATCTTTGCCAGCTCCTCCTCCTCCGAGACCGTCGGCGGCGTGTGCTCGAACGGGTTGTTCTCGGCGAGCCAGGGGTTGGTGGTGATGACCCCGATGAGCGCTTTGGTCGCCGCCTGGGTGCCGCCGGCCTCCAGTTGTTCTTTTCCAAGGGTGGCGACGAGGGCATCCAGGGTCGCGACGTGCTGGTCGAGGTTGGCGCGCTCCGCGGCAGCGAGGGCGTCCGCAAGCGCTTGCAGCCCGTCCGCCGGGGCGGCGTCGGCCACGGCTTGCGTGGCGTCTAAGAGCGCCGTGGCGGTCGAGGTGCGGGCCACGGCCTCTTTGGGACCGGCGGCGCTGGCGAGCTCACCGAGCTGCTTCTGCTGCTCCTCGGTGAAGGTCGCGAACCAGCAGCAACGGACGAAGGCGCCGCCGTAGCGGACGCTGGACAGGGAGAGCGCCGGAGCGCTGACCTTAGCGGTCGCGCTCGGGCTGGCGGACTTCCCACCCGCACCGCCATCGCAAGCCAGAAGAGACAGGGTGATGAGCAGGGTCAGCATCGGCGAGTCCTCAGCGACCACCTAACCCGCGAGGTCGGGCCCAGGTGTCACCGGGGCTCACGGATTGGACGCATCGGTCCTCTCGTGTCGTTTGAGCGACCGTCGCGCGGGCTTTTCGCGCGTCGCGCTCCCACAGGGTGAGCGTCCGCCCCAGGGAGCCCAGATCGCGCCGCTGTCATCCTCGAAGACCGGAAAGCCGAGATTGGCGTCGAGCGCCGCCCGCACCTCGCTGTAGTGCGTCCGGGGCCTGGCTTCGGGGAACACAGGTGGATTCCGGTACGGCATCTTGTCCAGGACCACCCAGCGGTAACCGAGCTTGCCGAGCGCAGCCTTGTCCGGTTCGGCGATCGTGCGGCTGGTGTTCTTGGCGTCAGCGAGGTCGATGAGGCCCTTGACGAAGGTGTTCTCCAGGCGCATCACCTGCTGCTTCTCCGGGGTGAATATCTTGTTGTCCTCGATCATCCCGCCGAAGATGGGGTGCTTGTGCACGGTCTGGTAGTAGAGGTGGGCCTGGGTGTAGGCGTAGGGCAGCTCGAAGACCGCGCCGCGCTCGGGGTCTTTGGCCAGGCACTCGTACACCTTGGGAATCGCCGAGCTCCACGTCGGCATCGGTGACAGCGTCGCCACCTTCAGATCTGCGAGCCACGCCACGGCGACCATCAGCGAGGCCACCGCCCGGCTCCGGGGCCACTCAGCCAGCCGTTCCCACACGCCGAGGGCGAGAATCGTGAGTCCGATATGCACGAACACCAGGGCGCGGGCGGGCCACCAGAGCCGCTGGAGCACGCGGACCAGCTTGACCGCCAGCAGGTAGGGCACGTTGGGCACCCCCATCCACTCCGGGCCCAGGGAGATGAGCAGCGAGGGCACCAGCAGGCACAGCCCGACGCGGCGTACCCGCGGGGTGGCGAACCACAGCCCCGCCACGGCGAGACCCGCCTGCACGTACAGCACACTGACCCATTCCGCGGTGAAGACCCTGGCGCCGTCGGGGTCGAGGATCCAGAATCCGGACATCCGGCGAAGGGGATCGAAGGCCAGGATGCCGACCGGAAGTCCGTCGAGCGTCATCGGGGACCAGGTGGTCGCCGACCAGAGGCTGGTGTCGAAGAGCCCGGGTACCTCCTCCTGGGTCAGCATTCCCAACGCCAACGGCGCCGCCAGCACCCCGGCCACGATGCCCGCCAGGATCCGCGCCTTGAACGCCCCTTGCCCGCGGTCGAAGAGCGTCAGCGCCAACCCCGCGGGAGCGGCGAGGATGGCGTAGTACCAGTAGGTGATTCCCGTCAGCGCCAGGAAGAATCCGGCAAGCAGGGTGGGTTTCCAGCCCTGGCCCGCGCGGAGCCAGTATTGCCAGAACAACAACGTGAACACCATCACCGCCTGGGTGGGTCGCCCGTCGCGGAGCTCGGTCAGGAGGAAAGGGTTGAAGGCGAACAGCACGCCCGACAACCACGCCGCGAATCCGCCAGCGCCGAGCTCGCCGCAGAGTCGGCGCATGCCCCAGATGTTCGTACCGACGATCAGGAAGACAAAAATGTTGTAGCCGAGCACCGGCCCCAGGACCTCTCGGAGCGGAACGGCGAGGAGCGCGTCCAGGACGTTCCCACCGGTGTGGGAGTAGATGTCCTTGCCCCACGGGTAGAAGAAAAGGGCACCGTCCAGGAGAACGTCCCGCTTCGCGGTCAGCTCCGCGAACCAGTAGAACCACTGGGTGCCCCACGCATCGACGTAGTAGCGACCGATGAACCCTTCATCGAGGTGGAACAACCGTCCGTGGAAGGTCACGGCGAACAACAACAGCAGGACGAAGAGGGGGGCGCGCCGCACGTCGTCCCGCGGTACCTTGCGGCGGGTCATCCCGTCAAGCGGAGTTTCGTCGTGGGTGGCATCGGCGCCATGCTTTCAGCCATCGCAGACGCGTCCTCGGGGTTCATCCCGCGCTGGGCGTGGGGCGCGGGATTCGCGGTGCTGGCGCTCTTCTTGTGGCCGCTGGTCCGTCGCACCGCCCGCATCGAAGAGGCACGACGGCGGTTCCGGACGGCGACACGGCTGACGCACCAGGCGCGCGTCGCGCAGGAAGATTCGGCGCTGGCCCACGTTCTCGACCACGCGGACGGGCTGGTCGCCCTCTGTGAGCTAGCGATGGCCGAGGGCCGCCCTCGGATCGTACCGGAGGCGTTGGCGCGCCTGCGGGAGTTGGGCAAGCGCATTCCGGAGCGGCGGCGGATCGAGGCCGCCCTGGATGGGCCGCAGCCAAGAAGTGCGCTGGAGGCCTGCATCCTGATCGACACCCTCCTCGCGCAAGGCGTGCGCGAAGCGGCGGTCCGGCGGCTCCACGATGCGCGGATCCGCTGGCCCGAAGACGCCGACCTGGGCCTACTGGCGGACCGCCTCCGCGACCGTTGGTGACCCGCGCGGTGCGGTCCGCATCGGACACGACGGCGTACGCTCCCGCCGCGGCCGTCGTAGTCCCACGCAACACTGGAGTCTCCCATGGTCACCATCCTTCTCGCCCTCGCTTTCGTCCTGCCCGCGGCCGCCTGCGCCCTGCCGCGCTTCCAGTCCCCGCTCGTCGCCCAGGCGGCGGACCGAAGGGCCGTCGTGGTCGTGGTCGCGGACAGCCTCGAGGCGGCGCTCGCCGAGATCGACGGCGCCTCCGTGATCCCGGAGGTCACCGCCCCGGTGGTGCCGGCCGCTGTTCAGCCCTCGGCCGCCAACCGACAGGCCGATCGCGTGGTACCTAACTCCCGATACCGCCAGAGCCCCATCGCCTGGATCGTGGGGCTCTTCGCCGGAGGATCGGTGTGGCCTGGGCCGAGGACCCGGATTATTCCGCCGCGAAAGATGGTCATGCCGTGGCCGAGTTGGTGCAGTGTGCCGCGTGTCACCCGACGCCGGGCATCGCGGCCCCCCCACGGACGTCGAGCGGCGACGGCTGCCATCGCTGGGTTCGCACCGTGTCAGCCAGTCCCGCCCAGCGGGCCAAGGCGATACCAGAGAGCATGGTGTTGTTGGGCCTCGATGACCGCGCTCTGGACAAGCTCGCAGCTTGGGCAAATGGATTCTTGGTCACGCCGACTGCGGCGCGCCTCCCGGTCGCGAGCAACCTGGCGCGCGGAGCAGCGTTGTTCGCCGAGCGCGGCTGCGTCGCGTGCCACGCGTTCGGGAGCCGGCATCTTGGCCCCGGCACCCCGGCCGCGATCTCGCGCAAGGCGACGATGCCGGCGTTGTCCATCCCGAAGGCGGACATCCTGGCCCTTCGGGACTACGGCCATGGTCAAGGCCTGGTATGCGGCGGGGGCGCCGCGATGAACGACGGTCGTCTCGGCCTCGTCCTCGTCCTCGCCGCCTGTACCGGCGCCGCGCCCGACACCAAGGACGGCCTCGCCGGGGATTCGTCCGATGACAGCTCCGCCGCCGGCAGCGCCGTCGCCTTCGACTGCTCCGGCGAGGCCGACCCGGAGCGCGACGTCGCCTTCCTGGCCATCCTCGCCCGCCTGGACGCGCAGCGCTGCCTCCACGAGGCGGACATCCTCCTGGTGGAAGCGCACATGGCGGAGGAGTATGCCAACGCAACCGTCTTCTGCGACGCCGTCTACCGGCGCTCGTCGGCGGACGGCACCAGCTTCGAGGGCGAGCCAGAGCGCGTCCTCGGCCACGCCAGCGTGCCCGATGTGGTGATCACCGATGCCGGTGAGCATGTGCTGGTCTACAACGACGTCACCCCCTTCCGCTTTGTGGAGTTGCTGCGCACGGATCCCGAGCGCCTCTGGCGCCAGGGCATGCTGGGCTACGGTGGGGTGGGCATGGCGGTCACCACGCCCGGAACGGCCGTCACCGAAGTCCTGGACCTCGACCTGGGCTTCGAGCAGCTCCAGGAGGCGGTGGACGCGGATCTCGGTCGCAAACCCGACGGTCGGTGGCACATGACCTGGCTAGGCGTGCGGGTGGAGGACATGATCGATGGCCGCGGGCCCCTGTTCTCGAGGATGCCGCACCACTTCTTTCGGAGTACATCCAAGGACCTACACTCGTTTTCGGCGCCCGTCGTCGCCGTCGCCTCGAACGAAGGTTCGACGGGCGGGGTCGATCCGACGATCCTCGATCTCGCGGATGGCGGCGAGATACTCTTCGTGTCGCCGCTCGATCGGTACGCAATGGGCTGGAGTTCCTCCAACGGCGAGGTCTGGAGCCCCGCGTTGCCACCCGACGTCGTGACCACGGTGGCCGGCGCGACTGCGGATGCGCTCGCCGTCGGCGGCGCCTATCGCATGGTCTACATGCAGAATGGTGAGTTCGGACACTTCCGCTACAGCACGAGCCAGGACGGTCGCACCTGGCAGGAAGGCGGCACGCTCGTCCGCACGACCGACGGGTTCAACACCTCGGTGGCGCGTGCTCCCGACGGGACGTGGTGGCTGTACCACAACCGGAACGAGCCGGGCTGCCTCGACGGCGGGTGAGGGCCACCGCGGGGCCCAGGATCAGGGCAGGCGCGGCGGCACCGGTGGAGCAACCGCAATCCTCTCCGCCCGCCGGGGCCTCGCGTTCCGGTGCGCCGGTGTCGCCGGTGTCGCCGGTGTCGCCGGTGTCGCCGGTGTCGCCGGACGGTTCGGGCCAGCACTGCTGCGAACGACCGGAGAGCTCACCGGACAGCGTCTCCTGCGCCAGCGCGAAGCATCGCGGCGTGGTCAGGTCGCCTTCGTACACCTGCCGGAAGTCGCTGGTCCTCGGGTCGTAGTACAGCGTGTGCACCAGTTCGTCGGCGCGCTCGCCGGTCGGGTCCACTTCGTACACGTGGAGCACGCTGCCCGCGTACGGTTCCATCGCGACGGGCGTGGTCGCGAAATGGTACGCGACGTTGGGCTCCCATTCGCAGGCGTCGTTGGGCACGCGCGGCCCCGCGCCGGTGATGGTGAACGTGGGGACGCCGGACGACACGGCAGCCAGCTCGGTGCCCGTCCGGAACGTTTGATCGAGCACGAAGCGCGGACCGGGGTGGCTGGCGGTGCTGCTCAGCACGAGGTGGTAGTCGGTCTCGGGGGCGAGCGGACTCGCCGGAGACCGGGCGAACCAGCAATGGAGCTCGGATTCGCCTTCGTGCGGGTAACACCAGGACGTGGTGACGCCGTCCACGCTCGTGCCCTCGCGTTGGATGTCCAGCGCCACCTCGGTCTCGGCTCCCCAACCAATGAAGCCCGCGATGGCGCGGACGTCGAGCGGTACGTCGATCGCGCCGTCCGCGGGGAACGCCTGACGAACGGTCAGCGGCACCGGTTCGCAGGCTACGGCCACTCCCACCAAGAGCGTCGGGACGAGCATGGCGAGCTCCCGCGCATGACCATACCACAGCGCGACGGACTACTTCGCGTCGGGCAGCGCCCAGTTCCAGGTGAATCCGATCCACGGGATCGGGATGACCGGTGGATCCGACGCGCCGGTGATGATCGGCACCACGCCGAGGTCGGTCGCGAAGCTCGGTCCGAAGAGGCGCACGGCGAGGGAGGGCACGACGTACACGTCGTCCCCCGTCGGGCTGAGTCCCCCCCCGAAGAGGATCCAGTTCTCGGTGACCAGCGCGGTGCGGGGCCCCAGGCGATAGCTGCCGCTCACGGTGGCGAGCAGCCCCGTCGGCGCGCCGGCGACGCCCTGGACGATCGTCGTGAGTCCGCCCACGCTCACCGACACGTGCCGGTCTTCGGGGCCATAGGTGAAGGTGCCGAAACCGAGCACGATGGCCGGCACCGAGGTGAACAGCGCCTGTCCGCCGACGGCAAGGTGGATGTTGTCGCCGACGGGCAACGAGAACTTGGAGCCGACGAGGGCGAACGCGCCGCCGTCGAGCGCGAGGGTGATGACGCTGGTTCCCGCCTGGATGTCCCAGAAGTCGGTGATGCCGAACGCGGCCTCGGTGATGATGAGTTCTTTCTGCGAGACGTAGCCGTGCCCGCGCCCGAGCGAGTAGGCCGAGGGGCTGTAGAGGTAGCGGCTGCGGTTGGGGTCGGGCTCGTAGCCCCCGGCCGTGCGGCGCTGCCCCGGCAGGGCGCCCGGGAGCGGAAGCGGGTCGGTGGAGACGGGCGTCGTCGGGGTGGGTGGCGGCGCCTTCGGGTCGATGGCGCGGACGTCCCGGATGGCGATGCCGGGAAAACGTAGCCTCGTGCCGCTGCCGAGCGTGAGGATGATCGAGCCATCGTCCTGGCGCTCGACGGTGCCGCGCAGGACCTGTCCGTCGTCCAACACCACCTCGGCCAGGACTGGTTCTGCGAGCGCGAGCGTGGTGGCGAGCAGCAGGAGCACGGGGACCCGTATCATGCTGCGCGAGGAACTACGGCGGCGTCGAGGCCTCCCGCGCCCGTTCCCACACCCGCCAACGCCCCGTCGCACGTCGCCGCCAGCCGTCGACCGTGAGCAACCGCGCGTCGTACAGCGGCGCGAGGCCGACGTGGTCGCGGCGATGGCGGGTCGGGTCCAGGACCAGTACGCTCAGCCCGCGCGCGTCGGCGAGCTCCCCGAGCGCGTCGGGGGTGGTCCGTGGGGTGACGCGGAGCCCGCCGAGCTGGATGCCCGGTTGCAGCCACCCGTCGGAATCGGTGTGCGCCAAGGCGCTGTTGGCGATGACCGGGCGCGCGCTCGGGCTCTCCAGGTTGGTCAGGGCCGCCTGCAATGCCGCTACCAGCTCGACCTCCGGGGCGGGGATCGCGAGCGCGGGCAGGGTTCGCCATCCGGTCCAGGCGGCGCCGGCCATCAGCAGGGCGCCGGCCGCGGCGACGATCACCCCACCTCCGGACCCGCGGAGGAGCAGCAACGGGAGCCCCAGGGTGGCCGCCAGGGTCGCGGGCAGGGCAAGACGGGCGTTGGCGAACACCGCCGCAAGCGCGAAGCTGTGGAGGGTCGCCCCGAGGACGAGCGCCATCGCCAGCCGGCGATCTGCGCGCGCATGTGCATCGCGACATGAAGCGAAGCAGCTCACGATCAGCAGCCCGGCGCCGACGCGGGTGGCCGGGTCCGGCAACACGTGCGGGAGCGTCCGGCCGAGGCCGGCGGGGATGCGCTGCAACGCGGCCAGGGTGCCGGCAGCAGCGGGCGGCGCGCCCGGTCCGGCGGCCATCGCCAGGTTCAGTTCCTGATTGGGGAGCACGAGCGTTCCGCACCAGGCCGAGGCCAGCCAGTGCGGCGCGGTCCCGGCGAGCGCAAAGACCAGCAGGGTCCGGCGGTGGCCCGGGTCCGCCGCGAGCAGCACCGCTGGGATCCAGGCGGCAGCGGTCCAGCGGAGGCAGAGGGCGCCGCCCAGCAACAGCCCCGCCAGCCGCGGGTGGGCGGCCGTCAGCACCGCGCCCAGCGCCAGTCCGGCGGCGGGGAGGTCGGAGCCCTCGGTGGTTGCCCAGGCCAGGAGCGGGGCAGAAACCAGGAGCCAGAGCCCCGCGGCCGCGCCGAGCCGCGCTGCCGTCAGCGCGACGAGCATGACCCCGAAGAGCACGGAGAGCGCGCGCGCCGTCGTGAGCACGCCGAGCCCGGCGGCATGACCGAGGACCAGCAAGCCGGGGTAGCCCAACGGATACAGACCATCAGAGGGCGGCATCCGCGCCGCGAGCTCCGCGCCACGGCGCGAGAAGCCGATGATATCCACGAAATGCAGGCCGTGCCGGCTGGCGCCCCAGCCCAGAACTGCGGCGGCCAGCGCGCAAACTCCGGCCACAGCGACAAGTTTACGTCGCGACACCATAACTATCGATCCGCGCCGGCTGGGGCCTCCGGGTCGAAGGTCACCTCCGTCGGAGGCGCGGTGGCCGGGTCGTCCGCTCCTTCCTCCACGTCGCCCCTGGCGCTGTCGACCTTTGGCAACCGGACCGACGGCATCGGGGCGATCGGCGGTTCGGGTGCGACGTGCGCGCGTGCGGCCGGCAGGGACAGCCCGAAGGCCGGGAGGGCGTCAAAGGGAGTGAGCACGGGCACGTCGAGCACCCCGTCGGGCGGGTTGTCCCGGGTGTACCCGAGCCAGCCCTTCTCGACCGGAAGGAGCATCGCGTCGGCGGGGACGGGGAAGCGCTCCCCGGCGACGTTGGGCAGGAATTCCATGATCCGACTCCAGATCGGCAAGGCCGACTTTCCGCCGGTCTCCTTGTCGCCGAGGCTCGACTGCCCGTCGGTACCGACCCACACCGCCACCGTGTACCGCGGGCTGTAGCCGACGAACCACGCGTCGACGAAGTTGCTGGTAGTACCTGTCTTGCCTGCGAAATCCATACCTTCTCGCTGCCCTTTCTTCGCGGTGCCGGCCAAAAAGACGTTGCGCATCATGTCGACCGTCACGTAGGCGTCGGCCGCCTCCATCACGCGCTCGCCCGGCCCGCCGGGAAGGGCGCGCGCCGCGCCGCCCAGGGTGACGACCTGCCCTTCGGCCGCCAGCTCCCTTCCCTTACGATCGAGCACCCGGGTCAACCACACCGGGCCCACGCGCACGCCCAGGCGCG
The DNA here is from genome assembly GCA_009692585.1 of Myxococcales bacterium. The sequence goes on from SHYX01000053.1 coordinate 9,656, forward strand.
CCAGCGAGCTGTACATCATCGCCTGGTCCATCGGGGTGACCTCGGAGGAGCCCAGGGCCACGGTCAGGTCGCCCCGTAGGGGAGAGCGCACGCCGAGCCCACGCGCGAGCGCCACGACCCGCTCGATCCCGACCTCGACGCCGAGCCGGACGGCGACCGTGTTGAGGGACAAGGCCATCGCGGTTCGAAGGGGGATGTTCCCGTGGTATTTCCCGTCGTAGTTCTTGGGTGACCACGGGAGCCCGTTGGTGCCGGGGATCGAGAACGGCGCGTCGAAGACGATGTCGGTCTGCCGACGTCCCGCCATGATCGCGCTGGCGTAGACCACGGGCTTGAAGGAGCTTCCGGGTTGGCGACGGGCCTGGGTGGCGCGGATGAAGCCCTCCAGGCCGACGTCGTAGCCCCCCGACAGCGCGACCACGTGACCGGTGGCATTCTCCAGGACGATGGCGGCGCTCTCCGCCCACGGTCGGGCCTTGCGGTGGACGATGTCCGCCCCCTCCGCCGCCGGAGCGCGGCAGACTTCGAGGACGTCACCGCGCCGGAGCACGGCGCGCAGGGGCCTGGCCGGCTCGGCGGCCGGGCGATCCTTGTCGCCCTGGCCCTGGCGGGCGCGCCGTACCTTCACGTCGAGGTCGCTCGCGTGCAGTCGGAAGTGGAAGGGCCCCGCCGACACCGCACCCTCGGCGTCGTCCGCGAGCGCCGCAAAACACTCGCCGGGAACCGGGGGGGCGAACGCACGGAGGTCGTGATCGATGCGCAGGCGGTCGCCGCGAGCCAACCACGCTTCGCGCTGTGGTTCCGCCACGTTGCGGGTCGGGCCCCGCGCGCCCTGACGGGTCTCCAACGCCACCAGCCCGTCCCGCACGGCCTGCTCTACGACACGCTGGACGCCTTGATCGTAGGGTGTGTGTACCTGCATGCCTTCGAGGAAGGGCATGTCTTCGCCGAAGAGCCCCCGAACTTCGCGCCGGACCTCGGTCAGGTAGGCGGCGCCGGTCTCGGGAGCGCTGCTGGCGCGGGGGACGACCACCGGATCCGCGAGGTGTTGGCTGGCCACGCTCGCGGTCAGGAATCCCTGCCCGACCATCAGCTTCAGCACGATTTCACGTCGCGACGCCGCAAGCTCGGCATCGCGCCGCGGCGAATACTTCGACGGCGCGGGCACCAGGCCGGCGATCAGCGCGGCCTGACCGGGATTGAGCTCCCGTGCCGAAACGCCGAAATAGTCCTGCGCGGCCGCCTCGACGCCGTAATTGCCATTCCCGAGCGCGATGTAGTTCACATACAGCTCGATGAGCTGCATCTTGGTCAGTTCGCGTTCCAGCCGGTACGCCAGCACCGCCTCGCGCAGCTTGCGGCGATAGCTCTTCTCCTTGCCGATGAGGAGGTTCTTCACCAGTTGTTGGGTGATGGTGCTGCCGCCCTGGCTGGTGCCACCGCCGGTGAGGTTCACGTAGAGGGCGCGGAGGATGCCTTGCGGATCGACGCCTTCGTGCTCGAAGAAGCGCTTGTCCTCGCTGGCGATGAACGCCTGCCAGACGTGATCCGGCAGCTCGGACAGCGGCACCCACACCCGCCGCTCCAGGTAGAACTGGTCCACCCGCTCGCCGCGACGGTCGAACACCTGCACCGAGCACGGAACGCGGAACTCGGTGGCTTCGCCGAGGCTGTCGGGCAAGGTGGACAGGATTTCGGTGTCGAACCACTGCCAGCCGTAGATTGCTCCGGCGGAGCCGGCGAGTACGCCCACGACGCCGAGCCGCACCAAAAAGCGCCCGAACCGGCCAAAGCGGGCACGCCACGGGCGTGAGGGGGGATACTCCATTGCCGGTGCGGTTAAGCAGACTGCGGTGCGTTCGCCTCTCTTCCTCGCGCTGTTGTTGCCCGTCGGTTGTAACGGGAACGCCGGTGGCCCCGTGCCTGACCCGACCGTCGCGACCGCGGCGCCGATCGTGCTCACCGACGTGCGCCTGCCGCCCTTGCAGCTGGGTCAGCGCTTCGCGCGGGACGCCGAATTCCGGGGACTCATCACGGTGGCAATCGAGCTCGGACTCGCCGACATTCCCGGGGTGGTGCCCCTGGTCGCGGGGGACGGGCTGCCCGTCGCGTTCCGCGGGGAGCGAGCCCCCGCCGCCCGTCAGGTCGATGCCCGACTCAGCGCCAGCGGCAGGCCCGACTCGCTCGAGCTTGAATTGGAGTTGTGCGTCGCGGGTGGTGAGTGCGCGTCCACGGTCGCGACTGCCACCAGCAAGGCGCCCTGGGCGGCCGTCGGCGCGCTGCTCGAGGGCGCGGCCGCCGCACTTGACGTACCGATCGACGACGCGACGCGCGCCGCGTGGACTCGCCCCGGCTCCAAGGATGACTACGCCGAGCTGATCACCGGCCGGGCCGGCGCCCAGTTCTTGGGGATCCTGCCGCCTACGCTGACGCCGGGCGACCGCAAGGCGGACCCGGTGCGGCGCGCGCTGGTCCTGGACCCCGAGCAGCCTCTCGCCCAGTGGATACATGCCCGGTGGGAAATCGCGACGACCGTCGATGGTGGGAAGGCCGCCGTCGCGCTGACGCGCGCCCAGCTGTCGCGACCAACGAGTCCGCTGCTCGCCGCCGATCAGGCGGCGCTGCTGTCTTTGACCGGCCACGTGGGTGAAGCGCTCCTGGCGTGGGAAACGCTCGCGGCCACCGCGCCGGGCGACCCTCGCTGGATCCTCCCCCTCGCCCGCGCACGGCTCGCCGCCGGTCAGGGCCAGGGCGCGGTCGCGGCGCTGGAGGCGCTTCCGACGGCGTTCACCTGGGATCCGGCGGTGGCCGCCCTCCGCGTCGCGGCTACCGAAGCGGCGGGCGACGCCGAGGCCCTGGACCCGCTGCTGGCGCGCTGGCAGGCGGTCGCCTCCCACACCCCCGAGCCGGTCCGTCGCCGCATCGACCTGCGGGTGAAGTGGGGGGCGTACGCCGACGCGGAAACGCTGATGGGGGCTCTCCGGGAGCGGGACCCTGGCCCCCCGACGGACGCGCTCGAGGTCGCCCTGCTCTTGACCATGAGGCGCTTCGAGGACGCCGCGGGGCTCGCGCCGGTCGCGGTGGCCTCGCGCATCCGCGCGCGGGCCCGGCTCGAAACCGCGCCGGGCGTCGTGCCCGAGATGCTTGACGCTGACGATGCGCGGCGACCGGCCGTCGAGGCGGAAGCGGCGCTGTGGTTGAAGGATGGGGCGACGGCCCTGGCGGCTGCTGATCGTGCCGTCGCGGGCGCACCGGATCGTGCGGAACCCTACGCGCTCCGGGCGCGCGCACTCGAAGCGCTCGGTCGCGGGAATGACGCCAGCGCGGCGTGGGTGCGCGCCTGGGACTTGGATCCCGGCCAGGCGGGTGGCCCGGTCGAAGCCCGACGCATCGCGTCGACCTTTCGTTATGTCGAAGCGGGGGAGCCGGTCGACGAGGGCGCTCCCGACGGGCTTCCGGGGCCGCAGGGGCCGGAGATCTAGCCGCGTTCGGCGTTTTTCCGGCGCCAGCGCCCGGCCAACCACACACCAGCGCCGCCCGCGATGATCCCGAGCACGGGCCCCAGCACCAGGCTGCCGACGATCAGGTCGACCAGGAGCCCGCCGCTCTGCTCCAGCAGTGGCCCCGACTCCCCGAAGAAATCGACGGTCGGCAGATGGAAGCCCCGACCCAGACACCACGACCCGAGCGCGGCCTCCATGGCCAGCAGCGGCGGGCCGAAGAGGGGATTGCTCACCCCCACGCCGAACAGGACCAGCCCCTGGTTCAGCCGCAGGAGCCTGCCCGCCACCACCCCGGACAGCACATGGAAGCCCCAGAAGGGCGTGGCGCCGACAAATACCCCGGTGAAGAGCCCCCAGAAGATCCTTGACGGCTCCAGATTGGCGGTCAGCTCGGCGCGGAGCGTGGCTTTGGTGCGTTCCCAGCGCTCCTTGAACCACCCCATCGCGCCACCTTCCTGAGGTCGGGCGTGTATCCGGCCGGCGGGCGCGGGGGGGCGGCGGTTAGGCCAGCGCCACCGAGGTTCGGCGTGGATTTGCGGGACTCGCTCAAAGAGATGGTGGTTCGCGTGCTCCTGCTCGAAGGCGTGCTGCCCGCCGAAATTGCCACCGACCAGCCGCTCTTCGGCGGGAGCCTCGGCCTCGACTCGGTCGACGCGCGGCGAAAGAGGCGTGTTGGCGTGCTGCGTCGGAGCCTTCGGTGCCGGGGCGGGCGGGTGGTGGTTCGCCGCGGCGCTGTTCGGGTTGGCCGGAGTGGTCGTGGTGAGTGTGGCCTCGGCCTTCCCGGGGCTGGGGCTCTTCGGCCGAGGCCGACGCCGCCACGGGACGGACGAGCCAAGGTGCCGCATCGGACCAGACGGCGGCGGGTTCGTAGAATCACCCCGCACCGGGCCCGGCGGAGCCCTGGTTCCCCGGTTACATGTTACGCGGCGGCGTGGCACCCTGGCTTCTACTCGACACGGCGTGGACGCCGCAGGACACCGAGCTGAGCCTGTGGAGACGCGAGGCCGAGCTGGTGATCCGCGCCGACGGTTTCGACCTGATGTCCAACCGGATGCACGGCTCCGAAGAGGAGATGGCGACGCTGTCGCGGGCCAGCCGCCCCGGGGCGCGGGTGATCGTGGGGGGCCTCGGCATGGGGTACACCCTGCGCGCGGTCCTCGACCGTCTTCCGCCCGACGGCCGGGTCACGGTGGTGGAGCTGTCCGAGGCGGTGGTGGCGTGGAACCGCGGTCCCCTCGGTCCGTTGGCCGGGCACCCGCTGGATGATCCGCGCACCGACCTGGTCATGGGCGATGTCTCCGACGTGCTCGAAGCCACGCCCGACACCTGGGACGCCATCCTGCTCGACGTCGACAATGGCCCCCAAGCGTTCACCCAGCCGGCCAATGCGCGGCTGTATGGGGTCCCTGGACTCAACCGCGCGCGCATGGCGCTGCGGCAGCCCGGCACCCTGGTGGTCTGGAGCGCGTTCGAGGATGCGGGCTTCCAACGACGGCTCGCCAAAGCGGGCATGCAGGTGCGCGTCGCGCGCGTCGAGGGCCGACCGGGCGGTGGGCCCCGGCACGTGATCTTCTTGGGGTTGTGGGGCTGAGGGTAAGCCACGCGTCGCGTGGCCCCATAGCGGCGGCGCACCCGAGCCCCCGATGTTTGATCTGTTCGCCATCTTCGCCAGGAACCCCGCCGTGGATACCGCGTGGGCGAGGGCGTCCCCGTGGCCCGCGAGGGCGTCCAGCCCTCCGAAGGGGTCGTCAACGTCTGGCTCGGCACGGGTCCGACCGCAGCGCGAACATCGGGCCAGCCGGCATGGCTTTCGCTGTCGGGTTCCCTGGCCTTCAGGATCGTGGCCGCGAGGTCGTCGACGGCGACGGAGCCGGGGGGCCCCAGATGTCGTGGAAGTTGTACCACTGCTCTGGATACCGGCGCGCCCAGCCGGCAAGGATGTCGGCGCACGCCTGGACCCACTGACGCAACTGGTCGTCCCGGGGTCGGGAGCGATCAAACCGCGGGAACATCGGGCCTGCGGTGAGGAGTCGGTAGGTGCCCCGTCCCTCGTGGAAGTTGCCGACGACGATCACCGGCACCCGGGCCAGCGCCGCGACGAGCCACGGGCCGGTGGGGAACTCGACGGGGTGGTCGAGGAACTCCACCCGGACGACCCGCTCGTCCACGGTACGGTCGCCGTGCATGGCCACCACGGCGCCGGCGCGGAGGCGTGAACCGATGTCGATCGCCGCGAACCCCTCGGTCCGATTCACCGCCAGGATCGATGGCCGCCACGTCTCCGGGGCGGCCTCGATCACCGCCTGCCAGGGGTCGTTGGCCCCCAAGAAGCGTACGATATGGATCCGCCGGAGCCGCTCGGGACGGACGGAGGCGCCGGTGGTCACATCGATGTTGCCGAGGTGACCCGACAACAGCACTGCGCCGGACTGCCCCTCGAACACCGCGACCAGCGGATCGACGCCGTCGTGCGTCTGACGAAGTCGGCCGGGGCGACAAACGTCGGTCCCAGCGTGCGCACCCCCAGATCGCGGCCTTCCACCCGATGACGACGCCGCGGGTGCGGCCGGCCCACGGTACCCGCTCCCGCGCCGCCGGCCACAACCGCGGATCCAACGCGCGCCGCAGGACGAGGCGGGTGTTCATGACGCTGATGCGGACGTTGTCCCAGAGGGGGTCGAAGCTGCTGACGCGCGCTGCTGGCGGCGGGTAGTAGACGCGGCAGGGCAGCTCGAACACCGGTGTCCCCCGCCAGAGGCCGCGGGTCAGGACCTCCACCTCCAGGTCGTACCGGCGGCCGCCGAGCCCCAAGGTTAGGACGGCGTCGATGGGGTAGGCGCGGAACCCACACTGGCTGTCCGCCACCCGCCACCCGGTCTCCGCCCAGATCCAGAAGTTGGAGAAGGACCGGCCGAAGCGACTGGGGCGGGGCGCGGTCGTCCGGGTGATGCCGGCTAATATTTGAACTGCCCGACCACCCCGCTGAGCTGCGTCGAGAGCGCGGCCAGACCCGTCGCCGAGCGGCGGGCTTCGTCGCTGGCGGCGCTGGTGGCGCTGGCGCCCTCGGTCACCGCGGCCACGAGGCTGGCGATGAGTGAGGTGCCGGCCGCGGCATCGGTGACCCGGCGCACGACCTCCTGGCTGGCGGCATCCTGCTCGGTGACGGCGCGCGTGATGTTGGTCTGGGTGCGGTGGATGTTCTCGACCGTCTGGGCGATGTCGCGGATGGCCTGCATCGCGAGCTCGGTGTCGCTCTGGATGTTCGCGACGATCACGCCGATCTCGTCCGTCGCGCGCGAGGTTTCCTTGGCGAGCTCCTTGACTTCGTTGGCGACGACCGCAAAACCCCTGCCGGCCTCTCCGGCGCGCGCGGCCTCGATCGTGGCGTTGAGGGCCAGCAGGTTGGTCTGTTCGGCGATGGAGGTGATGACCTTGACCACCTTGCCGATCTGGGCGGTAGAGGCTCCGAGCTTGGCGACCGTGGTGTCCGTGGACCGCGCGGCTTGGACGGCGGCTTCGGCGATGACCGAGGCCTCACGAGCGTTGGCACCGACCTCTTTGGAGGTGGCGCTCATCTGTTCGATGGCGGCGGCGACGCTGTGAACGTGCGCGTTGACCTCGGAGGCGGCCTGGGCGGCGGCGGTGGCGCGGCTTGCGCTCTCGCTGGAGGAGTTGGAGAGGTCGGTGCTGATGCGGGCGAGGCTCTGAGCGGACTCGTCCAGCGCGGTGGCGCCGTCGGCGATGCCGCCGATGCTGCTGCCCAGCTCGGCGAGGGTGCGGTTGAGGGTTTCGGTCATCAGGCCCAACTCGCCGGCGCCTCCTGCGGCGATGCGATGCCGGCAGTCCCGACGTGAGAGGGCGTCCAGGCTGGCCATCGTTCCCGCGAGGGGGCGCAGCACGTCGCGGACGATGGTGTACGAGGCGAACCCGACGACCACGGCGCACAAGGCAGCGACCGCGATAATGACGTAGCGCGTCGCGTCAAGACGGGCCGAGGCGGCGATCTCGGCGGCATCGCCCCACGCGTCGATGGTCGCGCCCAGCGTGTCCATGCCCGTTTGTACTGTGAAGAACGTCGTGTTGAAGGCCGGCAGTTCGGCGACCGCGGCGTCCCGGTCGCTGCCGGTGAGCGCCACCAGCCGAATGGCGGCGTCGCGGTACCTGTCGATCTCCTGGCGCAGTTTCGCGGTCTGCGTGGTGATTTCGGCGTCGGTGCTCGCCGCGAGGATGCGGTCCATGGAGTTGGTGAACTTGACCGCGTGGTCACCGACCTCCGCCTCGACGTCCGCTTGTTCCGCCGCCTCGTGAGGAAGCAGTGACCGGTAGCCGTCCGCCCGGAGTGCGTAGTGCATCGCGTCGGCGTCGGCCTGGAGCCTGCGGAGCGTCTCGGCGAGGCGCACCTCCCGGACGGCAGCCTTGCCCTGCTCGATCGCCCAGATTCCGGCGGCCGCCGCGCCGACCGAGAAGACGACGCCGAGCGCCCCGAGCCCGAACAGGCGACTGCGCACCGACCACATGCGCCCGCCCCGCCGGGCGGCGGTGGGAGGATTGGAGGGCTGAGGCATCGAAGCTTCCGCGATCATTGCGTGGCGTCGAAGCTGAGGACGGCGTCGAGGTCCAGCACCAGGAGGAGGCCTCGCTCGAGCTTGAACACGCTGGAGAGGTACGGACGGATGTTGGGTGGTACCGTGGGCGGAGGGGGCTCGGACTGATCAACGTCGAGCTCGCGGACGTCGGCGATGTCGTCGACCAGCAGGCCCACGGGGCCATCACCGCTGTTAACCACCATGGTGGGGAGGTAACCCTCCCGGTGCGCGGCCGCCAAGTTCAGGCGGCTGCGCATGTCCATGACCGGAGAGATCTGGCCGCGGAGGTTCATCACGCCGAAGACCTCCTTGCGGGCCAGCGGGACGCGGGTGAATGACGCCAGCAGCAGCACTGCCTGCACGTCTGACACGTCGACACCGAAGTACATGTCACCGATGTAGAAAGTTGAATATTTGAGCTTCATCTACACGCTGCCTCACGCTGCCGGTGCGGCGGGATGGTCTGGGAGTTGGGCGGCGATCAGCGGGCCGAGGTCCAGCACATCCGTAACGCGACCCGAGACGATCGCGCTGCCGCGGAAGCCGGGTCGGGACCTGCGTTTGTTCACGGTCAACTCCACGTCGAGGATGTCCTTGATCTCGTCGATCGCGATGCCCACCGAGCCGCTGCGACTGTGGTAGACGATTACGCGAATACGGTCGCGACCCATCGAGGTTTGTATGCCGCCAACGAGACTTGAAAGGGGGATGATCGGCATGACTTCCCCGCGATAGTTGACCGCCGGGGCGCCGTTTGCGGACTCGATCCTGGTCGCGGCGAATTCCTCCAGCCGCGCGATACTTTCCAGCGGAACCGCGTAGGGATGACCGGCCGCGTCGGTGATGAGGAGCATCCGTTCGGTCTGAGCGGGGTTCAGGGGGCGGCGGGCGGCGGCGGCCTCGGCGGCCGCGTTTGCATGGCGGCCGGCGTGGAGCACACCGGCCCGTTGCGCCAGCCCCGCGACGTCGACGATCAAGCAGACCGAGCCGTCGCCCATGACGGTGACCCCCGCGTAGACCGAGAGGCCCTTCAGCAACGTCGGGAGCGGCTTGACCACGATCTCCGCGGTCTCCGCCACCGCGTCGACGATGAGCCCGAATTGCTGGCCGTCGCTCTGGAGCACGACGACGTGGTGGACGTCGGTTTTCGGCGTGGGGTCGGCGCCCAGCTCACCCGCGAAGCTGATGAGCGGAAGCAGCTGGCCGCGCAACCGGTACACCGGCGCGCCGTTGATATTGACGATGCTCTTCTCCTTCCGTTCATCCAGGCGCAGGAGTTCGATGACGCTGGCCTGCGGGATCGCGTAGCGGTCGTCGACCGCCAGGACGATCAGGGCGGGGATGATCGCGAGGGTCAGGGGCAGGCGCACCCGCATGGTGGTCCCCACGCCGACCCTGCTGATGACTTCGACCGAGCCGCCGACCGCCTCCACTCCTGCCCGGACCACATCCATCCCAACGCCGCGACCGGAGACGTGGGAGACCGCGTCCGCCGTCGAGAACGCCGGTCGGAAGATGAGGTTCAGGATGTCCCGCTGCGACAACTTCGCGGCCTCGCGGGGCGAGAGGATGCCTCGTTCGAGGGCCTTGGCCCTGATGCGCTTGGGGTCGATGCCGCCGCCGTCGTCGATGATGTCGACCGTGACCTGGCCTCCGTCATGGTAGGCACGGACGCGGATGGTGCCCTCGATCGGCTTGCCGAGCGCGGCCCGGACCTCGGGGGTCTCGATCCCGTGGTCTACCGAGTTGCGGATGAGGTGGGTGAGCGGGTCGCGAAGGGCGTCCAGAAGTGTGCGATCGAGCTCCGTGTCGTGCCCTTCGGTTTCGATGCGGACCTGCTTTCCGCACGACAGCGCGGTCTCGCGGACCAGTCGGGGGAGCTTTCCCCATGACAAGCCGATGGCCTGCATGCGGGTCTTCATCACCCCCTCCTGGATCTCCGTGGTGATGAGATTGATGCGCTGGCTGGTGTGCAACAGGCTCGCATCCGCTGAGGTGCCGGCGCATTGGAGAAGGCGATTGCGGGCGAGGACCAGCTCGCCGACCAGGTTCATCAGCTTGTCGAGGAGTAAAACGTCCACGCGCACGGACGAGTCGGCGAGTCTTGAGTCGCCTCCCGGCTGGGCCTCTTCGCCCGGTGCGTGCCGAGGCAGGCTCGCCTCCCGATGCGCGGGCCCGTCGACGGACGCCGGTGCGACGTTGTCGGGAACCTCGATGTCGGCGCGATCCTCTCCCCCGGCGGACTCGGTCCCGAAGAGCTCGAAGCCGTCGATCGGCTCCGGGGGCGCGGTCCGCGCGCCACCTGGCTCGGGATCCGCTCGCGACGCCACCTCGAGGGCGTCGACGAGGTCGCGGTAGTCGACGTTGTCCTCGTCCGTCCCGGTCGCTTCGATGGCGGCGATCATCGAGTGCAACGCATCGACCATCGTCAACAGCACCGAGATGCGCGCGGAGGTGGCGGGGAAGTCCCCGTCGCGGAGGCGGCTCAGCAGGCTCTCGCCGGCATGGGCGACATGCTCCAGGCGCGCGTAGCCGAGGCAGCTGCTGGTACCCTTGACCGTGTGCACGGCACGGAAGATGCGCGTGAGCAACTCCCGGTCGTCGGTCGCGCGTTCCAAGGCCACGAAGGACTGGTCCAACTGCTCGAGCATGTCCAGGGATTCGATGATGAACTCGCGGACCACCTCATCGATGATCATGGGGAATCTCCAGACCTGCCCGGGGGCGCCGGCGAGCGGGCGTTGGCGACGAGGGCCGCGCCGATGCAGGTGATGGGAAGGAGGCGGTCGGCGGTTCCCGACCTGGCCACGGCGGCAGGCATGCCCCACACTGCGCAACTGGCCCTGTCCTGGGCCAGGACGCCCCCGCCCAGCGACTTGACCAGTCGGCAGCCAGCCGCGCCGTCCTCGCCCATGCCGGTGAGCAGGACGGCCAGTGTGTCGCGACCCCACACCGCGGCGGCCGAACGGAAGAGCACGTCCACTGCTGGCCGGACATGGTGTTCTGGAGCGGCGGTGCTGGTGTGGACGGTGACGCCGCGGGAGTCCCCGCGCACCTGCATGTGGCGACCGGCCGTGGCCAGGTAAACCCGACCCCCCAGAACGGGGACCCCCTCCGTTCCTTCGAGCACCGGCAGGGCGCAGGCCCCGCTGAACCGCGCCAACAGGCTGCTCCCCAGGCCGGCGCCGATGTGTTGGACGATGAGCAGCGGCAGCGGAAAGTTCCTGGGCAGCGCCCGAAGCACCAACTCCACGGCGTCGGGACCGCCAGTCGAGGCGCCGAGCACGACCGCCGCGTAGCCACGGCGGCGTAAGGGGAGGGTCAGCTCGACGCTCGCGGTCTTGGCGCGCCGGAAGTCAATCAGTGACCCCCCCAGATGTTCTTGGACATAGCGGCAGGCGTGGTCGGGGCCGGGCAGCGGTGGCGGCTTGCGTACGATCCCGATGGCTCCCGCGGCCAGGGCGCGCGCATCGAGCACGCCGTACGGGCGCGTGCTCCCGGTGAACACCACGTTGGCGACCGTGGGCCAGCGCCGGTGGATCTCGGCGATGGCCTCGATGCCGTCCATTCCGGGCATCTCGACATCCATGACCACTGCGTCGGGGGCGGTCTCCTCGACGCAACGGATCCCGGCGAGCGCATCGCCCGCGACGCCGACCACGTCGATGGGGAGCTCAGTCTCCAGGCCCCGCTGGATGATCCACCTCGCCATGGCGGAGTCGTCGACGACGACGACCCTCATGCGAGGTGCGGTTGAGTTGGTGGCGTTCAACGACTAGCCCATCACGAAGATCGGGATCGCGACCGGCGCCCCCGAGGGGGTCTGCCCGCTGTCGGGCGGGGCGACGTCCGTGCGCCATGCAGCGGTGAGCTCCCGCAACGAGGCCGCTAGCTCGCTGAGCTGGGCTCCCGCCTGGTCCAGGTGCTCCGCGCTTCCGGCGACACTACGCGCGCCGAGCACGCTGGCCCGCGCGGCGGCGGCGATGTCCCCGCTGGAGGCCGCGGCCTCAGCGACCGCGCGGGCGATGTCGTGGGTGGCGTACTCGGCGCTCATCGGACCGGCAAGAGCCACCGTCGCGGCGGTCACGTCACCGGCGTTGAGCGCCGGAACGAAGGTGCGGGCGGACAGCTCGTGGTGGCGGACCGCCGGGGCCCACCAGACGATGCCGCCGATCGCCAGCTGACCGGCCATCAGCGCCCCGGCCGCGACCCCTACCACGCTACGGACACCGATCGATTGTTGGTCCATCGGGGTGTGCTTCATGGGCTGAATCATCGGTAACCCGCCGGTCGCCTTGACGCATTGTTAGGTGAGAAGGGGCAATTCACGCACTGTCGCCGATGGTCCGAGAGCCGGCGTCGGAGGCCGGCGTCGAATGTTTTGTCCCCGACCCGATGACCCGGACGGCGCCGGGCCTTCCCTGCATCATGCCGCGCACCGCCGGAAGGTCGAGTTGGACCTACGGCACGCGGTGTGGCCCGGGGTCCGACTGGCGCGCGGGGAGCGCTTCGCCGTCTGGGTGATGGCGAGGGGCATCCACGCTGACGTTGGCGTCGACGGGGCCTTCGCCATCCGGCAACCAACCCCGCCGGCTGGCCAGGACGTGCAGTGGGCCCAGCCCGAAGAAGACCGCGGCCAGGAAGGGGATCATCGCGAGGTTGCCATAGAGGACGCGCAAGCCCACGGCCTCCTCCACCGGAAAGGACCAGGCGATCCAGGCGTATAGGGCGCCGGTCGCGACGTGGAATCCGACGGTCATCGCCAGGAGCACCCGGATCAAGCCGGTCAGGTGTTCGCGTCCGAGCCGCGCCGGCAACTCGGGGCGGAGACGCACCATCTCGTCGACGAACGGACCCGGCCCCTTCACTGTCAGCCACAGGAACCACCCCCCGAAGGCGGCGTTGGTGATCGACGCCTCCCAAGAGAAAAAGCGGGGGCTCGCCAAGCAGATGTCGATGACGCCCAACCCTACCGTGGTGGTGGCGACCACCTTGAACAAGAAGGTGATCGGCGCTTTTCGGTAGAGCCGCCACAGCACCTCGCCGATCGAGTACCCCGACGCCGCCACGATGGCGGGCTTCAGCCCCATCGTCCAGTCGAAGGCGTAGAAGACCACGAGCGGGCCGAGGTTGGCGAGGAGGGCGAGCATGCGCGGCGGGGCTAACGCCCTCATCCCACCAGGGCGCGCACTGTGCGGGCCACCAGGTCACTCGCCGCCCCCAACGCCATGCCATTCGCGAAGAGGTCTGCGTCTGGTTCGGAGAGCGCCGCCTGGGTTCGCGCCCAGAGCTGCGCGAGGGTGGCGCGGTGGCCGACCCAACGCTCCGCGGTGTCCAGGTGCCCGTGGAGGTAGGCCCGACGCAAGGCCGGGAAGCGCTTCTCGTGGAAGATGCCGCCTACTTGCAGCAAGGTGCCATCGACGTCGCAGAGCACGTCGCCACACAGCGGCGCCGGGTCCGCGGCGGCCTGGCGGTTGAACAATTGGAGGTCGGGGGCGCGCGCGTGATCGACGAGGACGCCCGCCAGACCCCGAAGGTAGGTCTGGGCCTGCTCACGCGAAAACCGCAGCCCGGTGGCGTAGTTCAGTTGGAGGGCCGGGGCGCCCATGGCCCGAGCGTCGGCGTAGCGGTTGGGGAGCTCGCCGGCCGCGGCCGGGGGCACGGTTACGTTGAGGAACCAACGCGCCGACCCGGCGGCGAGCGCCGTAAAACAGGCCTTCCACCGGGCGTCCGTGTCGTCCGGTGAATACAGGTGAGGCCGCCGGAAGCGATTGTGGTGGCTGGCGCCGTCGACGGAAAGCTGCACCGTCACCCCCGCCGCGGCCAGCTCGTCCAGTCGTCCGGAATCGAAGCCCAGCCCATTGGTGGTCAGCTGGATGGCCAGCTGGCGGCCTTGTCGCGACCGGTGGCCCGTGGCGTAAGCGAGCACGAGCGAGACGGTGTCCCAGCGCCGTGTGGGTTCGCCGCCGAACAGCTGGATCGACAGGCGCGGCTTGGGGCTCGACATCAGCAGGTCGACGGCGCGGCGGGCGGTGTGCTCGGACAGGTCGCCGATCGGCGGCCGGTCTAACGACGAACTGGCGAGGGTTCCGGGGTGCGGTTCGCGCCAGGCGGTCTCGGTGACGTCGACGAAACAGTAGCTGCAACGCAGCTCGCAGCTGCGCGTCAGCATCAGCATCAGCCGGTCGGTCGTGGCGTTGTCCCCGGTCTGACTGGAGTCGTGGGCGAGCATCTGCGCGAGGCGTCGCGCAATCTGCTCGTCGGTCGGGAGTGGGATGGCCGGCGGCATGGATTCCTAAGCTGAATCTCCCCGGTACCACCGCAAGAAGTCGGTCATGACCGCACCCACCTTCAGGTTGTTCTCGGTCATCACCCGACCGTAGCTCCACTCCACCAGCTCGCGATTGCTCGGGGCGTCCAGCCAGTACCGGTCGAAGTTGCCGAGATCATCCAGGTGGCCGCGGACAAAGCGGGCCTTGTGCTCGGTTTCGTGCAGGAAGGCGTTGCCGCCGTAGATGGTGCCATCCCAGTCGACGGTCACCTCCGCGTTCAGGCGCATCGGCATCGGGCGATTCTCGGCGTTGACCAGAACCAGCTCGGGGCGCTTCGGCAGCTCGGCGGCGATGGCGAAGCACTGCTCGGCCAGCACCTTGCGTTGGGCGGGACTCCAGGTCTTTCCGAGCGCGAAGTTGATCTGCACCCGCCGGAAGCCGAGGTCGGCGATGTGCAGGAAGTTGCCGGCCAGCTTGCCGACGAGCTCGGGATGCACCACCATGATCACGTCGTAGTGGAGCCCGCTGGCAAGGATCTCGGCCACCCGTGGGGCGATGCCGTTGTCGTAGGAGTCGAGGCCGGCGCGGGCCGCCGGACGAAACCGGCGCATGGTCTCCCGGTCGCCGTCGAGCGAGAGCTCCAACTTCACCGGGCGTCCGGCCAGCCAGGCCAATTTCGTCGCGTCGAGCGACCAGCCGTTGCTGCTGAGCACGAAGTCCAGCTCCTTGCCGCGGTTCTTCGCGGTTTCGGCGCCGCGCGCGATGGCGTGCTGGACGAGGCCCCACTCCATGAGCGCCTCGCCCCCGAAGAACTGGAGGGTCAGCCGCCGGCGCTCACTGGACAAGAGCAGGTCCAACGCCCGGTCGAGGGTGGCCTCCGCCATGACGCGGCCGTCCTGTTTGGGGATGTAGCAGTAGTTGCAGCGCAGCTCGCACTGCCAGGTCGGAATCACGACGAGCCTGGTGACTCCGCCCATGGTGTACCGCTGAAAGGCCGGCAGCCACGTGCTCGTCGGCCCCAGGCGCTCGTCGCAGAGCTTCGTCAGTGCGTCCGCCTGGCCCGCCACCGCCGCGCGAAGCGCCGGCGAGCTGTCGAGCTGCGCGGGGTGTTCGGGGTCGCCGACTTCGGCATGGGTGGATCGCCGCGCGAGGTCGAGGAGTTGGAAGAGCCGGCGTCGCGCCCGGTCGTCGAGCACCCGCGCCGCGTATTCGTGCTCCTGGGGCTCGGCGCACCCGGCGGCAAGCGCGTCGAGCACCCGCTTCCGGAGGCGGACGAACGTCGCCGCGTACCGATCGCCATCGGTGAAGAGACCCTCGTCCACGAAGGCGGCCACCAGCGCGTCGCGCGGCTGATCGTGGTCCACCAGCGGGTAGTCGAGCTCGGGGTGCCCCGGCTCCGACAACCGGCCGCGGAGCACGAAGGCGTCGTCATCGCCATGCTGCACGCGCCGCCGCCACGAGGCGCTGGTGGCGTAGGACACCAGGTGGGACACCACCGGGAATCGGATGTGAAAGTACACGGGAAACAGGGTCTTGAGCCGGACGACTTCATCCAGTACCGCGACGAGGTCAACCAATGTCGTGTCGCGATTGCACAGGATGAAATATGCGTCGTGATGCAAACGCCGCTCGACGAGGGCGTGGACGATGGCGCGGACGTGTTCGCGTTTGTAGCCTTTGCCCAGGCGGACCAGCTCCACGTCGGAGAAGCTCTCGACGCCGATCTGGAGGTAGCTCGACCACCGTCGGGTGCGATGATCAGCCACGAAGTCCACGTTTGGGATCGGCCGGCCGGCGTCGTCGAAGCAGGCGGGCAGGATGCTGTCCAACAGGTCACGGTCCGGCTCCGGCAGCAGGCGGCCGCCCTCCTTGCGGCACAGGTCGCCGATGGACACCTGGACCGAGGACAAGCGGAACCCGGTGGTGAGGATGGCCCGGAAGAACGCTGCGGCGCGGTGGCGATCACAGGCGAAGTCATCGTCACTCAGGTGCACACGCCGCGCGTTCTGGGGCACGTCGGCGCCGAACAGTTCGGCGAGGCGGGCGTCGTAGGCCGACAGCAGCTCCAACAGGTTGGCGACGCTCCTGGCCTGGTAGCGTTCTCGGCCGATGATGGAGCAGAAGACGCATTTGTGCACACAGCCGCGGCTGGTGGCCAACTCGATGCCGGTGGCGAAGTGGTGCGCCTGGAGCCGTCGTAGGTCAAGACGCACGGAATCGAGGTCGGGCACCTCGACGACGGCGGCGGCGTTGGCGACGATCAACCGGCTTCCGGCGGTGTCCCTGACGTAGAGGCCGTCCAGGCCGAGCAGCGCGCCGACCTGGGCGGGGGTCAGCGCGCGGTCTACCGAGGCCTGCGGCCCCAGGATCGTGACCAGACGGGGCAGAAAGACCTCCCCGGCGCCGCGACACACGAAGCTGACGTCGGGGAGATGGACGACCACCGCGTCCGGCGCGAGCGTCGGCATCACCCCGCCCACGGCCACGTGGGCGCGGCACCCCAGCTCGCGTAACGTACGAATCAGCGAGACGACGCCGTCCCAATACCCTTCCAGCAGCGTGATGCAGACGAGTTGGATCGGCCCACCGGCCAGCGCCTCGTGCAGGGTGTCGAGCCCCTGAGCCGGCCGGTCGGTCCCCACGATCGCCATCTTCACGTTGGCCAGCACCACCTCGGTCGGGAGGCCCGCCAGCGCCGAGATCATGTGCAGCACGCCCTGGCTCAGTTCGGCATCGTTGTGCGGCATGTCCGCATTCATCAACGACTCGAAAAAGAGGACCCGACGAACGGGGGCGTCAGACGATGTAGGGCGCGCTGCGGGGCCGTCCCAGACGCAACGATCGTCCACTGTCCGCCGGACCGTCGCCCCCGCCGGCGCACCGGCTGCGAGCGCGGCCTCGGCGCTCCGCAAGCGGTCCGCCCACGAGCCATCGGCCGCGTCGAGCAGCTCGAGGTGTCCGGCCAGGCCCTGATGTCGCACCGTCCGCTCGCCGGTCGCGGCGCGTTGCCACGTCCAGCCGCGGTCTGGTGGACGGCTCGGGTTGGGCATGGCGCGAGCGTATCCCGGGGGGCGTGCGGCCTTGCGTGGGGGC
>SHYX01000020.1 GCA_009692585.1 Myxococcales bacterium
GAAGGAGGCGCGGCCCCCGCCAAAGCGGGGCCGCAACCGAACCAACCCGTGGATCGCCGGAGCCACACGAGCGCTTCGCTCATCGAACCTCGTTCATCGGACGGGCGCGATCCGAGACTCGGCGATTGAGCCTCGGTGGCCGGAAATCGCGTTTCGCCTTTCGAACCGCGGTGGTCGAGACTCGGTTGCCGAATCTCGGTCATCGGTCATCGGTCATCGGACCTCGTCGATCGGTCATCGGTCACGAGGCCCACGGACTTTGCGACCGCCCTGCGGGCGCCGCGCCCTCCCCCCCGTGGCGTGATAGCCGCGCGCACCCCAGGACCCGCCGATGTCAGCTGCCGCCCTCCGGTCAGACGCCGCCACGACCACGGCCCACATCATCCGCGGCCTCGCGATGGATCAGGTACAGAAGGCCAACAGCGGGCACCCTGGCATGCCGATGGGCATGGCCGACGTCGCGACGGTGCTCTGGTCCACGTTCGTCAAGTATGACCCCGTCGATCCGGCGTGGCTCGATCGGGATCGGGTGGTGCTCTCCGGTGGACACGGCAGCGCCTTGCTGTACGCGGTCATGCTGTTGACGGGGCAAGGGAAGCCGGGCGACCGGCACCTGCGGCCGATGACCGTGGACGACCTCCAGCAGTTTCGTCAGTGGGGCAGTCGCACCGCGGGCCACCCCGAGTACGGCGAGGCTCCAGGGGTCGAGTGCACGACCGGTCCCCTGGGGCAGGGAATTGCGATGGCGGTGGGCATGGCCCTCGCCGAGTCCCATCTCCGCTCCCGCTTTGGCGCCGAGGTGGTCGACCACCGCACCTACGCCATGTGTGGCGACGGCGACCTCATGGAGGGGGTGGCGATGGAGGCGGCGTCGTTGGCAGGCCACCTCGGCCTGGGCCGACTGATGGTGCTGTTCGACGACAACGGCATCACCATCGACGGCGGCACGCAACTGTCGTTCAGTGAGGACACCACGGAGAAGTTTCGCGCCATGGGGTGGCACGTGATCTCCGTCGATGGGCACGACATCCCGGCGGTGCACAACGCCATTGCTGCGGCGCGAGACGTCAGCGACCGCCCCTCGCTCATCCGGTGCCGCACGACCATCGGCTTCGGCTCGCCCAACAAAGGCGGCAAGTCCGCCGCGCACGGGGCGCCGCTGGGTGTGGACGAGGTGCGCTTGACCAAGACGGCGCTGGGCCTCGATCCCGAGCAGACCTTTCAGGTCGATCCGGCCGCGGTCGCTCACTTCCGTGATGGCGACGGGGCGCGGGCCTCGGCTCGTTCCGCTTGGAACGCCAGGGTGGCCGCATCGCCCCAGCGCGCCGCCATGGCGGCCCAGTACGCGCCCACGCTCGACCTCTCCCGGGTGGTGTGGCCCGGTCACGCCGCCGGGGGCAAGCTCGCCTCGCGGAAGGCCTCCCAGATGGCGATTCAGGCCCTCGCGGCCGCGGTTCCCGGCCTCATCGGCGGAAGCGCCGACCTGGCCGAGTCGAACCTCACCCACATCAAGGACGGCCGTGAGATCCAGCGCGGCGAGCATGCCGGCCGGAACATCTGCTTCGGCGTCCGCGAGCACGCGATGGCGGGGGTCAGCAACGGCCTCGTCCTGCACGGCGGACTCCGCCCCTACTGCGCCACCTTCCTCATCTTCCACGACTACCACCGCCCGAGCTTCCGGCTCAGCGCGCTGATGGGGCTCCCGGTTGTCTACGTCTACACCCACGACAGCGTGTGGGTGGGCGAGGACGGCCCGACCCACCAGCCGATCGAGACCTTGGCCTCGATCCGGCTGGTGCCGAACGCCTGGCTGGTCCGCCCGGCCGATGCGAACGAGGCCAACGAGGCCTGGGCGATGGCGCTAGAGCGCCAGGATGGACCGGTGGCCCTCGCATTCACCCGTCAGGAACTCCTGACGCTGGACCGGAACGTGTACCCCCCGGCGTCGTCGATCCGGCGTGGCGCCTACGTGCTGGTGGAGGATGCCGCGGCCACGGTGACGCTCTTGGCGTCGGGCTCGGAGGTCGGTCTGGCGCTGGAGGCGCGCGCCGCCCTCGCCGCGGAGGGAATCGCCGCGCGCGTCGTGAACATGGCGTGTACGGCAATCTTCGATCGGCAGGACCCCGCCTACAAGAAAGCGGTGCTCGGCTCCGTGCCGCGCGTGTCGATCGAGGCCGGCGTCACCGCGGGCTGGGAACGCTACGTCGGCGACGGCGCCAGCGTCGGCATCGACCGTTTCGGGGCCAGCGCGCCGGGCAAGGTTGTGTCCGAGAAGCTGGGGCTCAACGTGGGCAACGTGGTGGGGGTTGTGCGGGGGTTGCGGGCGTAGATTCTGGGGCAGAAGGCGCCTCAGCAACCGCGCCGCGGCTACCCCCCAAAAAACTGCTCCTGATCAACGTACTTGACCCCCAGCCACTCGGCGCACTGCCGATTGGTGTCCATGTCGCCGACGAACTGGCAGGCGCCGCGGTCAAGGCCGTGCTCGACGATCCACTGGAGCGCCAGTCCGGGCATGGTTTTGCGACACCAGCACCGGATGACGCCGCTTTCATGGGGGCACCATCGCACTGAAAGGGGCAGTCCCAACAGCTCGGCGGTGCGATCGAAACAGGCGGCCACCGCTGTTGACAGGACGTCGCCGCGCGCGTTGCCGCTCTGGTTGCTGACGCCGAGGAGCAGCCAGCCCTAATCAACATACCGGCGCAGGGTCTCGACGCGGCCGGGCAGCAGCACCACTTCGTCGGGTTCTTTGGAGCAGCGCGCGCCACCGCCTCGGCGTCGTCGGGGCGTCTCGCGGTCGACAAGCGCATCGCCCCGAGCACGATGGGGAAGACGTCGCGACCGAGGAAGCGCCGCCGCTGGACCGGACCACGCGCGGCCGCCTTCCGCGCTGAAACACCGCCCACGCCGAGGTCCCAGAGGGTTGCGTCCTCCAGTTCGTGCTCGCGCCGCCTGATGGCGGCGCCAAACAAGGCCAGCGTCCAGGTGCGGTCCAGGCGCTGCGCCTCCACCGGGTCGAGCACGACCACCTCGCGTCGGGCGCCGGGCAGCGCGGCTGCGTACCGCCAACACCAGCACCCCGGCCAGGACGGCGTCGACGAGGGCGCGCAGCTCGCGGTCGGGTGGCGCGGTCTGGAGGCGAGGGGAGGGGGAAAGGAAGCGGCTGACCTCGCGGTCGCCCAGCTCCAGGCCCACCGACAGCTCAGCAGCGGTCAGGGGGGCCGGGCCGCAGCGAGCAGGCGCGGTAAACATCCGGCGTACGTGGACTTTTTTGCGCGGGTCGCGGCCAGGGCGTCGGCGACGATCCGGGCGCGGGCGAGAGGGGAGACGGCCAGGTGCGCACGTAGCTGCTACTCCCCGAAATGCACGCCCACTCCGCCGCCGAGCAGCGCGCGCGTCGTCGCATCTTCCACCTCGAAGCGCGCTTCCGCCTCGATGAAGTACCGCGGGGTCACGTAGTGCCGCAGGCCGAGTCCGGCGCCGACGACCCCGACCAGGCGCGAACTGGAGTCTCCGTCCTCGGGCGGCCCGGACCTGGGCGCCGACTCGAACCCGACGTCACCCTCCTGGATGACCCGCCCGCCCCCGGCGACAAAGGCGTAGGGTCGCCACAGGCGCCCATCGACCGCGAAGCTCACCCGGCTCCCGAAGTTCCAGCGGCTCTCGGTCTCGTCGTTGCGGGTCCAGCCCAGACGATCGATCCCGATGGCCAGATTGGGCGTGATGAGCCAGTCGGCGGAAATCCCGGCGACGTAGGGAGCGTCGAGTCCCTCGACGGGGTCCCAACCGGCGTAGGTCGAGACGGTGCCGCCGGTGGCGGGGTGCCGGTTCTCGCGACCGGGGCGGGGGTTGGCGTAGTAGGCGGCGTCGGCGATGGCAGTACCGTAGAGCATCGCCGCGCCGAGCGCCAACGGGTCAGGGCCGGTGATCGAGCCGCTGAAGAAGCCGCGGTCGGGCACAAAAACGCTCCCCGCGAACAGGGCCAGCGTGCCTGCCATCAGGAAGGCGCCTTTGACCCCCTGCTGGTTGTAGAACTGCCCGGCGCCCGGCGTCAGCGCGCTCATGCCGCCCGCCAACAGCGGGCTGTGGCGCAGGTCCGACGCGTGAACGGCCTCCGTCCACCAGCCCTGGTGGGCGTCGGTGAACTCGCGGGCGGTCGAGAAGAGGTCCAGACGCTTGGCGGCTTGCTCGAGGCTCGCCGGCGCGGGGCCCTTGTCCGGGGTCGGGTGGCCGACCCCCACCGGCGCGAACTCGGTGATGGTGACGCGGGCCCCCTCGGTCAGCATCACCTCGGTGCTCAGGAGCGTCTGGCCTTCCATCCGGCGGACCGCGTACGACCCGGGCGGGAGCGCCAGCGTCACCGGGGTTCCGGCCACCTTCGACACCTCGGCGACGGGGGTGCGATCGGGCAGGCGGACCACGGTGACCACGCCGGCCAGCTCCGCCGGGAGCGTGGCGGTGGCGCGGCCGTTGGCGACCTTGGTGAGCGCAAGCTCGCCCTCGCCCTTGATGCGGAAGTCGCGGTTGGGATGCTGCACGCCGGCGCTGGTCTCACCGGTGTGGCTGACCACCCGATCGAAGGCATACTTGTAGGCTTCCTCGAGCGAGACCGTGCCGTCGTTGAGGTCCGCGGCGCCGCGCATCCCCGAGATCAGGTAATGCGTGAAGAAGCTACCGCGAAGCTGGTCGGATTCTTGGGCTTCTTCGTCAGAACTCGCCGCGGTGATCCACGCCTCCCCCTCGGCGGCGAGACGGTCGTCGACCAGAAAGGGCTGGCTCAGCGCCGCGCCCTTGAGGCGGGTGATCGTGCCCGACCTGCACGCGTCCAGCACCCCCACCTTGACCTCGGCGGGCATCTTGCGGATGTCGTTGCGGACCGCCTCCCAGGCGAGCGTGTCGTTGCCGATCCGCAGGCCCCGGGCGTCGGCGTGGCCGGAGTAGTAGAACAAGAACACGTCATCGTCGAAGCCGGAGGCGACATCGCTGTGGGCAGCGATGGCCGCCTGCACCTGCAGCGCCGTCGGCCCGTACAACACGGTGATGTAGACGGGTTCGAAGTTGCCGAGCTCCACCAATACTTCAGAGAAACGACGCGCGTCTTCCTCGGCGTACCGGAGCGGCTCGAGTCCGGAGCCCCCGACGTTCGCGCCCACGATCAGCGCGTGGCGGAGCACGGCGGCGTGGGCGAGGCCGGCCAGCAGCATCATCACTCCTTCCGTACCACCACTGACGCCACCAGCGCGCCCTCCATTCGAACCGGGTTCTGCCTCACCGCCCGCATCACCTCGTCCGGGTCCGGGCGTTGGTTGGTGCACAGCGCAAAGAAGGCCTGCTCTCCCCCGCTACCGTCGAGTGTCAACGCGAAGGGGGCGGCGCTGAGCCCGACCTCGCTGGCCGCGACGGTCCCGTACACCTCGATCACGCCGTCGTGGTCCCGCCCGGCGAAGGTCACGAACCGGCGGCCGCGGGGGTCGTAGCGGAGTTGCACGCGGCTGCCGGCGCCGAGGCGTTCGCCCAGGTACAGCGGTCGGGCGCTCTCGCCGGTCTGCACCCAGGCTTCCAGCCGCGGGGTCACGCCTTTGCTGCGGAGGCCGTCGTCAGCCTCCGTCGCCGTCTCGATCGGCGCCGCGACCGGGGCCTCCGGCGCGACGCGCACGATCGAAGGCGTCGGCGCCACCGGGGTCGTCGAGGCGGCGGGGCCCGGCGGGGCGGAGACGGGCAACGCGGGGGCCGGCGCGCCATCGACGGCCGCGGCAGGCACCGTCGTCGGCTCGGGGAACACCAGCGGCGGCGGCGCCGCGGTCGTCAGCACCAACGTTCCGGCCAGCGCGGCGGGGACGAGCGCTGCCGCTGGGAGCCAGGCGCGGAGCCGCTCCCAGAGGGTTGGTCGGGGTATCAGCGCTTCCGGCATCGGGGCGATGTTGAACGCGCGCCGGGTGTCGAGTTGGGTCTGCGCGCGAGCGGCGCACAGCGCGCACTCGGCCAGGTGGGCGGCAAGCCGCTCCGCTTCGGGTGCCGGGAGTTCTCCCAACCGGAGACGGTGCAGCAGCAAGGTGTTGATGTGGGTCATTCGGGCCTCCGTACCGTGCCTTTGAAGGCAGAGATTCGCTTTCGCACCGCCGCGCCGCTGAGGCCGACCATCTCGCCCACCTCGTCGTGGGTCATTCCGTCGACGTAGTGGTAGGTCAGGCACTCGCGGGTCCGCGCGTCGCAGTCTTCCAGGAGCGCATCCAGGAATTCTCGAAGCGCCAGCGTGTCCAGCACCGAGTCGGTGGACGCGAGCGTCGGCAGCTCCTCCACCGCGTCTTCGGGGCGACGTTTGCGCGACCGGATCCGGTTGAGGCAGGTGGTCGTCGTCACCCGGTACAGGAAGGTCGAGGGCGAGCTCTCACCCCGAAAACTCTGCGAGAACCGGTGCATCTTGAGGAAGACCTCCTGCATGGCGTCCTGCGCGTCGGCCTCGTTGCGCAGGATGGTGCGGCACCGCCCGAGGACCAGGTCTCCGTAGCGGCGGTACAACGAGGGGATGTCGAGGCTGTCGGCCACGCGGGTGGGAGGCTCCGCCGCGGAACGTAGCCGCGACGGGGGCGGTGTGTTCGTCCCCGACGATCCCACGACGATGGCCAACGCGCTGGGCACGCTAGTCGCAGTCGTCGCCGGTGTCCCCGCTGCCGCCGCTGCCGTCGTCGGTACCGGCGGCGTGCACGGTGAAGGCGGCCTCGAGGAACTCCACCTCGTCGCCCACATGGAGGAGCACGTCCGCGGCGCCCTCGTCGGCGTCGGCGTCGACGCCCAGCGTCAAGAGGATCTCCCCTTCCCGCGCCGCGCCGGCCAGCAGCGTGACGTCGCCGAAGACCTCGACCTCAGTCACCGTGGCAAGGTCGAAGTTCTCTGCGGTCAGTGACACGATCACGGTCTCGCCGGCTTCGGCCTGGTCGGGGTCCAGCGTGAAGGTGGCGGCCGCGTCGGCGCTGTCCTGCCCCAGGCCGGCGGTGTCCTCGGTGAGGCCGTCGCCATCGTCGTCCAATCGACATTCCCCCTTCGGCCCGCCGTCGCAGGTGCCGTCGTAGAGGATGCAGCCGCTGGACAGCGCGGGGAGGAGGACGAGGGCAAGGATTCGGGTCATGGTCATGGCGTCTCCGCTGGGGTTCGCGGGTCAGACACCGGGGGCACGGAAAGCCGCTACCGGCAGTTGGAGTTGGCGGGGCCCGGCGATGGCGGTCGCCCCTTCGGGTCGCCGGGCTCTCGTTCCGGGCCAGCGGCCCTGCACTCGCTCCCTACCGCGCGGCCCTCGGGGTGGTGGCGAACTGCCAAGCGTCGGTGTGGGGCTCCAGCCTCTTGGCGAGAGGCAAGCGACTCAAGACGCTCCACGTCTCTGCGTAGGCGTGTGTCGCCCAGACGACGCTGGTGTCTCCGCGGTCGGCCGCATCGAGCCACAACGATGCTCGCGCGAACTCCGGGTGGTCGGGTACCGGTGCGGTGAGCGCCGAACGGACGACCAGCCTACGGCCCCGAACCGCGAGGGCCGCGGTCGCCGTGGGTCGCAGGTGGATGGTGCCACCACTCACGTCTACCGCGAGTTGGGCGCCGCCGCACAGCGCCCGCTCACGACGAATGGCGACGGGGATGACGAGGCGACCAGCCGCCTCCA
The DNA here is from genome assembly GCA_009692585.1 of Myxococcales bacterium. The sequence continues at coordinate 7,652 of SHYX01000020.1, forward strand.
ATGGTGACGGTGAGGGGTCGATCCATGTCATGATGGTAGCAACGAATGGTAGAGCGGTCTACCAGAGCAGGCTGGCAGCGGGGGTCCTATCAATCCTCCACTCTCTCCAACCCCATCTCCTCGGCGCGCTTGTGGGCGCGCCGCTTCGGCTCGCGGCCGGTCGCCGTCGGCCAGTCTGCGGGATCGCGGATGCTCGTGATGTCCAGGCGATTGCGGCCGGTGTCACAGGTGGGCCGATACGTACAGCCGTCGAGCCCCGCCGAGCAACGCAGTTGGCGGAGCATCGGCGGCGTCACGTGCTCCCGGATCCGAGCTTCCCACGCGGCGAAGAGATCGGGGTCGCCCGGCGACCACGCCAGCTCGTGAGCGATTCCGACCAGCAGCGCCGGGTTCCGCCACGCGCGGGCGAAGGCGTAGTCGAGCCGGGCCAACAATGCCTGTCGCGATGGTGTCATCGCGGCGGAGAGCGTCTCCGGCCGCGCAAAGATCCAGAAGGGTGGGCACCCGTCTACGGCCGACCAGCCACCCTCGGCGAGGCGGGTGCGATACCGCGACCACTCCCCATCGGGCAGGTCCAGCATCACGTAGACGCTGTGGTCCTGCACGTGCGACCACGCCGTCGCGCTGTCCTCGGGGCTGAAGCGCCTCCCCATGATCGGATCGGTGAGCCCGAGCATGTCGAGCACCGGACCTCGGCTGGTGAACCCCAGCAGCCCGATGTTGACGTAAGCGAGGGGCGTCGTCTCGGTCCGGTGCACGATCGACCAGGCGGAGGGGAAAGTGAAGCGATGGGTGTACAGCGTCGGTGCCTCGACCCCAACCCACGGGAACAACCAGGGCGCGGTCTTGGCCTGGACGGAGTCGGCGTACCCGGCGGCGAGCAGTCGGTCCCCTTGGAGCACCGGCAGCACCGGCGCGAAAAACGGGAGGGCGGCGAGCGAGGCCAATAAAGGCGCGTGACGATGAAGTCGGGACAGATCGGCGACCAGGACGCCCACCGCCGCCGCCATGGCCGGCCACGTCGGCACCAGGAAGCGGAAGTTCTGCATGAAGTCGCCGTTCTGCACCACGGCGGCCACCAATCCGATCGTGGCGAAGAGCCCGGGCAGGGCCCGGTCCTCGCGACGCACGACCCGAAGCACCCCCCACAAGGCGCCGGCGGCGCAGACGAACGACAGGACCGGGGAGGGCCACGAAAAAAACGTATCGAGGTAGCTGAGGCCGCGGACGGGGGGCCAGTTGCGGAGCTTGGTGGCGGCGGTGTTGGGGACGATCTCTCCGAACCAGTGGAGCTTGACGAGCACCAGGGTGCCGGCACAGACGAGCACGATCAGGGTGGCGACGAGGGCGCTGCGAGTGAGCTTGGGCCCCCGTCGCAGCAGGTGCCACCCCCCCAGCAGAATCGCCGCCAACGCCCCGTCGGGCCGCATCCACGGCGCCAGCCCCATGCCGAGCGCGGCGAGGGGCACTCGCGAGCGGCCGTCGGCTTCGACCCCGTGGCGGGTCCAGGCCAGGGTCATGAAGAACGCGGCGGCGTCGGTCTCCAGGCCGTACATCGAGTACGACGGCAGCCAGGGAAAGACCACGAGGATGGCGAGGGTCAGCCCCGTGGCCGAGAGCGGGAGCACTTCTGTGCGCGCCCACTCCCCGACGAGCACGACGGTGCCGAGGCCGAACCCCAGACCGAAGAGCTTCGACCAGAACAGCAGGTCCCCGCCCGCGAACGGGGTCAACAACAGCGCCCACCCCAGGTTGGTGAGGCCCTCGACGCGCTCACCGGCGTTGTAGACCATCCCGATCCCGGCGCGGACGTTCTCCGCGTACCGGAAGGTGATGTACGCGTCGTCGATCCAGATCGGCCAGTAGTGCATCGCGTGCACGGTGAAGATCACCGCGGCAAGCGCGGTCAGGGCTCGCCAGCGGTCCATCGCCGGGCAGCTTAACGCGGCATGGGGAACCACCCCCCTCCGTGCTATATCGGCGCCGACCCCCCGCCGCGTCAGGAGCTTCTTGTGTCGCATACGAGTAAAGCCTATAAGAATCTTGAGTTTCTCAATAGTCCCCACGCGCGCACCATCCGCATGCTGTGCGAGTACGAGGAACCCCGGGCGCGCTTCCGCGACCAGGAGGTCAAAGACACCATCGTCATCTTCGGCTCGGCCCGCATCAGGTCGGCGGAGGTCAGCCAGCAGCTCCTCGACGCGGCGGTCGCGGCGGGTGACCCCATCGCGACGGAACGCGGAAAGCAGGCGGTCCGCAGCGCCCGCTTCTACGAGGACACCCGTGAGCTGTCGCGGCGGCTCACCGCGTGGAGCATGAGTTTGCGCAGGCCCAAGGCCCCCCAGCGGTTCCTGGTGTGTACGGGCGGCGGCCCCGGCATCATGGAGGCCGCCAATCGCGGCGCCGCCGATGTCGAGGGCGGGCGCAGTGTCGGGCTCGGCATCTCGCTCCCGTTCGAAGAGCAGGTCAACCAGTGGGTCGAGCCGGAGCTGGCCTTCGAGTTCCACTATTTCTTCATGCGCAAGTACTGGTTCATGTACCTGGCCAAGGCCCTGGTGATCATGCCCGGCGGCTTCGGCACCCTCGATGAGATGTGCGAGGTGCTGACCCTGCGGCAGACCCGCAAGGTGACCAAGCCGCTGCCCATGGTGCTGTACGGCACCGACTACTGGGACGCCGTGCTCGACGTCGAAGCGATGATCGAGTGGGGTACGGTTGCGCCGGGCGATCGGCAGCTCATGCACCGCAGCAACTCGGTGGACGACACCTTCGACTTTCTGACCAACGCTTTGGATCCTGACAAGGAGCGCGCATGACCCCGTGGGGCCTACGCAATCGCATCAAGTCCGCCCTCGGCCGTGGTCCGGCCGGCGCGCCCTCGCCCACCCATCGCCTGACGCTGGTCACGCCCGACGGCGCCGCGCACGAGGTCACCGCCGAAGATCGGTACACCCTGGTGATGGCCTCGCAGAGTCTGGAGCATCCGATCGCGACCGGCTGTCCCGACGGGCACTGCGGCAACTGCGTGGTCGACCTCCTCGAGGATCGCGGTCTGAGCACGCCGACCGAGGCCGAAGCCAAGCTCCTCAAGGAAAAGGCCCAGCCTGGGCAGCGCCTGGCCTGCCATGCCCGCGTGGTCGGGAGCGGGGGCCGCTTCCAGGTCAAGGAGACCTGGTCGATCGAAAGCCTCGTCGGGTCCAACTGAGACGTTGACGCTCCCTACGCCACCGCAGCTTGCGCTCGCCCTGGTCGTGCTCGTCCCGGTGTTGGCGTTCGCCGTGCTGGTGGCGGGACGGATCGCCAGTGGATGGAGCGCGGTGGTGGCGCAGTACCCGGTCCGGGGGCCCCCGCCGCTCGACGCGCACCGGGTCGTCGGGCAGCGGCTCCATCTCGGCACGCGCATCCACCTGCCCGGGTTGGTCACGGTGGCGGTGAGCGCCACCGACCTGTGGATCGGGTTCACCGGGCCGGCGTCGTGGTTCTTCGCGCCGGTGTGCGTTCCGCTCCGGGACGTCACCCTCCAGACCGCCGAGAACTGGATGTCGGCGGGCACGCGGGTGCTCCTGTCGGGCGTACCTGACAAGCGGATCCTGCTCTTTGGCGACGGAGCCCAGATCGTCATCGCCCGGCTTGGCTGAGCGCGGGATAGCCCGGCCCATGCGCATCACCCGGGTGTACACGCGGACCGGCGACAAGGGGCAGACCGGGCTGGTGGGTGGGCAGCGGGTGCCGAAGGACCATGTTCGTATCGCCACCTACGGCACCACCGATGAACTCAACGCCATCGTCGGCATCGTCCGCTGGCACAATCGCACGTCCGGCGCCGATCCTGACGCCGTCGCGCGGATCGACGAAATGCTGCACCGCGTCCAGAACGACCTGTTCAACGTGGGCAGTGACCTCGCCACGCTCCCGGCGGACCACTGGCCGGGAATGATCCGGGTCGCGGGTGCCGACGTGGAGCGCCTCGAAGGCTGGATCGACACGCTGAACGAGGACGTCGGTCCGCTCACCGAGTTCATCCTCCCGGGCGGAGGGCCGGTCGGCGCCTTCCTGCACCAGGCGCGCACGGTGTGCCGGCGCGCCGAGCGCGAGGTGGTAGCGCTGTTGCGGGAGGAACCGAACACCGATCCGATGTCGATGACCTACCTCAACCGGCTCAGCGACTTCTTCTTCGTGCTCGGCCGGTGGGCAGCCCGCCAGCTTGGCGAGCCCGAGACGCTCTGGGACCGCCCCCGCGGTTGAAGAGCTTCCGTCAAGTTCGCCGCACTCGGGCGGGATGGGTTAGAGGGGCGGGCCTCGGAGGCAGACGTGTCGGGTGAAGTGCAGAAGTCGAGTGTAGACAATCTTCGGACCAGTGATGCCCTGACGGTGCAGATCCTGGTGGCCGACATCATCCGCCTGCACATCGAGCGCATCGAAACGAGCGTTGTGTCTGACCTGTTCGCGCTTGCCGACGCCGACCTGCCGGGGGGGCTCTCCGACGATCTCAAAACGTGGGCCGGGCGCGCCACGCGCGAAATCATCGACCTCCCCGATGGGGATGCCCGCCGCAGTTTCCTCGCCGAGGTGTCCGCGCTCCCCGACGCGTTGGTGCCCGAGCGCCTTCGTGCCGCGATCGCCGCGCTCGCGCCGTCCTCGAACCAGGAGACGGTGGCCACCCTCGATCAGCTCGCGACGCGCTGGGCGCTCACCGTCCCCGACGCCCTGTTGATCGCCGTCAAGAAGAGCACGGTCTCGGCCGCCGGCGCCAAGGCTGCCGCCGCGAAGGAGGCCAAGCCCAAGCGGGTTGCCGCGGTCAAGGCCCCCAAGGTTCCCCCGGCCGACATCGACCCTCGCCGGGCCGCGTTCATCCGCTCCGACGTCTGGATCACCCTCGAAGGGAAGGACCCCGGCATCAAGGAAAACGTGCTGGTCGGCGGCATCAAGCACCGCAGTCCCTTCAAGGACATGGCGGAGCCCGAGATCCGAGCCGAACTGCGTAAGATGGAACGTGACGGCCTCAAGGACAAGCCGGGTAAGCTGCGCATCCGCAAGTCCGGGGAACGCTGGGTCTACCGCTAGACAAGGAGTCACCGATGCCGATCTACGAGTACCGCTGTGCGTGTGGCGACGTCGTGGAGGCCCTGGTGCGCAATGGTCGTGAACCGGTCGCCGGTCCGGACGCCGGGCACTTCTGCGGGACCGATGGCACGTTGAAAAAACTCATCTCGGCCCACAACGTCGGCAGCGGGGGCGGGGGTGCCTTCCGCGAGTCCAGCGCGGCGTCTTCGGCCACGCCCGCCGACGCCGGCTGTGGCCACTGCGGCACCCCCACCGCGTGCGCCTACGATTGACGGGGGTGGTGTGGGTGCTCTGGTTGGCGAGCTGCGCCGACTCCGAGGCTGAGCGCCTGCGCGCGGCGCTCGCTGCCCCGGATCTGGCGTCGGCGTCGGCGGCGTGCGAGCGGCTCGCCGACCCTGGTCGCGACAGTTGCCTGGTTAGCGCGCTCGAGCGCTTCGACGGTCTCGCGCCGGCGTCGTGCGACGCGGTGCGCGCGCCGCTGTGGCAGGGTGAGTGTCGGTTTCAGTACGCCGAGCGGCTCGCCCTCCAGGGGGAGGCGGCGGCGGCCTTCGTCGCCTGCCAGGGCACACCCTTCCACCGGGAGTGCGGCTACCACCTGCTGCGGGGGGTGGCCCGTGGGGTGCTGGATGCCTCCCCGGCGGAAGCGGCGGACGCGCTGGCGCCGTGGCGACGGGTTCCTGGACTCGACGACGCGCCGCGGTTGTTCTGGAAGGCCTGGTTTCGCGAGCGGCGGCGGGCGGACCAGGGCCTGGATCCCACCGGGTGTCCAGAGGCGAGCTGCGAGCAGGCCGCGCGGGAGTCCTACCTCGAGAGCCTCCGGGCGGTGCACCACGCCGACCCGGCGGACTTCTGCGCGTCGCCGCCCGTACCGGTGCGCGGGTGGGCCGCGACCGAGACCACCGCGGCATGGCAGGCGCGCTGGGTGGCCGACACCTGTGCGCGCGCCGTCACCCCGCCCCAAGAGGCTATAGCGCCGCCGCCATGATCCCCGCGCGCCTCCGCCCGATTGCCGCTGCCGCGGCCCACAGCGTCGACCCCGCCGCCGACGTCGACCCCCTGGTTCCTACCCACAACCCCGCGCACGGCGACTACCAATGGAACTTCGCGTTCCGGATGGCCAAGGCGCGGCGCGAGAACCCGCGGGCACTGGCAGAGCGGCTGCTCGCCTTTTTCGTGGGCCAGCCCGGCATCGCCAGGGCCGAGGTGGCCGGGCCCGGCTTCCTCAACCTTCACCTGGACGACGCCTGGCTGGCGGCGGCGGTGGTGGCGCAGGCCGCCGATCCGCAGTTCGGCCTCGCCCAGGCCGGCGCCGGCAAGGTCGCGATCATCGACTTCTCTTCGCCGAACGTGGCCAAGCGGATGCATGTGGGGCACATGCGCAGCACCCACCTCGGCCACGTGCTCTCGCTGCTGCACCGCGCCGCGGGGTGGACGGTCATCGGCGACAACCACATCGGCGACTGGGGCACGCCCTTCGGCAAGCTCATCGTGGCCTGGGACCACTGGCGCGACCAGGCCGCCTACGATGCCGATCCGGTGGGAGAGTTGGAGAGGCTGTACGTACTTTTCGGCGAAAAGTCAGCGGTCATGGAGGGCGCCGGCGTGCACCTGGCCGACCGCGCGCGCGACGAGACCGCCAAGCTTCAGCGGGGCGACCCCCGAAACACGGCGTTGTGGGAGCAATTTCGGAGTGCATCGCTCGCCGAGTACGACGCGGTCTACACCCGGATGGGCGTCGCCTTCGAGGAGGTGCTCGGCGAGTCGGCCTACGGGGGGATGACCGACGAGATCGTGGCGGCGCTCCTGGCCGAAGGCGTGGCCGAATCGAGCGAGGGGGCGGTCATCGTGCGCCTGGGCGACCAGGTCAGCGTGGTGCGCAAGAAAGACGGCGCGGCCACCTACACCGCGACCGACCTTGCCTGTGTCCGCTACCGGGTGCAACGTTGGAATCCGGCGCGCATCCTCTACGTCACCGACGCCCGCCAGCACCAGCACTTCATGACCTTGTTCGGCGTGGCCGAGCGCTGGCGCGTCGCGTCCGAGCTGGTGCACATGGGCTTCGGCATGTTGAAGCTGCCGGACGGTGCGATGAGCACCCGCAAGGGCAACGTCATCCGTCTGGTGGAGCTGCTCGACGAGGCCGTCGCCCGCGCGCGGGTGATCGTGGACGAGAAGTCCGGCACCCTCGACGAGGCCGAGCGCGCCTCGATCGCGGAGGCGGTGGGCGTCGGCGCCGTGCGCTACCAGGACCTCGTCCAGTCCCCGAGCACCGACATCACCTTCGACTGGGACCGGATGCTCGCGATGGATGGCAACAGCGCGCCGTACCTCCTCTACAGCCGCGCGCGCGCCGCCTCGCTCCTGCGCAAGGCGGCCGCCGCTGGTCACACCCCAGACCTCACGGCGCTCACCCTCGACCACCCCCTGGAGCGCGAGCTGGCCCTGGTGATGCTGCGGTTTCCGGAGGCGGTGGAGTCGGCGCTACGGGCCACCGCGCCCAACCTCGTGGCCGAGGCGACCTACCGCCTGTCCGAGGCCTTCAACCGCTTCTACTACGAGCTACCCGTGCTCACCGGCGAGGACCGCCTTCCGTCGCGCCTGGCGTTGACGGTGGCGGCCGACCGGCTCATCGTCCGCGCGCTCCGCCTGCTGGGGCTCACCCCGCTCGACCGGATGTGAGGCGGCTCGTCGAGACCACCGAGCGCGCCTTCTAGCGTGAACGCCGGCGAAACGCCCGGCTCTTCGCGCTGGTCCGCCTCATCGTGGCCCTCGCCGGGAGCACGGCCGCGTTGGTATTGGAGTGGCGGCCGCAACAGTCGGTCATCGTCGGCTACGTCGGGTTTGCGGCGAGCTTCTGGTGGCGATGCGCCCCTGGACGTGTCCTCATACCGACCGACGCAGATCCGGATCGGATGATCGCCGTCGTGAACGGCCCGGCTGGCAAGGCGGGGCCGACGAGCGTGTCGAGACCCGTGAGGAGGTCCCAACGAAGCCGAACGGGTCGGGCACAGGCGGGCGCCGAGTCGAATCAAGATCAGGCGGTATCAGCACTCGTGGCGGTCGCAGGCGTCGTTGCACCCCGGCATCGCCGCGGCCTCGGAGCGCCCGTCGCGCTCGGTGATGCAGGCGCCGGAGCCGCAGTCCACATGGGTGCCCGCGCCAGCGTCGGGGTCATGGCCGCGCTGGAGGTGCAGGCGCGCATCGGGCGAGTCTACACCTCCGTGGCCACGGCGCGCTCCAACCGCGCGCACAGCGCCCACAGCGCACACGCCTCCTGTAGACGGAGGGTGACCTCGGCCTCGGTCGGCGCGCCCAGATCGCGGACGGGCGGCGGATGGGCCATGCGCGCGCAGGCGGCGCGCAGCCGTTCTGTTATGAGTCGCGACTCACTACTCATGTTCCAGCTCCATCAGGCGCTGGATGTCAACCAGATCCTGCGGGCGGCCAGCGGTGGTCTTGAGCACGATGAGCCCGTCGCGGGTCACCACCTGGAGCGAGCCCCCCTCCACCGCCACGCGGATTCGGGCGTCGAACACGGCGGTGAGGCCTTCGGGGAGCAGCATCAGGTCCAACATGAGCGGGTGCACTCCGACGAGGCGCGTCAGTCGCCACAGCGTGATGCCCGACGTCAGGCGCATGGGCAGCGCGGCGTAGGTGTAGCCGAGGCTTCGTGCCACGGCGCGGATCTCGTCGAGCTGCGCCGGAGACACGAGCAGGTCGATGTCGCGGGTGGCGCGTGGTGCGCCGTAGACCGCCAGCGCCAGGCCACCGCAGAGCGCGTAGTCGAGACCCGCCTCGTCCAGCGCGCGGGTGAGCGCGATCAGCTCGGCGTAGGGATCGAAGGGCGGCATCGGCGCAAACTAACCCTAAACCCCCGGAAGCATGATCTCCGGTTCGCGCTTGCGCCGCCGATAGAGCACGGCGACGTGGCCGACCTTCTGCGCCAGGCTGGCCGACGTACCGGCGACGAGCGCCGCGATGATCGTGTCCTTGTCGGCCTCGGCGCCGTCGCCGATGCGGACCTTGATGAGCTCGTGGGCGTTGAGCTCCAGATGGAGCTTGCGAATCACCGCCTCAGACGCCCCTTCTTTGCCGACAAAGACCACCGGGTTGAGGGAGTGGGCCAGGCCACGGAGGTAGGCGCGTTGCTTCGAGGTCAGTTGCATGGGCTCGCGGGGTAATTCGGCATAAGCGCGGCGCCATGCGCATCCTCGTGTCCGGGGGCGCGGGTTTCGTCCCGAGCCATCTCTGCGACCTCCTCCTCGGCCAGGGCCACGAGGTGCTGGCGGTCGACAACTTCATCACCGGGCACCGGCGCAACCTCGCCACGCTCTTGGGTCACACGGGCTTTTCCTTCGTCGAGGCCAACGTCAGCCTCCCCCTCGACCTGCCCGGCCGCTTCGACCGCATCTACCACCTCGCGTCCCCGGCCAGCCCCATCGACTATGTCGAACTCCCCTTCGATACGCTCTACGCCGGCTCCGACGGCACCCGCCATCTCCTGGAGCGCGCCCGCAACGACGGCGCCCGGTTCTTGCTGGCCAGCACTTCCGAGGTGTACGGCGACCCGGCGGTGCACCCCCAGACCGAGGACTACTGGGGCAACGTGAACCCGGTCGGCGTCCGAAGTGTGTACGACGAAGCCAAACGGTACGCCGAGGCGCTGACGATGGCGTACCGCCGCTACCATGGCGTCGAGACGCGGATCGTCCGCATCTTCAACACCTTCGGCCCGCGGATGCGGCCCAACGACGGGCGGGTGATGCCGGCGTTCTGCTCCCAGGCGCTCCGGGGGGAGCCGCTCACCGTGTTCGGCGACGGGAAGCAGACGCGAAGCCTGTGCTATGTGTCCGACCTGGTGGCGGGCATCGTCGGGCTGATGGAGTCGGACCTTGCCGAGCCCTGCAACGTCGGCAACCCCCACGAGATGACGATGCTGCAACTCGCCGAGCACATCAACCGGTTCACCGGCAACACCGCTGGCATCGTGTACCGGCCGCTGCCCCAGGACGATCCAACGCGGCGGCGTCCCGACATCACGCGGGCACGGGCGGCCTTCGGCTGGGAGCCCAGGGTCGGGTTCGAGGAGGGGGTGGCGGCGACGGTCGCCCATTTCCGGGAGCTCTTGGAGCGCGGGGAGCGCTGAGGCTCCCCATGAGCCAGGACTTCCGCCAACTCCGGCCGACGACGGCGCACGTGGACCACGCCGCGCTCCAGGCGAATTTCCGGGCGTTGCAGGCGCGCGTGGGGCCGCGGGTGCGGGTGCTCGCGGCGGTCAAGGGCGATGCGTATGGCCACGGCGCCGTCTCGGCGGCGCGTTCGTTGGCCGTGGCGGGGTGCGATGCCTTCGGCGTGGCCTTGGTGGAGGAGGGGGCGCAGCTCCGCGATGCCGGTGTGGACGGGCTGGTTTTGTGTATGGGTGGCGTGGGTCGACACGGTGCCGACGAAACGGTGGCCCGAAGCCTGACGCCGGTGGTGTACGACGAGGGGGATGCCGAGCGACTCGATGCGGCCGCACGGGCGGCCGGTCGCCGCCTCGCGGTGCACCTCAAGATCGACACCGGCATGGGCCGCCTCGGTGTCCCGCTCCCGCAGTGGGAACGGTTCCTCGACCGCTTCGCGCGCTACCCCGCCCTCGACCTCGACGCGATCATGACCCACTTCGCGGAGTCCGAGGTCGAGGACGACACCTACACCCTCGAACAGCTCCGACGTTTCCGCCAGGCCGTCGCGACCGCAAGCGCGCGTGGGTTTGCGCCCCGTATCCAACACGTCGCCAACTCCGGGGCGCTCTTACGTCATCGGGAGGCGTGGTTCGACATGGTCCGCCCGGGCATCGCCTTGTACGGGGCGCCGCCGCTCTCGGCGCCGGAACTGCAACCGGTCATGCGCGTCACGACGCGCGTCTTGTTCGTGAAGGACCTCCCGCGTGGCGCGTCGGTCAGCTACGGGCGGCGTTGGGTGACCAGCCGACCGTCCCGCATCGCCACCTTGCCGGTCGGGTATGCCGATGGGTATCCGCGCGCGCTGAGTGGCCGGGCCCAGGTCCTCGTCAACGGGCAGCGCTGCCCGGTGGTCGGCACCGTTTGCATGGACCTCTGCATGGTCGATGTCACCGAGCTGGCCGAGCCGGTCGAGAGCGGCGACGAGGTGGTGCTCCTGGGAGGGGAGGGCGCGGCGCGCATCGATGCGACCACGCTCGCGGCGTGGGCGGGCACCATCCCCTACGAGATACTCTGCGGCTTTTCCGAGCGCATCCCGCGGCAGCACGCGTGAACAATCCCATCTCCTTGCTGGGCGGGGTGGTGCTCCGCGTCGTCGAGGATGTCGGCCAGTACGCGCGCTTCACGGCGACGGCGATGCTGGGGATCGTGCGTCCCCCGTTCCGCTGGCGACTGTTGTTCAAACAGATGGAGTTCGTCGGCAACGGGTCGCTCTCGATCGTCGTGATCACCGGGGTGTTCACCGGCATGGTGTTCGCTGTCCAGAGTGACTACGCCTTCGGCATGTTCGGCGCCCGTGGTCTGCTTGGCAGCACCGTGGTCCTGGCGCTGACGCGGGAGTTGGGGCCGGTGCTCACCAGCCTCATGGTCAACGGCCGGGTGGGCTCGGCCATGGCCGCCGAGCTCGGCACCATGCGGGTGACCGAGCAGATCGACGCGCTCGAGAGCATGGCGATCGACCCCATCCAGTACCTTGCGTCGCCCAGAATCCTGGCGTCGATGTTGATGTTGCCGATTCTTTGTGCCACCTTCGATGCGGTGGGCGCCATCGGGGTTTCTTATGTTGCCACCTATACCTTGGGTGTCAACCCGGGCCCATTCTTCGACCGGATGATGTGGTATGTCGATACGGACGATATCTGGGGTGGCATGCTCAAGAGCGCCATCTTCGGATTTCTCCTGTCTTCGATTGGTTGTTTTCGTGGTTACACCGCGCGCGGTGGCGCCGAGGGCGTGGGGCAGGCCACCACCAAGGCGGTGGTCGCGGCGGGGGTGCTCATCCTGGTCGTCGACTACTTCGTGAGCTTGATCCTGGCGCCGATGAGCGTGAACCGTTCATGAGCGACAGCATCCGCATCGTCGGCCTGCAGAAATCCTTCGGCACCCAGCGGGTGCTCCAGGGTGTGGACCTCGACCTGCCGCTCGGACAGATCACCGTGGTCATCGGCCGCAGCGGCACTGGCAAGTCGGTGTTGCTCAAGACGCTCATGGGGCTGATGCGCCCCGACGGCGGCAGCATCTTCATCGGGGGGCAGGACATCACCAAGCTGCCGGACCGGGAGTGGATGCGGGTGCGCAATCGTTTCGGGATGGTTTTTCAGCATGCAGCGCTGTTCGATTCGATGACGGTGTTCGACAACGTGGCGTTTCCGCTCCGCGAGCACGACCGGAAGATGAAAGAAACCGAGGTGAAGCGGCGGGTGGACGTGGCCCTGGCCGACGTCGGCCTGGCCGACGCGGGTCAGAAGTGGGTGCACGAGCTGTCGGGCGGGATGCGCAAGCGCGCGGCGGTGGCGCGGGCGCTGGTCCGCAAGCCGGAGTTCCTGCTCTACGATGAGCCCACCACCGGCCTCGATCCGATCATGACCGCCCACGTCGACGAGCTGATCCGCAGCGCGCAGGACCACACCGAAGGGCTGACCAGCCTCATCATCAGCCACGACATGGAGGCGACCATGCGCATCGCCGACAAGGTGGCGATGTTGCACGACGGCCGCATCATCCACGAGGGCAAGCCGGACGAGTTCCGGACCTCCGAGCATCCGGTGGTGCGCCAGTTCGTCGATGGGAAGTTGGAGGGGCCGATTCGGGTTTGAGGGGGTTCCCCCTCTCGGTGCGGGGAGGACGGTCGCAAGCCAGGGCCGACGTCGGCGCCGTTCGCCGAGTCATCAGCTGTCGATGCTGCCAAGAACTGGACGTTTTGTCGTTCGATGCGCGGTGCTCACCGTGCTCATGCTGTGTAATTCTTCGTCCAACATGGCGTTTACAGAAAAACACCGGCGGCCGTCGCCCAGCGACACGCCGGTCACCTACTTCGGGCTCGATCACTCCCTCGCTTGGTTCATCGACGCCCACGACTTCACATCACCGATGCGAAGCTCGCTGCACTGGCCAAGGGCCATCGCTGGTCGGGGACCGCGGGCGTGGGGCTGGTCCTGATCGTGGACCGCTTGGTGAAGCGAAGGACCTGATGCCGAAGATCAAATCGCTCCAGCCCTGAACGCTCCCATGCCCGCGAGGTTGTCGCGTTGATCGCAGATCAGGCGTCGCGAAACGCCGAGTCAGCGTGCCCTGAGCTAGACTCCCCCTATGCTCGCCCCCCTCCTCCTCGCCTGCACTGCCCCTGTCGCGACCGACACCTCCGCGATCGATACCGGCTCCATCCTCGACACCGCGGACACCGCGGACACCGCGGACACCGCGGACACCGCGGACGGCGCCTACTCCCTGCAACTGGCCGGCGAACTGGCCCTCCCCGGCGCGATGGACGTCTGGGGGGAGGGGAATACCGTGGTGCTGGCGGGCGGTAGGCACCCGTCGGTGGACATCCTCATCGCCGACATCAGCGATCCGGCGCAGCCGACGCAGCTCGCCACGATCGAGGGCATCGGGGAGGTTCGCGACGTGGAGCTGAAAGGGGGTCTCCTGGTCGCGGCCAGCGACTGCGGCTGCCAACGCGGCAGCGCCGAGCACGCCGCGTGGGACGGCATCGGGCTGCGGCTCTACGACCTCCAAGAGCCTGCATCGCCGGTGCTGCTCGCCGAGATTGGCACGCCAACCGACTCCGTGCACAACCTGTTCTTGGATGGTGACCGACTCTACGCCACCTCCATGCTTGAAAATGCGATTGTCATCTTCGATGTGTCAGACCCGCGCAACCCCACCGAGTTGGGCCGCTGGACCCCGCCCGAAGGCGGCGTGCACGATCAGACGGTGCTCGGCGACTTGATGTATGTGGCCCACGTGACCGGCTTCTCGCTGGTCGACGTCAGCGACGGTGCGAACCCGACCTCGATCCTGACCGTGCCGGTGGCGCGACTCGACGGCACCTTCACCAGCCTTCACAGCATCTGGCCGCTACCCGATGGAATCCATGTCGCGACCGCCCAAGAGCAGGTGGGCGGGAAGCTGCGCGTCTGGGACGTCGAACGGGCGGCGCCGACTGTGTCGCTCCCGGAGGGCGAAGAGCCCAACTGTGTGCACAACGTCTACGTCTTCGGGGACAGACTCTACGCGGCCTGGTACCTGGATGGGGTGCGTGTCTACGACATCTCGGCGCCGGCGACGCCCACGCTGTTGACCACCTACGACACCAGCGCCCGCGCGCCCGCGCCCATCGACGTCCCCGACATCCGCGGCGCCTGGGGCCTGTGGGTGGACGCCGGCCGCGTCGTCGTCGGCGACACCGAGCGGGGGCTCCTGGTGCTGACGGAGTCGGGGTCGTAGGTCAGGCGGCTTCTCCATGGCCAGCGCCGAACGGTTGTCTTCGACGAAAGAATCGTGCGCTGTACTGTCGCGAAAGTCGGTGCCGCTTTCCGGGCGGACAACGTTGGGGGGTGCGCGAGCGCGAGCACCCCCCCGACCTTTGTCCGGATTGGCGCCCACTCCATCGGAGGGGGCGGCCGTCACGCCCGTCGTTGCGGCGACCACTCCGTAAGTGAGGGCGTTCACCCGTCTACGCGGCGATTCCAGTTCGCTAAGTGACCGGCATTGAGGTTAGGCGAGCGGTGGCAGGCCGTGCCGCGCTGGTGCCGGCCCCGGTCTTCAAAACCGGTCGGGGCGCTTCGAGAGGGGTTGCCCGGTGAGTTCGATTCTCATGGCCTGCCGCCACCGCCCGGTGGTGCCGCCGTGCGTCACCGGCTGCCGTGGGGCTCATACCGCCTGATCTTGATTCGGCTCGGCGCTCGCCTGTGCCCGACCCGTCGGGCTTCGTTGGGACCTCCTCACGGGTCTCGACACGCTCGTCGGCCCCGCCTTGCCAGCCGGGCCGTTCACGACGGCGATCATCCGATCCGAATCGGCGTCAGTCGGTATAAGAGTGTGTTGGCGATTCGGATAAACTTCGATTACGCTCGTTCGGACCGAAGTTCACGATGCAGACCCCGCCGCCGTGGACCCGCTTCGCGCGAGCCCTCCGGCCGTCGGCACGTCGCCGGCCTGCGCCCCGGGCGCTCCTCTCCCCCCTCCGGACGGCCCGCCGCCGCGTCGCTACGGAAGGGTTCCGACCTCCGCCAGACTGTCGCGACCGAGTATGCGCTTGTGGTCGTCGTGGATGTAGATCATCTCTTCGAAGGCGGCGCTATGGGTGCCGTCGGTGACCACCGGGCGCAGGGCGAACATCCCGTCCATGCGTACGGGGTTCAGGCGGTGAAGGCGGTTGCGGGGAAGGAGCGTGGCCAGGTGCGCCGAGCGGGGAAAACCGGTGGAGTAGACGCCTTCGCGGGGGAGCACCCGATGGCCGACCGCATTGGCATTGAGGAGCTTGAGTCGCATGTTCACCGCCCACGCCGCGGTGACCACCACCGCCTCGCCGCAGGTCTTCCAGCGACTCAGAAAACCACACGCGGCGCGGGTGCACTCGCGTGCCTGCTCGACGATGTAGGGCTCGTCGGCGCGGCCGAAGACCCGGGTGACGCCGAAGTCGCCGTAGGCATCCCCGTTGGCGGGACCGAGATCGATGCTGACGAGGCTGCCGACCTCGAGCTTGGGACCCTTGCCGATGCGGGGCAGCGGACCGCGGCGCCCGATCTCGCCGCCGATCTCGACCTCGGGGGTGTGGTACCAGGTGGTGAAGCCCCGGTCGCCGAGCCGGGTCTCGGCCAGCTCGACGATGTCCCGGGCGTGCATCCCCGCCTCCAGCCGGGCGACGACGTCGGCCACCATGCCGATGGCGCGCCGCTGCGCATCATCGAAGGCGGCAATCACCGGGGGAAGCTGGGGCGACGGCGACGGAGGAGCGCTCACCGGCCGGGCCTATCCTGGCGAGGCGTCCACGACGATCGCGCGCCAGTCGGGCGCGACCGGCCCTTCCCCGTAGAGCATCCGGTACATGATCCACGTGCTCGTCACCCGCTTGACGTAGTGGCGGGTCTCGCGAAAGGTGATGGTCTCGGCAAAGGTGTCGACGGGTGCGTCGGCGGGAAGGGCCGCGAGCCAGCGGTTGGTGTTGCCCGGCCCGGCGTTGTACGAGGCCAACGCCAGGATGGGGTCGGCGCCGTAGTCGTCCAGAAGACTATCCAGGTAGTACCCACCGATAGCAAGGTTGGTATCGGTTTCCCAGATTTGCGTCGAGCTGTAGCTGCGCCCCATCTTTTTTGCGACCATCTTGGCGGTGGCGGGCATGAGCTGGCTGAGGCCGCACGCTCCGGCGTGGGACTTGATGGCCGGGTTGAAGTTGGACTCCTCCCGCACCAGCGCGTGAAACAGCCGGGGGTCCCAGCCGAAGCTGCCGGCCGCCTTGTTCACCTCGGGCCACCACTTGTCGGGGTAGGCGACCCTGAGCACCTTGCCGGCGTTGGGTCCGAGGGTGTCGGGCGGATGGGTCTTGAGCCAGCTGCGCAAGCGGTCGTGACCGACCAGGAAGTCGCCGGCGCGCGTTTCGAGCGACATGCGCAAGGCCGCCATGGAGCCGTCGAGTTCGGCGTCGGGAACCGTCGCCAGCTCCGCGAGGGCCTCGCGCACCAGTCCGACCCGTGCCAGCGCCAGCATCGCCTGCCCCGCCCGACCCCGGATGAACCGGTCGGGGACCTGCCAGGGCGCGGTGTCCGCGTCCAGGGTCGGGCGGGTGAGCGCCGCGGCGCGGGCCGGATCCAGTCGCGTCAGCTGGGCCGTCGCGAGGGCGCCGTAGTAGTGCCAGGGCGCCCGCTTCGCGAGCGCCTCGAAGCGGTCCGTGGCGAGCGCCCGCGCGGCAACGTCGCTGGTGAGCTGGTTGTCCTTGGGCCACGCGCGCCAACGCGCCGCCCAATAGCCGCACGCCAGGACGTCGGTCGTCGACGCGCCGAGCGGAATCCGGGCGTTCACCTCGTCGGCCCACCGGATGGCCTCGACGGAGTCGCCCGCCAGCCACGCGCCCCAGGCCAGGCGCCAGCCGTTCTCGCCAGCCAGATCGCCTTCGGGGTAGGCCTCCATCCCCCTGGCCCACAAAAGCCGCGCTCCGGGCAGGTCGCCGGACTCCTGCAGCGCGATGCCGCCGAGGGTATAGCCGTCGTCAGCCATGCTGTGGGTGGGGAACCACTCCGGGAGCCTCCCGTACACCTTCGCGGCGTTGCCGGACTCCTTCTTGCGCTCGTAGGACTTGCCCGCCAGGTACAGGCCCTTGGCCGCCCGGTCAGGGTCCTTCTCTCGGCACGCCGTCGCCATCGCGTCCAGCACGCTCGCCGCTGACGTCACGTTGTTGAGCTTGTTCTGCGCGCGTCCGTACGCGTATCGGGCGACGCAGGCGTCGTCGGCGAAGCTGTCCAGATCGCCCAATAGCGCCACCGCCCCGGCGCTGTCGCCGCGCTCCTGGAGCCGGTCGGCTCGGAAGGCGCGATCGGCGGCCGAGGGTTTGAACCAGCCGGCGATGGACAGGTCCTCGCCCGAGCCGGGGTAGTGGCGGTAGATGCGCTCGGCGTAGGGGCGGCCCTCCTTGGACTGGGTGCCGACCCGCTGCAACAGCCAGGAAAGCGCCTTTTCGGAGCCCGGCGTCGGGTCCGGTCGAGCGGCGAGCGCTTCGTACGCGGCCCGGGCGTCGGCGTCGCGACCGGCATCGCGGTAGGCGTCGGCCAGCGCCAATTGGGCGCGCACCGCGAGGGGCGTATCGGCCGTGGTGGCGACGCGCGCGAGGTAGACCAGCGCGTCCGCGGGCTTGCCGAGCCCGCTCAGGACCTCGCCCGTGAGGAGCGCGACGTACTCCGGCGGGGGGGTGGGCGAGGCCTTCAGGGACTCCAAGAGGGGGGCGGCCTCGTCCGAGCGCCCGGCGCGGACCAGCTCCCAGGCGGTGACGAACGCGAGATCGGAGGCGACGTCGGTCGGCAGGCTGCTGCGCTTGATGGCGAGGAGGGCGCTGGCCGCGTCGCCGTGAGCGCGTTTCCCGAGGGCCAGGGTCACCGCCTCAGGAATCGGAAGCGCGAGCTCCAGCGCGTTGGGTGCCAGGGTCGCGTACGGTTCGGCGAGCGCGATGGCGACGAGGAGCAGCATGGGCGAGTCAGTCTACCATCGCCCGACCCGTGACACCCCCGAGCGCCCGGGCTACCGTCCCGAGGGGGTAGCCATGGACACCACCGACGCGCAGACGGTCAGACCCAAACGCCCGCGCCAGCCGGACCCGCCCTCCCGTTGACGAGGGGGCGCCGCCGAATCGTTCTGGCCGCGGCCGCACTCGCGGTCGCCGTCCTCCTGGCGGAGGCCGGTCTGCGCCTCCGCTACCCCGTGGTCCCCAGCCTCGCGGCGGCCTACGCCGTGGACGGGCGCTGGCGCTCGCCGGACGTCGCCGCCGCGGGAGGCCTCGCCCTGGTGCCGCCTCGACGCTTCGATACACCGGGCGTCGGCGAGCCCGTGACCGTGTGTTTCGCCGGGGACAGCACCTCGGCCACACTCGACCTGCCGGCGTCGTCGTCGTGGTGGTACCGCGTGGCGGTTGGCGTCGCGGGCGGTCGTCCACTCACCACGGTCAACGTCGCCAGCCCCGGTGCCGATGCCGAGGACCTCGCCGACGCACTCGGCGCCATCGACGGGGGCTGCGACCTCGCCCTGCTCGGCCTCTTCGCCGACGATCTTCAGGACTATGAGTCGTACTCCGTGGATCAGCGCTGGGTGCTGCTCCCCGAGGCGGCGCCCCGCTGGCTGGAGCCTCTGGTGACCCGGTCCTACTCGGCCAACCTCGCTTGGTTCGCGGCTGAGAAGACCCGGGACGCTCAACGGGGGCGGCGGATCGACGAGGCGGGTCTGACCCGGCTGGACGGCGCGCTCCGCGCGGGCGTACGGCAGGCCGGCGCGCTCGGCGCCCGACACGCATTCGTGCTCTTCCCCGCTCCCAACCTGGGGGACTGCCCGGCCGCCGTGGAGCCCGACCACCCGTGCCGCACCTACCCCGACGACCTCGATGCGATGGCCTCACGGCTCGGCTCCGCCGCAGAGGCCTACGTCGATCTGCGCGACCTGTTCGCGTCGACGCGCTTCACGCTGTCGACCGAAGACCAGGAACAGGTGGCGGTGGGGCGACTGCGCTGGGGCGTTCATGTGGGGCTCGCCGGCCAGGCCACCATCGGCGACGAGGTGCTCCGACAGCTCGATGCCATCGGCCTCGCGGAGGGGGGTCTCTCGCCTGACGCGCTGCCTACGCTCCTGCCGCCGCCGGTCGCCGATCCGGCGACGGTCGCCAGCACCCGCGAGCGGCCACCGGTCGCTGCCGGCGCGCCGGCCCTCCGCGTGGCCGGACCCGACGCGCTGTTTCAGCTGGTTCTGGCCCTCCAGGCGGACGCTTCCGCCTCCCGTTCCCTCTCCCTGTCCCACCTGGGCGCGTCGGGTGCCGCGGCGCTCACCGGGTTGGTCGAGGGTCGGGCGGACGTCGCGCTCCTCGGGCGGGCGCTTCGGCCGGCGGAATCAGGGTTCACGGCGGTCAGCTTCGGCCATTCCGTGGCGGCGGTGCTGGTGGCCGCGGAGAACCCCGTCGTTTCGCTGACGCGCACGCAGCTGCACGATCTCTTCGTCGGCGACGTCACGACGTGGCGCGCGGTCGGCGGGAACGCGGTGCCGGTCGCGGTGGTCGATCGCGGCGAGGGGGCGCCGATGAAACTGCTTTCCGATACGCTTCGCCTTCAGGGTCGGTTGCGCGCAGCGCTCGTGGCTGTGGAGCTCTCGCCCTGTGAGGCGGGAGTGCTGGCACCCGCGACGCTGGCCGAACTGGCGCGCCTCCCCACCGGGTGCAGGGCCCTCGCCGTCGACGGTGTCGTCCCCGCCGCCAGCGAGGTGCGCGCTGGTCGGTATCCCCTGTCCGGGCCGCTGGTGGTCGCGACGCTGGGTTCGCCGATCCCCGAGGCGCAGTTGCTCATCGACCAGCTGCTCTCGGACGCCGGACAGGCGCGCGTTGCCGACGGCTATGTCGGAGTGCGCTGACGATGACCAGTAGACGTCGTCGTGACCTGGGAACGCTGCTGCTCGCCCTCGCGCTCGTCTACGCATGGAACAGCGTGCTCTTGTACCCACTCAAGCTCGTCGTGGTGCTGGTCCACGAGCTGGGCCATGCGGCGATGGCCGTCGCGACCGGGGGGAGCGTGGCGAGACTCTCCGTCGGGGCCGACGAGTCGGGCGAGGTCCTGAGCCTCGGCGGCAACGCCATCCTCACCTTGAACGCGGGCTATCTCGGTTCGCTCGCGTGGGGGCTCGGCTTGTTGCTGCTGACACGCCGGCCGGGCTGGTCACGGGTCGCGGCCGGCGCGATGGCTGTACTGCTGGTCGGTGTCGCCGCGGTGTGGGCGCGCCCCGTCGCCTCCTTCGGATTCGTGTGGGTGCTGGTGGCTGCCGCCGGCTTCGCGGCCGTGGCGCGACTGGCCAACGATTCGGTCGCGACGCTCACCCTGCGCGTCCTGGGGGTCTTCTCGGTGCTCTATGCGGTCGGCGACATCGTGGACGATGTGCTCCTACGCCCCGGCGCCCCCTCGGACGCGGCCTTCCTCGCCGCGCGCACCGGCGTGCCCACGCTGGTCTGGGGCCTGGGATGGACCGCGGCGTCGCTGGGCGCGGTGTGGGCGACGCTCCGGCGGGGGGGGTGAGGATGGGCGCCGCTACGTGCGGGAGAGGCGCAAGCGGGACTCGCGACTCGAATCTACGCCTTTGGGTCCAGGGGATCCAGGTCGACCAGCCGTTCGCCAGGAACCACGGCGCTTCCGACACGAGTGTGGATCGCACGCACGGCGCTGGGGACCGGCGCGCGCAGGACGATCTCGGTCTTCATCGCGCCCAACACCAGCAGGGCCTGACCGGCGCGCACGACGTCCCCGACCGTCACCTCGACGCGCAGCACCGTGGCCGGCATCGGGGGAGTCAGCGCCGGGAGCGCGGCGCTGACTCCGGTCCCGACACGATGGACCGTCGCGCTGTCGCCGGCGAGCCCCGCGCGTCCACCCTCCACCCATACCCGGGCGCCGCCCACGATGAGCCCACGCTGTGGGTCGCGGGCGCAGCTCAGCAGAAAGGTCTCCCCGCCGAGCGCGACCTGTACCTCGCTGCCGCGGACCTCCACCTCGACCGGGACCGTCCCCACGAGCAGCTTCACGGCCAACTCCCGAGCGTGCGCCAGGGCGTCGTCGGCTCGCTCGACGTCGCGACCGTAGATGCAGGAGTATCCTGCTGAAAGGCCCACGCTGCCGCGATCGTGGCCAGAATCCGATTGTCGAGCTGGCGGTTGAGCGCGAAGGCTTCGAGCCAGCGGGTGTGGACCGCTCCGGCCGCGAAGGCCTCGGTCTGGAGCGCGGCCGCGAGCAGCCCGGCCGTGGTCGGTAGCCCCTCTATCTGCGCCTCCGCCAGCGCCCGCCCCAGGCGCGCCCGCGCCGTGTGCCGATCCGGGCCCCAGGCCATCAGCTTGGCCAGGAGCGAATCGTACGCGGCGGGGACGTCACTCCCGCTCTCGACCCCAGGGTCGACCCGCAGTCCCGGACCGACGGGCCACACCACTCGGCCGAGGCGGCCGGGGCAGGGGAGGAAGCCGCCGTCCTCCGCGCAGATGCGGGCCTCGATCGCATGGCCGCGGGGTGGCGGGACGATCGGGACCGGTTCGCCCATCGCCAGGCGAAATTGCTCTACGACCAGGTCGAGTCCGGTTACCAGTTCGGTGACACCGTGTTCGACCTGGATGCGGGTGTTCATCTCCAGGAACCAGAAGTTGCCGTCCGGAGCGAGTAGGAACTCGACGGTGCCGGCGCCCACGTAGCCGACGGCGAGCGACGCGCGCACCGCAGCCTGCTCCATTGCGGCCAGGGTCGCCGACGGCAAGCCGGGCACCGGCGTCTCCTCGATCAGCTTCTGCCCACGGCGCTGCACCGAGCACTCCCGCGCGCCGACGGCGACGACCTTGCCATCCCGATCGCCGAGCACCTGTACCTCGATGTGCCGGGCCTGCTCTACGAGCCGCTCCGCGTACAACCGGCCATCGGCGAAGGCGGCCAGCGCCTCGGCCCTCGCGGCGGCGAGGGCGTCCGGCAGCTCGGCAGCGGCCCGGACCAGCCGCATCCCGCGCCCGCCGCCACCCGCGACGGCCTTGATGAGGAGCGGGAAGCCCAGCGCCGCCAGCGCGGCGGGGTCGTCGCTGTCCAGCCCGGGGACCACCGGCACCCCCACGGCGCCCATCGCGGCGCGGGCGGCCGTCTTGTCGGCCATCGTCGCGATCGCCGCCGGCGACGCGCCGATGAAGAGCAGGCCGGCCTCGCCGACGGCGCGCGAGAACGCCGCGCTCTCGGAGAGGAATCCGTAGCCGGGGTGAATCGCGGTGGCGCCGGTGGCCGCCGCCGCGCCCAGCAGGGCGGCGACGTTGAGATAGCTCGCCGCGGGCTCGGCATCGCCGATGAACGCGGCCTCGTCTGCCAGGCCCACGTGCACCGCGCCGCGGTCCGCCTCGCTGTACACCGCGACGGTGCTGAAACCCTGCTCCCGCGCGGCTCGCAGCACCCGCACCGCGATTTCGCCGCGGTTGGCGACGAGGACCTTCACCGGCGGCGCCGACCGACGATGACGAACCCGGCGCCCAGCGCTGCGGCCGTCGCCGCTCCGGGCGCCGCCGTCGCGCACCCGCAGGTGTTGGTGCTCTCGACGTCGACACAGCTGACGTCCCCAAGGAGCCAGGCGCCGTCGAGTTCGCGAGTCTGCGCCTGGACACACCAGCGCTCTGGGGCAGACGTGGGGTCGCGGGCGCTGTCCCACGAGGCGCTGTCGGAGAGGCCGGGGGCCCCGACCCGGGTGATCGCAGACTCGGTGAGCGCGTCGGGCGGGCCGTCCGACCACTGCGCGATGAGGTCGCGGCCGCCCCCCCCGGAGTAGGTGACGGTGGCGTCCACGGTCAGGCGCGGCGGGCCGTCGGTCCAGGTGGCGGCCAACGACGTCACGGTCGGGACAATCCCCGCGGCCACCGTCATCGTCGACCCGGTGGTGAAGGTGATCTCGGCGCTGTCCGAGGCTCCCTCGCTCGTGAGCACCCAGGCGGTGTCCGCGGCCAGCGCCTCCGTCGGCACCAGCTCCCCCAGGCCGTCGGTGACGTCGGCGGTGGCGCTGGCGGTCTCGTCGCTCGTGCCCTTGTGGATGAGCTGCAGCGTCCGTTCGAGCGCGTCACAATCACCTGCGGTGTAGATGAATGCCGGCGAGACGTCCAGCGGGACGCCGACCGAGTCGGGTGCGGGGAGCGAAAATATTGGATCACCCTCCGTTCCACACCCCCCGCCGGTGTCGAAGCCCACGGCGGCCAATGCGGTGCGGCACAGGATCACCATGACCCGATCGTATCCCACCGGGGCATATTGGGTCCATGCTGCTCCTCGCGCTCCTCGGCTGCCCCGGCGACACCGACACCGGCGACCCCGCCCCCGAGCTCTCCGTCTGGCAGGACGTGGCCGACAACCTGCCCGGCTCCCTGCTCTCGGTCTGGGGGTCCACCGCCGACGACGTGTTCGTGGTGGGCGCCGACGCCGGCAGCGGGCCGATGGCGTTCCATCTTTCCGGGGGCTCGTGGGCACCGGTCCCGGGCCTGGACGCGGGAGACCTGTGGTGGGTGAGCGGCGACGACGCCGGGGTGTGGATGGCGGGTGCGGGCGGGCGGGTCTTTCACGGCGAGGCCGATGGCACGGGCCTTACGGGGGCGATCACCGATGCGTCGGTCACGCTGTACGGCGTCTGGGGGCCAGGGGATGGCACCGCCTGGGCGGTGGGCGGCAACCCCGAGGTGCCCGCGGACGCGGCACGGATGTTCCAGTACGACGGCGCCGCCTGGGTCGACGTGGCGTTGCCGGTGGAGGCCGCGGCGCAGTTCGCGCTCTACAAGGTGTGGGGGGCGGCCGACGACGACGTCTGGGCGGTGGGGGCCAACGGCATCGCCATCCACTGGGATGGCCGCGTCTGGATCAACGTGCAGACCCTGAGCCTGGTGAACCTGTTCACCGTGCACGACGGCTATGCGGTCGGTGGCGACATCAGTGGGACCATTCTCCGGTCGGAGGGGGGCGGCACCACCTGGACCGACGAGTCACCCGAGTACGCCTTGCAGATCACCGGGGTGCACGGCGGCGCCGCTCCCGTTGCCGTGGGCTCGCAGGGGAGCGTGTGGTTTCGGGAGCACGGAGCCTGGACCCCTGACCCTCGTGCCAAACCCACCTACCAGGACCTGCATGCCGTATGGCGCGATCCAGACGGTGGCATCTGGGCGGTAGGAGGTCACATCTCATCCCTCCCCTTGATTCAGGGTGCGCTGGTATATAGCGGAGATGCTACAGTTCCGCCGGTGGAGGATTGATGTTGTTGGCAGCCCTGTTGCTCGCTTGCCCAGGCGAAACTGACACGGGGGACACCAGTGAAGAGCGGTGCGACGAGACCATCCCGGGCGACATCTGCACCTGGGCGGGAATGGCGCAGGCCGGGTACAACGGGGATGACATCGACCGCCGGGCGTCGTGGTTGTACTTCCCGATCGACGTGGAGTTCTCTCCCTATGGGCCTCCGGTGGTCCTGGACTGGAACAACCATCGCATCCGCATCGTCAACAATGACGCCACGTTCACCACGGTGATGGGGACGGAGTTCGTGGGGGACGGTCCCGCCGATCTGTCGGACCGCACCGCGCCGGGGGCGCCGGGGACCACCGTCAACCTGAACCACCCCACCGATGTGATCTACCTGCCCGATGGCACGATGTGGAGCACCTCCTGGCATACCCACAAGCTGCGGGCGCTCGACCTCGGTACCGGGCTCGTCTACGTCTCGGCCGGCTCCGCGCCGGGCTTCGCGGGCGACAACGGTGAGGCGCTCTCGACCGCCTTGTTCAACCAACCCAAGGGGTCCGTCTACGACGAGGTCGATGGGACGATCTACGTGGTGGACATGCGCAACGAACGTGTCCGCGCCGTGTTTCCGGACGCCACGATCCGGACGGTGGCCGGCACCGGCGAGCAGGGCTTCGGTGGGGACGGCGGCCCGGCGCTGGCGGCGACGTTCGGGTTCCCCAAGAGCGCCAATCCGCGCCCCGGCGGCGCCATCGCCATCGACGGTCGGGTGCTCTACATCGCCGACACCGAGAACCATCGGATTCGAACGGTCGATCTCGACACCTGGCTCATCGCCACCATCGTCGGCACCGGCGAGCTCGGGTTCTCCGGCGATGGCGGCCTCGCGACGGCGGCGCAGCTCAATTACCCGCTGGACATCGAGGTGGAAGGCGGTGTGTTGTACATCGCCGACAGTGACAACAACCGCATCCGCGGGGTCGACCTGGCCACCGGTGTCATCGACACTCTCGTCGGCAGCGGCGCGGTGGGCGATGCCGGCGACGGCGGCCCGGCGATCGAGGCGGAGCTCTTCGGCCCCATGGGTATCGAGGTGGACGACACCGGCGCCATCTACGTCGCCGACTCCTACAATCATCGCATCCGCCGCGTGGCCCCATGATCTCGCTCCTCCTTCCGCTCCTCGTTGGCTGCCAGGGCGACACCGGGGACACCTCCGAAACCGGGCCGCTGGCGTGCGACCACGAGCCGGGCCACATCTGCACGTTCGCCGGGTATCAGGGCCTCGCGGCGCTGGGTCAGGACGACGTGCCTGCCAACGAGTCCTACCTATATCTCCCTCAGGACCTGGACTTCTCCCCGGCGGGCGATGCGTACCTCCTCGACTGGAACAACCACCGCATCCGCAAGATCGACGACCAGGAGATGATCTCGACGGTGGCCGGCAACGGCCTGCTCGGTGACGGGCCCGTCGGCGACGCGCGCCTGGCGTCGTTCAACCACCCCACCCAGCTCAGCTTCGCAGCGGACGGGACCCTGCTCCTCGCCGCCTGGCACAACAGCCGCATCGAGCGCATCGACCTCACCACCAACGTGCTCAGCTTCGTCGCCGGAACCGGCGCGCGCTCGTTCGCTGGCGACGATGGGGTCGCGACCGCTGGTGTGCTCGACCTGCCCTCGAGCGTCGTGGAGGGGCCAGACGGCACCCTCTACATCTCGGACAGCGGCAACCAGCGCATCCGGACCGTGACCACCGACGGGCTCATCCACACCTACGGTGGCGACGGCACCGCGGGGTACGCCGGCGATGGGGGCGAGGTGGCGACGGCGCAGTTCAACAACCCCAATGGGCAGCAGGCGGCCCCCGCGGGTCGCCTCGCGTTGTCGGCGGACGGGATGCTCTACGTGGCGGACACGCTCAACCAGCGCATCCGGGTGATCGACCTGGCCGAGGGGACCATCGATACCTTCGCCGGAAACGGGACGCCCGGCTTCGGCGGGGACGGCGGGCCGGCCACGGCGGCGATGCTTTTCTCCCCGGCCGACGTCGCGGTCGGCAACGAGGGCGAGGTCTACATCGCCGACACCGAGAACTCCTGTGTCCGGGTGGTCCGCGACGGCACCATCAGCACCTTCGCCGGCATCGGTGCCGAACCGGACTACACGGGCGACAACGGCTCGGCGGCCTCGGCGCGCCTCAACAAGCCCTACGGTGTGGCGGTCGACGCGGTGGGAAACGTCTACATCGCCGACACCTACAACCACTCGATCCGAGCGGTTTGGCGCTGATCCTGCTGCTGCTCGGCTGCCCGGAGCCGGACTGCGGCCGGGGCGAGATCTGCACCGTCGTCGGTGACGGTTCGTCGGGGTGGAACGGGGAGGGGCTCCTTGCCCCGGATTCGTGGCTGTACCTGCCGACCGGGCTGGCTCTGGATCCGGATGGCCGCCCGTGCGTCGTCGACTTCAACAACTTTCGCGTCCGCTGCATCGATGCCGGTCGCCTGGTCACCGTGGCCGGCAACGGCCAGCACCTCTACAGTGAGCCTGGCGCCTTGCTCGCAGCGAGCCCCATCGAAAACCCCATGGACATCGAGTGGTCGCCGGATGGCCGGCTCACCATCCTCCCGGTGCATGAGTCACGGGTCATCCGCGACGACGGCACCGGACGGGTCGAGCTGGTCGCGGGCACCGGGGACGAAGGCTTCGCGGGGGATGGAGGCCCGGCGGTGGACGCCAACTTCGGACAGCCGTGCGGCATCGCCTACGGCGCCGACGGGAGCCTGTGGATCGCCGACACCCAGAACGGGGCGGTCCGACGTGTCGGCGCCGACGGGATTATCGAGACCGTCCTGGACGATGTTCCCGGGGTCCAGCGCGTGCGGCCCGGGGCGGGAGACGAGATGCTGGTCGTGGATGCTTTTGCCGGGCGCGTGCTCGCGGTCGACGCCGAGGGCAGCCGCCGGGTGCTGGCGGAGGGGCTCTCCTACCCGTGGTCGGCTCGCTTGGGACCGGACGGGGCGCTCTACGTGGCCAACAGCGGCGCCCATGAGGTGCTCCGCATCGAGGACGGTCAGGCCGCGGCCATCGTAGGCACCGGTGTGGCCGGCTTCTCCGGCGACGGCGGCCCGGCGGTGGACGCCACCCTGTCGTGGCCGAGCGACCTCCTTTTCCTGCCCGACGGGCGCATGCTCATCAGCGACATGCAGAACGGACGGGTCCGATCGGTGCAGTACTAGCGAGAATCGGGGGGAGAGGCCTCGCCGGCCTCTCGCCGCCTGGGCGGTTCATCCGCTTGGGAGCCGCGGACCGCGGCATGGGTGACTCTACAGCGCAACCCGCTTGAGCAACTCGGGCCTCTCCAGGCATTCTCCGGCGCCCAGCACCACGCAGCGCAGCGGGTCCTCCGCGATCACCACCGGCAGACCGGTCACGTCGCGGATCACGTCGTCCAGGTGGCGCAGCAGCGCGCCGCCGCCGGCCAGCACCACGCCCTGGTCGATGATGTCGGCCGACAGCTCGGGCGGGGTCTGCTCCAGCGTGTGCCGGATGGCCTCGACGATCTGGGACACGCAGTCGGCGAGCGCTTCGGCGGTGTCCTCGCCGGTGACTTCGAACTGGCGCGGGGTGCCGGTGGCGAGATCGCGCCCCTTCACCACGATGCCGATCGGCTGGGGCGGAGGTGCGGCGCACCCGACGGCGAGCTTGATCTCCTCGGCGGTGCGCTCCCCGATGAGGCAGTTGTAGCGCCGCTTGACGTAGGCGGTGATCGCTTCGTCCATCGCGTCGCCCGCCACCCGAAGGGACTGGGTGATCGCCACGCCCCCGAGGGTGATCACCGCCACTTCGCTGGTGCCGCCCCCGATGTCGACGATCATCGAGCCGATGGGCTCGCTGACCGGGAGACCGGCCCCGATCGCTGCGGCCATCGGTTCGGGAATGAGGAGCACCTCACGCGCGCCGGCCGATCGCGCCGACTCCTGTACCGCGCGTTTTTCGACTTCGGTGATCCGGTAGGGGATGCACACGATCACCCGGGGATGCCCGAAGCTGCGCCGCCCCATTGCCTGCATCATGAAGTGCCGCAGCATCGCCTCGGTCACCTCGAAGTCGGCGATCACGCCGTCTTTCAGGGGCCGCACCGCGACGATGTTCCCGGGAGTGCGGCCCACCATGCGTTTGGCATCGACCCCCACCGCGAGGACCTTGCCGAGGATGCCGCCCGGCCCCTTGGCCATCGCCACGACGCTCGGCTCGTCGACGACGAGCCCCCGACCGGTGGCGTAGACGAGGGTGTTGGCCGTTCCCAGGTCGATCGCGAGATCGCAGGAGAACAGACCGAAGGCGGACTCCAGCACAAACGCTCCGGAACTGGGCGCCGCGTAACCGTTTGTGAGCCCGGCCGCCCCTACGGCGTAGTTCCCCACGCCGCTCGCGGGTCGTCGCCCGGAGCCATGAAACGGCCGAGCGGCATGGGGGACCGCAGAGAGGGGGAGAGCGCCAAATCCCGGCGCGTTAGCAACGCGCTGGGCGCCGCAGGCCGGTAAGTGGAGCTTGGAGGGCGGAGGTCGGATACCCGAGTTGGTGGCGCGGTAGGGGGAGAGGGCGGCGAGCCATCTCCCCCCGTTTCAGGCTAGCGTTCGGCGCTCGCGTCCTTGGGAACGACCGTCTTGCCGATCTTCTCAGCGAGGCGGAAGGCCTCGATGGTGAGGGTATCGGTGTCCTCGGCGTAGAGGTACCGGCTGCCGTCGGTCTTGACCACCCACACCTGGTAGGGCACGGGCTTGGCGTGTCTGACATCCTCGACCGCCGAGATGTCCTTCCAATACACCCGATCCGTCGTCACGTCGTGGGGGGTCTTGGTCGTGAAGACCATGCTCTTGGTTTCGCGGTCGACGACGCTGGTGGTGACCTTCTGCTGCCCGTACATGAACGCGAAGATGGACGCCATCACGAACGAGGTGCCGACGCCGAGGAAAAGAAGAGTCCAAACTGGGCTCTTCTTCTTGGGCGCGACGTAGTGGAAGTCGTGGAAGCAGTGCTTGCAGAGGTTCGCGATCGCGGGGACCTCGGCGTTGCAGTTCGGGCAGATCTTGGTGGACACCCGCGCTCCGATGGGAAGGGTGGGTAAGGCGAGCTTTAGTAGAGGATCGGGGTTCCCCTGTCAAGCGGACACGGCGGCACGTTGACAGGGTTCTGTCCTCGTCGTACCGGGGGGCCCCGCATGCCTACCTCGTTCCCCTTGTCTCCGCGCCTCGTCGCCACGCCAATCTGGGCGGCGCACGCATTGCGCCGCGCCTTCTGGGAGCGTGGCGCCCCATTGCTCGAGGTGCGGGTCGGGCCACGCTCGCCGCTGCCGCCGCCGCACGAACTGCGCGCCCTGACCGAGGGGTCGGACATCCGGGGGGTTTGGCTCAAGGTGGAGCGACTGGTGCTGCGGGGGGGGCAGGCCGCGTTGCACGAGTCGGTGGACGCGCTGGCGGCGTGTCGCGATTCCGGACACCTGGTGCTGGCCGAGTTCGATCACGTCGGCAATGCGGAGATGTTGCTCGCCGCGGCGTGCACGCGGGCGTGGGTCCGGCCGGGTTCCCAGGTCTTCTGCGTGGGTCTCGGCACCACCATGCGCTTCTACGGTGCGCTGCTGGCGCGCTTCGGCGCCGGCTTCGACGTCGAGGCGGTGGGCGAGTTCAAGAGCTTTGGAGAGCAGTTCTCGCGTGGCTTCGCCTCGGCGCCCAACCGCGAGTCCATGCGAGCGCTGGTCGAGGACCTCAGCGAGGAGTGGGTTTCGTCGCAGGTGCGCCATCGGCCGTCGCTCAGCGCGGCGAGCGTCGTCGCCGCGGTCGCCGACGCGCCTTTGTCGGCGGCGGACGCCGTGGAGCGCGGCTTCTTTTCTGGCGCGCTCTACCCCGACCAGGTCGAGGCCGACATCGAGGCGCTGGTCGGGAAGGAGCCTCGCGTGGTGCCCTTCGCGACGTGGGCTCACGCGGCCCGCCGCGAACGCGTCTTGTCGTCCTTCGTCGCCGGCGACGTGGGTGTGCCGGTCGTCTGGCTGTCGGGCCCGGTGATGGATGGGCGTGGCGCCCCGGGGCCCGAGATGATCGCGGTCGTTCCCGTCGTCGAGGCGCTGGATCAGCTCCGCGAGGACGCCCGGGCCAGGGCGGTGGTCCTGCGCATCACCAGCCCCGGCGGCAGCGCCCCCGCCAGTGATCTCATCTGGCGGGCAGTCGAGCGGCTCGCCGCTGAAAAGCCCGTGGTGGCGAGCTTCGGTGACGTCTCCGCCTCGGGTGGTGTGTACCTCAGCGCGGCCGCGACGGCGATCTGGTGCCATCCGGCGTCGGTGACCGGCAGCATCGGGGTCATCGCCGGCAAGCCGGTGCTCCGTGGTGCGATGGCGCGTCAGGGCATCCACAGCGAAGACCTCCTGACGGGCCCCCAGGCCGACCTCTTCGCCGAGACGGCGTTCTCCCCCGCGGGGCGTGCGCATCTGCGCGCCGGGCTCGAGCTCACCTACCGTGCCTTCGTGGAGCGCGTGGCCAAGGGCCGCAAGCGCACCTACGAGGAGATCGAGCCCCACGCCCGCGGCCGGGTGTGGTCAGGGCGACGAGCCCATGCGTTGGGACTGGTGGACCACCTTGGCGGCCTCGGTGACGCCCAGCGGGGCGCGGCCGGCCTGGTGGGGGCCACCCGTTGGCGCTCGTGGGACGTCAAGCCGCTGCCGTCGGGGGGGTTCCTCCAGCGCCTGGCACGGCGCTTCGCGTTCGCCGCCGTGCCGGAGTTGGCGCTGTTGCCGGAGGTGCCGACGGCGGCGCGGCTGTTCGCCGAGCACCCCGCCCAGCCGCTGGCGCTCCTGCCGTTCGAGTTCGAGGTGGGGTGATCCGAGGACCCCCGCTACTTCTTCTTCTTGCCGCTCGGCGGTGGCGGTGGCGGCGGTGCCTCGACGTGGGGCTTGACCGCCATTCCCGACGGCTCGAAGCACATCTTCACGTACAGGGGCGCGTTGACGTGGTTGACGCCTTCGAGCTTGACGTCGATGACGGCGGTGCCGCCGACCGCCTTTGCTTCATCCATGAGCCCGTCAAAGACCTGGCTGGGGTTCTGGAAGATCGGGATGATCACGATCAGCGAGTTGCAGTACTTGGCCGAGACCCGGCTGATTGCCTCCATCCGCTCGGCGGCGACGGCTTTGGTGGAGATGTCGAGCGGCGCGGTGTCGGCGCCGGTCTCCGCGAGCGCCTTGGCGATGACCCCTTCGTGCGCGGGGACCACGGCCGCCCCGGGCGACGTGTCAAGCGCCGGGGGCATCTCCGTACACGCGCCGGTACTGCTGCAGATAGCCAAGCACCCGGCGGACGTAGCGCCGGGTTTCCGCGAACGAGATGTTCTCGGCGAATTCGTCGATCTCGGGCGGCGTGGCGTAGCCACCCAGCCAGCGGCCCACCGCGTCGGCACCACCGTTGTAGGCGGCGATCACCAGCGGCAGGTGCGGCTGCACCGCGGCACGCTCCCAGCGCCGGGACAACAGGCCCAGCTCGGTGGTGCCGAGCCGTGCGTTGACGCCGGCTCGGTACAGCTCGCTGGCGTGGAAGCCGGGGACGCGGTCCTTGGCCAGGTCCGCCGCCAGCTTGGGCATCAGCTGCATCAGCCCCCGCGCGCCCGCGGGTGACGTCACCGAAGGGTCCAGGCCGCTCTCGGCGTTCATGACGGCGTACGGGAGGAGCGCCGGCAGGCCGTACTCGGCGGCGATGGCCCCGACCGCGCCGTGATGCGGGCGCACCAGACACGCTTCCAGCGCGGCGCGGTCGGCCTTGTAGGGGCAGGCGAGCTTTTTGGCGGCGCCATAGTCCTCGGCATCGACGAGCAACCATGCCATCGCGATGGCCGTGCGCTGGTCCTTGGCGGCGTCGGCGACCGCGCCCGCCAGGAGCGGCCGCGCCCAGTCGGGCATCCCCGCCTCCACCAGCAACGTCGCGGTCGCGACGCTGGGGCGGGCCGCCACCCACGCGGCCGGAAGTTCGGGCCGCGCCGCGGGGGGAGGGGAGGGCCAGCTTCTGCCCAGGCGCATCGCGGCGTACCAGGCGTAGCCGCTGTCGGGGTACAGGCTCAGCACCTGTTCGTACCCCTTGCGGTCCCCCTGGATCCGCGCCCGCCAGTACCGGGCGGCCACAGCCAGGTCGATCTGGGGCCAGGCACCCAGCAGTTTTTCCATCTCCGAGGCGGCCTCGATGTCGCGACCGAGCCGGTGCATATCCCAGGCGCGGAACCAGCGGGCGTCCCAGGCGAACTTCCCGGCAGGTCGGGCGTCGAGGTAGGCCCCGAGCGCGGTCACGGCGCCGACCAGGTCCCCGGCGTCGTGCTTCATGTAGCCGGGCTTCCACGCGGCTTCGTCGGCTTCCTTGGACTCGGGGAAGGCCCGGCCCAGCTCGGCGTAGAGCAGCTCGGCGGCAGGATAGTCCCCGGCACGGGCGGTGGTCAGCGCGTACTGGAACAGCGTCGCGGGCCGCTGGCGAGCCGCGGGCAGCGCGTCGTACGCAGCGCGGGAACGGGCGTAGGCCTTGGCCTGGAAGAGCGCGTCGGCGAAGAAGAGGCGTTCGGCCTCGGTGTCGAGGGGCTCGACGGCGGCGACCGCGTCCAAGAGCACCAGGGCGTCGCCGGCCTGCTTCTCGCCGAGGAGGGCCCGCGCGCGCTCCATCATCAGGGCCCGTCCCTCGGGGGTACCGCTGTCGGGCACGGCCGCGCCCATGGCCGCGAGTCGTTCGGCGGCACGCTCGGCGAACGGGTGACTCGGGGAGCGCGCCCACACCGCGCGATGGCTGTCCAGCGCCGCGTCGCGTTCGCCGCGATCCTCGGCTCCGCGAGCCAGCCAATAGCGCGCTTCCGGCGCCACCGAACGAATTTCGGTCAGGGCGCGCAGGCCGTCCCGTGCGTCGAGCGACCGGCCGGCGCTGACCAGGGCACGCCCCCGAAGCAGCTCCTCCTGCGAGCCGGGGAGCGCACAATTCTCCAGGGCTTCAGCCGCGCCGGCGGGGTTGTCCAGCGCCAGCAGCGCTTCGGCCCGCACGACATTGGCATACGGCCGGAGTTGGTGGCCCGTCACCCCGGCGGCCAACTCGGCCGCACGGGCGCTGTCGCCCAGGCGCTGCAGGCAGCGCGCCGCCGCAAGGCGTTCCACGTCCTTGTCGGGCGCGGGTAGCGCGACGACGACCCCCCGGCAGTCGCCCGTGGCCATGGCTTCGCGCCAGGGGGCGGCGGTGGCCGCCAGTGGGACCAGAAACATGAGCGAGAGGCCGATGACCATGGGATGCCCCTTACCGCCCCAGTGCGCCGCCGGCAGCCTCGCTCGCGTCGAGGATGCCTCGGCTGCCGAACGCCACCCATTGGCCCCCAGGGAGTGAGCGCAACACGCGGCGTTCGGTGCCGTTCATCTCTCGTTCCAAGAGCGCACCGCTGCGGGCGGGTTCGATGACCAGCCCCTGGTCGGCGTCGACCTCGGCGGCGGGATGCAGTCCGGTCAGCTCACCGACGACCACCTGCTTGTGGATGTCCACGAACATGATCGTCGCGCGTTGGCCGTCGGGGATGCGGACGGCGGCAAACTGACCGCCGGTGATGCCCCAGATCCGGTCGGGGGCGGTGCCGAATTGGAGGACGTCCCGCGATTCGGCCGGCGTGCCGTCGCGGGCGCTGCGGGACAGGTCGTAGTGGGCGAGGATGTTGTCCTGGTCGAGCACCAGCAGGTCCGGGCGCCGATTCACGAAGGTCAAGAGTCGGATCGGGACGTCGGCAGCGGGGCGGGGGTCGGGGACGGCGTCGCGACCGGTGCCCGGCTCGACGATCTTGATGGCGCCGCGCGGGGTGACCAGACCCAGCCAGGTGCCGCCGTGGGAAAGCGCCATCGCGGTGGGCCATTGCAGCTCCCACGCCCGGTTGTTGCCCAGGTCCCACCACCGCACGCCGCGGTGGGCGAGCTGCGCCGCCATCACGCTGCCGCCGACCGCCACGTCGGTGGCCCCCGCGGTCTCGGGCCCGGCGTCGAACACGACCCGGCCGGTGCGGAGGTCGTACAGCCGCAGGGAGCCCGTCACCGGCCGGACCAGCACGTAGCGCCCCTCGCGCTCGGCCTGCACCACGGCGACGGGAGTGCCCACGTCGATGGCGTTGCCGCGACGGTCGCCCTGCCAGACCTGGACACGGTCGCCATGCGCGACGAGGCGCACCGCGCCGAAGCCGCCGACCGCGGTGACCGGTCCCGCGGCGGCGTCTCCGCCGCCATGGGCCAGCCCATCGTTGCCGCCGACGCGGATGCCGTCCTGACCCCACCACGCCGCTCCGGTTGTCTCCGGCGCTCCATGCCGCACGCTCTCGACGGGTTGCAGGTCGGGCATCGAGAAGACGTGCACGCTCCGGGCGCTGACCGCCCCGATCTGCACCCCGTCGGGACGCTGGACCAGACCCAGCATCCCGCTGCCGCCGCGCGCGGCGAAGCTGTTGACCAGCCGCCCGTCCACGACGCGCAGGACCGACAGCCCGGACGCCCCCGCGGCGATGACCAGGGTACCATCCAGCGAGAAGGCCGCCCGATCGGCTGGCATCTGCAGCCGGTC
Source organism: Myxococcales bacterium (assembly GCA_009692585.1). The sequence goes on from SHYX01000020.1 coordinate 42,776, forward strand.
CATCGGGAGACCCTGGTGCGAGATGAGATCGACCAGGCGTGGTTGCCCCTGGGCATCCAGGCAGAGGACCCGCTGGCCGTGGCCGTCGAAATCGACGGTGAGCCCGCCGAAACCCTGCCACGCGACCTCCCGTTTGCCGTTGGCGATGTCCCAGATGCGCAGCAGACCGTCCACCGCGATCGTCGCGACCCGCGCACCTTCGGGCGACAGGGCCACCCCGCGCATCGCGCGCACCCGGCCACGCGCGCCATCCCGCACCTCCTGGAAGACGGGCGCGCCGCTGTCCGCCTGGTACACCCCGATGGTCCCGTCGTCGTCGCCCGCGGCGAGCAGGGTGCCGCCCCGAATCACGGACAGGGCCCCCGTGATCCCGACCCCCGGCCGGAAGACCAGGCCCGGCGCGGCTTCGCCCGCCCGCACCACCGCGATCAGGCCTGAGGCATCTGCCGTGGCGAGGACCCCGCTCCACGGATCGAAGGCGGCCGCGGTGATCGGCGCATCATGAACGTTGGGGCAGAAGCCGTCTGCCAGGGAGGACATCGCCTGCTCCTAACCTAACATGCAGCTAACGCTTCTTGGTGGTCGCGAAGCGCGCCACGACGATGCCGACGCCGTACAGGAGCACCAACGGTCCCGCCATCAGCACCTGGGAGATGACGTCCGGAGGGGTGAGGATGCCGGCGACGACGAAGATCCCGACGAGGCTGTAGCGGAAGGCCCTGAGCATGTCGAGGTGATCGATGGCCCCCATGCGCGCCAGGAACCAGACCACGATCGGCAGCTGGAACGACACGCCGAACGCCGCCATCAGCGTCGTGGCGAAGCTGAGGTAGCTCTGGATGGAGAGGACCGCCTGGACATCGTCCCCGTTCATCTCCAAGAACACCGGAAAGCCGAAGTAGAACACCACGTAGTAGGCGAACGCGCCGCCGCCGATGAACAGGGCGGTGCTGGTGCTGACCAGCGGCAACACCCACCGGCGCTCGGTGTCGTAGAGCCCCGGCGCGACAAAGCGCCAGATCTGCCAGAAGATGATCGGCGAGCTGATGACCAGCGCTGTGAACCCCGCGACGTGCATCTGGACGAAGAAGCCCTCCATGGCCTGGGTCACGGCGAGCGTGCCCTTGCCGGTGACATCGAGGGCGCGGTTCATCGGGCGGGCCAGCCACGCGAAGATCTGGTTCGCGAAGGTGAAGGACAGGATGAACGTCACCCCCAACGCGGCGATGCACACGATGAGTCGGGACCGCAGCTCCCGCAGGTGCTCGAGGATCGGCATCCGGAACTCGTCGGGCACCGGGCTCATGCGTCCCCGTCGTCGGGCGGGGGGGCGGCATGCGCCTTCAGTCGGGCCACCGCATCGACCGGCACGGGGCGCTCAGGCGCCTCCGCCTCTGGAACCTCGGCCGTGGCGGGCTCTTCGCCGGCAGCATCGGTGGCGTTGGCGGTGCGCTCAGCCCTGTCGCGTTCCTCTCGGCGTCGGCTCTCAATCTCCTTCCGGCGGGACTCGAGCTCCTCCCGGCGGCGATCGGACTCGTGCCGCGCGACCTCGGCGTTGAACGTACGTCGAAGGTCGTCGCTCATACGACGGAACTTCCCGTAGTAGCGCCCCGCCACCGACATCAGCTCCGGGATGCGGTCCGGGCCAACAAAGACCAGAATCAACACCGCGATGACGAGCAGCTCACCGATGCTCAGGTCGAACAGAGGGACTCCTCGCGGGGCGGTGGCTAACACGTCCCGGGGAGGCCACCTCCGCCGAGTTTTGCGTTACGTGGCCCTTTCCTCGGCCGATGTGGGTTCCCGATGTGCAGGCTTTTCGGTTTCCGCTCGGCGGTGCTCTCCCGTGCGCATCGGTCGCTGGTCACCGCCCAGAACGCGCTGGCCGATCAGGCCCGGGAGCATCCCCACGGGTGGGGCATCGGCTACTTCCAATCGGGCGAGGCCTATGTCTTGAAGTCGGAGGGCCCGGCGGCCGACTCGACCAGCTTCCGCCGAGCGGCCGACCGCCTCGCCTCCAACGCGCTGGTGGCGCACGTTCGCCGGGCCACCGTGGGCGAGGTGGGGCCGCTCAACACCCACCCCTTTCGACATGGGCGCTGGCTCTTCGCCCACAACGGGACCATCCACGGGTTCGCCCAACTCGAAGCCGCCCTCCGGCGGGGGACGCCGGATCCGATCTGGCAGGAGCGGCTCGGTGACACCGACAGCGAAGCCTTCTTCGCGCTGTTGTTGGGCGCCTTCCAGGCCCGCGGCGTCGACATCAGCGGCCATGAACCTGCCAACGTCGCGACCGTGACCGAGGCGGTCCGGGCGGTGATCGCCTCGGTCACCGGCTGGGCCGAAGCGGGGGGGCACGAGGCGCCCGTGCTCAACTTCGTGCTCACCAACGGGCGCGAATTCTATGCCCAGCGCTGGCATCGTGAGCTGTACTTCTCGACGCAGAAGCTCTTTTGCGGCGATTCGGCCACCTGCGCCGAGCGCGATAAACCCTGCCTCCTTGCGGTGCGGCCGCCCGGTCGGGTGAACCACCTGCTCATCGCCAGCGAGCGCATCGGGGACGAAGACCAGTGGGAGGAGGTGCGAGAGCACGAGTTGCTGGCGGTGGACGGCGACTTTCATTTCCATCGGGCGCTCGTCGCTTAGCCGCGCTTCAATCAGGATCAGGCGGTATCAGGGCAGCACGACGTGCAGCACCACCCCCGTGCTCCCCAGCGCTGCGAGGCCGATCGAGCCGAATCCCAGCGCCTGCTGGGTGGTCCACGCCTCGTCGAGGGCGGTCGTGGTCTCGGCGCCGGACATCACCTCGGACTGGGCGGCAGCGGCGACGCCCACCCCCACTGCCCCCGCCAGGAGCGCCCCTCCGGCGACCAGCCAGCCGGGGCCCTTGCGCGGCCGCACCTCGGCGTTGGGGTCCGGCAGCGGCGTGAGCGGGACCTCGACCGCGGACTCCTCGCCAGGCGCCATCACCACGACGCGGGCCCACCGGACGTCCGGAGCCTGGAGGGCGTGGGGTCCAGATGCCAGCGTGGCGGGAAAGCTGCCGATAGGCACGCCGTCGACCTCCAAGGGACGGTTGGCGCTGAGCCGGGACGGCAGACCGTTTCTGGCGCGGGCCCATGCCTCGCGAACGGCGCTGCCGAGGCGATCGTCGAACCACGTGGCGTCCGCCGCGAGCGCCGCCGCGTAGAAGGGCTCGGCGGCGGGGAGGTCCCCGGAAAGCTGCAGTGCCGCGCCCCGAAGCAGCCACAACCGGGCGAGCTCGGCCCTGGTCGCGCGGCGGCAGGCGAGCACCGTCTCGACCTCAGCCAGGGCGGCCGTGCTGTCGCCGCCGTCGATGAGCACACTGGTGGCGGACTCGAGCGTGGCGCCCATCGTTGGACAGGCCGCCTGTGCCTGGACCCACAGCAGCATCATTCCCAGACCCATTTCTTCTCCCTGGAGCGGTAGCGGAGGACGCCGGCGGAGTTGCCGTCGACCATGATCGTGTGTCGAGCGCTCCGGCCGTCGACGACGACCTCGATGAGGTGGTCGCCGTAGGTGAGCGGGCGCGCGGCGAGCGGGGTCTGGCCGACGCCGACTCCGTCGATGAGCACCGAGGCGCCGATCACGTCGGCCAGGATGCGCAGACTGCGCTTCCGGGCGGCCTCGGCCGGAGGGGTGGCCACGACGACCACCGGCGCCACCGGCGCGGGCACGGCTGCCACCTGGGCCGGTGCCCGCACCTTGGTCGGGCCGGGGCCGGCTCGCGTTGGCGCCGATTCGGGCTGCAACTCGGCGACCAGCTCGGCACCCGAGGGGCCCTCGTCGCGCGGCGAGCGTGGCCGCGTCCTTGCGATCGGTTCCTCGGACGATTGGGCCGGGAGGGGTGCAGGGGTCGCCGCTACGTCCGGGGGCCCGACGATGGCGTTCGCGGGCTCGGCGCTGCGACCCGGCTCGCCCGCGACCGCGGGCGGCGGCGCCTCGGCGTTCGTCGTCGACTCGGGCGGAGCGTGCTCCTGGCTCAGCCACCAGCCGACGCCGCCCAGGAGCGCCGCCCCCACCACCAGGGCCAGACCCGCTGCCATCGCGGCGAACCAGACCATCGGGCTTCGCGGCGCCTCCGACTGCACGCCGACCTGGCCCAGCGAGGCGCCGGAGTCGTCGTCGGCCTCCGCAGGCGCGGGCAAGGCCGCGGAGAGGCTCACCAGCGCCGAGCCCAGGCTCGCGGGCGGCGTGGTCACGGCGGAGGAGCCCGAAGCCGACAGGCCAAGCGCGTGGCGGGCCATGACTCCACTGACCGCGCCGGCGGCCCAGCTCCGCAGCGACTCTCCGGGCACATGGAGCGCCTCGAGAGCCTGCCCCACCTCCGCCGCGGTCGGACGGGCGGCGGGCTCCCAGGCGGTCATGCGAGTCAACAGGCTGTGCAGGACGGGCGCCGCGCCGTTGAGCTGCGCGCGCACCTTGGTGTTGAAGCGGCCCTCGGCCAGCGGTGGTCGCTCCCACACCGTGCCCACCGAGATCTCGAACAGGGTGACCGCGAGTGCGTAGACGTCGTTGGCGGCGCTCAGCTCGCCGCCGAGAAATTGCTCGGGCGCCATGAAGCGCGGGGTGCCAAAGGCCATCGACTGGGTGTGGCCCTCGCGGTCGAAGTCGGCCCGGGCCACCCCGAAATCCAGCACCTTCACCGCGCCGTGTACGGTGACCAGGACGTTCGCGGGTTTGATGTCGCGGTGGATCACCCGCAGCGGCCGACCGGTGTCGGGGGCCACTGCGGTCCATCCAGCGTCGAGCGCGCCGGCCACCGCGATGCCGACCTCGAGCGCCGCGCCAAGGGGGAGCGGGCCGCGGTGTTTGATCACCGACGCCAGATCGGCGCCCTCCACGAACTCCATCACCACCGCCGGGAGCCCGTTGTGCTCGGTGAGATCGAAGACCTGGACGATGTGCGGGTGCTGCAACATTCCGAGCAGCCGGGCCTCGTCGCGCTGGCGGGCCACGATGTCCGCGGTGGCGCTGCCATCCTTCATCAGCTTGACCGCGACCCGTCGTGTGAATCCGTCACGACCGTGCAGCCTCGCAAGCCAAACCGTCCCGAAGCCCCCCTGGCCGAGCGGGCGAAGAAGCTCAAGCTCGCGCGCGTCCATTGTCGGTGGTATCGTAACACGCGCGCGGGTTCGGCCGCGATCGGGCGCGATCGGCCTGCGCTATCGAGGCGCGTTGAGGATGCCGGGGAACTGCACGTTCGCCCGTGGGTCGACTCCCTGGTATTGCATCTGTGCGGTGCCCACCTCGACGGTGAATTCGAAGTCCGGTAGGTACACCCTGTTGTCCCGTGCGATGAGCTGTGCAGGTGGGTTGGGGAAAGGCCCGGCGATCTTGAAGGCATGAACCACACAATCATCGATGGGCGGCGAACCGCTGTCCTCCTTGATCTCGATGCTCTCCAACACGCCGTCGGCGTTGAGCACCACCGAAACGTTGGTCCGGAATCGGGGCTTGCCGAGCCGTACCGAGGACGAGAGGTTGGCCAGGTTCTGCTTCCAGTAGAAGTTGACCTGCCGCCGAATCCGGTTCATGTACTCGGCGCCGTAGAACTCGCGGGTGTTCAGCGCCACGCTGGCGCCGTACTTTTCGTCGAGCAGGTCGTTCTGCGGGGCGCCGCGCACGTCCTGGCGCGAGGACGACGCGACGGTGGGCGCGGCGAGCCCCTCCTTGTTGGTGATGAGGAACTGCGACGGGACGCTGGATTTCGGCGGACCCTTGCCTTGGCTCTCGGTTTCAACCCCGCCAGCCATGGCCCCGGAGGAGGCGTCGCTGGCGCCGACGTCGACCGTCTGCTCCAGCTCCATCTTGCTCTGTTCGCTGTAGGTCGGCGCGAGGATATCGGGGTTGATCTTGTATTTACGGGACCTTGTCTCTTCGGGCACGGCGTTGTCGTGTTCGGCAAGGTAGTCCGCGTCGACCGGGATCATCTCGTCTCGGGGCGCCGGCGTCTCGACGATCTGGCCGTCGGGCGTCTTCGGATCGTCGGGCTCGGGCTCGGGTTCCACCTCCACGTCGGGCTCGGGCACCGGCGGCGTGAGCACCGCGTCGAAGGTCGGTGGCGTCACGTTCCCGGGGACGACGTCGCCAGCGAGCAGTGAAACGGAGACCGGACGATCCCAACCGGGCGGCGTGATCGGCAGGCCCACCACCGCGAGCAGGAGCACCGCCAGCACGTGCACCAGCACCGAGGTGACGCCCACACCGAGGAGGGTGAGCGCTGAGCCGCGAGTCCGGTCTGCACGCGCCATGGTCTGAGTCTACCTCACAGGGTCGGGGACCGCGCGCTGACCGCGCGCCTGTCCACCATATCGGAAGGTGTACCGGACCCGAAGCGCTCCGGTCCCCCCGGGGGGTGGGGGCACCGCGGCGGGGACAGCGGCGAGGGCCGCCAGTTGCAGATCGAGGTCCACGTTGGCATCGATCATGGTGACGTCCTTCACCGCGCCGTGTTTGTCGATGACGAACTCCACGATCACCCTGCCGGTGACGCCGAGTGCCTTCGCCGCGCGCGGGACCGTCCACCCCGCCCGGACCAGGTCGTCGACGGGCGCAAACCAGACCCCGAGCGCGGTCCGCCGTACCGCGACCTGCGCGTTGTCGGCTTCCGTCACCGTTTCGTCGAGCATCGTCAGATCGGTCCAGCCGGCCCCCTCGTCGCTGAACGTGGCCTTCTGGACGTCGTCGCCCGCGACGGCGGCGGGCGTGGCGTCCATCGTCGTGCCGAGTCCAACGTCGCCGACGCCGATGCCTCCCCAGAAGCCGTCGCTCTCGGGCGGAGGCCGGGGCGGCTGGGCCGGGGCGGCCGTCGCTGCGAGGGTGCTAGCATCGGGCTCTTCACGGGTAGGTATGCGGACTGGCTTACGCCGAACCGGCGGCCTGGGGGTGACCGGGGGCGGGGGGAGGGGTGAGCGCACACGCTCCAGGTCCGCATCCGAGAGCTCACCCGCGACCCAAAGACGCAGCCCGCCCGGTCCCGCCGGGGGCGGCGCGCTGCCGGCAGTGGGCTGCGCCTGCCCGCGCGCCTCGGCGGTCGCGCCCACCCCCGGTCGGGCGCCGGCGGTCGAATCCTCGCCGGTCACGGCGACGGGGCTCGGTCGGGCCACCGCGCTGCGGGCGGTGGGGGCGTCCTTGGCGGCGTCGTGGCCCTCGGGGATCGGCAGGGCTTCGCCGCGGGCCTTCGCGTTGCCTGCGCTCCGTTCGACGGTGGTCGCCGCGCGGGTGTCGGTCGGCGCCGCGACGTTCTGGTCGCCGATGTGCCGGGCGTCGGCGACGTCCTCAGCTTCGGCCGACGGGAGCCCGGCGCTGCGCGCGAAGCGGAACATCTCACCGGCGCCGCGCCCCCGCTTGCGGGCGGCCGCGTCTGAAAATGCGGCCGGCTCCGGGGGGGGCTCGGCCTCACTGCCGGCGCGACGGTCGGCCTGCGGCGGAGGGGTGGGCTCGCGGACGCCGCCGCCGGGCGCTGCGGGAGCGCTGGTTGCGGTCTCGGCGCCGACGGTCGGGCGGTCGGCCTTGGGGCGCCCGACGGCCCTGGTCGGCGCCGGCTCGTTGGTTGCTGCGGCGCCGGGGAGGCGGTCGGGGTCTGCCGCGGCTGGCGCCCGCGCGATCGGTGGCGACGGCGCAGGCGCGGGGGCGGTCGAGCGGGGGCCGGCGGCGGCCTCGGGGACCGGCTGTAGCTCCTTGTGCGGCGAGCTTCCCTGGGAGGCACGACGCTCCACACCGGCCAGCGGCGCCGGGGGTGGGCGATCGCGGTACGGACGCGGCTTCGGTTTCGGCGTCGGTGGCAGTTTCGCGGCCTCGGGTTGTGGTCGAGCCGTACGCGGGGAGGGCGGGGGAGGCGCCCGTTCGGTGGGGGGCCTGGCCGGCACCACCGCGATGGCCTCGGGTCGGTGCGACGGACCGGTCGCTTCGGCGGCAGCGGCGGCGCGCTCCCGCGCTTCGGGCCGCTCCGCTTCGGCAGCGGCGGCAGCGGCGGCGCGCTCCCGCGCTTCGGGCCGCTCCGCTTCGGCAGCGGCGGCAGCGGCGGTGCGCTCCCGCGCTTCGGGCCGCCCCGCTTCGGCAGCGGCGGCAGCGGCGGTGCGCTCCCGCGCTTCGGGCCGCCCCGCTTCGGCAGCGGCGGCAGCGGCGGTGCGCTCCCGCGCTTCGGGCCGCCCCGCTTCGGCAGCGGCGGTGCGCTCCCGCGCTTCGGGTCGCCCCGCTTCGGCAGCGGCGGCAGCGGCGGTGCGCTCCCGCGCTTCGGGCCGCCCCGCTTCGGCAGCGGCGGCAGCGGCGGTGCGCTCCCGCGCTTCGGGTCGCTCCGCTTCGGCAGCGGCGGCAGCGGCGGTGCGCTCCCGCGCTTCGGGCCGCTCCGCTTCGGCAGCGGCGGCAGCGGCGCGCTCCCGGGTCGTCGCGTCGTCGTCGGCGTGCGCGTCCCCGGCGAGCGCGCGCTCCACCGGGTCCGGCGGCTCCGCCGCCTCGGCAACCGCAACCGCAGCCGCGACCGCAACCTCCTCGGGGTCCGCCTCGGCGCGCTCCTCCTCCTCCGCAACGGGGGCCTCCGACGGCTGTCCCTCCGGCGAGGCGGCGCGCCCCTCTGACTGGCTCCGCTCCCCGGGCGGCGTGGCCGGGGCGACGTACGCCTCGGCGTCGTCCAACTCGGCCTCGATGGTGACCTTGCTCGGCTCGGATTCGGGGGGAGGCTCAGCCGCCGGCGCGAGGGCGCGCGACTCCGCTCCCTCGCGAACCTGTCCGACCGCGTCGAGCCCGGCAAGCCCGGACAAGAGCGCCACGTGCACCACCAACGATCCGCCCACGGGGCCGGGCCAGCGCCACCCCCGCAGCCGCGCCGCGGCTGAATTGTCGCCGTCGCCCGTCACGCGCGCTCCACGTAGACAGCGTACCCGCGTCCGGGCGGGTGCGCCCGGCTACATGCGTCAGGATCGTGACTTGCTCGCCGCGCCGCAGCCGGCGAGGATGCACGCGATGTCCGACCAGCCGGCGATCCCCTTCCGACTGTTGCGTGCGGGTCTCCGGGCCGCCAGCAAGGTGTCTGCCTCGGTCGTCGACCGGGTGCTTCGGAACGGCGCCGCCTCGGGCCCCGCGAGGCTCCCGTCGTTCCGGCGGGCGCCCACCGGGCCGCTCGAGGTGGTCTTCGGTGGCCGGGTGGTGCGCGCGAGCTCGGGCGCGACGCTCCTCGAGGCGGCGGTGCAGGGCGGCGTCGACCTGCGCTCCTACTGCGGCGGAAACTGCTCGTGCGGCACCTGTCGGGTGGAGATCCTCGCCGGCGCCGACAATCTCAGCCGCCCCGAACCGATGGAGAAGCTGGTGTTGGGGATGACGGCCGAGCGGCGCGGTGACCGGCTCGCGTGTCAGGCTCAGGTGCTCGGTCGGGTCGAGGTGCGCATCCCCGAGTGGTTCTGAGCCGGATAGGTCGCGGCGATGCCGCCGCGTGCCAGCTCCCGCCTGCGGCTCTTCGTCCTCCCCGGCCAAGGCGACGTCGCCGCGGCGGCGGAGGTGCTGACCGCCCTTTCCGGCGTCGTAAGCGGTGCCGAGACCTGGAGCGGGCGGGAGCGTTTCTTTGCCAACGGTCAAGGTGGCTTCCGGGTGGGCTGTCCCTACGACGGGCGGTCGCTGACGGGGCCCTTCCGCGTCGCGATCGAAGACTGGCGGGCCGGCGGTCCGCGCCTGCTGCTCTGTTTGTGCGGTGAGCAGCACGACCTCGGCGACCTCCGCTACGAGCCGCCCGCCGGCTTCGCCCGCGAGGCGCTGGTGGTCAATGACGCACCGAGTGGGGAGCTGTCGGCGCCAGCCACTGCCGTGCTGGCGCAGTTCTGGCCAGGGGCTCGCGTGGTCGGGAGCCGCGGATGAACGACGATACGCGGCGGCTGATGGATGCGTTCGAGCGGGTGCGCGAACGGCCGGGCACCCTCGAGCTCTTCGACGGGGTCGCCGCTGAAGACGCAGTCGCGACGGCGAAAGCCCTCTCCCGGTACCCTCGGCACCCGATGGCCGACGTGGCCGCGCGGTGGTTGGCCGCCCGTGGGGTCGAGGCCCCCGGGCCCCCGGCCCCCGACGTGATCATGGCGGAGCGAGGCATCGTCGACCTCGCGGCTCACCTCGACGCCGCCCAGAACGAGGCCACGAGGCTTCGCGTCAGCCTGGTTGCCGCGTTTGCGCGCGCGGGTCGGGCTGAGTCGTTGGCCAGCGCGTACGCCGCCATCGTCGTCTTGCTGGTCGCTGTCGCGGCGGCCGGCTGGGCCGCTTCCTTCGATCTCTGGGGTCCGGGTCCGCCGGTCGTGCCCCCTGAGCCGGTGGCCAGGCCGGCTCCGGTCGAGCGCTGAACCCGGCCGCGAGGACTCTCCGCCGAGCGCACCCCGGCCTGCACGGATAGTTCCCCGGCGCCGGAGGCAAGGATGGATCTGCGCGCATGCGCCGCCTACACCCGTACGTGGCGGGGTGGGGTACTCGAAGAGACCGCGGGTTCGGGCCAGGGACTCGCTCGCGCGCTCGACAGGGTGGGTCCGGGCGGGCTCGCGGCGCTGCTGGTCGAGGGTGTCGACCTCGTGGAACTCGAAGACGCCGAGGTCGCGCTGACGGTCGAGCGGCGTCCGGGCGGACTGCTCCGCGTGCGCACCCAGTGGGCCGGGGGCGAGACGGCGGAGCAGGAGCTCCAGCTGGAGATCCCGGTGCTCGACCTCGCGGATGCGCTCCACGACGGGTCGCGCGCGCTGCACTACCGCGAGGGGACCTGGTTCGAAGGGGTGCCGCCGGGGGCGGCCACCTTCGTGCTCCCCTCGCTGGCGCCCGAACAACTGGGCAGTCCCTCCTTCCGCGCCGCTCACGAACTCCGGTACGCCTACGTGGCCGGGGCCATGGCCGGTGGCATCGCCAGCGCCGAGCTGGTGTTGGCGATGGGGAACGCGGGCATGCTGGGGTATTTTGGCGCCGGCGGCCTCCCCCTCGAGGCCGTCGAGGCGGCCCTGTCGCGCATCCCGGCCGAGTCGGCGGGGCGTCCCTTCGGCTTCAACCTGCTCCACAATCCGGCCGAGCCCGGCGTCGAGTCCCGCACCGTCGATCTGTACCTTGCAGCCGGCGTCCGCGACGTCGATGCCAGCGCGTTCATGGGGCTGACCCCCTCCGTCCTGCGCTATCGGCTTCACGGCATCCGCGAGGTCGACGGACGCATCGTGGTTCCCAACCGTCTCTGCGCCAAGGTATCGCGACCCGAGGTCGCTCAACACTTCATGCGTCCCGCGCCTGAGAAGATGCTCCAGGAGCTGGTCGCCGCCGGGGTGATCACCGCCGACCAGGCCCGCCTCGCCAGGCGGGTTCCGGTGGCCGAGGACATCACGGCCGAGGCCGACAGCGGCGGGCACACCGACCGCCGACCGTTGCCGGTGCTCATCCCCATCTTCCGGCGGCTCGCGGACCGGATCTCCGCCGAAGAGGGCTACCCGAACCGCCTGCGGGTCGGCGCCGCCGGTGGAATCGGCGACCCGTGGTCGTTGGCCGCCGCCCTCCAACTGGGCGCCGACTACGTCATGACCGGGTCCGTCAACCAGTGTACGCCCGAAGCCGGGACCAGCGACGAAGTGCGCGACATGCTCGCGCAGGCCGGCTATGCCGACGTCGTGGAGGGGCCGGCCCCCGACATGTTCGAGATCGGCGCCCAGGTGCAGGTGCTGTCGCGGGGAACGATGTACGCGCAACGGGCGTCCCGCCTCTACGAGCTCTACCGCGCGTATGACGGGCTCGATGCCATCCCCGCCGCCGACCGGAGCCGGGTCGAGAAGCAGATCTTCCTCCGCCCCATCGACGAGGTGTGGGCCGAGACCGAAGCGTACTGGCGCCAGCGCGACGTGCGCGAGGTCGAGCGGGCGGCCAAGGAGCCCCGCCACCGCATGGCGCTGACGTTCCGCTGGTACCTCGGGATGTCCTCCCGCTGGGCCCGGATCGGCGATCCCGCCCGCAAACGCGATTACCAGATCTGGTGCGGCCCGGCGATGGGCCTGTTCAACGACTGGGTACGTGGCAGCGCGCTCGAAGCGGTCAGCAAACGCGGTGTCGTCACGATTGCCGATGCGCTGCTGCGGGGCGCGTGTGGCGCCATGCGGGTGCAGGCGGCGCGGGCGGCAGGCATTCCGCTTCCCGTCGAAGCCTCGGACATCCGGCCGCCTGCATGACGCGTCGTTGGTGGATCGTCGCCGTCTTCGCGCTCGGGGTGGCCCTCTGGCACGCCTTCGGCGACGGCCCCTTCCGCCTCCGGTACCCGGTTGTGGGCGCCAGTCCCGACGCCCACGGCACCTTCTGGATGTATGACTGGGTGCGCGAGGAGGTGATGGCCGGGCGCTTCCCGATCACGACGACGCGGATGTTCTACCCCGACGGCATGGACTTCCTGGTGCTCAACGGCGTCAACGTGGTCGACGCGCTGATCTCCGTGCCGCTCCAGGTGTGGTTCGGCACCGGTCGCGGGGAGCTGTACACCTGTGTCCTCATCGTCCTGGGCAACGCGCTGGCCTTCTTTCCGCTCGCCAGGAGGCTTGCGCCCGCCCGACCCGATGTCTCGATCCTGGCGACGTTCTGGTGGACGGTGAATCCCTACGTCCTCGCCGAGATGGGCGCCGGCCGCCCGACGCAGGCGATGTTGTGGTTCTACCCCCTGGCCGCGATGGCGATCCTGCGGTTCGACGGGTGGAAGGACGCCGCGCTTCTTGGCGTGGCCATGGGCGCCCAGGGGCTCATCTACTGGTATTCGCCCGTCTTCTTCGCGATCGTCTTTGCGCCTGTCGCGATTGCAAGGGTACTGCAAGAGCCCAGGGCCGTCGTACGCTTCGGCGCGGCGGTGCTGGTCTCGGTGCTCATCGTCGCGCCGTTGGCGTGGCCGATCGCCGAGGCGTCGATGCGCGGTGAGATTCCCGGGTTGGGGCTCGACATCGAATCCACGGGCATGTGGGTCCAGTCCCAGGAGCGGACGCGTCGCCTCTTCGCGCAGTTGGGGATGATCTCCACGCTGGTGGTGGTGCTCGGCGCGCTGGTCCGCTGGCGGCTCGCTCCGGCCCTCGCGCTCGGCGTGCTGCTGGGGCTGGCTTTTTCCTCGGGCGCCAGACTCAATTCCTTCGGCATCCCGATCGAGAACACGCCCTATGTCTGGCTCTTCGAACACAGCAGTTTATTGTCGCGACTTAACTTTCCAGCACGGGTGCTCGGAGCGGTCTACTGCGTCGCGGTCATCGCGGTCGTGCCGGTGCTCGTCGCCAATCGCATCCGGATGATTCCGTGGGTGTTCTTCGCGCTCCTGATCCTCGAAGGGCGCGCCAATCGTCTCGGCCCCGGCTGCGTGTTGGCCGTCCCTCCCATGCCGGCGTCGGCGATCGTGACGCTGAATCCCGGCCCGATCCTGACCACACCGATGGGGGCTCCGGACATCTCCATGGTCCAGCAGGTCTTCCACCGCCAGCCGCTCGTGTCTGGAATGGGGGACCATGTCGAGACCGTGCGCCCCAGCGGCTACGACGACTGGCTTGTCAATCCCTACTTCGCCGAGCTGGTGCAGGCCGACAACCTGATGGCGCCCTGGACGCGCAAGCACGAGGAGGAAGTGCGCAAGGTGGTGCGCTGGGTGTGGTTCGACCGTGCGCTCTTGGCCCGCGGCACCGAGAGCCCGCTGACGGAGACCATCGAGTCGCGGCTACACATCGCACTCGGCGAGCCCTACTACACGGACAGCTACACCGCCATCTGGGACCTGACCCGCAAGGGGGAGACGGCCACCGAAGTCGAGGTCGCGGCGGCGGCCGCGGCGGAAACGGTGCTCGAACAGGAGCGGGAAACGTGCACGGCGGGGCAGCTCCGTGGGGTGCTGTGGCCCTTTGGGGAGGGGAAGAGCTCGATCGCGGCGGCGGCCAAGGCCGAGGAGGCGGCGAAGGCGGCCAAGGATGCCGCGGCGGCGGGCGCCGCGTCCGAGGCGAGGTAGAGCTGCCCGATGCCGGCCCGCTACACCTCACCGGCAGGCGAGACCCCTCCGTCGTCGTTGATGACCGGGCGGGGCTCGCAGACCGAGGAAGCGCTCGTCCTGGGCGAGCCGGCTCCTCGAAACACACTCCACGGTCACCAGCTTCGGTTGCGCGCCGTGTCGGTCCAGCGACGCCGAATACCTCGCCCTGGAGGAGGGCGCCCTTGAGAAGCACGAGTTCTACGAGGGGGCGATCCTCGCGATGGCGGGCGGCATCATCAGCCACTCCCTGCTCAAGACGAACCTTACCGGCGCGACGGTCGCCCGCCTGCGGGGCCGCCCCTGCCGGGCCTTTGACGCCGATCTTCGGGTGCGGACGACCGCGGCGTGGGGAACTACTCCGCCAACTCGACGAACGCGCCCAGCACCAGGTCCCCGAAGCTGGCGGAGCAGGAGTTGGTCTCCTCGTAGTGATCGCCCTGTTCCGTCGTCACGTCCACCCAGGTGTTGAAGTCGGGGCCGGGCACGATATAGCCGCAGTAGGCGTTGGTGATGCCAAGCGGAAACTTGTAGGTTCCAGGAAGCAGATCAACGATTGGTGTCGGCTTTTCGGCGCTGATGAGGTACGGCGCAGCGTGGGCGTGGAGGCAATCGCAGATGCCGTCGCATTCCACGCCACCGCCGTCGCAGTCGCTGGGCATGGTCACCCGTTCGGTGTCCTTGCACTCGGTGCTCCAGTCCAGGCCGGCGCAGTCGTCATCCACCTGCGCCCAGCGCTTGTCGCCGGGCCGCAGCGCCGCGTCGACCATCGCCGGTTCGTCGGGTACGCCCCAGAACAACTCCGGGAAGAGCTCGCCGGGCGCCGAACCCAGGGTGACCGGTCCCAACTCGACCACCCAGGTGGCGGCCGGGACGCAGCCGAACACATCCGAGTTGGTCCCGAAGCCGGGGCAGTCGGAGGTCTGGTCGATGTAGCTGTCGGGCGTGTCGAGGAGGCCCAGTTGGAAGGCCAGCTTGAACGAGATGTTGTCCACGGGCACCAGGTACTCGACCTTGCGGACGCGGATGCGGTTCCATGCCTGGGTGTCGGTAAGCGAGGCCTGGGAGGCCTGTGCCAACAGGGTGCCCCACATCCGGACGAACTCGAAGCCGCCGGTGTTGAACCACTCCGGTTCGCCGTCGCCGGTGAGCACACGGGCCCCGGCCTCGTCGACCGTGGGGATGGTGGCCCCGAGGGCCGACTGCATCCCGCCGAGCGCGCCGCTCAGGAACACCGTCGTGCCCCCGTCGGTGTCGTCGATCCAGTCGCGCAACACCCCCGGGTAGTCGGCGCTGAGCGAGTTGTGGTCAGAGTCGCTGACCTCCGGATGGCCGGACGCGCTCACGATGGTGGCGACCCGACCGTCGGGCCCGTCAAAAGCCATCGTGAGCACCTGGCCCGCGGTGATGAGGGGGTCCCGGATGTCGTTGATGCCGGCCTCGATGCTGGCGTCGGGGTTGATGCCACCGAAGGGCGCCCCGTTGAACTCAGACCCTGCCATGTCCGCGACGCCCACGGTCGGCGCGACCGCCACCATCGAGCTGGCCGCGGTCTCCACCGTGTCGTGGATCGCGGCCACCACCGACTCCAGGAAGGGCTGATCGGCGCCGCTGCTGACCTCGTCCAGGCCCCAGATGCCGACGGTGTCGACGCTGGAGTGGGCATGAGACGCTGAGATCAGCAGCCGGTCCCGGTCAAAGCCGTCGAGGGCCACGAGGTCGCGCGCGTCGCGACAACGGTTCTCGAGCACGCCGATGGCATCGACCCCCACGAAGGCCACGTACTCACCGTTGAGGGCCAGAACGACCGCGCCCACGGTCAGGGGGTCGTGGATGTCCTGAGCCGGGCGAGGGGAGCCGAAGCCCGCGAGGAAGAGTGCGTCGAAGTGGCGGTCCCCGTCAATGTCGTCGTAGGGTTCGGTGCACCGCGCGTTGGTCATGTCCGGGTCGGCGTCGCACCCGTCGAACTGGTTGTCGCCGTCGAGGTCCTGGAAGGTTTCCTCGATGATGGGGGTGACGTCGATCCGCGCCGCGCCCACATAGAGTTGGCCGTCGTCGAGGAGCGGCATGCCGTACGGCGGCTCGCCGGGAACCGCTTCTGGAGGGCAGCCGAGGAGCAGGGCGAGGACCATGGGGCGACTCCGGGTTGACGGGGCTTAACGCCGTCACCGGCGGGCGGGGGGTGGGTGGTGGTGGTGGCGGCGCCCGCGGCCGTGCCCGCGCCCGAGTCGCTGCCGTCGAAGACACCGCCCCGTCGTTGTCGGCGTCGCAGCCGTTACCCGACCCGTCGGCCCGCGATGACGCCCTACCCACCTTGGTCCCTGCTACCGGGCCGCGAAGTGCGGCGAGCCCGTGCGGCTCGATGTCGCAGGTCAGTCGACCAGGCGTACCAGGCCTCGCCACCGCGGCCACGGCGTCGAGGAAGTCCGGATTCGCCCAGAACGGGGGCACCACGTGTACGGCGGGCACGCGCACCCGATTGGCAAGGCCCTCGCCCAGCGCGTCCATGGTCGGGGCCGTGGTGGCCGCCGCGTAGTGCGGGTGGAGTGGCAGCCCCACGACCTCGTCCACGTCGCCTTGGCGATCGAGTGACGCGGCGAGGCTCGGGCGCCCGCAGCGGGTGGCGTACACGCCGCCGACGGCGGCCGCGAGCCCTTCGCCGTACACGGTGAGCGGCGAGCCGGCCGTGGTCCAGATCTTCCCGTAGGCGGCTGCACTTTTTGGAGCCCGCAGCGGGGCGATGAGCCCGTGGACCAACGGGAGCCTCACCCAGGCGGGCATTCCGAGGATGCGGGGATCACTCAGGAATCGGGCCAGATATTCCCGAACTGTGACCGTGCTCGGAGCGTCCGGGGAGCCGACGTTCACCAGGAGGATCCCGCGCTTCACCCGCGCGCGGCCCAGGACTTGGCGGCGACGTCGATCAGCCACCCGACCTCCCCAGTGGTGTGCGCTGCACATAAAATCCCCACCTCGAAGGCGGAGGGTGGCATGTACACGCCCGCCTCGAGGCAGGCGTGGAACAGGTCGGCGTAGATCGGCTTGAACGAGGCGTCGAGCGCGGCGTCCGTCCGCGGCGGGGTGCCGCCGCCAAGCCACGGCCACAGGATCGGGCCCTCGCGCACCCACTGCACGCGCCGAAGGGCAGGCTGCACCCGCTTCCGAGCCGCCCGAGCCACTGCCGCTCCAGCGTGATCGCCTCTGCCGCCGGCCGGTGGTGCAGCTTCGCCACCCGGGCGCGGGTCACCGCATCGTCGGCGCGGCACTGCACCGCGAGGTGGAGGGACGCCGTTCGGCGCGCCTGGAGCGCCGCCAGGGCCGTTGGAGCGGGTGTTCGGGAAGGATCAGCGCCCGAGCTGCGAGCGACGCGCGAAAACTGTCAAGGGAAGACGACCACTATTCTTGATATTTCGGCGACGTTCGGCGACAATCGCTTGCATCGCCCGGGCGTGCAGCATCCGTTCATCGCCTCGCACGCCCGATTCCACAGGTGCCGTCGTGAGCCGCCCACCCCGGTTGTGGAACCGGCCCCGAGGGCGGCGGCGCGAGCGAAAATCGCGAATATCCTGCCCTTGTGGAAGGTCTATTCCGCGATGCGGATCGCGTGGTAGCAGGACCCTCGAGACGCTCGGATCGGTACCCGCCTCCGCGACAGCGGTTTCGTCCAAACTGCTGCGGCATGGGTGACGCCCAGGGTTATCCAACCCGACCGCCGCCGCAGGCCGGAAAGCGTAGCTTAGAAGCCGGAGGATAGGCGACGGTAGGGGAAAGACGCGGCGAGCGTCTTCCCCCGTTTCTGGATAGCGCGCCCCTGCGTGCCCCGCACCCGCCAGGAGTTCGTCGTCTACCTGCTCGTGGCGGTCCTGGGCGTGCTCCCGGCGCTGCTGCAGCCCCTGGCGATGGTCGGCGATGGAGTCGACGCCTTCGGCACGTGGTGGTTCTTCGATTGGATCCGGCTCTGCGTCGAGCACCTGGGGGACCCGTCGACGACGCGCTTCTTCTTCTGGCCCCACGGCAAGGACAACTTCGCCCACACCGGCAACAATTTCGTCGATGCGGTGCTGTCGGTGCCCTTGCAGTGGGCGCTGGGGGCGCGCTACCAACCGTTCTGGATCGTGGTCGTTCTCGTCGGCAACGCGCTGACCTTCCGCCCCTTTGCAAGATTGATCCTGGGTGATGATGACCGAGCCTTCGCGGCGACCCTCTTGTGGTTGGTCAACCCCTACACGCTCTTCGAAATCACTGCGGGCCGCCCTACGCAGGCGTTCCTCTGGTTTGTGCCAGCGGTGCCGTACTTCTTGATTCTCATCGTGAGAAATGGCCGTTGGCTTGACGTCTTCTGGCTCGGTGCAGCCTGTGCGTTGGTGGGATGGGCCTACTGGTACCAGGCCTTCTTCGTGGCGCTCTTGCTGGTCCCGGTGGTGCTGGCGGAGCTGCGTACGGCGCCGTCGCGGCGCCAGGTGCTGCTGAAGTGGAGCGCGGCGCTGGCGATCGCGGTGTTGATCGTCGCGCCGGCGGCGATCCCGATGGCGCGGCTGTGGTCCAGCGGGGGGACTCCCGGCGGGACGCCGGCGGCGCAATCGATCTTCGCCCTGCCCGGCGGAATCGGGAACAGCGTCGGTGAAGAGCTCTACGGATTGTCGTTGATGGAGCAGTACGGCGCGCGGCTGTTGACCAACCTGACCTGGGCGCTGCCGATTGCCTGGGCGGTCGCCCGTCGCCGTCTGTCGTGGCGTTGGTGGCTCGGGGCCGCGCTGTGTGTGTTCATCGGGCTCGGCCCTGGCATCCGGTTCGGCGACGAGGTCGTCGTCAACGTGCCGTACATGATGCTCTACCGGTACGTGCCCTTCTTCAACCGCCTCTGGTTCCCCTACCGCTTCGTCTCCTGCGTCTTTCTCGTCGCGGCGCTCGGCATCGCCGCCTCCCTTCCCGCGGCGCGCGTCCGCCTCGCTGCGGTGCTGCTCGCCATCTTCGGACTGGTGGAGCAGACCCGAAACGCGGCCTGGCCCTTCACCTGGCACGACGTGCGCTGCCCGGAGCTGTTGGTCGAGGCCGGGATAGAGGGCGGTGCGCTGGTCTTTCTGCCGTTCCGCATCCAGCACGACGGGCTCATCTGGCAGACCTTCTTTCGACTACCCACCTTCGGCGGCATGGGGGAATCGGCGCCGGTTCTGTGGCCGAAGCAGTTCAAACGCCAGCTCTCGACACCGGCGGCGCAGGCCCTCCGCATGGCGTCGACCGGCCAGGAGGCGATGCCACCGCTGCCACCCGGCTCGTGGACACCGCTGACGTCGCACGGTTTTCGTTGGGTGGCGCTCCGTCGCGACCTCGTCCACATCGAGCAGATGCACCTCGCGTCCATTCCGGAGCCTGCTGAAGCCGTCCGTCGACTCACGGGGCTCCTGGGGCCGCCGGTCGGGGTCGACGGGGGCGTGGTGCTGTGGGACCTCAAGGGCGGGTGGAGTCCGACGGCGGTGTTTGCGCCGACCGCACACAACCTGTCGGACGAAGGGTGGACGCCGGCGGGTCCGCCGGAATGGTCCTCCCGCCTCGCCGAGCAGGGCCGGCAGGGCCGCCCGGACGGTGGAAACTGATCCTGGCGCTCCTGGCCTGCTCGGAGCCGTCGGTGGCCGACGCGCTCGCGATGGCGTGGACCGCGGGTGACGCGCGGGCCTGCGGTGCGATTGCGCCAGAGCATCGTGACACCTGTGAGCTTGGCCTGGTCTCCAGTGTCGATCGCGGCGCGCGCGCGGAGCTGTGTCGCTCGCTTCCGGAGGGTGGGGTGGCCGCCACCGAGTGTTGGTTCCGCGTGGGCGAGGCGGCCATCGCGCAGGCCGACATTGAGATGGCGTTGGTGGCGTGCAGCAACGCCGGTCGGTACGCCAAGGACTGCGGCCGCCACCTGTGGCAGTCCACCTTCCGGGCCGACCCCGCCGCGGGGCGGGCGCTGCTCCCCCGACTGGCCGCCGCGCTGCCCGAGCACGCCGCGGCCTTCGATCCGCAGCGCGAGATGATCCGCGCTCAGGAGTGGAAGTTCTCACTTCGCGATCAGGAGGACATCTCGGCGGTCGAATGCGCCGGTGACGCCGCCTGCGACAAGGTGGTCCGCGACCTGATCACCGACCGCTGGCGCGCGGCGGCGGGAGGCACCGATGCCGAGCACTGGTGTGGGCGGGATCGGCGCGGGATCGAACCCGACGACGGGGACCCGCTGATCTCGGTGTGGCTGCGCATCCCCGCGGGTGCGGAGGCCGCCCGGAGCGTGGGCATCCACGAGGCGTGCTCCGGCGAGGATCACGGGCCGGCCGGTCGCCGTGGGGGCGGGAACCGGATGCGGGAACGGTAGGTGCGACCACTCAGCGCCGGGTGAAGCTCCACGTCCGACTCTCGGTCTGCGTCGTCTCGATCACGTTTTTGCCGACGTGGCCGACCAGGTGCACGTTGTGTTGGGTGTGAAGCCGGCGCGGGCGCAGGTCGTCCGCTTCGGTGACCAGCGTCGTCAGCGAGTCCGAGGCCAGCGAGTCGACGACCAGCCCCGGGGGCCCACCCTGCGCCGATGCGACCGAACGGCTGTGGTCGGAGACCGCGAGGGTCAGGTCGCTCGGGTTCAACCTGGCGCGCAGGGTGAACGACTCGCAGGTCGCGGCCCCGCCGGGCGCACAGGGGATCGAGCCGTCGTACACGCGCGCCGCATCGTTCTGGACCTCGCGATTCCCGAGCTGCGTCACCGGCGTCCGGAGCACGAGACTGTCGGGCTGGCCGCGCACCAGGGTTCCGCCCCGCCACGTCGGTACCAGGCCATCCCACCAGTCGCTGGCGGCGCGCGGCGTCACCGCCGCGTCGAGCATCTCGATGATCGCGCCGGTGGCATCGAGTCGGAAGGAGGGGGCGGCGGCCGCGGCGGTCGCGTTGGCGCCCTCGCGGACGTCGTTGGCCGGCAGCCCGGTCGTCCCGCCAAAGCTATAGTTCGACGCGCGCACCACCAGCGCGCCCACGCTCCCGGACACCGTCATCGTCCAGCTCGCCGCGGTGCGGGCGGTGTAGGCGTTGCCGGTCGCTGCCCGACTCGAGGTGCGCTCGAACGCGACCGTCCACACGTCGCCGGGTGCCCACGCGAAGGTCGGGGTGATCCGGTCCCCGGCAGTGGCGAGCGTACACAGGAGGGTGAGCATGGGTGGGTGGCATGTAACGGGGCAAGCGGGCCGCGCGGGCGCACGCGGACGTGTTCGATTATCGTGGGCCCGGGATGGGGGTTCGTTGGGTGGGAGCTGGGGCCGAGCGCCTGCCGTGGCTGACGCTGGCCGCCGGTTCGGTGGCGTGCTCCGATCGGCAACGGTGGGTCGTCGCGTCGATCGAGTCAGTGTTGGGGTTGGCGACCGTCTTCGACCCGCACCCCGTGGTGCGCCCGGCCCTGCTTGGCCTGGTGCTCGCGGGCGCGCCCTCGGTCGAGGCCGCGTGGGCGTTCGCGCTGGCCGCCGTTGGACTGGTGATGGTGGCCGTGGTCGGCGCCTACCTGGTCCCGCGCGGCTACCGGGGGGCACAAGCCGCCGTCCGCTCCGCCGGGCTCCGCCTGCGCGTGGCTCGGTAACCGCGTGATCCTCAGCATCGACAAGCCTGCGGGCTGGACGCCCCTCGAAGCCCTGGACGACTTGCGCGCCCGGACCCTCGCGCTCGCGGGCGAGAAGTTGGTCTACGCCGGGCGGCTCGACCCGATGGCCGAGGGCCTGCTCCTGGTGCTGACCGGTCAGGACCGATTTGCGTTGGCTGAACACCTGGCCCATGACAAGGAGTACGTCGCCACCGTGTTGTTCGGGGTCGGCAGCGACACCCACGATGCGCTCGGTCGGTTGATCGAGGGGTCGGCGCCGACGCTCGACGCCTGCGCGGCGGCGGTGGCCGCCCTCGCCGGCACCCACGAGCTGCCGCTGCCGGTGTGGTCGTCGTACCGGGTGAAGGGCCGCGCGCTGCACGCCTGGGCTCGCGCGTCGCGGTTGGACGAAATCGCCATCCCCCGGCGCACCATGACGGTGACGGCGATCGCCACCGGCGAGGCGCGTCAAACCCGCGTCGCAGAGGTGCTGCCCGGCATCCGCGCGCGGATCGAGCGGGTGAGGGGAGAGTTTCGCCAGCCCGAGGCCCTCGCGGACTGGTTCCGCCTCGCTCAGAGCGACCCGCCGCTCGTTCTGTGCCGCGCGACGCTCTCCGTCAACAGCGGCAGCTACGTTCGCGCGCTCGCCCACGACCTCGGCGTGCGCCTCGGTTGTGGCGCCCTCCTGCTCACGCTCCGACGGACGCGGGTGGGGCCATTCACGCTCCCTTCGTAGCGCCGACGCGATCCTCGGCTTGCCCTCGGAAGGTCGGGGGATAGCTTCCCCCCGTACCTGCAGGAGACCCATGGCCTTCGACCCGCCCAGCTACGAACAAGGCGCCTCGCCGAACCTTCCGAGCGAGCTTGATCTTCCCATCCTCGCCATTCGCAACACCGTCATCTTTCCGGTGCTGGCCTTTCCGATCAACGTGGGCCGCGACAAGTCGCTCGAAGCGGTCGAGCGTGCGCTGGCCGGTGACAAGTTGCTCGGCATCGTCGCCCAACAGGACGCCAAGAACGAGGATCCCGATACCTCCGAACTCTTCCTCACCGGCACCGTGGTGAAGATCCTGAAGTCGGTCAAGATGCCGGGGAACAAGCTCAATGTGATCATTCAGGGCCTGGCCCGGATCAAGATCGAGCGTTGGACCACCACGGCGCCGACGCTGGCGGCGCACGTCAAGGTGTACCCGGAGTCACAGGAGACCAGCTCGGAGCTGGAGTCCTTGATGTCGACCATGAGGGAGTTGGCCCAGAAGATCATCGATCTGAGCCCCCACATCCCGTCAGAGGCCAGCTTCCTGGTGCGCAGCATCGACAATCCGGGCATCCTGGCCGACATCGTCGCCAGCAACCTGTCGATCGGCGTTGAAGAAAAGCAGGACCTGCTCGACACCCTGGACACCAAGGAGCGGATGACCAAGGTCATCGCCCTGTTGAACAAGGAGATCCAGGTTCTCGAGCTGTCGAACAAGATCCAGACCGAGGTCAAGGGCGAAATGGACAAGGCGCAGCGCGAGTATTTCTTGCGCGAGCAACTCAAGGCGATCCAGAAAGAGCTCGGCGAGACCGACGACCGGGCGGAGGAGTTCGAGGAGCTCAAGAAGGGTGTCAAGAAGGCGCGGATGCCCAAGGAGGTAGAAAAGATTGCCTACAAAGAGCTGAAGCGCATGAGTCGCATGAGTCCAGGCGCCGCCGAGTACACCGTCAGCCGCACCTACCTCGACTGGTTGATCGAGTTGCCCTGGTCCACCCAGACCGAAGACGTGATGGACGTGCTCGAAGCCGGCCGCATCCTCGACGCGGACCACTACGGCCTGGAAAAGGTCAAGCAGCGCATTCTCGAGTACCTAGCGGTGCGCAAGCTGAAGCGGGACATGAAGGGACCCATCCTCTGCCTCGTCGGGCCTCCGGGGGTTGGCAAGACCTCGTTGGCGAAGTCGGTGTCCCGCGCGCTCGGTCGGAAGCTTGTCCGCATCTCCCTCGGCGGGGTGCGCGACGAGGCCGAGGTTCGTGGCCATCGGCGCACCTACATCGGCTCGCTCCCCGGCAAGGTGATCAAGGGCATCAAGAAGGCGGGCACCAACAACCCGGTCTTCGTGCTCGACGAGATCGACAAGCTCGGGATGGACTACCGCGGCGACCCGTCCAGCGCGCTCCTCGAGGTACTCGACCCCGAACAGAACGACACCTTTATGGACCACTATCTCGATGTGCCCTTCGATCTGTCGAAGGTGCTCTTCATCGCGACGGCCAACCTCGCCGACCCCATTCCCGGGCCGTTGCGTGACCGGATGGAGATCTTGGAGATTCCCGGGTACACCCAGGAAGAGAAGATGAAGATCGCGAGGAACTACCTAATGATCGAGGCGATTGAGGATCACGGCCTCACCGCGAAGCAGGTGGACTTCCCGGACAGCGCCTTGCGCTTTCTGATCGCGTCGTACACCCGGGAGGCGGGGGTCCGGGGACTCAAGCGCGAGATCGCGGCGGTCGCTCGATGGGTCGCCAAGGAGGTCGCGTCAGGCCGCCTCGAGGGCACCTTCGAGGTCACCCCGGAGAAGATCGAGGAAATTCGCGGTCCGATTCACTTCTTCCCCGAAGTGGCGGAGCGCACCAGCGTGCCTGGGGTCGCGACCGGGCTGGCCTGGACCGCGGCCGGCGGCGACATCCTGTTCATCGAAGCCACCAAGATGAAGGGCAAGGGCGGGATCCAGCTCTCAGGCTCACTCGGCGACGTCATGAAAGAGTCGGTGGGGGTGGCGCGCAGCTACATTCGGGCCTCGGCGCCCGAGCTCGGGATCGACCCTGACTTCTTCGAGAACACCGACATTCACGTCCATGTGCCGTCGGGCTCCATTCCGAAAGACGGGCCGAGCGCAGGTGTCACCATGCTCACAGCGATGGTCTCGCTGCTCACCGGACTGAAGGTCGATCCCACCCTGGCTATGACCGGCGAGGCGACGCTCCGGGGCGCGGTGCTTCCCGTCGGCGGCATCAAGGAAAAGGTCCTGGCCGCGCATCGCGCCGGCATCAAGACCATCATCCTGCCTGAGAAGTGCAAGAAGGATCTGGTCGAGGTCCCGAAAGAGGTGCGCGACGACATGACCTTCCACTTCTGCAGTCGCATGGAGGAGGTGCTCAATCTCGCGCTCGGCACCGACAACATCGCGCAGCTGCGAAGCACGCTCGCCATCGACCTGGCGCGTCGGGCCACCAAGCCCGTCGCCCCGGTCAGCGAGGCGGAAGCGTAGGTTTGGAGGCCAGAGGGGATGGCGCGATGGCTGGTGGTCAGCGCGCGGGCACCCAGAACCCCAGCAGCGTGGTCTCGTCGTCATCGAGAGGCTCCGTCGGCATATTCACCTCCGGCGTCCCATCGAGGTCGAAAGAGACGACCTGGGCGAGGCGGTCGGCTCCCGCCTTCCGCGTGAATCCAAAGCTGGGATCGGCCGTCATGGCTCACCTCGGAGGGGGGGCTCCATAGCTATACGTACTGATGGGGTATTTTACGTCGTCACAAGCTCACCACAAGTGTGACTACTTGTCGCGCCCCGAACGAGTATCGCTAAACAATGGGTATAACAACGGCACTTATGCCGTTGGCCGAGAGAGTCCACCCCACGAAAAAGTTCGGCCGGGCTAGTCAGCCGCGGGAGGGCGAGGGGCACAGCGGGCGCACGGCAACACGAAATGCACCGCGGCAGGCATTCGCACGCCGTCGAGGCGCACCTCGACGGCGGCATCGGGGATATCTTGGAGCGCGCCGCAGGTCGGGCATACGGCGTGATGGTGCGGAAGCAGATTGGGGTCGTAGCGCACCTCGCTCCCGTGCTGATCCAGGATCCGCACCACGCCCAGCCGCGCCAGGAGGGCCAACGTGTTGTAGACCGTCGCGCGGCTGGCCTCCGGGTGGTCGTGGGTGACGGCCACGAGCACGTCGCCAGCGGTGGGGTGGGTGAGGTTGCCGTGCAGGCAGCGGGCGACCGCCAGCCGCTGCGGCGTGACCGAACAGCCAGCCGCCCGCAAGCACGCCTCGACCGCGACCGGGTCCATCAGCCGACGGCAACCGCGTTGACGGCGGCGTAGTCGGGCTCGACGCCCGGGTTCGGCGCGATCCATTCGTACACCACCTGTCCGGTGGCGTCGATCACGAAGATCGATCGGTTGCAGACCTCCAACCCCGCGATGCCCGCGAAGTTCGGCCAGGCCACGCCGTAGGCGCGAGTGACCGCACGGTGTACGTCGGACAACAGCGGGAAGGTGGCTCCGGTCTTGGCCGCGAAGGCGTTGTTGGAGAAGGGCATGTCGACGCTGATGCCCAGGACCTGCGCGCCGGCGGTGTCCAAGGCGGCGAACTGGTCACGCAGCGTGCACAGCTCCTTCTCGCAGACGCCGGTGAACGCGGCCGGGTAGAAGGCCAGGACGACCTTCCGACCGCGGAACGCCGAGAGGGTCACCGCCTCTTTTTTGTTGTTGAACAGGGTGAAGTCGGGGGCGGGTTTGCCAAAGAGGGACATGGGAACTCCAGTGGGGGGTCAGGCGCGCGCGAGGTCTTCGGCCAGCGCGGCCCGCAGGGTCAACGGTAGGGGTGAGGCGACCGCGTAGGCCGGATGGGTGCAGGCCAGCGTAGCCGACCGGCCCAGGTCGCGGAGGGCCACAATCTGTGAGGCGGTCAGCGCAATGCGGAGGAATTGCACCGCTGAGACCCGCACGGCGTTGAACTGCTCGCCGTCGAATCGCGCCGGGGCCGGCGGCTCTCCGTCCAACTGCAAGGCGACCGCGTGGTGCAGGCCCACGAGCTGGTGCAGGAAGGCGGACCGCGCGGCGGGGTCGTCCACCGCGATCAGGAGCGTGGCGCTCAACTCGGCGGGGCCGGGAAGGAGGGCGTTGTAGGTGTCGAGCTCGTGTTGGATGGCGGCCGGAGCGGTGATGCCCTCGACGCGACACATCTCCTGCACCTGCCAAAGACAGGTGGCGTGATTTTCGAACAGGAGGGTCATGTTCGTCCCGAGCGCCAGGCGCCGGACGCCCTTGGCCTGCAGGACGCCAGCTTCCAGGCGGCGCCGCTGCACGACAAAGGTGTCGTTGGGCAACAGATCGGTGAGGGTCAGCGTCATCGGTCGAGCCCGTACGCCTTCCACAGCAGCTCGATCGGGTGTTTCACCGGCTTCCCGCTTTGCTCTTCGATCTGGAGCTTGGCGATCAGGCAATCGGAGCTGTAGGTGTCCGCTTCGGCGCCGGCGAGGCCCTCCATGAGTTTCTTGCTTCCCTTCTTGCTCAGTTCGTAGAACTCGGTCTTCATGCCCCAGGTGCCATCCATGCAGCTGCACTGGTCCACCAGCGTCACCTGCGCCCCGGGGAGCTTCTTGAGGATGTCGCGGCTCCGGAAGCCGATCTTCTGAACCTTCAGGTGACAGGGGAGGTGGTAGCCCACCCGTCCGATGTCGGTGGTGTACTCTTCGTGCAGTTTTCCCTCTTTTCGAAGGTTGAACAGGAATTCCATCAGGTCGAAGCTGGCGTCCGCCACACGCCTTGCGGCTTCGGTGCCAAGGTAGTCCGGCCATTCCCGTCGCATCATGAACGAGCAGGTCGGGCCGGGGCTCACGATGCTGCATCCGGCTTCGACATAGGGCAGGAGCCGATCGACATCGTGCCGCGCCCACTCGGTCGCGCGAAGGACGTCGCCGCCGTCGAGCGCGGGCATGCCGCAACACCGCATCTCCGGCGCGTAGACGGTGATGCCGTTGTGTTCCAAGACCTCGACCGCGGCGCGACCAACCTGGGGCTCGTTCCACTGGACCGAGCAGGTGTAGAACAGGACGACCTTCGGCCCGGCGACGGCGCCGGGCGGCGGCTGAAGCGGGTGGCGGCGCGCGAACCACGCCAGGAAGGTCTCGCCGGCGAACTGGGGGAGCTGGCGGTCGCGATGAATGCCGATCGACCAGTCCATGGCGATGCGGTTGGGACGAAGGTTGGTCACCGCGTTGGCGATCGACGGCGCCAAGGTGCCGATGCGCCCGATCAGATCGGGGTCGCCGAGCACTCGGTCTTGGAGGCGCACCCCGTGTTCTCGGGCATCGAGCGCCTTGTGGCGCAGCATCAGCCGCGGAAAGTCGATCGCGAACTCGTGCGGAGGCGTGTATGGACAGATCGGGTCGCACAGCTTGCACTGGTAGCAGAGGTCGACGACGCGCTGAGACACCGACGCTGGCAGCCGGTCTAGCGCCTCGGCCTGGCCCATGACGTCGTCACGGGGGCGGGGGGCGTGGGCGGTGGCGTGGGCGTGGTTCCCGAGCGCGTCGACCTCTGCCGCGGCGCCCGACGCACCCAGAAGCAGGGCGGTCGGATCCAGCGCGTCGATGGCGTCGAACAGCGCGGGAAAGCTGGGGCAGAGGTTGAAGCACAGCCGACAACCGTTGCAGATCTCGAACACCCGCCTTTCTTCGGCCACGAGCGCGCCCCGGGACCAATAGGCGTCGTCGCGTGGAGACGGGTGCGAGATCGACACTGCCGCGGCTACAGGCTGTCCAGGCCCTTCTGGAAGCGGCCTGCATGGGACTTCTCGGCCTTGGCCAGCGTCTCGAACCAGTTCGCGACGTCCGCGAAGCCCTCTTCGCGCGCGGTGCGGGCCATACCCGGATACATGTCGGTGTATTCGTAGGTTTCGCCGGCGACCGAGGCCTTCAGGTTCTGTTCGGTGTCGCCGATCGGCAGACCGGTCGCCGGGTCCCCCACGGACTTCAGGAAGTCCAGGTGACCGTGAGCGTGGCCGGTCTCGCCCTCGGCGGTGTCACGGAACAGGCCGGCGACGTCGGGGTACCCCTCCACGTCCGCGACCTTGGCGAAGTAGAGATAACGGCGATTGGCCTGAGACTCGCCCGCGAAGGCGGCCTTGAGGTTGGCGTGGGTCTTGGTTCCGTTGAGGGACGACATCGGGCGCTCCAGGGTGGGGTGACGGGGCTCCGTCGGCCGCACCCTTATCTGGACCCAGTCTAAATCACCACCCTCAATTCTGTCTGGTCACGACCCGGCGTCCGGCATCGATGCCCAGCGGCTCGACGGCCTCGGCCTCGAGGTTCCCAAGGGTCTCGATGCCGGGCTCGGCCTCCGTCAACGCGACCTCGACGGCCGACACCTCCACGAAGCCCGCGAACGGGTCGTCGTCCTGGATGCCCTCGTCCTCGATCCCGTCGTCGATGGTGACGTCGGGTCCGGACGCCAGGGCGTGGCGCCGCAGGAGGCGCACGTGCGGCGGGACCTCCTCCGTCGGGTCGTCGTCGTCGGGGTAGGGATCTGAGCCTCTCGGCACGCCTTGTTCCGGGGGGTCCGACGACCCTAACTGAGCGTCCGTCAGGGGAGGAGGCGAAAGTTGGGGGCCGGTGTCTATTCGTCTTCTTCCTCTCGGCTTTCCGATACGTCGGGTACGTCGCCCCAGACCGACCGGGCGAGTTCGAATGCGAGTTCCTGGGTCGTGAGTCGCTGGGGCATGCGTGCTCTCCTGTGCTGGTGATCGGCAGCAACGGAAGCGGGCATGAGAGCCCCCGGCTCATGATACCCGGCGTCGATGCGTCCGCCTCCCTTTCAGAAGGTCCTCGTCGCCAACCGTGGCGAGATCGCGGTCCGGGTCATCCGGGCGTGTCATGAACTCGGCGTGCGCACGGTCGCGGTGTACTCGGCCGCCGATCGCACCGCGCTGCACGTCCGCAACGCCGGTGAGGCGTGGCTGGTGGGGCCGGCGCCGTCGGCGGAGAGTTACCTCCGCGGGGACATCATCCTGGACGTGGCGAAGCGCTCGGGCGCCCAGGCCATCCACCCCGGGTATGGTTTCCTCTCCGAAAACGCGGAGTTCGCGCGCGCCGTCACCGCGGCGGGCCTGGTGTTCATCGGCCCCCCCGCCGACGCCATCGAGGCGATGGGGGGCAAGACGCGCGCCCGGCAACGGATGATCGCCGCGGGTGTCCCCGTGGTGCCGGGAACCGCGGAGCCCATCGAGACCGAGGCGGAGGCGCTCGCCATCGCCATCCACTTCGGGTTCCCGGTCATGCTCAAGGCGGCGGCGGGCGGCGGGGGCAAGGGGATGCGTCGCGTGGACCACGCCGATGAGTTTCCCAGCGCGTGGCGGTCGGTGCGGAGCGAGGCGCTCAAGAGCTTCAAGGACGACGCCGTCTACCTGGAGAAGTTCGTCACCGACCCCAAACACATCGAAATCCAGGTGCTGGCGGACGCGCACGGCACCACCGTGCACCTGTACGAACGTGACTGCTCGGTGCAGCGTCGCAACCAGAAGGTGGTCGAGGAGACCCCCTGTGCGGTGTTGCCCGCGGCGACGAGGGACGCGATGGCCCGGGTTGCGGTGCAAGCGGCAGAAGCGGTGGGCTACGTCGGCGCCGGCACCATCGAGTTCCTCTACAGCCAGGCCACGGGCGATTTCTACTTCTTGGAGATGAACACCCGCTTGCAGGTCGAACACCCGATCACCGAGATGGTGACCGGGGTCGACCTCGTCCGCGCCCAGCTCCGCATCGCGGCAGGGGAAAAGCTCTGGTTTGCCCAGGCCGACATCAAACAGAGCGGCCATGCCATCGAGTGTCGGGTATACGCCGAAGATCCGGCCAACAACTTCGCGCCGGCGCCGGGCCTCATCGCCGGGCTGCGCGAGCCGGGAGGCCCGTGGGTTCGCGTCGATTCGGGCGTGTACGCCGGGTACGAGGTGCCCATCCACTACGACCCGATGGTCGCCAAGCTCATCTGTTGGGGGGCCGACCGCGAGGAGGCCATCTCGCGCAGCATCCGCGCGCTCCGAGAATACCGGGTGCGGGGCATCCGCACGTCGATTCCGTTCTTCAGCGCCATCCTCCGGGACCCGGACTTCGTCGCCGGGAGCTACTCGACCGGGTTCTTGTCGCCCGCGCGTCTCGACGCGCTGTGCGCCGTCTCCCAGACCGACGAGATCGCCACGATCGCGGCGGCGCTGGCGCAGTACGAGAAGGACACCCGCCCAGCGCGCGCCGCCACCGCCGCCACGACGGAGAGCGCCTGGAAACGTGCCGGACGCACGGGAGGTGCTTGGTGAGCGCGCTTCGTTACACGATCACGGTCGGCGGCCGAGCGCAAGTCGCACATGTCTCTCGCGACGAGGATGGTCGCTTTCGGGTCGTTCTGGACGACATCGTGCATCTGGTCGACCTCGTGCGGCCGACGCCGGATGCGTTCCAGATGCTGATTGACGGCCAGTCCTGGGAGGCCGGTGCGTCGCCGCGCGAGGGTGGGTGGCTCATCGACGTGCTCGGCCTCTCGACCGAGGTCGACGTGGTCGATCCCCGCCGGGCGGTGGTGGCTCGCGCTGCGGCGCGAGGCGGCAAGGTGATCTGCGCCCAGATGCCCGGACGGGTCGTACGGGTGCTGGTCACCGTGGGCGACGTCGTGAGGAGGGGACAGCCGCTCCTGGTGCTCGAGGCCATGAAGATGGAGAACGAGCTCAAGGCCGCTGGGGATGGTTCGGTGGCGGAGCTGTACGTGAACGAGGGCCAGGCGGTCGAGTTGGGGGCGAGGCTGGTGAGGCTGGAGTAGGGCGCGCCCGCGCAGGATTTGCCCGGCGCTGACATGGTGGGGGTCGCCGCCGGTTAGCTCCCGCGCCTGTCGAGGCCCTCATGAGCATCTTTGAGCAGCTCTCCTCCTACGACCACGAGCAGGTGGTCTTCTGTCGCGACGAGACGGTTGGTCTCAAGGCCATCATCGCGGTGCACAACACCACGCTTGGTCCGGCGCTCGGCGGCACGCGCATGCTCGACTACCCCAGCGAAGCCGACGCCGTCCGCGACGTGCTCCGGCTCTCGCGCGGCATGACGTACAAGGCTGCCGTGGCCGGCCTTGATCTCGGCGGCGGCAAGGCGGTGATCATCGGTGACCCGAGCGAAAAGACCGAACAGATGTTCCGTGCGTTCGGTCGTTTTGTCGCCACGCTCGGCGGTCGGTACATCACCGCCGAGGACATGAACACGACCGTAGAGGACATGGGCAACATCCGCCGCGAGACGCGATGGGTGACGGGCTCCGAGGCCGCGCACGGCGGCTCGGGCGATCCCTCGCCGGTGACGGCCTGGGGTGTCTTCCACGCCATCCGCGCGTGCCTGGAGGTCACCTACGGCAGCCCCGACGTGACTGGCCGGACCGTGGTGATCCAGGGGGTGGGCAACGTCGGCTACTGGCTTGCCCGGTACCTGCACGAGGCCGGCGCCAAGCTCTCCTACGCCGACGTCTCCAGCCGCCGGCTCACCCGCGTGGTGGACGCGTTCGGCGGCAAGGTGCTCGAAGGCGACGAGTTCTACAAGGCCGAGGCCGACGTCCTTGCGCCCTGTGCCATCGGCGGCATCATCAACACCCGCACCATCCCGATGCTGCGCGCCCCGATCATCGCCGGCGGCGCGAACAACCAGCTCGATGACGAACGTCGGGACGGCGAGGCCCTTTCGCAGCGGAACATCAGCTACGCGCCGGACTACGTGTGCAACGCCGGCGGGCTGATCAACGTGTACAGCGAGCTCAAGAGCTACGGCCGCGAAAAGGCGATGCAAGACGCCGGGAACATCTTCGACACCGTCAAGCGCGTCATCAACAAGGCCAAGGTCGACGGCATCACCACGGCGATGGCCGCGAACCGGGTGGCCGAAGAACGGCTCGCCGCGGTGCAGCGGCTCAAGCGCGTGTGGGTGCCTGCAACCTAACGATACCGCAGGTCCAGTTCGGCGCGGCGCGTGTCCTTGCCGAGGGCGTCCGCGACGCTCTCCAGGAACGCACGCTCCTTCCGACAGCTGGAGGGGACGTCGATCCACTCGTAGATGCTGCCGGTGAAGGTCAGGTTGGCCGAAATGATGTCCTTTTCGACCTGCTCGCGATTCTTCACCGTCACGCGGGTGCGGCCCTTGTGCTGGTCCACCACGACGGTCACCCGGTACCGCACTTTCTCCGGGATGCGGGTGCCACCGTACTGGTTGAAGATGTAGTCGCTCTGGCCGATCACCCATTCGGTGGTGACGCGGCCTTCACCCTTGTTCATGCGGTCGATCGGCCAGGTGTCGCCGGCGACCGTCAGCACCTCCTCCCACACCTTGTCCGAACCGGAGTCGAAGCTCACCTCGACCGGACGTTCTTCCCAGACGGGCAACTTGTCCTCAGGGAAGGGAGCTGGCATGCAGCCGGCGAGCAGCGGAAGGAGCAGGAGGGACAGGCGCATGGTGGACCGATTGTGGATGATCATGGGACGGGGGGCAAGCCCCCCGTAACGCCCCCGGGTCCGGCGCCGTAGCGGCGGTGGCTCAATCCCACAGGGCCAGTGGGTAGTTTCGCCGGATGGTCTCGTCGGCGGTGACCAGCGATGCTGCCTGTGCCAGCGCACTCCCGACGATCAGTCGGTCGAAGGGGTCGCGCGTCCACCCCAGCCCCCGCGCGGCGGCGACCGCGCTCGCGAACGGCACCGCCGACAGCGTCAGCCCGATCGCGGCCTCGAGGTGATCGAGGATGTCCCGTCCGGGCCGCGTCACCCGGCCGATCTCGAACAGGACGTCGAGCTCCAGCGCCACCATCGGTGACACCGCCACGGTCGAGCCTTCGATCCGTCGCCGTACACCCACGGGAATCCGCCGATGCTGCTGACCCGCCAGCCACACGAGGATGTGGGTGTCGAGGTGGATCACAGGTCTTTCCCGGCGGTCCAGAATGGGAGCCAATCCAGGGACACCAGCTCGGCTGGATCTCCCACGATCAAGTCGCTGCACAACGGGACCACGTTGAGCGGATCTTCCGCCTCGGCCGCTGACTCCACCAACGAAATGCGGATGGTGGCGCTGCCGCGATGAATCAGCAAGGGTTGCCGGGTTTCAATCACCTGATCCAGAAGGCGGTAGAGGTCGGCGCGGAGTTGCGTGGGGGTGAGGGCCACGGGCGTACGTTAGCTCTGAATGGGGCGTACGTCAAGCGAGGAAGGCCGGAGCGGCACCCGCTACTTCAGCTCCTTCCACAAAAAGCTGTAGGTCAGGCCCCACATCGTCGCCTTCTGCTCGCTGGTCGACGCGCCGCCGTGGCCGCCTTCGGTGTCCTCCCACAACAGGACCGGCTTGCCTTCGGCCAGCATTTTCGCTGCCATCTTGCGTGCGTGGCCGGGGTGCACGCGGTCGTCGCGCGTGGAGGTGGTGAACAGCACCGGCGGCGACTTCCGGTCGGGGCGGTCGAGTTGGTAGGGGGAGAAGTGCCGGATGTAGTCCCACTGCGCGGGGACGTCGGGGTCGCCGTACTCGTCCATCCACGAGGCGCCCGCCAACAGATGGCTGTAGCGCTTCATGTCGAGCAGCGGAACCTGGCACACGATGGCGCCGAAGAGCTCAGGGTACTGCGTCATCATGTTGCCCATCAACAGCCCGCCGTTGCTGCCGCCCATGGCGCCGAGGTGCTCGGCCGAGGTCAGCTTGCGGGCCACGAGGTCCTGCGCCACGGCCGAGAAGTCCTCGTAGACGCGTTGGCGATTCTCCTTGATCACCGAGGTGTGCCAGGCCGGTCCGAACTCCCCGCCGCCGCGGATGTTGGCCAGGACGTAGACGCCGCCCTTCTCCAACCAGCCGTTGCCGATGATGCCGTTGTAGTTGGGCAACAGCGACACCTCGAAGCCGCCGTAGCCGTACAAGAGGGTCGGGTTCTTCCCGTTCGCCGGGAGGCCGACCTTCGCGACCTGGAAGTAGGGGATCTTGGTCCCGTCCTTGCTGGTGGCGTAGTGCTGGGTGATCGCCAGCCCCTTGGCGTCGTACATCGCCGGGAGCGCTTTGAGCAGCGCCGGTGCGCTACCGTCGGTGTTGCCGAGCGCCAGCCGGGTCGGCGTGACGAAGTCCGTCGTGGTGATGAACAGGTCCTCGCTGCGGTCCGAGTCGACGGCGGTGACCCCGATGGTGCCGAATTCGGGCAGTCCGGACATGGGTTTGCTGACCCACGCACCCGAGCTGTGGTCGGCGATGAACACCCGGCTCTTCACGTTGTCCAGCGTGTTGATCACCACGTGGGTCGGCGTGAACGCCACCGCATTGAGCGCCGTGCTCGGACTCGGCGTGAACAGTTCCTCGAACTCCCGCTTCCCCGCCATGAAGTCGTCGAATCGGGTGACGAGCAGGCTGCCTCCCGCCCAGGTCTTGCCGCCGGTCGTCCACGCCGTACGCAGCTCGACGAACAACCACTCCCGAAACACCGATGGCGACGCGTCGTCGGGGACATCGATGTGGGTGAACAACCCCCCCTGCGAGACGTAGGTGCGACTGGTGAAGAAGGTGGGGGACCGCGTCGCGAAGTGCCGTGTGGTGCCGGGCTCGTGGCTGGTCCAGGCGCCGGCAGAAACGTCGGTCACCGGGGCCGAGAACACCACCGGCGCGTCCGCCAGGGCGGTGCCGCGGTCCCACAGTCGGGCCTCACGAGGATAGCCCGAGGTGGTCAGCGACCCTTCGCCGGTGTCGATCATCACCCACAGCTTGTCCGCCGTCACCCACGACACCTCGCTCTTGGCCTCTGCAAGCGCGTAGCCGTCTGCCACCCAGGACCGGGTCGTCAGGTTGAACTCGCGCTTGACGTCGGCGTCGGAGCCGCCGCGGGACAGCGCGATCATGCAGTGTTCGTACGCCGGCTCAAGGCAGTTGGCCCCGTGCCACACCCAGGACACGCCCTCGGCCTTGCCGATGGCGTCGACGTCGACGATCGTTTCCCACTTCGGGGCCGCCTTCTTGTACTCGGCCAGCGTCGTCCGCCGCCACAGTCCGCGTTCGTGGTCCTTGTCCTGCCAGAAGTTGTAGTAGTGGTCGCCCAGCTTCTGGACGTAGGGGATGCGGGCGTCGGAGTCGAGCACGGCCCTGAACTCGTCGTGGAGCCGCTTGTATTGGCCACCTTGAAGCTGCCCGGTACTCTGCTTGTTTTGATCTTCGACCCACGCCAGCGCCTTGTCGCCGGTGACGTCTTCGAGCCACAGGTACGGGTCGACCGGCTCGTCGGCATGGGCGGCGGTGGACATCAAAACGAACGAAAACAGGGCGATGTGCATGGCCGGCCCTGTACTCCACCCGGCGCGCGCCCGCCGCTCAGCGCCCGAGGTTGTAGTCGGCCCAGGCGGTCAGGAAGTCGCGGCGTTCGCCGAACCCGCGCCGCGTCGCGACCACGCGCGCATCGTGCTCCTCGATCGTGTAGTACTTGTTGGGGTCTGCATCGAGCCAGTCACGGATCTGGGCATCCCACTCCAGCAGCTCGGCGTCCAT
This sequence comes from Myxococcales bacterium, assembly GCA_009692585.1. The sequence goes on from SHYX01000020.1 coordinate 78,639, forward strand.
CGCCTCGGCGTCGAAGGCTTCCGCGTACTTGGCGATGTATTCCATGAAGCGCTGCTCGTAGCGATCCTGGGACAGCACGCTTCGTTCGTGGGGAACGGAGTCCCAGTATATGCCGGTCAGTGGATCGTAGGAGGTGGCGTCGTAATAGCCGAAGGTCGCGTCCAGGTCCCACGGCAGGTACATCAGCCCCCGCTCGGGGTGGTCGTAGAGGAAGTAGTTGTGCCCCGAGATCCAGTACCCGTCCCAGTCGGGCATCGCCGCCTCTGCCGCCCACTCCGAGACCCACTGATCGGGGTCCCCGTAGGTCTCCAGGTTCTCGAAGGCGTAGCTCGACCACCATCCGTCGATGCGCGAGGTGTCGGCGCCGGGGTTGTTCTTCAGCTCATAGCCATACTTGTACAGGTTCCCGGCGGCGTTCTCCTTGCCGAAGTTGCGTTCGAGGTATTCGCGATCCGGTTCCTCCATATGGGCGTAGATGCCGTAGTATTCGTCGTTGATGTACATCAGCGCGTTGTTGGCGCACGGCGCGGGCTGGTCGAGGCGGCGCAGAAAGCGGGTGGCGGTCCGGTTGTTGAGGAGGGTCGGGTCATACCAGGTGGCGTCGAAGGCCACGTGGCGCTGGCCATGGAAGCGCTGATTCTCGTCGACCTCGACGAACGAGATCACGAACTGCATCTTGGTGCCGACCCACGAGTAGCCCTCATTGCCCTTGAGGCGGATCGACACGTCCGAAAGGGTCTCGCCATCGACCTCGAAGGCCTCGACCTCGTGGTAGCCCTTGGTGCCGTCGTGGGCGGTGAACTCGGACTGCAGGCTGTTCCAGGTCTGCCGGTCGAGGGTCAGGTGGTACGTCGGGAGGCGGTCCTGTTCGAACAGGCTGGAACAGCCCCAGCGGGCCTGGTCGGAATCCGCCGGGGGCTCGTCGTCGTCCGGCGCCGAGGTGTCCTCGCCGTCGGTCTTGCCCGGGAGTTCCTCGGCCACGGTCGGGGCGTCCGAAGCGGGAGCGTCGGCAGCCGGAGGGTCGTTGGCCACACAGGCGACGAGGACGGGCAGGACGAGCACCCGCACAGCGTAGCCGAATCGGAGCCCGGTCGGGGCGTTCGTCGGGCTTGGGAGCACGGAGAACCACGTGGGTCGAGCCCGGACACGCTCCCGCGCACGAGTCCGTCCCCAAGGCGAACTACGATCGACCCCACACGATGACCTTCACGTTCACGTTGACGCGATTCCTACGTTCTGAAGATCGATGCCCTCGAGGATCGCCACCACATTCCGCTGGCGTGAGCGTGAGTCGCCGTCGGGATACCAAAACGACGGTGTTCGAGTTTCTTGTAGACCAGCACGAACCCGCCGTGCGAGCACACCAAGAACTTCAAGGCGTTTCAGCTATTGTTTCTGAAAACGAACATCGTGGCCGGCAGCGGCGCCGCCCGAGGTTGCACCTCCACCAGCGCGGCCAGCCCATCGGTCGACTTCCGAAAGTCGGCCGGCGCCGTTGCCAGCAGGATGCGCGTCCGCGTCGGGATCATGACCGCGGGCCGAGTGCGTCTCGAAGCCAGACCATGTCGGTGCCGGGCGGATGAAACTGCGCGACGATTAGGCGTCTCGGCTATGGTGCCCGTGTGATTTTCTCTTGGACAGTACTTGCGTGCGAGCCCGCTGGGAAAACGGACAATCCGGGCGTGGACGAAAGTGGCGACACCACCGGTGGATCGGGCGACAGCGCCGATTCGGGGGATTCGGGGGATTCGGCTCTGGATACTGGCGGCACGGCAAATCCCTACGCGGACACCGATGGGGACGGGTTTCCCGATGTCTGGGCCGATCCGGAATACTGGGCTTCGGGGTTGCTTTCCCCGCTCATTCTCCCCACAGAGGTTCCCTCGGAAACCCACTGGGAGGTGCGGATCGCGACGAGTCCGGACGGAGTCAGTTGGACGGCCGACGCGCGAATTATCGCTTACGGCTTCTCAAGTTTGGACATGCTCATCGCCGGCGATTGGGTGGTGTTGGCCGGCATGGTGGATGGGGCGGTGTTCGCGGATTTTTCGGGAATGATACCCTCCTACTCGATTCCGGCGCTCGCGAGCACCGACCTCCAAACGTGGGGTAGTCAAATCTGGGCGATCGGCGCGGGGAGCGGGAACTTTCTGGTTGATCCGGCCTTGCAACTCGGCGGCGACGGGGTACTCCGCGCGACATGGTTCGCCCACTCGACTCCCGGTGTTGATCCTGCACAAATCGAGGGTGCACATGCAGTCCAGAGGGGGATTTGGTCGACGACTGGCACCTTTGTGCAAGGCGATCCGGACCCCGAGTACGCCTACGACTCGCTGGCCGACCCGGTCATCTGCGAAATGGGCGATGTGCCATGGCTATTTTACACCAATGAGCATAAGCGGGTGCACGCGGCACTCTCGAGCGATGGCGGCGAGCACTTCGAAAAAGTATCGAGCTTCTCGTGGGAAGAGCCGAGCGTGCCATTCTGCATTGGCGGGAGCGAGCAGATCACGCTGTTCGTGCAGGAACCGCAGGGCCTCCAACCCCCGCGCGTGGCGGTGTTGCACTCGGATTTGAGTTTCGAAGAAACGGGCACCATTTATTCCGAGCATCCTTGGGGAGATAATTGCACATCCCCAGTTGTTGGGTGGTTTCAGGGTGGCTGGTTGCTCGCATGTGCGGTGAAGGTCGATCCGTAGTTGCAAGGGGGCGCTCAGCGACGCTTGCGCGTGCGGCGATGGATTCCCCCTTGCCGTCGGGGGCGTAAATCGTCTTAGGTGCGCCCGCGTATGGAGCGCTCATGATTCGCCTTTCCCTCCTGACGTTGATGCTTTCCACGGTAATCGCTTGCGACCAAGGAGAGTCCGACGGTGTGGACGACAAGTCGGGTGACACGGGCACGCGGCGGCCGTACTTCTCGAAGATGATGGCGATGACGGCTACTTACACCGCGAGTCTGTCAACCACAGCTCCCCAAAACTCCACTCTCCCACGCCGGTGAACCCGGCGTAGGCGCCGAAGGGAGCGCCGGGAGGGGCGGGTACCTCCAGGACGGCGGCGCCGTCGAGTTCGACCACCAATAGACCATCCGCGGCGTGCACCTGGACTGCGTGCGGACCGGTGTCAAAATCGGGGAGCGAGGAGCAGGCGAGGGGTGCGCCCACGTCCCCGTCGGCCACCAGGGACACGGTGGGCGAGGGGGCGCAGTCGTTGCCGTCGCCGGGCAGGGTGTCCACCACGATGGACCAGCCCGGGAGGCCAGTCCCGGCGCAGGCCTCCGGGCCGAGGCCGAGGCCACAGCCCCCGCCGACCACCCACTCGGTCGCGCGGGTGCTGTCGAGCAGCGTCAGGGTGAACCCTGCCCCGCGGCCGGACACGGTGAACGGGGCGTCGAAGAGATCGCTGTCGAACACGAGGTAGGCATCGAAGGCGCTCCCGAGGTCGGGCCCCAGGGAGGTGGTACCGGTCGTCTGGTCCACGCTGGCCTGCCCCTCGACGCGCCACACGTCGGCCACGAGGCTCTCCACCGCCCAGGCGCCGTCCTGGCAGGCGTAGATGGAGTTCTCGCCGGTGTTGCCGCAGGCGTCGGTCAGCACCAGTTCGAACACGTGCGGGCCGGGCCAGCGGGTGTCGGCCGGCCACTCCGTCACCACGCGACCGCCGTCGTCCACCGTGGGGCTGGCCAGGAAACCTACCCGATTGGACCGCCACTCGCCGACCAGTTCGGTGGCGGGCGTCTCCTGGTCGGCGACCATCGCCTTCAGCTCGAAGGGCAGGGTCACGTCCAGCACCGCCCCGGGCGCCAGGACGGCGGGCAGGCTGGGGTGGCTGGCCGACCAGCCCTGACCGACGAGTTCGACCGCGGACAGGGTCAACGGCGCGCCGCCCCGGTTCTGCAACGCGAGGATGCGTGTCTCCGAAACACAGACGCCATCGAGCTAGACGGCCTCGGGGACCACCTGCGCGTGCGCAGGCTCGACGGGCGCCGGCTCGGGCGCGACGCCGTACTCGATGCAGCCGAGGAGCCCGACGAGCGATCGCATCAGGAAGGCTACCCCCCTCCGCCCGCGCCCGCCTCTGGTTTCCCGAAGGCCCAGGACACGCCCGCGGCCACGCTCAGCGGTTGGGACACCGATGCATCCTCGTCGGTGTGGTGCACCGCCGCCCATACCGGTACCCGCGCGGTGAGCTGCACCGACACCTCGGGGGACAGGGTGTACAGCGCGCCTGCCGACGCCGAGACCGAAGCGCGCCCGCCGTAGGACTCCCCCTGCCACAACTCCTCGCCCTCGTAGGCGGCGTCGGCGAGCAGCCAGGCGTAGAGTTTCGGGGTGACCGCGAGGGTCGGACCGGCGCTCCCCGCCACCACCCGCGGGGCACGGTACCCGTTGGCCCCTTCGTAGAGCGGCAGGCGCGAGGACACCGTGGCTAGCGCACCGAACCGACCGAAGCGAAACACGGCGTCGACGCTCACGAGCGGGTCGAAGGTGCCGGTGCCGAACTGCATGTGTTGGTGTTTTTCCCCCAGTTCGGTCAGCGCGAACGGGTCGTCTTCGGTGTGCCCGACCGGAATCGAGCTGCCGACCGAAGGGGTCAGCACGACGCTCCCCACCATCAGCGTGCGCTTGAGCCAAAGGCTGCCGTCGACGGGACCGAACAGGACTTCCTCACGATGGTGGATGTCATCGTAGGGCGGACTGTAGGGCGCACCATCGATGGTGTAGTCCACGGTGATCGAGCGCACGTCGAACGGCAGGCCCCCCGCGACGGCCCAGCCGTTGCCGAGTCCGGCGCTCAACAGCGCGTCCAGACGGAACCAGGTGATGCTCTGGTCGTGCCAATGCTCGGGGATCTGAGTGGTCGCGCACAGGAGCGGGTCCACCTCGGGGCAGGCGGCGACGTGTTGGATGCGGGTGGTCTGCGCGACGAATTGCACGTCGAGCCGAAAGCGGCCGGCGTCAAGGTACGGGTGGGCGCGGGAGCCTCCAACCTGGAGGTTTGGATTGCTTCACCCGGGTCACGTGGCGTGGGCGGGAGGCGCCATCACCGCGTAGATCATCGCGCCGACGACGGCGCGGAGCGCGGCGGAGCGCAACGCCGCCATCAGCGGCCGCGCTTGCGGTCGATGGCCGCGATCGCCGCGGCGGGGGCGCTCCCTTCGTACAGCTTCTTCCCGTCCGGGCCGACCACCTTGTACCAGGGGAGCCCCTCCGCGAACGCGAGGTGCTGCGCGACCACCGGCAGCGCGAACGAGGCCTTGGCATCACCCGCGTCGAGCCAGACGATACGCGCCGAGACGTCGCGCTTTCCGGTGATGTAGGTGGTGAGCAGCGCGGCGCCCGCGTGGCAGGGCGCGCACCAGGGCGCCCCGAAGTCGAAGATGGTGTATTTCCCGCCGACCGGCGTGAGCTCCACGCGGTCGCCGTGAGAAATCGTGACCACATCGAGCCCCTTGGCGGCGGCCCACGGGTCCACCGCCACGTGCAGGCCGGCCGGGCACGCCGCGACTTCCGATAGGCTGACGATGCCGTACCCCGCCGACTCCAGCGCCTTGCCGAGGCTTGCGGAGGTGAGGGGGCCGGACGCTTCCATGCATGCCTGATTCTTCTCGAACGACGCTGCTACAGAGGTCACCATGGGAACCGACTGAAGTGCGGTCACGACCTTCTGCGCGCAGCAGGGGTCGTCCATGCCCGAGACGGACGCCAGCCACGCGGCCGACGCGGTGGTGATGAACAGCATAGGGCCAGTCTACCCCGATTCCCGCGGGTTGACCCACGCCACCACCATCCCCGCCTCCACCGCGGCGCCGTCGCCGACCACCCAGCGTTCCAACACGCCGGTGAGGCCGGCGGCAACCGGCGCGAAGGTCTTCATCACCTCGATGAGGCCGATGGTGCGGGCGGGATGGAGGGTCTCCCC
>SHYX01000054.1 GCA_009692585.1 Myxococcales bacterium
ACGGTCTACACCAACGACACGCTCACCGCCGCAGCCTCTGCCACCGACCTCGATGGCGACACGCTCTTCTACAGCTACGACTGGTACGTAGACGACGTGCCGCGCGGCAGCGCCAGCTCGGCCACCTTGAGCGGCACGAGCTACTTCGACAGGGATCAGGTGGTTTATGTCGTGGTCACGCCCAACGATGGCGATGTGGACGGCACGACCGGTACGAGCAGCACGGTCACGGTGTCCAACACCGCGCCCACCGAGCCGGGGGTGGATGTCACCCCCGCCGACGCCGTCGAAGGCGACGACTTGACCTGTACGGTGACGACGGCCTCGACCGATGTGGACGGGGATGCGTTGACCTACAGCTTCACGTGGGATGTGGACGGCGTGGCGTATTCGTCGGCGGTTGATGAGGCGCTGGCCAGCGTCGTGGACGGCGCGGATGTGGGCGACGGGGAGGAGTGGACGTGTGAGGTCGTGGCGAGTGATGAGACGGCGTCCGGGTCGGCTGGGAGCGACAGCGTCACGACCAATCACGCCTTCATCAACTACACCACCGACGACGGCTCCTTCATGGTGGCGATCACCGCGGGAACGTTCTCGATGGGCAGCACGACCGGCGATGCAGACGAGGAACCGGTCCACACGGTGACGTTGACCCACGACTTCTGGATCGGCCAGACCGAGCTGACCCAGGCGCAGTACCGGGCGGGGATGGGCACCAGTCCGTCGTATTTCTCGAGCTGTGGCGCCAATTGCCCGGTGGAGCAGGTCTCCTGGACGATGGCCGTGCTCTACGCAAACGCGCTGTCTGCGGAGGAGGGACTGGACTCCTGCTACACCGAGACGGGGAGCGGCCTTGCAACCGCGCTCAGCGGCGACCCGTACGCCTGCGAGGGCTACCGGCTTCCTACAGAGGCGGAGTGGGAGTACGCAGCGCGGGCTAATGACTCCTACACCTATTCGGGGTCGGACACCGTGGGGGATGTGGCTTGGTACAACAGCAACAGCAGCTCAACGACCCATGCGGTGGCCGACAAGACTGCGAACGCCTTCGGTCTGTACGACATGAGCGGCAATGTGTGGGAATGGACCCATGATGTGTACGGCGCGTATTCCTCGGATTCGGCCGTAGACCCGGTTGGCGCTTCGTCACTCATCCCCCGTGTCGGTCGCGGTGGCGGCTGGGGCAACGGCGCGGGCAGCGCGACGGTGTCGTTTCGCGACCGCTACCACCCGGAGAGCGCCTCCGACAACTACGGCTTCCGCCTTTCGAGGTCGAGACCTTGACTCTTGATCTCCTGAACCCTTGGCCGTAGTCGGCATTTACACTGCATGTACGCCAGGAGTATTCGAAGGCGAACGGCCAGCGCCGGGCGGAGCGGAGTCCGCGCGGGGCAGCGGGTGATGGAGAGCGTCTCTGGGTTCATTTCCAAGCGGCTTCGCTTGAAGGTGAGCGCGGAGAAGAGTGCAAGCGGTCGAGGAAGGCCGAGGAGGCGCTGTGCTGGGCGGAGCTTCTCCAGAGGGTTTTCAAGGTGAACGGCTGGGAAGGTCCGCACTGATAGCAGCCGATGGCCCTCCGCATCATCGTGAGCGGGCCCACGACGACGTTCACGCGCATCCTCACCGGACTGGAGAAGTCGACCGGGCCGCCGGCGGAGGGCTGATCACCGCGGTCCGGGGGGCGTAGCGCAGGGCGCGCACGGGGCCGAAGGGTGAAGGTGTGCCTGGGACTGCGAGACCGGCCCGATCGAGGTCCGCGGCCTTCGGGGGGTCGCAGGGCTTGCCGACGGCGCCCGCCAGGGTGTCCGCTCCCGCGGTGCGCTCTCCGAAAGGCCGTTCATGCTTCCTTTCCACTGCCGAAACCGGCGAGACGCACCACGACTGGCGCGCTACACTCCGCTGGTCCGGGGTTCACCGTGTTGACATGCCGCTCCTTTGTCTTCCTTCCACTCCTCGCGCTCCTCTCTGCCTGCTCGGGAGATGAACCCGCCCCGCCGTCCCCGCCCGCGGTGCCGACCCCTGCCCCGCCCGTGGTCGCGCCGCCCGCCGAGCTTCCCGAGGCCGACCGGAAGCCCGAATCGCCGCTCGTCCCCTCTCCCAAGGAGATGGAGATCGCGTTGGACAAGGCGGGCGTCGCAAAGGGCCTCTCCGCGCTCGTCCGCGAACGCAAGCTGAACATGACGGTCGTCGACAAAGACACCGTGGCCGTACGCACTGGCGTGGCCATCGCCGACACGCTGCTGACGGTGCTCGATTCCCCGCGGGAAAAGCTGCTGGACCGCGTGGGCTTGATCCGTGCAGGGATGAAGTCCATCGGGGCAGGCGGCAACATCGACATGACCCTTGAGGACTTGATCGCCCGCATCACCAACGATTCGGTGTCGCGCGATGACCTGCTGCGGGATCTCGACGAGATGCACCAGTCGATCCTGCCAGAGATCGAGTTCCAGGGCGGCGAGCGCATGGTGCCCCTGATCCAGGCGGGCGCCTGGCTCGAAGGCTCCCACCTCGTCAGCACCGCGATCCTCGCGGCGAACAAGCCCGAGGCCGGGACCAACCTGCTCCGCCAGAGCGTCGCCGTCGATTACTTCCTGAAGTACGTCGAGCAGGCGGGGCCGACCCGCCCCGCTGTCGGCAACCAACTCGAAAAGACCCTGCGCGCACTGAAGGAGATCTCGACCAAGCCGACCCTGAGCATCGACGATGTGCGACAGGTCAAGGACGAGACCGACGCCGTCCTCTCGATGCTCTGATCCCAGGATGGCGTTCCCGAGCTCGGGCGACCTGAGACTGCTCACCCGGGTGTTGGAGCGGTTCTACACCGGCGTTCGGCGCCCGCGGTCCCTGGCCGAAGCACTGGACGTAGAGGTCCGTGTGCTGAACGCATCCCTCGACACCGGCGAATGGCTGGGCGTGTTGACGTGGGATGGGGACGTCCAGCTCACCGGCCGCGGCCTCCCCGTCGCCATGCGAGGCACCCGCCCGGGAGAGCGGCGAGCGGCCTGGGCGAGCCGAAAGGCCGTTCATGCTTCCTTTCCACCGTCACCGCGCTGAGCGGGAGCCTGACCGCTACCGGCTTGCCCATGTATTTCTCCGCTAACGCCTGCCCGACGTTCGGGCCGGAAGAGACGGTCACGGGCTGGATCACCCTCTCCCGGTAGGCCAATCCCCCAGCATCAGTTTTCGATATCCGAGCGCCAAGCGTCGGGGTCCGGACCGTCGGCCGGGTCTTCCGCCCCCTCGTCGAACCCGACCAGCGACAGCGGCCACCGCTCGGCCGACCAGTCCATCCGGCGACGGACTTTCGGGCCGAAGATCTCGCTGGCGACGGCGTGGAATTCTGCGACGAGGCGCCACAGCCACCGGGCGCCATCGCCAGTGGCGATTTTAGCCAATGGCGACCTTGCGGGTCGCTCGGTAGTCGCCCCGGCGGACGGCCCCTCGCCGAATGCTTAGGGTGAACAGTGCCAGTTCCTGCACCGTGTCTTTGGTTTCGGCGCTCTCGATGACCACGGTGTACGTGCTGGAGCCCTTGTCTCGGGTGGGTGCCCATGTTTGTCGCGGTCGTCAGCGGTCCCGATGGCCACGAGCTTCAACTCGCGTGTCATGGAGCTGTGGCCACCGCTGCCCGCCAGGCGGCAGCTGGGACCTCGCCGCCCCCTACGCCGCCATCGCGTACCGGAACTACAGTACGCCGAGCGCGATCGAGGTGGATGTCCGGGCGCGGCTGATGCGCACGGGGTTTTAAGAGCAGGCGGGGCCCGCTGCTTCCTCCTTGCGTCCTTCTTGCGCCGCGATAGCCGCCCGGCCCATGGACCGTCTCCTCCTGATCGTGCTGATTGCAGGCTGCGTTCCGCGAGTCGAGCCGCCTGAAAGCCCTTCTCGAGGGTCGCGTGGCGACCCCGTTGCGGTCGCCGACACCGAAGACACCGATGACACCACCGGTTCGGAGGCCGCCGACACGGGCTCCACCGACACCGAATCCACCGCCCCCCCGCCGGACCCCGCTACCTGCGCCCCCGCCACGCCCGCGGACATCCGGGACCGAAAAGGCGACTACTACCGCTGCCTCGACACGACGCTGGTCGCCGGGGCGGGATGCGGCGCGGATGGCTACCCGCTCGGCTTCGGGGCGAAGTACGCGGACCGCTCGTTCGACGACACCTGGTACGATCTCACCACGGCGGGGCAGGCGTTCTTTCTGGATGTCTCTCCGTGCCTTCAGGTGCGGCTGGCCGAGAAGTTGACCGCGAAGACCGCCTGTGACGAGGTGTGGGACGCCGGATTCGCCACGCACGCCGGGTGCTACGTGGACAGTGGCTTCTGCGATCTGCCGGTGGAAGACCTGCTGGTGATCGGTTGGATGTTCGACGCGGACGTGTACCTGCTCGATGAGTTCGCCAGCCAGCTCATCGACGTGGCCGCCGGATGCGCGGACTTCGGGGACTAGCGGACAGCGCCGCGCCTCTGCCACGCCGCCCCCGCCTCACACCGTGACGAGAACCATCACAGAGGCCAGCCACCGCCACCGGCACTACGAACTCCCGATGATCCACCCCATCAAACGGAGGAGCCGCGCTACAACCCATCGGTGGAGAACGCGTGGTGCAACGTAGCGGTCATCAGGGTCCTCGGACGTGCCCCCGCGCAGCGCGCGCGCGGTGATGGCAGGATGACGACCTCTCTACGCCGCAGGATCTACGCCGCTTCCGGGCTGCTCATCGCGCTGCAGGTCGCCGGGACGGTGCTCGGGTTCGCGAGCTGGGGCGAGGTGCGGCGGGCCTGCACCGCAGAGGACGGCATCGCGGCGCAGCGGGAGGCCCTTTTGCGCCTGGGCGCCGCGACCCGAGAGGTGTACGTACACGAGGCCCACACGCTCATCGAGCGCGGCCCCGGCCACCTCGATCACCTGTCGGCGGTTCAGAGCGAGGTGGACGGGCACCTGGCCGCCCTCCACAGCCTGAATCTGGGCGCTCCAGCCGAGGTGGACGCGATCCACGCCTCGATCGCCGCGGCAAATGCGTGGTTCGCCTCCGAGGTTTTCCCGCGCGCCGCAGCGGGGGCGATCGATCAGGGCGAGGCAGTGCGCCTGCACGGCGAAATGGAGCGCCGGGCGATGGACGTCGAGGCGCACATCGGGTCGCTCACCACCGAGCTCGAAGCGGCGCAAGGGCGCGAACGCGCTGCCATCGCGGCGGCGACGCAAAGGGCCTGGGTCGCCGTGGCGGTCCTGACCTTCGGGGGGCTGCTCCTCGGGCTGTGGGTGGCCAGCCGGCTGGCGGCGTCGATCCTCGGTCCGGTGCGCGCGTTGGGGGCCGCTGCCGCGGCGTTCGGGGCGGGCAAAACCGTCCCGCTGGCGCCGGAGGGGGACGACGAATTGGGCGAGCTTGGCCGTGGATTCAACCGCATGGTGGCCCAGGTGCGCGCCGCGGAGCGCCGGCAAGTGGAGACTGAGCGCCTCGCCGCGCTCGGGGAGATGAGCGGAGCGGTGGCGCACGAGCTGATGAACCCGCTGGCGGTGATCCTGGCCGACCCGGCGATGCGCGGTCCCCAGGTCGCCGCCTCCCGCGCTGAAGCCGAGCACGCGCGCCGGGTCGTGCAGGGCCTGCTCGGCTTCGCCCGGCCCGGTGAGGAACCGGCGGAGACCGTCGATCTCGCGGCTGCGGCGGTCGCTGTGGCGGGGCGACTCCTGCCGACCGCCGACCTGCGCGACATCCGAATCCGCGTAGACGCCGCGCCGGGCGTCTCGACGATGGCGTCGCCGTCCGCGGTGCGGCAGGTGTTCGACAACCTCGTGCGGAACGCCGTGGACGCCTCTCCGGCCGGAGGGGAGGTCGAGATCCTCGTGCGAGCCGGGCCGCTGGTCGAGGTCCGTGACCGGGGGGCGGGCATTCCGGCGGCGGTGAAAGCCAAGCTGTACCAGCCCTTCGTGACCGGAAGGCCAGAGGGGACGGGCCTGGGGCTGGCGGTGTGCCACCGCATCGCGCAGGCGCACGGAGGTGACCTTCACCATCGTGATCGCGACGGCGGCGGTACGGTCGCGTTCTGGACGCTCGGGAGCCTCCATGGCTGACCGCCTCCTGCTGGTCGAGGACCGGGATAATTTAAGGAATATCTTAGCGAAGATGCTTTCCGTGCGCTTCGACGTAGACGCGGTCGGGGACGGCGCCACGGCGATCGAACGGCTGCACGAGGATCGCTACGCCGTCGTCGTGACCGACGTCCGCTTGCCGGGCGCCGACGGGATGGAGGTGCTCGCCGCCGCCCGCGCGCTCGAAGCGCCGCCTGAGGTGGTGCTGATGACGGCCTACGCCGGAGTGCCCGCGGCGGTGGCGGCGCTGCGCGCGGGCGCGTACGACTACCTGTCCAAGCCGGTCGAGCCCGATGATCTCGTCCGCATCGCCTCCCGTGCCGCGGATCGGTACGCGCTGGTCCGGCGGACCCACGAGCTACAAGCGCTGGTCGAAGCAGGGGAGAGCGGATTCATCGGCCGATCGGCCGCGGCGGTTGAGGTCCGCAGGCGCATTGAGCGCGCCGGGCGCCTCCCCGCTCCGGTCGTCCTCGTCGGCGAACCCGGAAGCGGCAAGGAGATCGCGGCGCGGGAGATCCACCGGGTGCGCAACGACGGGCCGTTCGTGGCCTTGAGCTGCGGAGGAGTCTCCGAGACCTGGCTCGACGCGGAGCTGTTCGGACGGACCGGGCTCCTCGGCGATCCCCACGCCGATGGCGCTGGAACGCTGTTCCTCGATGACGTTGGCGACTTGCCGTCCACCTTGCAGGCGAAGCTGATGCGGGCGCTGGGTGACGAGGACCGCGCCCCAGGGAACGGGCGACGGCCGCGCGTGATCGCGGCGACACCGCGCGATCTCGAGCGCCTCGTGAACGAAGGCGGCTTCCGGCGCGACCTCGGGTTCTGGCTCGACGTCGTAGGCATCCGGCTGCCTCCCCTGCGCGAACGTGCCGACGACATCGCGCTCTTGACCGCCCGCTTCCTCCACCTGGCCGGTGTGCGCTTCGGCACCACCGCCCGCCGTCTGGCCCCAGACGCGCTCGCGACCCTCGAGGGCGGCAGCTGGCCGGGCAACGTCCGCGAGCTGCGTCACGCCATCGAGCAGGCCGCTGCGGCCGCCGACGGAGAGGTGATCGAGGTCGAGCACCTGCCGGAGAGCCTGCGGGGCGGCGCGCCGGTCGCCCCGGCCGGGACGTACCGGGCGGCGGTGGAGCGGGCCGCGGATGCGGGAGGCCGCGACTATCTGGTCCAGGTGCTCCGCAGCGCCAATGGCAACGTCACCCGGGCCGCGGTGGAGGCGGGCGTTGAACGAGAGACGCTCCATCGCCTGCTGAAAAAGCACGGAGTCGATCCGGCTCGGTTCCGACCGTGACCGGACTCCTGCTCGCATCCCTGATCTCGACGGCGTTCGCCGCCGACCTGCAATTCAGCGAGGCGGTGCAGCTGGCGTTGACGGAGGGAGCGCAGGCGCGGATCGTCGCGGCAGAGGCCGGTGGTGAGCGCGCAGGTGCGCACGCCGACGCGGCGTGGGCCGGCAACCCCGAGCTCTCGGTCGACGTGCAGCCCCAGGAGACGACGGTGCTGCTCTCGGTCCCGATTGACGTTGCGGCGCTCGGGCGAGGGAGCGCGGTCGGCGACGCCGTAGCCGCCGCGAATGTGCGAGAGCGCGCCGGGCGCAGCGCGGTGGCGAGCGCCGCCGGCGCGGCGTACCTCGACGCCATGCGAGCCGGGGAGCTGGCTGGCCTCGCCACAGACGCGCTGGCGCTGGCCGATCGCCTCAAGATCGCCGCCGACGCGCGGTACGCCGCCGGCGAGGTGCCGAGATCGGAGCACGTCTTGCTCCTCGCCGAGGCCGCCAGCGCCCTGGACGCGGCGCTGTCGATTCGTCGCGACGCAGAGGCCGCGCGGCGCGTGCTGGGCGTGCTCGTCGGCACCCGAGACGCCCCAGTTGCCAGCGGCTGGCCTGACCTCGACCTGCCCGGCCCGATCGATCAGGCCCGCCTGTCGGTCGTGCTCGCGGCGGACCTCGAGGCGAGGGCGGCCCTGAAGCGCCTCCACGCGGCGCGCCTCTCGTTGATCCCGGCGCTGTCGTTGAGCGGAGGTTGGGTCGTCAGCGGGGACGCGGGGCCGGTCTACGGCGCATCGCTCACCCTGCCCCTGTTCGCGCCGGGGGGCTCCCGGTTGCACGCCGCGCGGGCCACGCTCGATGGAAAGGACGCCGAGGCTTCGCTCGCGCGGCTGGACGCCGAGGTGGCCGTGGCCGACGCCGGCGCGGAGCTGGACATCGCCTCCCGCGTCGCCGCCGCCTGGGACATTCCCGGGCTGGACGGCGCGCCCGCCGCCGCGGCTCGGCGCTACGAGGCCGGTGAATCCTCGCTCGTCGCGTTCGTGGGGGAGCGCGACCTGGCGCTCGGGGCGCTCCAATCCGCTGTCGATGCCCGGTGGCGCCTGCAGCGGGCCCGGCTCGCGATCTGGGAGCTGGCTGGCGAAGTTCCCGTGGAGGTTCCCCGATGATCGGCGTGATTTTCATCTGCTTGGCGTTTGGGCATGGGGGCGAAGATCACGGCGCGCCCGCAGCGCCCGTCACGACGTCCGACGTAGACTCGATCAGCGTCACGACGTCCTCTCGGTTGCACGAGGGGGTCCTTCGGGTGACGCGGGGCTCAGTCGGCTCCGCCGTCGCAACGACTCTGCTCCTGAGCGACTTCGCGACGAGCGCGCCGATCTCGGACGCGAACGTCTCCGTGGCGCTGTTGGGTCCCGCCACGGCGACCATCGCGCTTACGCCCGCTTCCCCTGGAACCTATACGGGAACCGCCACATTTGCGGCCGAGGGCGACTACGCGGGCGCCGTCGTCGTCACCAGGCCGGCCGTCTCGGACGTGCTCTCGCTCACCGGCCTGCACATCGGCGACGCCGAGCCCGCTGCGACCGCCCTGACCGCCCTGACCGCCGAGACCGCCGAGACCGCTGCGACGTCGCTGAGCCTGCTCGGAATTCTGGGCGGCTTGACGCTGCTCGGTGGCGCCGGCGTCCTGGCGGTCGGGATCGGGTACGCCATCGGGCGCGCCCGAGGGGCCGCGGCCGCCGCGTTGCTGCTCGCCGCGTCGATGGCGGCACGTCAGGTCTCGGCCGCCCCGGACACATCAAAAACCCTCCACCTGCCGATGACCAGCCAGTTCCTCGTCGGGCTGCGCACTTCGCCGCTGGTGCGCGACACCTTCCAGGAGCGGGTTCCGGCCCTCGCCCACTTCGTCGCGCGCGCCGGCGGCAGCGCGACCCTGCGCGCCCCCGCCGCGGGCGAACTGGCGGCCCCTCAGGGCGGCTTCCCCGCACCTGGCTCCGCTGTTCATGCGGGGCAGCTGCTCGGCACCCTACGCGGCGTCGTGGGCAGCGCGGATCGGGCAGGGCTCGCGGAGTCCCGCCAGCAGGCGGCGACGGCGGTGGCCGAGGCAAAAAAGTCCGTTGTCCTAGCCGAGCGTGACGTCGCGCAGGTCTCGGTGTTGGCGGACGGGATCTCCGACCGCGAACGTCTCGACCGCGATCAGTCGCTCGCGGTCGCGCGCACGGCGCTCGCCGAGTCGGAGAGCGCGCTGTCCGCCATCGGCGACGGAGCCGGGATCGCGATTCGCGCTCCGGTGGACGGCCGACTTGGAACCGTGCTGGCGCGTCCGGGGGATCAGGTGCAGGCCGGAGACCCACTGTTTCGCGTGGTGGACGCCAGCGGCCTGTGGCTCGAGGCGCGGGTGCCGGAGCGGCTCGCGGTGGGCGTGACCGCCGGTTCCGGCGCCAGCGTCAGCGCCAGCGCGTTCCCCGGTCTCGCCCTGATCGCCACGATTCTGGACGCCGGCCAGGAGGCAGACCCTCGGACCGGCACCGTCACGGTCACGCTCGCCGTGGAGGGCGCGGGGCTCGACCTGCGGCCAGGCATGTCGGCGACCGCGTGGCTCGGAAGGGGGCCAGCCCGCGACGCGCTCGTGGTCCCGGATGCCGCCGTCGTGGACAGCAACGGGATGACGCTCGGCTTCGTCAAGGTTGGACCTGAGCAGTTCGAGCTTCGAGAGCTGAAGCTCGGGGCGCGCTCGGGCGAGTCCTGGGAGGTGCTCTCTGGGCTGAAGGTCGGGGAGCGCGTCGTGACCGACGGCACGTACACGCTCCGAAGCGTCGCAGGGCGGTAGCGCGTGTTCAACGCGCTCATCGGCTTTTCGCTGCGCAACCGCCTGTTCGTGCTGGCGGCGGCGGCGATCCTGCTCACCTTCGGGGGGTGGACGGCTGCGAAGCTGCCCGTGGACGTGTTCCCCGACCTCAACCGGCCGACGGTCACGCTGCTCACCGAGGCGGGCGGGCTCTCTCCCGAGGAGGTTGAGCTGCTCGTCACCCGCCCGGTCGAAACAGCGATGAGCGGGGCTCCCGGGGTGGAGCGGGTGCGGTCGCAGTCCGCTGTCGGCCTCTCGGTGGTGTGGGTCGAGTTCGACTGGTCGGTGGACATCTACCGGGCCCGCCAGCAGGTCGCCGAGCGCATCGGCGCGGCGCAGGAGCAGCTGCCCGAGGGCGTGGTGCCGGCGATGGGGCCAGTCAGCTCGATCATGGGCGAGATCATGCTGGTCGGGCTGGTGTCGCCGGACGACACCGTCTCTGGGCCCGATCTCCGGGCGCTCGCCGATTGGACCCTTAGGCCACGCCTCCTGTCCATCGCAGGCATCTCGTCGGTGATCAACATCGGGGGGGGCGTCGAGCAGCTGCAGGTCAACGTGCACCCGAACCTCCTGGCGACGCTCGGACTGACGCTCGATCAGGTGCGCATCGCAGCGCAAGGCGCGCAAGGAAGCACGACCGGCGGGTTCCTCGACCGGAAGAGCCAGGAGTACGTCGTTCGAAACCTCGCCCGGTCGGCTGACCCGGTCGCCATCGGCGACGCGGTCGTCGCGCGGGTGAACGACGTCGCGATCACGCTGGCCGACGTGGCGGACGTCGAGCGGGGCATCGCGCCGATGCGGGGGGATGCCGGGGTCAACGGGCATCCCGCGGTGATCCTCTCCATCGCCAAGCAGCCCGGCGCCGACACGATCGGGCTCACCACCGAGGTGGACTCCGCCATCGAGGCCCTGCGCCCCGGTCTGCCGGCGGACGTTCAGGTGGTGCCGCTGTTCCGACAGGCGAGCTTCATCGAGGCGTCGGTCGCGAACGTGGAAGAGGCCCTACGCGACGGGGCCTTTCTCGTGACCATCGTGCTGATCTTGTTCCTGTTGAACGCCCGCACGACGGCGATCACGCTCACCGCCATCCCCATCTCGCTTGTGGTGGCGGCGCTCGTCCTCAGCGGCTTCGGGCTGACTGTCAACACCATGACGCTCGGCGGCCTCGCCGTCGCCATCGGCGAGCTGGTGGACGACTCCATCGTCGATGTCGAGAACGTGCACCGACGCCTACGGGAAAACCGTGCTCTGCCCTCGCCGCGCCCCACGCTGAGGGTGATCCTCGACGCCAGCGTCGAGGTGCGCAGCTCCATCGTCTTCTCGACCGTGCTGGTGGTCCTCGTCTTCTTGCCACTGTTCGCGATGTCCGGCATAGAAGGCAGGCTGTTCGCGCCGCTCGGCGTGGCGTACATCGCGGCGATCTTGGCCTCGATGGGGGTGTCGCTCACCGTGACGCCCGTGCTGTGCGCCACCCTGCTGCCTGCCCTGACCGACACCGGCGCGCACGCCGACTCCTGGCTCGTTCGCAGGCTGAAGGCGGTGGACCGACGGGCCCTGGGCTGGGCGCTGCCTCGCCCCGGCACGGTGATCATCGCGACGGCCGCGGCGGTGATCGTCGCGGCCGCGAGCGTACCCTTCCTCGGAACCAGTTTTCTCCCTCCGTTCAACGAGGGGACCGCCACGGTCAACGTGATGGCGACGCCCGGGACGAGCCTCGCGGAGTCGAACAAGCTGGGTGCGCTCGCCGAGACGCAGCTCCTTTCGATCCCCGAGGTGAGGAGCACCGGGAGGCGCACCGGTCGGGCGGAGCTGGACGAGCACGCCGAGGGCGTCCACTACACCGAGATCGACGTGGACTTCGAGGAGGGGGGGCGCCCGCGAGCGGAGGTGCTATCGGACGTTCGGGCCAAGCTCGCCGAGGTGCCCGGCGTGGTGTCGAACATCGGTCAGCCGATCAGTCACCGCCTCGATCATCTGCTCTCGGGGGTACGGGCGCAGATCGCGATCAAGGTCTTCGGGAGCGATCTGGCCGTGCTGCGGCAGACCGCGACGGCGTTGCAGGCGACGCTCGCGCCGATTCCCGGGCTCGTCGACCTCCAGGTGGAGCGGCAGGTGCTCATCCCGCAGATCCAGGTGCGCGTCGACCGCGAGGCCGCCAAGCGCTTTGGCGTGCCACCGGGTCTCCTGGCCGACGATTTGGAGGTCGCGCTTGGCGGAGCCCGCGTAGGCCAAGTGCTCGACGGCGATCGGAGCCTCGATTTGGTGGTCCGGTATGCGGCGCCGTTCCGCGACGACCTCGACACCCTCGTCACCGCGCCGCTGACGCTCGATGACGGGCGCGCCCTCACCCTCGGGCAGCTCGCCGACGTGTCCGCCGGGACCGGGCCCAATCAGGTGCTGCACGAAGATGGCCAGCGCCGCATCACGATCAGCGCCAACACAGCCGGCCGCGACATCGGCAGCGTGGTCTCCGACATCCAGACCGCGCTCGCGGCCGTAAAGCTGCCCCAAGGCTACACCGTGGAGATCGGCGGCCAGTACGAGAGCCAACAGCAGGCGAGCCGCACCATCGGGCTGCTCTCCATGCTGTCGCTGGCGGGGATGTACGCGGTGCTGTTCGGGCACTTCCGCTCGCACGCATTGACGCTCCAAGTGCTCCTGAACATCCCGCTCGCGCTGATCGGCTCGGTCGCCGCGATCTGGATTTCGGGTGCGCCGCTCTCGGTCGCCACCCTCGTGGGGTTCATCACGCTCTGCGGCATCGCCACCCGCAACACCATCTTGATGCTCTCCCACTACCTGCACCTCGCGCAGCATGAAGGCGAGACGTTCGGCCCCGATCTGGTGATCCGCGGTTCGCTCGAACGGCTCGTCCCGGTGGCGATGACCGCGCTGTGTGCGGGCGTCGGGCTGGTGCCCCTCGCGCTGGCCGCTGGCCAACCGGGCAAGGAGATCCTGACGCCGGTCGCGCAGGTCATCCTCGGAGGATTATTCTCCTCCACCCTGCTGGACATGGTGGTGACGCCCACGGTTTTTCTTCGTTTCGGGCGCCCGGCGCTCGAACGGTTCTTGTCGCAGTCCAAACACGCTGACCTCCTGGAGCTCCCATGATTCTCACCGTCATCCTAACGCTGGCCGCCTGCTCGACCCCAAACGCAACGCCGGCTCCGACCCCGGTCGTCGCTGCCCCCCCGGTCGCTGCGGCCCCCCCGGAGCACGCGCACGCTGGCGAGCACGCCCATGGAGCGCCGCACGGCGGCGTGGTTCAGGCGCTCGGAGACATCCACGTGGAGGCGCTCATGATGCCCGCCGGGGTGATGTTCTATCTCTCGGATCGCGAACAGCAGCCCCTCGCTGTGGATGGCTACAGCGGCAGCGCCGTCGTGAACGGGCCGACCGGCGTCACGATGGCCGCGCTGATGTCGATGGGCGACCACCTGCACGCCGCGGCCCCGCTGGCGCAGGGGAAACCAGCCAGCGTTGTGCTGACGCTGACCCACGATGGGAAGGGCACCGGAGCCTCGTGGGAGACCAAGACGGTGGGGCTGCAATCCCATGACCACACCGCGCTGCACGGCGGGCAGGTGAGCATGTGGGGCCACTACCACGTCGAGTACGCGCCGAAGGACGGGGAGCACCGCGCCTGGGTGACCGACGAGCACCGCAATCCGGTGGCTGGACCGGTGACCGGGAGCGTCAAGGACGGTGCCACCACCTTGGCCCTCAGCCAGGACGCGAGCGGCATGCTGTCCGTGAAGGGCGAGGGAGCGGGGTCCCGGCCCGTGATCATCGACGTCGTAGTCGGAGACGTGAGGTTCTCGCTGCCATTCACCGCGGTAGGGACGGGCGCGGCCGCGAGCGGAGCAGCCCACCCGCACTGAGATGACCGTGCTCCCCGACCTGCGTACATTTCGCCCGTCGGCAGGCACGGCCCGCGCCACCTCAGGGAGTTGGCCCCCGCAGCACCCGCAGGTCCGCGCCGGCGACCGCCTCCACAACCCAGCTGGCATCGGCCTCTCCGCGCGCCAGCACCCAGACGTTCGGAGAGGCTGGCCCCGAGAGCAGGCGCTTGCAGCGGGCGGACGAGCGACCGTTGAACGCGGCCTCCTCGACAGGTTGCGGGTAGAGTCGCTCGTCGAGCGAGAGCCCCGCGCAGTCCACCACGCGCAGCGCCCCCGAGGGCCCCGGCACCGCTCGCTCCCGAAGCACGCGCCGGGCCATCGCGATCGGGGGAAGCGCATCGATGCGCACGGCCTGAGCGTGCCCGCTCGGCTGGCGGCGGACGCCAGTGGCCCGGTCGAGCAGCGTAGCCGCGCGCATCCGCCAGCCCAGCGCGAGCGCGAGGGTGAGCACGCCGGCCGCGCACAGCCTCGCCCTGCCGCCGGCGAGCGGGACGACGCCGTCGGCGAGCCGGAACGCGCCGTCGGCGAGCCGGAACGCGCCAGAGACGAGCAGGATCGACAGCGCGCCCGACAGCGGGAGGATGTACCTGTGCTCCATGCCGACGACGAAGGCGGCGGGGAGGAGGGTCAAACACAGGCAGAAAGCGGGGAGCAGGCGCCGTCGCAGGCCCAACGCGCCGAGCGCGGCGCCGACCCACCAGGGAAAGGGCATGGCGCCCGCCAGCCGGCCGAGGTTGCGCCACGCCGTCTCCCGCCCACAGGCGCTCCAGAGATCGGAGACCACAACGGCGGCAGCCCGCTTGTCCACGCAAGCCCGTATGCCCGCCTCCCGCGCGTGGAGATCCCGTTGGAGGGCCACCTGCTCACCCAGCGTGAGCAGTTGCACCGGAAGTCGCCCGACGATGAGCTCCCGCGTCAGCCATGCGAGCGCCAGCACGCCGAGCAGCGCCAGCACGTGTTTCGCCGCCGCGCGTGCAACGCCCGTGGGACCGGCGTCACCGCCTGCCCCCCAGGGCGGAGACGCGCCGACGAGCATCACGCCCACCGACGCCCCCGCGGCGAGCACGAGACCGCGTGCGTCGGTCGCCCCCGCAAGCCCAAAGAGCACCCCGGCCGCCCCAGCCGCCATCCACCGCGGAGAGAGCCGCGCTCCGACGCGCGTCGGGGGCCGCACCCTTGCCAGAAACGCGAGGTCAAGCGCGTAGATCCCAGCCGCGACCAGCCCCGCCAGCATCGGGTAGGGGGTGGACATCCGCCCCAAAAGCGCGAGGTCCGGCCAGCCAGCCAACAGCAGCGCCGTCCAGAAGCCGCCCATCGGCCCCAACATCCGCCGTCCTAGCGCGGCCGACGCCAACACCAGCGCTCCCACGCCTAGCGCGCTCGCAAGCTGGCTCGCTTCGAGCAGGTGCCCCGCGAGCGGTGTCAGCAACAAGCAAACAAACGGGTGCAACGGGCCCCGCCAGAGCTGGTACGCGGCCCAGTCGTCCTGTGCGATCGCCAGCGCGTTTCCGAGGTAGCGCTGCCAGTCGATCCCGAGCGGCACGTCGCGCACGGGAAGTTGCCACGCGCACCCCATGACCCAGAAAAAGGCCGCAAAAACCCCGATCAGCTCAAGGAGATCGAAGCGTGAGGCCCTGCGCGGGTCCGTCATCTGCTGGGGTGTCGACATGCCCACCGGCTTTATCGCTTGCGGATCCCGAGGTCGCCGTATAGTCCACGGCGTTGACTGAATCACCATTCAGTCTGCGCCATCCGATGTCCCAAGACCGCCCCCGAACCACCGCTGACAAACACGACCGCATCCTCGATGCGGCGATCGACGTGTTCGCGGAGAAGGGGTTCCACCACGCCCGAATCAGCGACATCGCGGCGAAGGCCGAGGTGGCGGACGGGACGATCTACCTTTACTTTCGGAACAAGGATGACGTACTGATCACCATCTTCGAAGAGAAGATGGGCATGCTCATCGCCGGACTGAAGCAGGCGTTGGAAGGCGTGGATGACCCGCTGGAGCGGGTTCGCACGTTCGCACGGTACCATTTTCGGCAGGTGAAGGACCACGAGTCGCTCGCCGAGGTGCTCCAGATCGAGCTCCGCTTGTCCAACAAGTTCCTCAAGGAGTACCGCCCTACCCGCCTGTGGGAGTACTTGAACGTGTTCGCGGGCATCCTGCGCGACGGCCAGGAGCGCGGCGTGATTCGCCCACTGGACGCTTTCTCCAGCATGTGGGCCTTCTTTGGCGCGCTGGACGAGATCGCGATGCAGTGGGTGCTGGCCAACAAGGAGCGCAAGCAGCGCTTCTCCCTGGACGCCTCGGCCGAGGCGGTGGCTGAGATCTTCGTCCGTGGGATCGCCGCGCATCCCGACCCCCTTCCCCCGCCCCCCCCCCAAAATATCAAGGAGCTTCCATGAAACTCGGTGTATGCATCAAGCAAGTCCCGGCGACCGACGCCCGCGTGGTCGTGAACCCCACAGCAACCGGCATCGTGACCAACGACATCAAGTGGGAGATCAACCCATACGATGAGTATGCGCTCGAGGAGGCCGTCCGCCAGAAGCAGGCCGGGCGGGGCACCGAGGTCGTGCTGTTCACGGTCGGCGGGGCCGACACCGAGCAGCGGATGCGAGACGCCCTCGCCCGCGGCGCCGACCGCGTTGTCCGCATCGACGACCCCGCCATGGGCAACACCGACACCCTTGGCTACGCGCGCGCGCTGGCAGCCGCGATTGGGGCTGAAGGCATCGGCGCGGTGTTCTGCGGCCGGCAGGCAGTGGACGGCGACAACGGCGCCGTCCCGTCGATGATCGCCGAGCTCCTCGGCTGGTCTCAGGTGAGCTGGATCGACAAGGTCGGCTTCGAAGGCCAGGCGTTCACCGCGAACCGGGCAGCGGGCGGCGGAGCGAAAGAGGTCGTGACCGGCTCGCTCCCGGCCGTGTTCACGTGCGACAAGGGCCTGAACGAGCCCCGCATGGCGAAGCTCATGGACATCATGTCCGCGAAGAAGAAGCCCATCCTGGTGAAGGACCTCGCCGCGCTCGGTCTGGACGCGGCGGCGGTGGCGCCGCTGGTGAGCGAGACGGCGATGACGCTGCCGCCCGCACGGCCGGCTGGCCGCAAGCTGACGGGCGACCCCGCAGCGGTGGCCGCCGAGCTCGTCCGCCTGCTGCGCGAAGAAGCGAAGGTCATCTGATCTCGTCGGTATTTTCCGCCTTAAAATAAAACAATTCATTCATCTGGAGATTCCCATGGGCATTCTCGTCCTCTGTGAGACCGAAAACGGCCTCCCCCGCAAGTCCGCCTTCGAGCTGCTCGGCAAGGTCAGGGCGCTCGGCCTCGGCCCGGTGACCGCGCTGGTCCTCGGGCCAGCAGACGGCGCCGCGATCGCCGGCCTCGGCGGCTACGGCGCCGACGCCGTCCTCCACTACGACAACGCGGTCCTCGCGAGCCACAGCACCGGCGCCGTGGTGAAGGCTCTGGCGTCCGCCGTCGCCGCCACCGGCGCGACCACGCTGCTGGCGTCTGCGAACCAGATCAGCCGTGACGCCTTCCCCCGGCTCTCCGCGCGGATCCGGGCTGGCCTCGCGGTGGAGTGCACCGACCTGCGCAACGAAGGCGGGGCCATCGTCGGCCGTCGCCCAGTCTACGCAGGCAAGGCGCTCGTGGACGTTCGGGTCTCCAGCCCGGTCGCGCTGTACACCGTCCGGCCCAACTCCTTCCCGGCCGGCAGCTCCACCGGCGCCACCGCGGCCGTCACCACCGGTGACGGAGGCGTCAGCTCCTCCGACATGGACGTCAAGGTCGTGCAGACCCTCGCGCCCGAGTCCCAGCAAGTGGACCTCACCGAGGCCGACCGCATCGTGTCCGGCGGGCGTTCGCTGAAGTCGAAAGAGGCATACGACGCTGTCATCCGATCGCTCGCCGCCGCGGTGCGCGCCACTCCCGGCGCATCGCGCGCTGCCGTGGACGCCGGGTACGCCCACCACGGGGACCAGGTCGGCCAGACCGGCAAGGTCGTCAACCCGTCGCTGTACCTCGCGCTCGGCATCTCCGGCGCCATCCAGCACCTCGCCGGCATGCGCACCTCACGCGTGATCGTCGCGGTCAACAAGGACGCCGACGCGCCGATCTTCCAGTACGCCACCTACGGCATCGTGGGCGATCTCTTCGAGTACGCGCCGCTCCTGCAGCACGAGTTCGAGAAGATGCTGGCGTAGCGGGTGAGCGCGATCGCCCTGGCGGTCGCGGCTTCGCTCACCAGCGCCGTGCTGGGGGCATCCGCGGCGTCCACCGGAGACGTCGATGATGCCCTGACCGCCTCACTCGTCGGGCTCGGCGCGTTGGTCTGGGCCGCCGTCCATGCCGCGACTCGCGGGTACGTGGGCGCCGGCTTGCCCGGCTGGCCCGGACGAGCAGCCTCCATGGTGACGGCAGCGGCGCTGGTCCGCCTGCCGTGGCTAGTCGCGCCGCCGGTCTTCAGCGACGACGTCTACCGATACGTCTGGGAGGGGCGGGTCTGGGCGGCCGGCCTAAACCCGCTCGCGTACGCGCCGGCCGACCTTCGGCTCGCGGCGCTCCGCGACGCCGCGCACCACCCGTCGAACGCCGCGATCTGGGCTCAGGTCAACCATCCGGAGCTGTCGAGCATCTATCCGCCGGTCGCGCAGATGCTGTTCGTCCTGCTGGCGCCGGGCGGTGTGCTTGCGTGGAAGTTGGTCGCAGCCGCCGCGGATTGTGGCACGGTCTGGCTCTTAGGCGGTCGGTCCGCGCGGGCGGGCTGGCTGTGGGCGCTGTTGCCGTTGACGTCGCTGGAGTCCGCCGGTTCGGCCCACCTGGAGTCGGTCGGGGTGCTCTGCATGGTGGCGGCGCTGTCGGGGGGGGGACAGGCAGGCGCGGAACGGGGGGGGCAGGCTGCGGCGGCGTGGTTCGGGGCGATGATCAAGCTCCTGCCGGTGGCGACGCTGCTGCCGCTCCTCCGCACCCGGCGCGCGTGGGGCGTCGCCGTCACCGCCACAGCTCTCGCGTTCTTGCCCCTCCTCGCCGCAGGCCCCGACATGCTCCGGGGATTTCAGGCCTACCGCCTACACTGGTCGTTCAACGGGAGCGCGTACCCGCTGTTGGCGACCGGGCTTGATCTCGGTCTCGGGAAGTCGCTGCCGAGCTGGGTCCCCGCCGATCCCGCCCGCGGCCTGCTCCAGCTCATAGGCGCCGGCTGGGTCGCCCTCGCCGCGTGGCGCGCGCGCACCGACCCCGGAGACCATGCCGCAGCGCGGCTTACGGTGGCGACGACCGCGGCGTTCGTGCTGCTCTCGCCGACCGTACACCCCTGGTACGTGCTCTGGCCGTTGGCGGCCACCCTCGCGTCCGAACGCCCGGCCAACGGCGACAAGAGCACCGCATGGGTGCTCGCCGCTGTCCTGATCCCGCTCGCCTACCGGGTGCTTGACACCCTGCACGACGGCGTTTGGCAGGAGGACCCACGAACCCGATGGGTCGTCTGGGGCCCGGTCTGGCTCGCCGGCTGGCTCACGATCAGCCGCCCTTCTTCTCTTCCCGGAACTTCTTGATCAGCTCTTCGGTCACGTTGTTCGGCGCCTGACTGTAGCGCGCAAACTCCATGGAGAACTCCGCCTTTCCCTGCGTCGCAGAGCGAAGCGTCGTCGAGTAGCCGAACATCTCGGCCAGCGGAACCTCCGCCTCCAACTTGGAGAAGCCCTCGGCCTCCTCCGAGCCGACGATGATCCCGCGCCGCTGCATGATCGTGCCGACCATCGAGCCGTGGAACTCGGCGGGCCCGTCGATGCCGACCTTCATGATCGGCTCCAGCACGATGGGCTTGGCCTTCGCGTAGGCGTCCTTGAATCCACCGATCGCCGCGAGCTGGAAAGCGATGTCGGAGGAGTCGACCGCGTGGAACGCGCCGTCGATGATCGTCATCCGCACACCCGAGACGGGGGAGCCGGTCAGCTCGCCCTTGTCGAGGCACTTCTTGAAGCCCTTGTCGCAGCTGGTGATGAACTCGCGGGGGATGGAGCCGCCGGAGATGTCATCGACGAACTCGTAGGACCCGTCGAAGGGCTCCATGTAGCCAGCGACGCGGCCGTACTGGCCGGAGCCGCCGGTCTGCTTGCGGTGCGTGTAGTTGAAGTCGGCGCGCTGGCTGACTGTCTCGCGGTAGGCCACGCGCGGGGGCGAGGAGATGACCTCACACGCGTACTCACGCTTCATGCGCTCGATGTAGACCTCAAGGTGCAGCTCGCCCATGCCGGCGATGATGACCTCGCCGGTGTCGGGGTCGGAGCTGACGCGGAAGGTCGGGTCCTCGCGGGAGAAGCGCTGGAGCGCCTTGCCGAGGTTGTTGGTGGCCGAGGCGAGCTTCGGCTTGATGGTCAGGCTGATGACCGCGGCGGGCACGTGGATCGAGCTCATCGCGACGTCCAGCGAGCCGTCGTGGAAGGTGTCGCCCGAGGAGCAATCGACGCCGAAGATGGCGATGATGTCGCCGGCGCAGGCCTCGTCGATCTCCTGCATGTCATTGGAGTGCATACGGACCAACCGGCCGACCTTGAGCGACTTCTTGGTGCGGGCGTTGTGGATGGTATCGCCCTTGCGGACCGTGCCCTGGTAGATGCGCAGGTAGGTGAGCTGGCCGTAACGCCCGTCTTCGAGCTTGAAGGCGAGCATCAGCAGCGGCCCCTTGGGGTCGGACGGGATGAGGATGCGAGCCTCGTTGTTCTCGAGGTCGACCGCGTCGTTCGGCACGTCGGGCGGCGAAGGCAGGTAGAGCAGGACGGCGTCGAGCAGGCGCTGAACGCCCTTGTTCTTGTAGGCCGAGCCCAACAGCACCGGCACGAACTTGAGCGCGATGGTGGCCTTGCGAATGGCCGCGACGAGCGTCTCTTCCTGAACTTCTTCCATGAGGATCTGCTCGGTCAGCTCGTCGGAGAACATCGACACGTTGTCGAGCAGCTCCTCGCGGTAGACCTTTGCGTCGTCGAGCATATCGGCGGGGATCTCGCTGATTTCGATGATCTCGCCGTTGTCCCCAGAGAAGGTGAACGCCTTCATCTTCACGAGGTCGACGTGTCCCTGGTGCTTCTCCTCAAGGCCGATCGGGAGCTGGAGCATGACCGCGTTGTGGCCGAGCTTCTCCTTGAGCTGCTGCCGGACGCGCACCGGGTTGGCGCCCTGCCGGTCGCACTTGTTCACAAACGCGAGGCGCGGCACGTTGTAGCGGCGCATCTGGCGGTCCACGGTCAGGGACTGGGACTGGACGCCGGCCACCGCGCAGAGCACGAGGATGGCGCCGTCGAGCACACGAAGCGCACGCTCGACCTCGATGGTGAAGTCGACGTGCCCGGGTGTGTCGATGATGTTGATGTGGTGCTCCTGACTTCCGGGCACCTGCGTATTCGTCCACTCGCAGTGCGTCGCAGCGGACTGGATGGTGATGCCGCGCTCCCGCTCCAGATCCATCGAGTCCATCGTCGCGCCGACGCCGTCCTTGCCCTTCACCTCGTGAATCGCATGGATCATCCCGGTGTAGAACAGGATGCGCTCGGTCAGGGTGGTCTTCCCCGAGTCGATGTGGGCGCTGATGCCGATGTTCCGGATGATGCTGAGGTCGGTGATCATGAAAAGCTCCAGAGAGGACGAGGGGCCCGGCGGAAGGGCGCGTTCCGGGGTGCGGAATCACGACAGCGGCCGACCTGCGGGCGGCGCGTCTACCCCGGGGAGGAGCAGAAGGCAAGGCACATCACGGCACCGCGTCGGGCTCCCACGTGCCCACCGGCCCGTGCTCGGGGACGAGCCGAAGCTCCACCTTCCCCTTGGTGCGCATCCCCACCCCTCGCAGCCGGGACGTGACGGTGCGGTAGCCGGTCATCCGGGCCTCGATCTCGGTAGCGGAGAACATCGGGATCCGCACGGTGACCGGCGCGGCACCAAGCTGGGTCTGCTTGCGGTAGAGCATCGCGCCTTCCGGCAGGGTGGTCACCTCGACGCGGTGGATGCAGCCGATCAGCAAGAGCCCCAGCATGCGGTGCTTCCCTCCTACTTCAGGTTCAACAAAAGCACTTCGGCGTTCGCGCCTTGGTTGATGACCACCAGCGGCGCGTCGCCCGCGCCCGGGTCGATCGACACCGCGTCCCCCTCGATCATGCGGGCGCCGTTCACGTGCACCGTGCCGCAAGCCACATGGATCCACGCGGCTCGGCCCCGTGAAATGGTGTGCTCGGCCGACTCCACCCCGTCGAACCGTCCCGCGTAGATCCGGGCGTCCTGGTGCAGCGTGAGGCTGCCCTCGGCGCCGTTCGGCGAGGCGATGAGCTTCAGCCGGCCGCGCTTGGCCCCCTCGTCGACGTGGATTTGCTCGTAGCCGGGCACGTGGCCGGGACGGTCGGGCAGGATCCAGATCTGCAGGAAGTGCACGCCTTCGGTCTGCGATCCGTTGAACTCCGAGTGCCGCACGCCGGTCCCAGCGCTCATCCGCTGGACATCGCCGGGGCGCATCACCGAGCCGTTCCCGATCGAGTCCTTGTGCTCGAGCGCGCCTTCGAGCACGTAGGAGACGATCTCCATGTTCTGATGGCCATGCGGGCCAAAGCCCTTGCCGGGGGCGACGCGGTCGTCGTTGAGCACCCGGAGCGTCCGGAAACCCATGTGGGCCGGGTCATGGTAGCCAGCGAAAGAGAACGTGTGGAAGGACTTCAGCCAGCCGTGGTCGGCCAGACCGCGGGCGGAGGAACGGCGATGTCGCATGCAGGGGTCCGAGGCGTGCGGCCGCGTAGCCCGGCGCGGCCCTCGCTGCGGGCTGCGCTGAGGGCCCCCGGGGCCGACGGCCCGTCAGGCTACCCCACGTCCATGTCCCGCAGCCACCCGTCCAACAGCATCAGCGTCCAGATCTGGCCCTCCATCCCCGAAGCGACCGCGTTGCCCGCCGCGCCCGCGGCCAGCGTATCGATCGCGCCTGGAAGGAACAGCTTGAACTTATCCTCTCGCAACGCTGCGATTCGCTCGTCAATGAACGGCTGCCCTCCCGCCAGCCACCGTCGCCACGGCCCGGGCAGCACCCGCTTCGGCCGGCTCACCAGCTGCCGCCCGAGGATCGGCTTGAGGATCTCCCGCAGCGGCCACTTGGTGACCGCGCCCCCCAGCCTACGGCGCACCTTCCACGGCCCTGGGATCGCCGCGAGGAAACCTACGAGGTCCCGGTCGAGCAGCGGCTCCCGCAAGCCGATGCCCGCCAGCGCCGCCGCGGAGCCCGCTCGCGGCAAGGCGTCCTCCGCCATGCGCCCGCGTAGGTAGACGTGCAGGATCTCGTTGATGGGGTCGCTCGACACCTCGCGGTACAGCGACTCAAGGCAGCTCCGCCGGACGCCGTGCCGGACGTACCCGGGGTCCCGCAGCAGCGCGGCGCGAGCGATGTGGTCGAAGGCGTGGACCCCACCGATGAGCCGCGTGAGCCCGAAGGGAGCCGCCGGCTCGCGGAGCTCGGGCCGGTTCTTCAGGGCCGCAGCCAGCAGCGAGCGGCCGGGCAATCGCGCGAGCATCGAGGAGACACGCATCTCCTGCGCGAGGTGTCCCACCATCCGACCACCGAACACCTCGTCCCCCCCATCTCCCGACAGGATCACGTCAACGTGGGGGCGGGCAGCACGGGCGAGCAGGTACTGCGGCATCGCCGCCGGGTCCGGCGGGGGCTGGTCGCTGCGGGAGATGACGAGATCCATCGCGTCCCGAAAGTCCTCCGCGGTCACCCGCAGCACGTCGTGACGGGTCTGGAGCAGGTTCGCTACCCGGCCCGCGTAGGGGGTCTCGTCGCCCTCTGCGTCCTGCATGCCGACCGTGAACGTGTGAACCGGCCCGAGCCGCGAGGCGAAGAGCGCGATGGCGCTGGAGTCGAGCCCACCGGAGAGAAATACGCCGATCCGCTCCTTCCCCGACGCGCGGGACGCGACGGCGCGGTTGAGCCGCCGCTCCAGCTCCGCGAGGGTGGGGGGATCAGGCGGCAGGTCCGCGAACGGCGGCGAGTAGCGCATCGTGAACCACGGCTCCACGCGCGTGCCGCTGGCGTCGTGCACCAGATGGTGGCCGGCCGGCAGCACGGACACGTCGCGCAGCAACGTCCTCGGCGCATGGTTGTATCGAAACGAGAGGTACTCGGCCAGGTTCTCGCGGGCGAGCTCACGGCTCACCCATGGGAGCTTGAGCAACGGACGCACAGCGTTCGCAAAGGCGAACCGACCGCCCTTCGCCGCATAAAACACGCGTCGGATCCCAAACGCGTCCCGTACCAGATGCAGGCGGGGGCCCCGCCCGCTGGCCGGGGTGCGCTCGAACACCGCGGCGACGAAGGCCCCCTCAAAATTTGCGAGGGCGTCCACGCCCTGACGCTCCCAGTAGTTCAGGAGCAGCTCGGCGGCCGACTGGGCGGTGTTCGGCGCCCGATCAAAGTGCCCGGAGACCAGCACCACGAGATTGTCGGTCCGCGCCATCGTCGAGCGCGGCTGGGCGACCAGCGCGGCACGATCCCCAACGAAGCTCGATCCTGAGAACAGCACGTCGCGCTCCTCCGGGGTCGGCGCGTGACCGTCCGGTAGGCCGGGATGAAAGAGGCCAGCGATGCCGCCCATGACAGAACTCCGAGCAGCGCAACGTAGCGAGTTACCCGCGCCCATGTCCCAGCCACCCACCCAGACGTTTTCGTCTCTCGGCCTCCTCCCCGGCCTCGTCCGCTGCCTCGACGAGCTGCGGCTCACCGAGCCCTCGCCGGTCCAACGCCTGTGCATCCACGCGATCCTCGGCGGGGCAAGCTGTCTCTGCCTCGCGCCCACCGGCTCAGGAAAAACGCTCGCGTACGGCCTGCCTGTGCTCCAGCAGCTCCGGGCGATCGAAGACGCCGAGGGCATGGTCACCGTCGCGGCGCGCCCCAGGGCGCTGGTGCTCACCGCCACGCGGGAGCTCGTCGTGCAGACCGAGAAGGTGCTCAAGAGCATGGCGCATGGCGTCAAGCTCCGCGTCCGGTCGGTGTCGGGTGGGCAAACGCCCTCGGACACCCGCAAGCAGCTGCTCACCCCCTGCGAGGTGCTGATCGCCAACCCGCAGCGCCTACGTGCGCTCCTCGCGGCGAACACCGTGGACCTAAGCGACGTTCGCGTCGTGGTAGTCGACGAGGCCGACACCCTGCTGGATTTCGGCCAGCGCGCCGACACCGTCGCGTGCATCGACGCCGCCCCGAGCACCGCCGCGCGGCCCCGCCAGCTCGTGCTGGTGAGCGCGACCCTGCCGGAGCCCATCCGCGCGTGGTGCGCGGCCAGGCCAGAGAAGCCGGCGCTGCTTGAAGCGAAGGATGCCCACAAGGCGCCGTCGTCCATCATCATCAAGAACGTCCGCCTCCGGTGGACCGAGAAGGCCGACGTAGCAAGCGACATCCTCGTCTCCTACAAGGACCCCACGACCCGCGGCATCGGGTTCACCAACCGCCGGGAGACCGCAGACGAAGTGGCGGCGGCGCTCACCGAGCGCGGTCACTCGGTCATCGTGGTGCACGGCGGCTGGCTCCCGCGCGAGAGGCAGGCGGCGCTCAAGCGATTCCGGGCCGGCGAAGGCCGCATCCTGCTGACCACCGAGCTTGGCGGACGCGGCCTGCAGATCCCCGACCTCGCGTTCGTGCTCAACTACGACCTACCCGAGCGGCCGAGCGAGTACTTGCACCGCATCGGGCGCATCGGTCGGCTCGGGCCCGACGGCACAGCAGGCGGCACGGTCTACAACTTCATCACCGCCAACGACGAGATGAAGCTGAAGGAGATCGAGCGCATGGCCCGCGGAGGGCGGCTCGACACCGGCGAGAGCCTGCACTCGGTGCGGGATCGCGCCGCCCAAAAGCCCAGCCGGGTCTCGCGGGAGCCCCGCGGCGGGGATGGTGTCCGCCGGACCGACAGGCGGCTGGTGAAGGGGCGGAAGTAGGGGCTATCCTCCGGGCACGCCACATCCCTGCCGTCGCAGTCCTGATCGACGCCGTCACCGCAGGTCTCCGCAGCGCCGGGGTACGAGGCCGCGTCACCATCGTCGCAGTCGTCACCGTCCA
>SHYX01000021.1 GCA_009692585.1 Myxococcales bacterium
GGGCGGTGGCGGTCAGCCCCGACGGCACCACCGCCTACACCGCCAACAACGACAGCAACTCGGTGTCGGTGATCAACACCGCCACCAACACCGTGACCGCCACCATCGCGGTCGGCTCCAAACCGGAAGCGGCGGCGGTCAGCCCCGACGGCAGCACCGCCTACATCACCAACGCCGGCAGCAACTCGGTGTCGGTGATCAGCATCTGCGGCGAATAGGACCTTCAAACAACGAATCCGCGCCACACGTCATCAAGCGAGGGGAGCTGCCCGCCGCCCCCAGCTTTTGCCTCCGAACGGGCCGTCTTTCGCGGCCGACGGGCTTGCCCTCACCGGGTGTTTCCGCCACCATGCCGTTCAAATTTCTTATCGTCCAAGACCCAGGCGAGCCAGGCGTGGGGCTCGACGTTGTGTTGGAGACGGGTGGCCCCGAACGAGTAGAACGTGGCGCTTCGCGCTCCCCCGGCATCGGAGCCGGCGAACATGGATGCGTTTCGGCCGAGCGCAATCGCCTTGACCGCCCGCTCCGCCCAATTGTTGTCAATGGGGATTCGACCGTCGGTGAGGAAACGCACGAGCGCCTCCCAGTGGTTGTTGGTGTAGTTGAGCGCCTTGGTGATGTCGTCCTGGGGCAGGAACGTCCCGAGGTGGGCATCGACCCAGCGTCGCAGATCTGCGACGCTGGGCGCGGAGCGCGCATGTCGGAGGGCGAGCCGGCCGTCAGCGTCTCCGCCTCGTCCAGTTTGATGACACACGGTGGGACATTGAGGAGGAGTCCGCCGGCACGGTCCGAAAGACCAACCTACGCACCGCCGCAACCGACGCGCTCCATGCCCAACTCCGGGAGCTCGGCGCCGACACCTGTGTGCCGGCCGGGCCCAAGCCCCCGGTCGCGGAGGAGCTGCGCAAGCAGATCCAGCCGAGCGGCTACCGGTAGCTATACGCCTCGAAGGCGCAGCACCGGCACCAATTCCGGCGCGTCCGGCGCCAGGCCCACGATGCGCCCCTGGTGAATGAGCCGGACCAGCGGCGGCGGGAAACCCTCAGGAAGGCTCCACGGGGCCGGGCGCACGTCTCCCCGCGGCACGGGCGATCCCGCTTCCAACAAGCTGCGTTCTTCATCACGAAGGCGGCGGGTGAGGCACCAGGGCAGGAGCGCCTCGCCCTGAAGCCGGACCATCGGTGCTTCCGGCGCCGGGTCGGTCCACGGGCCGATGCTCACTCGTCGCAAGGTGGCGAGGTGCGCCGTCGCTCCCAGCGTCCGCCCGAGGTCACGCGCGAGACTCCGAACGTAGAAGCCACCGCCGACGGAAACGCGCATCCACGACCGCCACGGCAACTCGTGACGGACCCAGGCCCCCTCGTGCAGCAAGACACGCGACCGAGGCACCAGAACGGACTCCCCCCGGTGTGCACGAACGTAGGCGCGCTCTCCGCCAACCCGTTTGTTGCTCGTCGCCGGCGGCACCTGCTCCGTCCAGCCCGTCAGGGACTTCAGCTCATCGTCAAGTCGCGACTCATTCAGCGTGGCCGTATCGCCCGTCGCGACAACGTTTCCGAGGGGGTCGAGCGTGTCCGTTTCCGCTCCCCACACCACCTCCGCCTGGTAAACCTTGGGCACCGCGTGCAGGAACTCGAAGAGTTTGGTCGCCTCGCCGACCAGGATCAGCAACAGACCCTCGGCAAAGGGGTCGAGGGCGCCGCCATGGCACATCGACAGGCGCGAGGTCCCGCGCACGCCTTCGACGACCGAACGGCTGGTGGCTCCGACCGGTTTATGGGCGAGGTACACGCCCGGCGCGAGGATAGCTGTGCTCATGGACCGCCCGGGTAACACCCTCTCGATCTCGCACGCCCGCGGCCGCGTCGACGTCCGCGCCGCCTGGACGCGCGCAGAGGTGTTTGCCACCGTTGAGCTGCTGCTGTCGGGATGGGAGGCGATACTGCCGTCCGGTCGCGATGCCCGTATCGTCATCAAGCCCAACCTCAACAACGACCTGGTGGCGCTCACCGGCAACTGCGCCGACCTGCGGGTGATCGCGGCCTTGATCGAGGCGCTCCATCGACGCGGCTACACCGACCTCACCGTGGCCGACGGCAGCAACGTCGGCATCGAACGCCGCAACATCTCCAGCTTCAAACGACTGCGGATCGACAAGCTGGCGGCGCGGTACGGCGCCAGGACGGTCGATCTCAATCGCGACGAAGGCCGGCGCATCGTGTTGCACGCCGGGGCCGAGCCGCTGGTGGCAAAGACCGTGCTCGACGCGGACTTCCTCATCTCAGTCCCGAAGATCAAGACCCACGCCGAGGCGGGGCTGTCCTGCGCGATGAAGAACTGGGTCGGCATCTGCGTGGGCCAGGACAAACGCCATATGCATCACGACCTCGGCCGCAACATCTTCGCGCTCTCCGAGGTGGTGCAGCCCGACCTCATCCTGGTGGACGGGCTCGTCGCCATGGAGGGGAACGGCCCCGGCGACGGCGACCCGGTGCGTCTGGGGCGGCTCTTGATGGCCGACGACCCCTTCCTCAACGATGTGGTCGCCGCGCGCCTCGTGGGGATCGCCCCGCGGACCGTCCCCTACCTCCAGCACGCACTCGATGCCGGGGTGGTGGACGAGGCGTTGTTGTCACAGGTGGAGCGCGAGGTCTCCGTCGTCGTACCCATTCAACACGCTCCGCCCCGCAGCCGCCTGGCCGCGCTGTCGGAATCGCGACACCTGAGTTGGCTCAAGACCGCGATGCAGCCCCTGGTGGCCCTGCCAGCGGTCGCGGAGCTCGCCTACAAGGCGCGAATCATCCAGGATGTCTATTCGCTCGAAGATGACAGCTTGCGGCTCGTCGCTCGAGCGCCGGGCACCTGCGGCGACTGTCGCAAATGCGAAGATGTCTGCCCCACCGGGCTGACGCTGGACGACATCGGCGTGAAGCTGGACTTGCCCGATTGTGTGCAGTGCCTCTACTGTTGGTGGGTGTGCCCCAAGGACGCGTTGACGGTCACCGGCGAGGCGGCAGCGATGCAGCGGCAGATCGATCGGTACAAGGTGGCGATCGAGGGGCTGTGACGGCTCCTGGGCGGGGTCGGTTCGCGGTCACAGACACACCCCCGCCCCCTGCCACGGAGTGCAAACCCCCTCCACGCACGGCGTCGCGACATCGCACAGCGCGAAACACCAGCCCGCCGAGCCGACCGCGGCGGTCCCCTCCGTGCAGGCCGGCGGGCGCACGCCGCTCCCCGTGGCACAGACCTGCGCGTCGCCGCACTCGTCGTAGGTCTGGGCGCAGCCGCGCGCGACATTCCACCACGACTCGGCGTACCCCTCGGAGAAGCAGGTGGGCTGAGCCGGGAACACGTGGACATCCGCCACGAACGCAGCGGAGGACGGCTCGAAGGCCACCGTGGCCTTCTCCCCCGCCCACCGCACCGCCAGAGTCTCGCGCCGGCCGTCGACCCAGGGCGGCTCGTCGCCGTCGACCACGTCGGGCATCGCCTTGCGGGGCCAGTTGAACTGCACGCGCGCCTCTCGGCCCGGCAACAGGGGCATGATCACCTGGGCGGCGTAGCGGCTCACACTCCACGCGGTCTCCAGCGGCGCCGTCTCCAGGTGGACGCTTGCGACCGTATCGGCGCCGTCGCGGTGTCCCCCCGACATCGCCGCACACTCGACCAACAGCCACTCCCGGAGCTGCCGGGTGGAGCAACGATTCCGAGACGAGCCCTTCACCGTGATCTCCGGCGCGAGCGCCATCTCGGCAACCGTGGGCATGCGGCTTCGACCCTCCGGGAATCCCGACCCCGGCACGGCCACCGGCCTGGGTTCATCCAGCGTCCGCGCGATGGCGACCGCCGCCGCCCTGGTCCCGATGGGGCTCATGTGCAGGTCGGCGTTGAGGAACGCGCCGGGCTCGGCCGCAGCCAGCGCGCCGGTCAGCTCGACGGCCCGAACCCCAGCGCGTCGGGAGCTGGCGACCAACTCCTCGAGCAGCACCCGCGTCCCGGTCATGTCCTCCGCCAATCGGCCGTACTTCTCGAACTCCGACGACGACACCTGGACATCCAACGGCAGCGCCACCACCACGAGCTCGGCGCCAGCGCCTTCGCAGAGCGCCTTGAGGTCACGAACGAAACCGGCCAGCGGCGAATCGACCACCGGCACGGCGTCGAGGCTGGTGGCCAACGAGTCGAGCGTCGCCTTCTTCGCATCCCACTCGGCCAGGAGCGTTCTGGCCTGGCCGGCTCGCTCGTCGTTCGGGTGCGCCTCGACCCACTCCCTCAACGAGCTGACAACCGTTTTCCGGAGCTGCACCGCCCGCTTCAACAGCTCAGCCGTCACCGTGACCGCGCGTGCGCTCTCAACCTCACGTTCGTAGACGATGTCCCCCGGGCGATTCTGCCGCTTCACCGCCTCGACCGCGACGATGTCGTCGTACGTCCAACGCGGATCGACCCGCTGGAGCATGACGTAGAGGTCCCGCTCCAGGTACAGACGCTCCTGCGCGGCCTGCTGAACCCTGCCCGCCACCGAGTTCGGGTTGCCGGGCGTGACCCCGCTGAGCGCCTCCTCCAAGGAGCCGCGCTGGGCCTGAACCATGGGCTCAGGCTCCGCCGCCTGGGTCACCGGCAGCAGGTCGGCGAGTCCCCCCTCCGACGGCACGCCCAGATCGGCGTCGTCCTCGTGCTCGTACACCCATCGCCTCGCCGCGTGGACGAAGTGCGATTCGCGAAAGAGCAGTCGCCGGAGGGGAAACTCGACCACGGCGTCCGGCATCGTCTCCGAGCGGACCGCCCACCCGTCCCAGACCTTATGGCGATCTCGATTGGGGCGATCCCGTTCGAAGAGGTCGTTCGCGAGGTTGATCACCACCACCACGATGGCCGGCTTGCGCTCCCCGAGGAGCCGTTGCACCACCGCGCGGTACTCCTGAGGTCCGTAGGTCGGTACGCCGGCGTTGAGCGTCGGCCGCCCGGTGACCGACGCGAGCATCGACGGCAGCGACTCGTCCTCCTCTACGCCGAGCCCGAAGACCTGGGAATCGCCCACCACGACGAGCTCCCCCGCGGCCGGCGGCCCCCAGTCGGCGCCCCGGAAGCCCTGGGCGTTGATGCGCACCGACGTGGTCGGGTTCCCGCCGAACGCGACACGCTGGCGGCTGCCGGGCAGCAACCGCGTGCCCAGCGCCTCGTCCGGCGCATACACGTTGAGGTGTGGGAAGGCGCCGTCGTCCCGCGCCCAGTAGGCGGCCTCCACTGCCCCGAGCGCGAGGACGACACCGAGGACGCACCGGGCGAGCTGACGGCGGAGGGACATGGGCACCCGGCTATCAGACCGCGGCCGCGAGGGGGAGGTTCCCCGCGCGATGAAGACGAGTTGCGATGGCCAGCGGGAACGTTGCGAGCGGTGGGTTATTCGCGCCACGTCCCCCGAGGTTCGTCGTGAAGCTGCTCCTCCCCGTCGGTGTCCTCGTGTTCGCGGCCGGATTCTGCTGCTGTGGCGGCGACTTGGAGACGGTGCTTCGTGAGGCGGGAATCGACATCCCCAACGCCGGCGCCACCGATGGCCGGGTGATGTTTCCGGTCCCGGGGAACGAGCGCGTGCAGATCCTGGAGGTCGCATCCGACGACGCCTACTACACCGACCGCGACACGATCGTGGGCCTCACCTGCACCACCGATGGGGAGTCGACCCACCAGGGCGAGGGCTGGCACGGTGGCTCGGTCAAAGACTGCGACAACGGCAACACCTACTACTTCTACAAAGCGGCCTACCTGGACCAGGGCCCCGCGCCGGCCGTCGCCGTGGTGCCGGCCCTCCCCGGCCTTCGCGCTACGCGTCCGTTGCCGTCGGGGGCGCGAGTCAAGGTGCTCGACGTCCACGCCGAGGACGCCTTTTTTGTAAACCGCACCACGATTACGGGCAAGACCTGCCGGCTGGAGGGGGAAAGCACGCTCAACGACGGCGAATGGCACGGCGGTCAGGTCTACTGCGACGACGGCAGTAGCTACTACTTCTACAAGGCCGCCTACGAAGAGTTGGCTGGGGGCACCGTCTCGACGACGCCGGTCCCTGCGGGGGTGGTCACGACCTCGTTGCCAGCGGGCAGCCGCGTACGCATCGCGGACGTCGCCTCGGACGATGCCTACTTCCCAGACAAGGCCACCATCGTCGGCAAGCTGTGCACGCTGAGCGAGGAGAGCTCGTTCAAGGATGGAATGTGGCACGGGGGCAACGTCAACTGTGACGACGCCAGCAGCTACTACTTTCACAAGGCCGCCTATGAACTCAGCGGCGGTGTCGCCCCAGCGGCCCCCCCGCCCAACGCCCTCGACTACTCACTCCCGAAGGGGACGCGCATCATCATTGCCGATGTCGCGACTGACGACGCCTACTCCGCGACCAAGAGCGGGATGATCGGCAAACGCTGCACCATGGACGAGCAGAGTGTGCTTCGCGATGTGTACTGGCACGGCGGCAATGTCGTGTGCGACGACGGGAGCAGCTATTACTTCTACAAGGGCGCCTTCCAGGCGGGGGGCTAGTACCTCGCGGCGGGGGTTTTGATCGGCAGCACGGT
Source organism: Myxococcales bacterium (assembly GCA_009692585.1). The sequence continues at coordinate 6,576 of SHYX01000021.1, forward strand.
CGTCACTCTATCTCCGGTAGCTCAGCTCGCGGCACCAGCACGCGGAGGCTACGCGCGGCACTGGGAGTCTTGGCGAGGAGACCGCGCTCGGCAAGTTCCACCGCCATGCGGTGGACGGAGGGGGGCGCGAGGTCGAAGAACCGGGCGATGTCGGTCTCCGCGGGCGGCTGGCGGTTGACCTTGGTGTAGTCGTGGATGAAGGCGAGGTACTGCCCCTGCCGGTCGGTCCAACGAGGAGGGCGTGAAACTGGGTCGGCGGGCATTGCTCTTGACTGCGAAAACGCCCCATCGTGATCACGATGGGCGGAATGCGCAGGTGGAGAGAGGACGCTGGACGAAAAGCAGGAAGCGCTGCTCGTGGCGACCGCGTGCTCGCCCGCGCCGAAGGGCTGCGCGCACTGGACTCTCAGTCTGGTGGAACGCGGGGTCGTCGGGCGGTCTCCAGCATCGGAGCCTGCTTGGGTGTGAACGTGGATGGGTGGATCAGGCTGCGGCGGACCGGCCGTTCGGCTGGGTGTCGACGTCGCTGGCGGGCGCGCACAGGTTCTCCGTCGCCTCGCGTCCCGGTGAGCCTTCGTCGGGAACTGCTCCCCGAGGCCCTCGCGGAGGTCATGCAGCCGGCGGAGTGGTACGAAGATCGCCGCCTCGGGCTTGGTGAGGAATTCCTCGGCGCGGTGGAGCAGGCCATGGATGGCGTCGCGGCTGCACCGATGGCCTCGACTGCCTGGCCGGGAAGCGTTCGGCACCGGCGTCGGGTGATGAAGAACCTCCCGTACATCCTCGCGTATGAGATTCGGCCCGACGCCATCGAGTTCGTCGCCATCGCCCACACGAAGCGCGAACCCGGCTACTGGCTTGAGCGGATTCGAACGCCGATCGCTCCCAAAAACGAGGAAGGCCCGTAGAAGTTCATCACTTCGACGGGCCTTCATGTCAATGGTCGGGGTAACACGACTCGAACGTGCGACCTCTTGAACCCCATTCAAGCGCTCTACCAGGCTGAGCTATACCCCGACGGGGTCGCAGCTATCCGACAGGGGTCGCTTGTCAAGCCGCCGGGCGGCCTCCCCGAGGATCAGCCCCGCACTTCGCCGGAGAGCGCCACGATCTGCGCGCGCAGCCGGCGCACCCTCCGCAAGGTGTCGCGCAACGCCTCCATCTCCACCCCGACCTGCGGGCGCGGGCGCGCCGGCGCCTCGCCCGACGTCGCCTCGGCCATGGCCTTGCGCGCGCCGGCGATGGTGTAGCCTTCCTGGTGCAGAAGCTGACGCACCTTGAGGAAGCGCCCGACTTCCTGCCGCCGGTACAGCCGCTGCCCCGACGACGAGCGCTGCGGCCTCAGCTTGAACTCCGTCTCCCAATACCGAAGCACATGCGGCTCCACACCGACCAGCTCGGCGACTTCCCCGATTCGGAAGAACAGCTTGTCGGGGACCTCGCTCACCGAGACTCGGGCTCCTGCAGCGCGTCGCGCAGCACCCGCGAGGGCTTGAAGGTCAACACCCGCCGTCCCGGCAGGGTGATGGTCTCGCCGGAGGAGGGGTTCCGGCCCCGGCGGGCCCGCTTGGCACGCACCACGAAGTTGCCGAAGCCGCTGATCTTGATGGTCTCGCCTGCCTCGAGCGCTTCTTTCATCGACTCCAGCAGGCCCTCGACATAGCCGGCGGCGTCCTGCCGCGGCAGACCGGTGGCGTCGCGCAGTTCGTCCACCAGTCCGGCCTTGGTCAGGGCGGCGGGCCGCGGACGCGAGCGGCCGTCATTCGGCACTGTCACCCTCAACCGCAGTCCAGAGGCGAAAGGTGAGCACGTCGTCCCGGGTCTCGTCTTCTCCGCCCACGGTCACCAACTCGCGCTTGTAGATCCCGGTTCCCGTAGAGTCCGGTTCGAGGTCGTATTCGTCCTCACCCCGGTCCCCCGAGTCGGTACGGACGGAGACCCGGTCCACGTCCGCCACGTAGTCTTCGGACAGGCTGACGAGCACCGTGTGGGTGCTACCGACCGGCCCGCCCCCCGGGTCCACCGAAGCGGTCCCTACCTCGACCTCGCCGGTCGAGCTGTGCAGCACCGTCGTGACCGCCGGGAGAAGCTCTGCCACGCCCACGGACACGGTGACGCTGTCTCCATCGGCGTTGTACTGCTCATAGGTCGTCTCGTCCGCGGTGTCGCACGCGACCAGACCGAGGACGAGCCAGCGCACGATCAGCCCGCCGCCTGCACGCGGGCGACGACGGCGTCGAATCCAGCGGGATCGTTGAGCGCGAGGTCAGCGAGAATCTTGCGATCGAGGCCGACGTTGGACTTGTGCAGGCTCGCGATGAAGCGGCTGTAGGAGATGCCCTTGGGCGCGAGGGCCGCGTTGATCCGGCTGATCCACAGACCGCGGAAGTGGCGCTTCTTCTGCTTGCGGCCGGCGAACGCGAAACGCTTGGCGCGATCGCTGTGCTCCATCGCCTGACGCAAGCGCTGGCGGCCGAGGAAGAAGCCCTTTACGCGCTTGTAGAGGCGATTTTTGCGAACGCGGGAAATTGCCGCCCGTTTGATACGTGCCATGATGACTCCACTTGGGTGAAACGCCGCTTCCCAGCAATGATGCGGTGGCGGCGGGGTCGGTGAGGTGAGACTACTTGTACGGAATCAGCGCCGCTACCTGCTTGTGGTTGGTGTCGTCGATGTACCCGGTCTTGCGGAGGCCACGCTTGGTGTCCTTGGACTTGTGCTCCAAGCAGTGACGCAGGCCGCGCTTCTTGTACTTGATCTTGCCGGTGCCAGTCTTGCTGAAACGTTTGGCGGCGGCGCGATTGGTCTTCATCTTGGGCATGTAAACTCCTACTTTTTCTTGCCGGGTGCCAGAAGCATGAACATCTGCTTGCCGTCCATCCGCGGAGCCTGCTCGACGATCGCAGCGGGCCCGAGGCGTTCAGCAAGATGACGACACTGTTCTTCCCCGATGTCACGATGAGCGATCTCTCGACCGCGGAAACGAACCGTTACTTTGACCTTGTCGCCATCAGCCAGGAACCGTTCCACCGCGCGCAGCTTCACGTCGAAGTCGTGATCGTCCGTCTTGGGACGGAGCTTGATCTCCTTGATTTCGACGATGACCTGGTTGCGCCGTGCTTCGGCCTCCCGCTTCTTGCGTTCGTACTTGAGCTTTCCGTAATCGGCCACTTTGCAGACCGGCGGGCGGGCCATTGGCGCCACTTCAACCAGGTCCAGCCCGCGCTCACGAGCTAGAGCCAATGCCTCGCTGGTGTCCATCTCGCCGAGCTTTTCGCCGGCATCGTCGATGACCAACACGCGCGGGACCCGGATCCGTTCATTGACCCGGGGCTCGTTTCGTTCGGGGGGGGACTGGAGGGCATCACGCCGTAGGGGTCCGCGCAAAAAATCTCCGTTGGACGGGTGGAAGGGGTTTGGTTGGCACGGAGGGATTTGAACCCACGACCCTCGCCGTGTCAGGGCGATGCTCTGCCGCTGAGCTACGTGCCAACGAGCGCCCGCATCTACTACCTCGAATCGGCCATGTCAAGGATCAGCCGGCGGCCAGCGCACCCGCGACGAACGCGCCGACACCGGCCGACGCCTCCTTCGGGGTCGGCGCCGCGCCTCTCAGACGTTTGACGCTGGTAACCCCGCCCTCGACGATGCCGCAGGGCGTGATGAGCCCGAACCCGGTCAGGTCGTTGACGAGGTTCAGCGCAAAGCCGTGCATCGTGACGCCGCGACGCACGTGCAAGCCGATCGCGCACACCTTGTCCCGGCCGACCCACACGCCGGGGTGGGCGGGTCGGTCGGCGCCCAGGACGCCCAGCGTCGCCAGCCAGCCGACGATGCCGAGTTCGAGCCCGGCGACGATCGCTCGAATCCCACGCCGTGACCCGTCCACGAAGCAGTATCCAACGAGCTGACCTGGCTCGTGGCACGTCGCGAGTCCGCCACGTTCTGTCGCGACGAATTGATAGCCCGCGTCGGCGACGCGCGCGGCGTCGATGGCGACATCTCGCCGTCCCGTGGTGATGACCGGCGGGTGCTCGAGCAGCCAGAGCGCCTCGGGCTCGCGACCTGCAATCACCTCGTCCCGATACCGGCGCTGGGCGTCGAGCGTCTCAACGTACGGAACCATGCCACGCCAGGTCACAACCACGCGCCCGCCTATCGCGGGCCAGATACGGTCGTGCAGATGACCGGTCCGGCCTCGTCCACCCTCGCCGCGCTCAGCGCCACCGTCCGCACGCTCGCGGCCGGCGCGGGCGTGTGGCTGCCGCTGCTGCTGCTCCTCGGCTGGGTCAGCGCCCTTCCCGGCGCGGTCGCGGAGCGCTTCCTCGCCGATGTCCTGCGCTCCCTGATCTCCCCCTACGGCCTCGACGTCAACCTTCTCTTCGGGATCGCCTTGGCGGCGATGGTCGTCATGCTTCTGCAACTCATCGTCCAGCTCGTGGCGCTCGTCCTGGCCTTCATCGCCGTCGCCGACCTCGTGGCGGGCCGGCCGGTCGACATCCGGGCTGGTTTGCGTCGCACGCTCGCCTGGCGGCTTCAGTTCAGCTGGCTCGTTTCAGGCGTGATCTTCAGCACCGCCACCGGGTTGTGGTTCATCGGGGGCTGCGTCATCTTCTTGCCGTACGGGCTGGCGATCGTCGATGCCTACGAGAGCGGCAGCGGCCTGGCGGCCTTCGGGCGAAGCAGCCGCCTCGGCACCGTTCCCCTCGGTGGCCCAGGGAGCGCTCAACCGGGCTGGTCAGTTGCCGGCGCATCGACCGTCCTGATGCTCGCGTTCTTCGTCTTGTCCGGCACGCTCACGGTGGTGAGCTCGGCTCTGAGCCCGAGTCTCGACCTCGACGCGCTGAGCACGGCGGTGATGGGCATGGACCCTGGCCGACCGGAGCGCATGCTCCTGGACGTGCTGCCGACGCTCGTTCCCCGCCCGACCTGGTTCCAAACCGCGTGGACGGTGCTGCAAGCGCCGCTCCCACTCTTGCGTGAGGTGGCGGTGCTGACCGTGGGCTTGGTTGTTTACCACCACGCCACCGCCGCGGAGATGGAGCGTCGCGCGGCCCGGGACCTGGTGTCGGGGACCGACGCCCCGAAGGGCTAAGCCGGCCGATGCTCACGGATATGCTCGCACGGTCGCTGGGACTCGCGATCGTTTGGGCGGTCGCGGGCGCTGCGCTCCGGCTGGCGGGGGTCGAGCAGGTCGAGAGAGGGCTGCTGACGGCGTTGAATGCACGCATGGCGCGACAGCATCGCGCGGCGGACGGCTCTGCGGCTGGGCGGGATGGGGAGAGATGGGATGAGTCGGCCGCTTGCGGACGGCCGAAGGTCGGATACCCGAGTTGCTGGCGCGGTAGGGGAAGGGGCGCAGCTCCTTCCCCCTCTCGAAATCAAAGCGTCGCGAGGAAGGCCACCAGGTCGTCCTTCTCCGGCTCGCTCAGGTGGCCGGTGGCGCCCATCTCGCCGTTGAGAGCCGCGTCGACCACGCCGCGAAGGTCCCCCGCCGAACCGTTGTGGAGGTACGGCGCGCTCGAGGCGATGCCGACCAGCGACGGGGTGTTCACCTTGGTGAGCCCGTAGATGTCGTGGTGCTCGTTGTCGGTGTACAGCGGGGCCGGGTGGCAGCTGGCACAACCGACTTCTGCACTCGCAAAGATTGCGCGACCCCGCTGCACCGCGTCGTCCATCACGCCCTTCTGGTGAACGTCGACTTCCGGAATCGAAAGGATGAAGGCCTGGATATCAAGGGCATCGCGGGCGGTGAGCGCGGCGCCGCCCATCCGGCCCTGGCTGGTCACCACCGCTTCGGCTGCGACCGTGTCGACGCCATCCGTCCAGGTGTACGGCGCGGTTTCGGCGACCGCCGCCGCCAGGGTCGGCGTCTGCCGTACCGAGTCCGAGAAGGTCCAGGTCAGGCCGTCGTTGCGCCCGTCGAAGTGGCAGGTGGAGCAGGACACGCCCGCGCCGTCCGCCGCCATCTTGTCGCTGACCGCCGAGAAGAAGAGCTTGCGGCCCGCCTCTACCTCGGCATCCAGGGCCGTGGTGACCCCCAGGAAACTCTCGCCTCCGTCCATGGTGTCGGAGAGTTCGGTCTCGGCGCTGGCCAACAAGACATTGACCCGCGCACGCCCGGTGTTGACGTCGAGCGCCCGCAGCGAGTGGTCGAGGAAGTTGTCGACATAGGCGAGGTCGTCGCTCACGAACGCGACACCCTGGGGTCCGGCGTCCATCGACGCGAATACCGCCGCGCCGGTTGCGAAGCCATCGTCGCGCGGCGAGGCGCCGAACCCGCCGGTATCCGAGCTCTCCGCGCCCGAGTTCGCGGCCAGGGTGCTCAGCGAGAGCACGACCGCGGTCGCCGACGATTCCATCGTGACCACCACCAGGTCGCCACGCGGTGGCATGCTGACGCTCGTCGGGTAGCTGCGCACGATCTCCTCGTTGTCGCCGACGTTGGCGAACCCGGCCAGGAAGACCGCACGCGGGGTATCGACCACCGCACCCGACGCGTCCAGCTCGGCGACCATCACGCCCGGGTTGAACCGACTGGTCACCACGGTGTTGGTGGAGGCGTAGCCGCTGCCCGAGTTGCCGACGCCGGCATCGGCCGGATCATCGGCAGGGGTCAGGTTGTCGACGAACAGGCCCGGAACCGCGAGGGTGTCGCCGTCTGACGAGATCCAGAGATCGCCGGTGAGGCGCCGCGTGAACCGATCCTCACCCGACGAGCCCGCGCCCACCGGCTCGGCGAGGCTGACCTCGGCGACCGTGCTGGCGTCCAGATCGACACGCACGAGCCCACCGCCCATGGCGCTGGCCACGAAGAGGGCCTTTCCCGACGGGTGGAGCGCCAGCCAGCTCGGCTGACCGGCGACCGACCACCGACGCACCTCCGCAAGCGTGCTGCCATCGAGCTCGACGACCGCGTCCTCCTGGGAGAGCGCCACGTAGATCCGCGTCCCGTCCTCGCGAGCGACGACGCCGATCGGCTCGGCGCCGACGTCGACCTTCTCGAGCAACTCGAGCTCGCCGGACGCGTCCGTCAGGACCGCCAGGGCGCGCTCACCGCGTACGGTCACGTAGATCTTGGAGCCGGCCCGGGTGACCCGCTCGGGGAGGGCGCCGACTGCGACCGAGGTCGTCTTGCCCCCCTCGATGTCACGTCGCGACAGGGCGCCGCCTGCGTTGTCGACGACCAGCAAGGAGTGCAGGTCCGCGCTCGTGACCACGGTCTGGGAGCCCGTCGGGAAGGTGGCCTCGCTGAGGCCGGCGGAACACGCACAAGCGAGAATCAGCGGAAAAAACATCGACGTCCGGCGCATCTACACTCCTTCCGGCCCACCGCCACTATGCCACGGGACAGCGCGATCGGCGCGCGTATCGTGCGAGGGGGGAGAGGCCTCGCCGCCCTCTCCCCCTACCGCGCCTACCCTCCGTCCTTCAACTTGCGGTTTCTGGCCTGCCGCGGCCTCCCATGCCGCTCGACCGTTTCATGCATCTCAGAGTCGCGGACCGCGGCATGGCTGACTAATCTGAAATCGTGACGCCACTTTTCTTGTGCCTCTCCCTGGTGTCGCCCGCGGCGGCCGAAGACGGCGCTCCCGCGGCCACGCCGGCGGAAGCGCCGCCGCGCGATCCCCGTGCCGATGAAGCGTACCTTCGCGCGCTGGCTGCCTGGCGAACCGGAGACTCGCGCCAGGCGCTCCGCGAGGCGCAGAGCGCCACGGAGATTGGCGGCGGGCGGCACGAGCCGGCTCAACTCCTCACGGGGTATGCCCTGTTGCACACGAGCAGCCGCGCCGAAGGGTTGGCGATCCTCAAGGCCCTCGCCGAAGGACCCGCACCGGCCGAAGACCTCGCCGTGCGCCGTTCGGCCTGGGAGGTTTACCACCGGTACGCCGACCGCAACGAACGGGCACACGTTTCGATCTTCGCGAGCCCACAGGTCGCAGCTAGATTTTCTGGCGATGCGCTCGTTCCCGGCGTTGGCTATTCGGTGGGGGTCGACGTGCCGCTGGCGGGGCTGTTCGGCCCCGCGCTCGAGCTGTCCGGGTACGACACCTCGTCGGGCGACGCGCTGATCGAAGGGCCGGTGCTCGATCTTCTCGGCAGCATTCATGTTCCGATCGGGGGTGGCGCCTGGGCGCTCCGATTGAAGACCGGTCCTTCGATCTGGTTCGCACACGGGGCCCTCTACGGCGACAGCCTGGCGCCAACCCTGGGCACCCGAACGGTCCTCGGCTTCGACGCGCGCCCCTGGCCGGCCATGGGCTTCTTCTTCGACATCGGCGGCTGGGCATGGCCGGGACTCGCTGAAACACTGCCCTCCTGGATGTTCGCGTGGGATGTCCGAACCGGCGTCGTCTTCTGGTTCACCCCCAAACCCGCCCGCCTGCTCTTCTGATATCAGCGGACGTGCCCGCGGGCGGCCCGGGCGGCAAGCCGCCCGTCACGTGTTCCGGCCCCGACGGGGCCTCCACCCGTTGCCGCGTGCCGATCAGGGGCAGGTCGTGTCGGTGGTGGCCGTGCAGCTCCCGCCCGAACACGCCACGGTGTCCGTCAGGCTCGTGGCGTTGGGGTAGCAGTAGTAGTCGGTCGCCGAGGGCAACTGCTGGATGTCGTAGGTGGCGTTGTCGTCGGCGGTGGAGTCCTGACCCCAATCGCAGCCCACCGAGTCCACCGTGCCCTTGCTGGTCGCGCCGAGGTAGCCGCCGCCGCCGGTCGGGGCGCTGTTGGCGACGACGCCACCCGCGCCGAGCGACGTCGCGGTACAGCTGAGCTGGCCGCCGTTCTGGATCCAGAACCCGCCACCGGAGAGCGATGCGGTGTTCTCCACGACCAGGGTGTCGATCAACTCGACCCAGGAGGCGCCGTAGATGGCGATCCCACCTCCGAAGCGGGTGTTGTTGTCGCGCACCACCGAATCGATGAGGGTGACCGTCGGCGTGCCGGGTAGCGTGGTGTAGGTCGTCGAGCGGACGGCGGCGATGCCGCCACCGGCGCTGCCCGAGGTGCCAAGACCGTCCGCGACCGTGAGCCCCTCGATGGAGAGTGTCGCGTCGGTCACCGACACCACCGAGACACTCGGTCCCCCCATCGAACCACCCGTCGTGAGCGTCGTATATTCGGCGCCGCTGAGGCCGAGCAGGGTCACGTCCGAGCTGACGTCAGAGAGCGCCACGCGCGCGTACCACGTGCCGTCGCAGAGCTGGAGTGTGCCGTCGCTGACGACCACGTCGGCACTGGCGGCGTCCCCGATCACGATCGGAGTGCTGGCCGTGCCGACCGCGAGCTCAGCGCTGACGTCGGTGATCGCGCCGCTGCCGTCGTACCAGGTGGCGGTGCCCGCCTCGTCGGCGGTGGCGCCGTCGCAGTCCTGATCGATGCCGTCGCACAGCTCGACCGCGAACGGGTAGAGCGTGGCGTCGGTGTCGTCGCAGTCGCCGCCGGTGCTCACGGTGCCCGAGGGCGCGTCGCACCGGGTGACGACGGTGGCGTCGTCGCCATACCCATCGCCATCGGCGTCGACCGCCCAGTCCGTCTCGCCGAGGGCGCCCGCTTCGTCGACGTCGCTGTCGCAGTCGTCGTCGAGCCCGTTGCAGCTCTCCGCGGCGGTGGGGTTCACCGAGGCATCGGCGTCGTCACAGTCGGTGGCGTCCGCGACCTGGTCGGCGGCGCCCTCGCACGCCATGGCCGCGGTGCTCGGGTCGCCGAAGCCGTCAGTGTCCGCGTCGGTGTACCAGGTGAGCGCATCGACGGCGTCGGTCTCGTCCACCGTGCCGTCGCAGTCGTCGTCGACACCGTTGCACGTCTCGGCAGCGTCCGGGCTCACCGCCGAGGTGGTGTCATCGCAGTCGTCACCCAGAACGACGGTGGCCGCGGGCTGCGTGCAGTCGCGCTGCGCGGTGTCGGGGTCCCCGTGGCCATCGGTGTCGGCGTCGTTGAACCACTCCGGAGCGTCCACCGAGGTGGTCGGATCCACATCGCCGTCGCAGTCGTTGTCGAGGCCGTCACACAGCTCGGGGGCGTCGGGGTTCACGGCAGCCTCCGTGTCGTCGCAATCACGCCAGCTCTCGGCGTAGCCGGCCGGCTCGTAGCAGGCGGAGATGAAGTCGGCGCTGTCGCCGTGCCCGTCGCCGTCGACATCCCGGTACCAGGCGTAGGTGGTCGCCCCCTCGTCGGTCTCGCCGTCGCAGTCGTTGTCCTTCCCGTCGCACTCGTCGACGGCCACCGGGTTGACCGCGGCGTTTTCGTCGTCGCAGTCGTCGGCGTTGGTCACGTAGCCGGGGGCGCCGTCGCAGCTGGCGAGCGCTTGCGCGGCGTCGCCGTAGCCGTCGGCGTCGGCGTCGAGGAACCAGAATGCTGTGGCCTCCTCGTCGACCGCGCCGTCACAGTCCTGGTCGAGCCCGTCGCAGACCTCCGGGGCCCGGGGGAAGATCGTGGCGTCCAGGTCGTCACAATCGGTCCCGCCGTAGCCCGAGGCCGCGTCGCCATCCCCGTCCTGGTCGCCGTCGTTGCCGTCGCAATCCTGATCGACCCCGTCGTACCAGATCTCGGTCGCCCCCGGATGGACGTCCCGATTGGCATCGTCACAGTCGCCGCCCTCGACAGAGTAGGTGTCGCCATCGTCGTCGGTGGGTCCCGTGTCGGCGGTGTCGGCGGTGTCGGCGGTGTCGGCGGTGTCGGCGGTGTCCAAACCGGCCGAGCTGTCCTCGCCACTGTCCCCCGGCTCCTTCTCCCCGTCGCACGCAATCAATCCAAGCACCAGCGACAGCAGCAGCGCACGCATGATCTGAACTCCACGAACGAGGGGGCGGACCGAATCGTTATACCCGCGATACATGGCCGGTGACGACAAGAGCCTCGATCAGACCACCGTCCTGGGCTGGCTCCGGGGACGAGGGCACAGCGGCAAGGACGCGCGCACGCTCCTTCAGCACGGCAAGGTCTGGCTGCAGGACGTGCCGGTGACCAACCCACACCGACCGGTCGGGGAAGGTCTTAGGATCATCTCCGAACGCCCACGCTTCGACGCCCGCCATGAGCCGGCGGTGATCGCGCGCGATACCCATCTTTGTATCGTTTACAAGCCGTCCGGCTTGCTCAGTGTGCCCGCCCCAGGCCGGCGCGAGCCCAGTGTGCTCCGTGCGGTAGAGCGGTGGTTCGGGTGTGCCCTGGCGGTCCACCGCATCGACGAGGGGACCTCCGGGCTGATGATGGTTGCCCTGGACGAGCCAACACAACTTCGGCTCAAGGCCATTTTCGAGGCCCATGACATCGAGCGGAGCTACCTTGCGCTCGTCGCGGGAGCCTTCCCGATGAACGCACGAACCGTACGATCCCACCTGGTACGTGATCGTGGAGACGGCAAACGCGGCTCCGTCGCCGCCGCCACCGCCGAGTCCAAAACCGCCGTGACACATCTTCGATGTATCAGTCGATTCGACGCGGGCTCCCTGGTCGAGGCGCGCCTCGAGACCGGGCGCACGCATCAGGTCCGCATCCACCTCGCCGAGAGCGGGCACCCCATCCTCGGCGACGACATCTACGGCTGCAGCCGAGGCGGCCGCCTCGCTCTTCACGCCCACATCCTCGGCTTCCGCCATCCTTGGACCGGCGTGATGCATAGATATGTATCACCACTCCCGGACGACCTGGCTCCGCTCATCACCGCGCCACCTTCGGGCGCATCACGCGCGCGAGCGCGCCAGCGGTGAGCGCATCGGCCCCAACGCTGTGGTCGCTCGCGCGGCCACGGCAGCGGCTCGGGAGGCGACGTCGCTCCAGTGTCGGGCAGCCGCCCGCTCGCAGAGCCAGGTAAGCGCCGGGCGCAACTCCGAGCTTGCCCGCTGCTCGATGCCCCGCTCGCGCGCCACCGACCACCAGGCGCGGCACCCGCGCTCATCACCCTCTTCCGCCGCGAGCGCGGCACGGAGCAGGCCCACATGCAGCCAGAGGGAGTGTCGCGGGCTGTCGCGGAGGGCGACCTCGGCGGCCTCCACTTCGGCCGCGACTCGCGGAGTATCGGACCGTTCCAGCGCCAGGAACGCCAGGCGCACGCAGGCCTGGGCCTTGGCGCCCGGATTTCCACGTTCCTCAGCAAAACGCGCGGCCCACCTAGCGATTTCTTCCGCGGTATCGACGTTTCCAGCCCGCTGTTCTAGGTCGGCGAGCATCAGTCTACACCGCAACTGCAGCCGTGCGGCTCCGAGCGTCGCCGAGATTGCGGCCGCGGTTTCCAGTTGTCGGCGGGCACGTTCGGTCTCCCCACGGGCCATGTGGAGCATGCCCCATGTCGTTGTCGCCTCGGCGATACGCCGTGTATCACCACTGAGACGGCTCACTCGTTGGAGTCGATCGACCTGCTTGTCGATGTGGTCGAGCTGCCCGGCCTCGAGCATCGCTTCCACCAGTCCGTTGAGGGCTTCGGCCTCCAGCCCCGGGTCACCCCGGTTCAGCCGGAGCATCTCGCCCCAGTGGGCCAACGCCCGGGAGTGACGACCCTCCGCCCGTGCCAGACGAGCCCGCTGGCCCGCGACTTCCAGGAGGCCCGAGCGATCGCGCAGCCCCTCGAAGGTCGCGTAGGCGATGTCGAGCTCCTTGTTCGCGGCCTCGATGTCCCCCAGCTTTCGGGCGGTGCGGGCACGGAGGACCCGCAGCCGGGCACGCGCGAGCCGATCCCCGTCGATGGTGGCCAGGGCATGGTCGATCAGCGAGAGACCACGTTCGAGCTGATGGCTCTCGACCAGCGCCTGCGCATGGGCTCGGCGGGCCTCCAGTCGGGCGGTCGGCGACCCTGCGGCGTCCGCGGCTTCGATGGCCTCCGCTGCCGCCGGGATGGCATCGCGAGCTCGCCCTCCACGGTTCATGCGGAACACCGCCTGCAACAGCGGCACGACCGCCGCCGTGGAGTCTCCGGCGCGGTGCCGATGCAGCCCCAGCGGCAGGTCGACGTCCAGGCCCGACGTGGCGCCCAGTTCCTGCCAGGCGTCGGCGATGCGACGGTGGACCTCCTGCGGGTTGGCCACCTGGTCGAGCTGGGCGGTGGCCGCGCGATGGACCTCCGAGGATTCGATCACCAACGAACCAAGCTCCTCGGTGACCAGTCCGGTCGCCAGAAGCGCATCGACGCCCGCATCGTTCACGGCGCGCACCAGCGCCACCGGGGGGTCCGGTCCCGCGAAGAGGCAGACGGCGAGGGCCTCGCGGGCGGCAACGGGGTCGGTGCTGTGCTCCAACGCGGCGTTGAGCCGCCGGATGACCAGGGACTCGCGGCTCGGCGGCAACGCCTCGGCCGGCGTGACGTCCGGCCGCAGGGTGTACTGGCCACGGTCGTTGAGCACCAGCAACTTCCGCGACGCCCACTCGCGCAACAAGAGCCCGGCGCCCCGCGGATCGCCCTCGTACTCCATGGACACCAGCCGCGCGAGCTCGGGCTCGAGCGCCAGGGACTCTTGAACCACCTTGCGGGTCTCGGTGAGGTTGAGCTTGCGCAGCCCGATGCGCCGGGCGCCGCGCTCCTGGAGGCTCTCGACCTTCCGCCCCAGGGCCGGATCCCCGGCGATGGCCTCGGCGCTGACCGTGCACACCGCCAGTACCGCGCGCTCACCCACCGTACGGTCCAGAAGGGCCTCGGCAATCGAGAGGCCGTCGCCCGCTGCGTGGGCGTGGTGCACGTCCTCGAGGATGAGGCAGGAGCCGCCTCGCCAGCTTCGGGCGTCGAGGTGGCGGTACAAGAACGCCAGGGCGACCGCGTCCGAGACCGGCGGCTCCCCCTCCCGGAGGAATCCACACCACCGGGCCAGGACGCTGGCCTCTTCATGGACCGCCGACGGCGGCAGCTTTCGGTCGCGCGCGATCCAACTCGCAAGCCGCCGCTCAGCGCCGTCTCGGTTGTCGTTCCAGGGAACGAGGATGTCACGAACGGCGCCGCGGTACCCGTCGTCCACCGAGGCCGGCGAGCGATAGCGAAGCCGCACAACCTCCATCCAGCCGGTTTCCTCCAGTGCAAGGGAGATGGAGCGGGTCAACCGCGATCGACCACTGCCGGCGTCGCCGACGATGAGCACGACACGGGGCTCGCTCAGCGCCACCACCTCACGGGCCGCATCCCAGATGACCTTCCGTTCACGCTCGCGGCCGACCAGCGGCACTTCACGCAGGGCGAAGATCGGCAGCGACAGCCGCGAGGCCGCCTCCCAACCACGCTCCGGCGGCGGGTTCGCCGAGATCGGATCAGGAGCCACCCGATTCCAGCGCGGCGCACCCTCGGGGCGCGGTCCGGCCGGCTCGGGGGAGGAAAGCGGGTATTCCCCCGTTTCGAGTACCGGACCGGTAGACGCCCCCGCCTGGAGCGACGCGGGGATGGCGCGCACCCGGCCACGGAACGACAAGCCCTGCACCGCATCTCGTAGGGCCCGCCGCACGTCCGCAGCGCGGTCGAACCGTTGGCGGGGCTCCGGGTCCAAGAGCGCAGCCACCAGATCAGACAGCGCCAGGGGCACGTCGTCACTGACCGGGATCCGCTCCGCGGGATGCATCCGCGCTTCGAGGAGCTCCTGCCGGCCCTCCCCCGCGTGGGGCCGCTGACCGGTCAGCGTCTCGTAGAGCATCAGCCCGACCGCGTAGAGGTCCGTCCACGGGCCCAGGTCGTGCGTGCGGCCCAGGAGCTGCTCCGGCGCCATGTAGCCGGGCGTTCCCGAAATCACCTTCCGGTCACGATTCAGCTCCGCAAGCGCGTCGGCGACGCCCAGATCTGCGACCCAGGCGTGCACCTGCCCGTCGGTCCCTGCGTGCAGGAGGATGTTCCCGGGCTTGAGGTCCTGGTGCAGCATGAGGCGGGCGTGGACCGCAGCGAGGGCGTCGAGCACCTCGTCCATCAACCGCAGAACCTCGGCCAGGGCGGGACGCACCCGCAAGAGCTCGCCGAGGTTGCCCCCCACCGCGTACCCCAGCGCGACCCACGGTTCACCGCTCGACAGCACCCCGGTATCCACCACCGGGATCACGTGCGGATGCACAATTCGCGCGCTGATCGCGACCTCCCGCGCGAAGCGGGCGCGGAACCGACGATGCAACGCCAGGTTCGGCTTGACGACCTTCACGGCAACCTCGCTGTCGAGCAGGCGGTCTTCGGCGTGGTAGACCACGCCCGTCGCGCCTTCGCCGAGGAGCCTCGTGGCAAGGTACCGCTCGGGGAGCTGCGGTAAGATCGTCGGCAAACCTGGCATCTATCGCCGGTAGGGGGAGCGGAATCCGGTGACGAGCGGCTTTTCGCGACGCGCGGGGTCGAGCGCCTGACCAGCCTGCTTCCTCAGGTCGAGTTTCCCGGTCACGACCACGCGCTCCCCGCTCAGCTTCAGGATCTCGGCGGTCGACCGGGTGTCCTTCCCGAGCCGGATTTCCTGCGTGCCGACCAGGATCGACACGTGGCCCAGCTGAGGGCCACCCGCGTCCGCGGGTCGCGGTACGTAGACCCCCACCAGCGTCACCTCGTCACCATCGTGCTCTGGGAGGTCGGCGGCGCGGGTGACTTCGACGATGGTCCTGTCGCTTTCCTTGGCCGCAGCGACCGCGTCGACCTCCTCGTCTTTCTTCCGCGCGTGATCTTCCGCCGCCTTCTCGCTTGCCGTCTGGGTCTCCGCCTCGCGCCCGAGCGCGGCGGCCTTGACGCCGTCCACCTCGACATCCAACTTGCCCTCCACCTCAGCCTTCTTTCCCTTCGCCACGACGACCTTCTCCTCCGCCACCTCTTGGGCGCCCGCCAGCTGCGCCGTCTGAAGCGCTCGGCCCGTGAGCGCGCGCTCGTCAGGTTTGCCTCGCTCGGTCTCCGCCGCGGCGGCCTTGGCCTCCGCCCCGGGCCCAACCCCCTTCTTACCCGCTTCCGGCACCGTCTTTCCGCCGGCGTCGTGAGCCTTCACATCGCGACCGGATAGCACCTTGTCCTTCGGCACCTCGTGCCTGGCCCGGGCCTCGACGCCAGCGACCTTGTCGTCGGCATCGTTCGCCGCCACCCGCCGCTCCCCTGCCCGCCGGATCAACTGGGCGGCCTCGCCCGCGCGGTCGCCGGTGGCGCGGACCTTGGCGGTCTCGGCCTCGGCTTCGACGGCGCCGAGCTTCTTCTTCGCGGCTTCCTTCCGCATCTGGGCGGCGGCGGTCTCCTCGACGCCGGCCTTGCCCTTCCCTGGGACTTCCTTGGCTTGTTCAGCCACCGCCCCCTTCTTCGCCGCCGTCTTGTCCGCCCCCTTGGGCGCCCGCTCCTTCAGCGCCTTCTGCCGCGCCGCCTTGGCATCTTCGGCCTGGAGCTTGGCGCGGGCGCTCTCGGTCTCCTTCTTTTTACGCGCCGCGGTGCTGTCGAGCGCCGCCTTGGCCTTCTGGTCGGGCTCCCCGGAGCCCTGGGCCGCGTCGGGTTTCTTGCCACGGGCCTTCCCGACCGCGAGCGCGTCCTTTCTGGCCTGCGCCTTGAGCTCTTCAGGGCTCATGCGCGCCGGGTCCTTCATCAGGTCGCGCAGCCCGCTGTTCCCTACGTTGTCTTGCATGTCGACCGTCGCGCCCTGTTGGAGCTTGACTCCGGCCTGGGGAACCGGCGCCTTTCCGGTTGCCGCGGGCTGGCCGACCGCCGGCGCCTTCTTCTTCTGGAGAAGCTGCTGTTCCTTCGCGTTCACGTGCCCACTCCGAGCGTGGCACAAGGTAGCACGACACCGGCAGCCCGTTAGGCGGACGGCTCCCCGAGTTGTTCATGAATGTCGATGGCAAGGCCTTCCGCACCGTCTGGTGGGAAGCGGACCACGTCCGGATGATCGACCAGCCGCTTCTGCCCCACCAGTTCCGCATCGTCGACATGGCCACCCACCGGGACACCGCCGAGGCCATCCGGATCATGACCGTCCGCGGGGCCGGCGCCATCGGGGCAACCGGGGCGCTTGGCCTCGCCCAGGCCGCCATCGAGGCCAACGACCGGGACTTCCACAGCTACGTCGGCGCCGCCGCGAACCTGCTCCGCGGCACCCGGCCCACCGCCCAGAACCTGTTCGCCGGGGTCGACGCGGTGCTCAGGGCCGTCGAGGCTGAGGGCTCCGACGTCAGCCGCGCCCGCGCCGCAGCCGTCGCCGCCGCGAACGACTTCGCTGCGGACGACGCCGCCTCGTGCCGGCGAATCGGCGAGCTGGGCGCCCCGCTGCTCGCCGAGCGCCGCCGCATGTCCACCCACTGCAACGCCGGCTGGCTCGCCTTCGTCGACTGGGGGAGCGCACTCTCCCCGGTCTACGCCGCCCGCCGCGGCGGCATCGACGTCAGCGTGCTCGTCGACGAGACCCGCCCTCGACAGCAGGGTAGCCAACTGACGGCGTGGGAGCTCGGCCAGGAGGGCGTCCCCCACCGAGTCATCGCCGACAATGCCACTGGGCACTTCATGGCCCGCGGCGAGGTGGACCTCTGCATCGTCGGCAGCGATCGCATCGCGGCCAACGGCGACGTCGCCAACAAGATCGGAACCTACACCAGCGCCCTGGCGGCCGCGGCCAACGGCATCCCGTTCTACGTGGCCGCACCGACCACCACCATCGCCATGCACACCGCCTCCGGTGCCGACATTCCCATCGAAGAGCGGGACGAGGACGAGGTCCTCTACGTGTGGGGCTGGTCGGACGAAGGGCGTTTCGTCCGCGTGCGCACCGCGCCTCGCACCAGCCGCGCGCGCAACCCCGCCTTCGACGTCACCCCGGCGGCGCTCATCGCGGGCATCATCACCGAACGAGGGATCGTGCCGGCCTCGCCCGAGGGGATCGCCTCGGTGGCACGGTAGCCGGTCAGCGCTCGAACAACGCGCCCAGGAGCCGCAGGAGCAGCCGTTGCGCCGTCGCATCGGCGACGCTTCGCAGGGCGCGGTCCTCAGCCTCGGTCCGGTCCGGCGACTCCGCGCTCGCGGTCACGGAAAAACCCTTCAGCGTGGCGTCGCGCGCGCGGATGCGCACCCGCGAGACCTGCAGGCTGGTCCGCACCACCACCAACTGCCCCTGCGCCGAGCTGGCCCCCCCTTCCGGGCGCGCGTCCAGACGTGCGAAAACGGTGCAATCGGTGTCGGGCGACCCCGGGGCGGCCCACTTCAGCCCGGCGTCCTCGATGTACCGCCGGACCACCTCCTCGACGCGCGGGGCGACCGGCGCCTCCCACACGATGCTGACCGCGCGCACCGGGTCGACATAGGCCCTCCCCTCGTCGGTGCCCATCCAGCTCCGGAAGGTGCGCCGCACCACGTCTGAGGGGAAATCCGCCGTCGACCACTGGGCCGCCACTTCCAGAACCCGCTGGGCCCACCGGTGAGGCTCGGTCTCGCGCAGGGACTCGGCGGCGACCCGCTCGATCCCGACGCTGATCTCCGCCTTCAGGCTGGTCTCCAAATCGACGTACCCCAGGCGGGTGGCTTCGCCGAGGCAGGCCTTCCACACCCCAGAAACCCGGCTCACATCACCATTTTCCTCCGCGTCCGCCGCGGCGAGCTTGCACGCCTCAAGGTGGCGGTCCGAGTCGCTCAGCGCGTCGAGCAGGCCGGCGTGCACCAGTCCGACCACGAGGGGAAGGATCATCCGGACACCTGACGTCGAAGTTCTGCGCCGCGAAAGCGGAACCAGCCGAGGTACTGGTTGGCCCACCAACGGTCCATGGTGATGTCCACCAGCTCGCGGTTCAGGGCGGTCTGATACAGTTCGTCGCCGTACTCCCGACCCGTGAGCCAATCGCGGACGGAGAACCGATCCCCGTCGTACATCGCGTACTGGGAGTGGCCGAAGGTCCAGCTCCCGGTGTTGACGTAGCGCACGCCCTCCACCTCGAGCACTCCGGGCATGTGGGCGTGCCCGCAGACGAGCGTGCTGGCGCCGGCCTTTCGGGCTCCGGCCACCGCCGGCCACAACATCGACATCGGATCTCCGGACTCGCTGCGCACCCAGTAGTTGATCCAGTCTTCGGTCGCCTGGCCGAAGCGACCCAGACCTAGCCGGCGGTACAGTCGGTTTCGCGCCCGCACGCCCAGCCAGAGCTTGTGCATCGCCCAATAGACCAGCCGGTTCGCCGGGGTGTAGAACTCGTGGAGCGGCATGCGCACCCAACCGACGAGGTGTTCCAGAGCGTGATGGATTCGCGTCATCCACCCCGAGCTGCGCAGATCAGGGCCGATGAAGGGGTCGAACTGGTGACCGTGCTGCACCACGATGTCGCCACCGATATGCAGCGTGCTGCACACGTCCCAGCGGAATATCTCGTGGAACAAGGCGATATCGACGTCGTGGTTGCCGTAGATGTAGGTCACGCCGGTCTTGTCGGCCAGCTCGGACAGCGCCCGCAACAGGGGGCCGTGGGCACGGAGGACGTTGGTGAGGCTCCAGGCCTGGTGAAAATCGATGGCGTCCCCGACGATGACCAGCCGCGCTCCATCGTCACGCACCCGCGCGAGTAGGTCCAACAACGCCTTGTCCTTCCTCATGAAGATATCGCTGCGCGAGCCATCACCCAGGTGCAGATCGCTGATGAAGTACACCGGCCGGTCGGCCGCGATGCGCTTTTGGTGGCTCGCCTCGACGGGTTGGGACCAGGACCAGGACATCCGGGTACAGCATAGCTTGATACGCGCGGGCCCATGAAACGCCTCTTTCCCGCCCGCGCCACCTTCATCGGCGCCTTCGTCGGTGACGTTCCCCGCGTCGCTCTTCCCGAAGTGGTGTTCGCCGGGCGGAGCAACGTCGGGAAGTCTTCAGCGATCAACGTCATCGTCGGCCAGCAGATCGCCCGCACCAGCTCCACACCCGGGCGCACCCAGTCGGTCAACGTATTCGACCTCGGCGCCGCGAGGCTCATCGACCTCCCCGGCTACGGTTACGCCAAGGTCTCCAAGGCCATGCGCGAGGACTGGAAGAAGCTCATCGGCGGCTACCTGAGTGATCGCCCCGAAATCAAGTTGGTGGTGGCGCTCCTCGACGCTCGCCGCGAGGCACAGGACCTCGACAAGACCCTGCTCGCGCAGCTCGCAGAGCTCGGCTTCCCCGTGCTCGGCCTCGCCACGAAAATCGACGACCTGCCCCGGGCACGCCGCGCCTCGACAGTCGCCTCGCTGGCCAAGGCGCTCGGGCTCCCGGACGACGCGGTCATCCCGTTTTCGGCCACGGAGAAGATCGGGGTCGACGAAGCGCGCGAGGCGATCAGCTGGGCGCTGAAAGCCTAGCCGCTAGAACTCGGTGCCCGGGACGACGACGATGATGTCGAGGGTGTCCAGCAGGATGCTCTGGTCGCCGAGCACGTTGAGCGTGAGACGGAACAGCTGGTCTTCGGTCAGGGCGGCGACGCCACCACGGAAGGTCAGCGTGAAGGTGAGGAGCTCGCCCTCGTCTTCGGCGCCGAGGCCTTCGTAGTACTCGGGATCGATGCTCTGGACGAAGCCGTACACGTCCCCGTCGACCGAGAGATCGACACGCTCGAAGCGCACGCCCGACACCAGCTGGGTGATCGCGTTGACGATCGTGGTGCGGAAGGCAGCGCTGCTGCCCGACCAGGTCTCGACGACCGGCTCGTCCGCGACCCCGTCGCCGTCGAGGTCGGCGAGCGACCCGATCGACGTCGCGAAGTCCACCATCTGCGGGTACCCCGTGGTGCCGTTGACGCTGACGCCCACGAAGTAGGCACCGAGGTCGGTGAACGCCGTGACCGCGTCGGACATGCCCGCATCGATCGGGCAGCCGCCCGGCGTGCTGTTGTACATGCTGTTGCTGGACTCGGGATCACGCAGATAGTTGTCGCCGGCCAGGACGATGACGGGCAGGGCGTACTCGCGGAAACCCATGCCACCCACCGCGCCGCCGTCGGGGGTCGTGGAGTCGTACCACTCGCCACCCGTGCCGCCGAACGGGTCGCTGGCGCTGGCGATGAACGGGTAAACGTCGAGCTGCGCATCGTAGGTGCCGTCGCAGTCCTGGTCGTAGCCGGCGCCCGACGCCGCCTGGTAGATGGCCTCGGTGCCCGACTCTGGGCCGTCGGCGCCGGAATGGGTGGACAGGCCGGAGAAGCCCGTCTGCACCAGGGTGGT
The DNA here is from genome assembly GCA_009692585.1 of Myxococcales bacterium. Next base: position 27,637 of record SHYX01000021.1, read on the forward strand.
GTCGGTCGTGACCTGCTGGCGCAGGTAGAAGGGCTTGTCTGAGCCCGGCGAGCCCATGCTCCCGTAGGGGTAGTCGTCGTGTCCGGTGACCGCATACCCGGCGTCCGGCAACAGCGACGTCATCTCACCCACCATGGTGTTGAATTCGCTGGCGACGGCGCTGATGGTGCCGCCCATGGAGCAGGTGGTGTCGATGATGAAGCCGATGTCGCCACGATCGATGGACAGCTCGAAGTCGAAATCGTGTTCGATCGTCGTGCGTTCGGGCACCTCGACGTAGATGCCGTCGATGACGCTGGACGCGTCGAGAGGGTCGGTCTCGGCGGTGACTTCGCCACCGTCGGAGTAGCCGTCACCGTCGGTGTCGGAGTCGTAGGGGTCGGTGCCGAGGATGAGCTCATCGGCGTCGGTCAGGGCATCCCCGTCCGAGTCGAGGTCGGCGTAGTCGTACTTGCCGTCGTTGTCGGTGTCGCGGGGCTCGGTACCGACGTTGCCGCCGGTGCCCCCTTCGTCCGAATCCGAGATGCCGTCGTTGTCCGAGTCGGTGTCCAGGTAGTCGGCCATGCCGTCGCCATCGCTGTCGCGAGGGTCGCTGTTGAACTCGGTCGTGCCCCCTTCGTACTGGTCGCCGATCCCGTCGCCGTCGGCGTCGGCGTCCTGGTAGTTGGGCAGCCCGTCGCCATCGGTGTCGGGAGCTTCACAGGCCCCGATCTCCTCGAGGTCGGAGATGCCGTCACCATCGTTGTCGGCGTCGGCGTAGTCTCCCGAGCCGTCCCCATCGAGGTCCTTGCCGGCGTCGCCGCCCGACTCCTCGCCGTCCTGGACGCAGTTGTTGTCGGAATCCTGGTCGAGAAAGTCCGCCACCGCATCGCCATCGCTGTCGATGGGCATGGTCTCGAGGTTGTTGTCGCCGGCCTCGGCCTTGTCGGTGAGATCGTCACCGTCGGAGTCCTTGTCCTCCATGTTGGGCTTGCCGTCGCCGTCGATGTCGTCGGTGCCTTCGTGCACGTCGAGGATGCCGTCCTCGTCGAAGTCGGCCTGCTCCACCACGAAAGCCTCCTCGCCGGAGTCGGCCGTGTCCTTGTCGGCGGAGTCTTCGCCACCCGGACAGCCGAACATGGCCAGGGCAAACGTGACGCAGAGCGGTCGTATCATTTCGACATCCAGAGCCCTGCGACAATAGCCCGGATCGGGCCCTTCCCACAAGTCCTCCATCGCAGTACGTCGACGCCCCCGAAAGTGTGACGGCCGATGTCCTACCAGCGCCCCGATCATTACGCCAAGAAAGCGAAGACCGAGGGATTCGCGGCGCGGAGCGTCTACAAACTCGAGGAGCTGGACCAGCGCTTCCGACTCACAAGGCGTGGAGCCGGCGCGGTAGACTTGGGCTGCTTTCCCGGAAGTTGGAGTCGGTACCTGATCGATCGCGGCATGACGGTCGTGGGTGTGGACCTCAAGGCTCCCGCCTTCGGCGGCGGCACCTGGATCGCGCGCTCGGTGATGGAGGTAGAGGCCGTGGAGTTGCTCGCTGCGGTTGGCAAGGTGCCGCTTTTTGTGAGCGACATGGCCCCGAACACCAGCGGTGACCGGTTCACTGACCATATGCGACAGATTGGACTCGCGACGCGCGCGCTGGAACTCGCCGGCGAGTGCCTCGTGGTGGGTGGCGCCTACGTGGCCAAAGTCTTCGAGGGCGAGGATGCCCCCGAATACGTGCGCCGGATCGAGAGGAGCTTCACCGCGGTGAAGCGGGTCAAACCGCAGGCGACGAGGGACCGCAGCGTCGAGTTCTTCGTGGTGGCGACGGGGTTTCGGGGGTGACGAGGGGGCGTCTCCGCCGCGACGCCAGTAGCAGGGGACGCGCCAGCGCACCCGCAGCCGGAGGCGCAGGTGCCGGAGGCCCCACCGCAAGCGCACCCGCCGGCCGCTGCTCCCGGCGCCTGCATCCGCGGCGACCCGGAGTTCATCCGTCCTTGGCCACGAGATCGAGCAAGACGACCGGACTGCCGGTGATGTTGGCGCCGGCGCGCCAACGTACGTAGCGCAGGAACACGCTCCTGATGCAACACCAGGTTAATCCAACGCGAACGCGACTGGTTTCCGTTTCCGTAGCCCCGTGCTCCGTTTGAGACCAGTCGCGACTACCCCGCCCTGGCTCCGGCACCGCTCCGCCCTCGCGCCAAGCGGACCGGTCCCACCGGATTCGACACACCACACCAACCCCCTCTCCCCCAGGCTACGCTCCCCCCACCGAGGAACCGATGCCGACGAAGCTGCAGACCGCCGCGATCATCGGAAGCGCCGCGCTCACACTCGCGCTCGCCGCCATGCTGGTTCCGGCCCGCTGGATCCCATCCGTCCGGCGCGAGCCCCCCACCGCCGCGCCCACCGAGGTCATCCCCGATTCCATCCCCGAGAAACGCGCGCGATCCAAGTCTCGCAAGGCGTGGCGGGCGGCGATGCACCTCGCCGGGCCGGACGTCGACTGGGAACGCATCGAACGCGACAACGGTCGCGACCGGATTGCCCGTCGCAACCGCCTCCGCTCGGCACCGCCGCCCGACGGCGCGCCCGACGACGGCGACCGCTGGACCGAGCGCGGCTCCGAGAACCAGGCGGGGCGGACGGACGTCGCGCGCTACGGGGCCGATGGGAGCACGCTCTACGTGGGTGCGGCGGCGGGCGGGGTCTGGCGGCGCGAGGCCGACGGCACGTGGACCCCGCTCGGCGACGGCCTGTTCGGCGGCGTGCACTGGCTCGAGATCTTTCCTCCCGAGGTCGTGGGTGATCCCGATGTCCTCGTCGCCGGCACCGACGGTGGCTACCTCCACTGGAGCGCTGACGACGGCCAGACCTGGACCGAAGGCGCCGGCCTGGACTGGGCGTGGGCGCAGCGCCGGGTGGCGGTCTCGGCCGATGGCGAACAGACGCTCTACTCGGTGCGCGGGAACAGCGACGGCTACACCGCGTGGCGCTCGGAGGACCGGGGGGCCGGCTGGACGAAGATCGCCGACCTGGGTGACTTCCTGGGCGACCTGTGGGTTTCGCGCCTCGCCGATCCCACGGTCTGGCTGGCGACGGAGAGCGGCCTGGTCAAGAGTACCGACCGCGGCGACACCTGGGAGACGGTCGGGACCTGGCCCGCGGTGGATCAGGTCGATCTCGCTGCGAGCGAGGCGTGGGCGGCCTCGGCCGGGGCGCCACGATTCTGGATCGTGCAGAATGCACATACGCTGTTGCGCTCGGACGACGGCGGCGTCACCTTCGGCAGTGCCGTCGAGCTCGACGACTACTGGGGCTCCCTCACCGCCAGCGTGATCGACCCCGCCCTCGTCACGTACGGCGGGGTCGAGTTCCACAAAAGCGCCGACGCCGGCGCGACGTTCGGCGTGCAGAGCGGCTGGGCCGAGTACTACGACCATGTCGACACCAGGCTCCATGCCGACATCATGGGCATCGACGTGGTCCCGGCCGGCGGGGGCGAGACGTGGTTCGTCAACACCGACGGCGGCACCTTCCGGTCCGACGATGCGCTCACCAGCGTCAGCAATCAGGTCCGGCGAGGACTGCGGGTCTCCCAATACTACGACACCCTCACCTCGAAACTCGACGCGACCCACATGGCCGCCGGGGCCCAGGATCAGGGCTACCAGCTCTCCACCGGACAGGGGGTCACCGGCCACCTCTACGACTTCGACCAGATGCTCAGCGGCGATTATGCGCACCTGGTCTCGGGCGACGGAACGCACGAGCTGGTGTACTCAGTATATCCTGGCTTTCTACTCGTGCAGGTCGGCGAGGACCAGCCCGCGCTCACCTACGCCGGCTTTCCCGAGGATGCGCGCGCGTACGGATGGCTGCCCACCCTCGTTGCCGATCCGAACGACGCGGAGCGGGTGTACTTCGGGGGCGACAGACTATGGGCCTACGACCGCGAGAGTCGCTGGGATTGGGTCCCGTATCTTGCCAGCGAGCAGGACTTCCAGGTCGACGGCGACGAGTACCTCAGCGGGGTCGCCTTCTCGCCCGGCGACCCTGACCGGGCGTACGCGATCACCAGCACGGGCCGGTTCTATCGCTCCGATGACCACGGCGTGACCTGGACCCTGGGGGAGCGGGGATTGCCGGCCGGGCAGTACTGGTCGGGCACCGCGATCGTCGCGTCGGCGCTGGACGTCGACACCGTGTACATCGGCGGCAGCGGCTACTCCAACGCCGCGGTGTGGGTGAGTCACGACGGGGGCGACCACTTCGAGGCGCTCAACGACGGCCTGCCGGCGACGCTGGTGTACTGCCTCGCCGAGGAGCCGAACTCCGGCGTGCTCTTCGCGGGTACCGAGACCAACGCGTGGCGACGGGACCCCGGTGCCGAGGCCTGGACCGACATCACCGGCACCGAGGCGCCGCTCGTCGTGTACTGGTCGGCGGAGGTCGTCATCGACACCGGGGTCGTGCGTTTCGGCACCTACGGTCGTGGCGTCTGGGACTATGCGTACGACCTCGATCTGGACGGGTGTGTCGACGGCCTCGATCAGGACCAGGACGGTACGCCCTGCGAGGAGGACTGCGACGATGGGTCGGCCGACATCGGCCCCGGGATGGTGGACACCTGCGGCGACGGCCTCGACCAGGACTGCGACGGCGGCGACGTGACCTGCCCCGAGGACACCGGCACCGACGGGGTGGTCAAGGCGCCGGTGCAGCTTGGAGACGGTTGCCAGTGTGGGTCCGGCGGACCGGGTGCCGGGCTCTTCGCCCTGGCGGTGGTGCTGGCCGGCACCTGGAGGAGGCGACAGAGGATGGTGACTATCGCGGCAGGAACGCCCCCACGCTCAGCACGATCGCCAGCGGCCAGCTCCACCAGGAGCTCCCGACGCAGCTGAGTCCCATGAGCGCAAAGCCGACGACCAACGGTCGCGCCTCCTGACGACGTTTCCCGATCTGAACGCACATCAGCCCGTAGCACCCGAAGAGGATGCCGAAGACCATCGAAGCCGGCGAGAGGTCCATCGCGGCAAGGTAGCCCGCCGCGTCCCGTGATATCCGCGGCCAACTTCAGGAGACGACCGTGCGCGTGCTGCTCGCCTATTCGGGAGGACTCGACACGTCCTACCTGCTCTGTCGGCTGTGTCGGGAAGGACACGAGGTGGTCGCGGTGAGCGTCGACACCGGCGGTTTCGACGCCTCAGAACGCGATGCAATCGCGACGCGTGCCCGCGCGATGGGCGCCACCGAGTACCGGTGCATCGACGCGCGCGAGCGGGTGTTCCGGCAGCACATCGCCTGGTTGGTCAAGGCCAACGTGCGTCGGGGTGGCGTGTATCCGCTGTGCGTGGGCGCCGAGCGCGTCGTCCAGGCCCAGGTCGTGGCCGAACAGGCGAAAGGGCTGGGCGCCGACGCCGTCTGCCACGGGAGCACCGGCGCGGGAAACGACCAGATCCGCTTCGACGTGGCGATTCGGACCCTGCTTCCGGGCGCGCGGATCCTCACGCCGATTCGGGACGAGGGGATCCTCCGCGAGACCAGCGCCGCCTACCTTGCGGAGGCGGGCTTCCCGATTTCGGCGGAACGACGCACGTATTCGGTCAACCAGGGACTGTGGGGGGTCACCATCGGCGGGAAGGAGACCCACGATGCGTGGGCGTGGCTTCCCGAAGCGGCATGGCCGACCACGACTGCGCCCGCCGCAGCCCCAGCCGGAGGCGAGGACGTGATCGTGAGTTTCGACGCCGGCGACGTGGTCGGCGGCCTGGCCACCGTCGAGGCGCTCAATGCGCTCGGCGCACGCCACGGGGTGGGACGGGGCATGCACCTCGGCGACACCATCCTCGGGATCAAAGGGCGCGTCGCCTTCGAGGCTCCAGCCGCCGCCATCCTCCTCGACGCCCATCGTGAGCTGGAGAAGCTGGTCCTCACGCGGCTCCAACTCACCCAGAAAGAGATCCTCGGCGCCACCTACGGCGCGTGGCTGCACGAGGGGCTCTACTTCGACCCGGTCATGCGCGACCTCGAGGCCTTCCTCGCTTCGTCACAGAGTCGCGTCACCGGCGACGTCCGCGTGCACCTCGAGCAGGGGCGTGTCGAGGTTCACGGCGTCCGCTCGCCATGGTCGTTGATGGACCCGCGCGTCGGAACCTACGGCGAGGCCAACCGGTTGTGGTCCAACGAAGACGCGCGCGGGTTCAGCAACGTGTACGGCCTTCAAGGGGTGCTGGCCGAACGCGCGCGCCTGCTCCGTGAGTAGTCTGACACACCCTCACCGCCGCGCCCTCCACAGTTCGCTGACAGGACGGACGCCCGCGGACGTGGTACCGATGCGCCCCGTGAATACCGACTCCACCGCCGCCCGCCCACCTCGCTCCGCCGTCGACCGCTGGCTGCTGGGCTTGCTCAACGACGAGCGAGACCTGGAGTTCGTGTACCTGAGCCTCACCTGCCTGACGTTCCAGTGCGTCGCGGTGAGCCTGTTCTTCGTGGGCGACTGGGTGTGGACGCTCGCCCCCGTCTACTGGGCCGCCTGGGGCTTTGGCCTGGCCGATCGCCTCATCCTGATGCTCCACTGCACGAGTCACCGGGCTCTGTATCGGGAGCGACGCCTCAACCAGGTCATTCCCTGGTTGATCGGGCCATTCTTCGGTCAGACCCCGGAAAGCTACTTCGCGCACCACATGGGAATGCACCACCCCGAGAACAACCTCCGGGAGGACCTCTCCAGCACCCTCAGCTACCAGCGCGACAGCGTCCGCGCGTGGCTGCACTACGTCTTCAACTTCCTCTTCATCGGGCTGCCGCTCTTGGCCGACTACCACCGCCGGAAGGACAATCGGAAGCTCCTTCGGCGGCTGCTCGTCGGCGAGGCGGCGTTCTGGTCGGTGATCGCTCTGTTGTCCCTGGTGAACTGGCAGGCGACGCTCGTGGTCTTCGTCATCCCGGTGATCACGATCCGCGCCCTGATGATGGCGGGGAATTGGGGTCAGCACGCCTTCGTCGGCGCGGCCGACCCCGCCAACCCCTACCTCAACTCGATCACCTGCATCAACACGCGGTACAACCAGCGCTGTTTCAACGACGGCTACCACATTTTCCACCACATCAAGCCCCGCACGCACTACACCGAATACCCAGCCGAATTCGAGGCGAATCAGGCCGAGTACGGCCGCCAGGATGCCATCGTGTTCGAGGGCATCGACTTCTTCCAAGTGTGGCTGTTCCTGCTCCTGGGACGCCACCGCTGGCTGGCCCGACGAATGGTGCGGCTCCCGGGCGCGCCGGATCGCTCCGAAGCCGAGGCCGTCGCCTTCCTGAAGTCGCGCCTCACCCCGATCGTCGCGTGATCCGGGCAACGTGGGCTACGCTGCGGCGGTGCTGATCCTCCTCGCTGCCTGCACCTCGCAGACCATCGTCACCGGCGATTCACACGATGACGCCGAGACGGCCGACACCGGCGACACGTCCGACACCGGACCGGCGCCGCGTGACCTCGATGCCGATGGCTACCCGGCGGGCGAGGATTGCATGGACCTCAACGCCGACGTGCATCCCGGCGCGACCGAGGTCTTCAACGGCCTGGACGACGACTGCGACGGTGTCTTCGACGCCGATGGCGAGTGGTCGGGCTCGGCCCAGGTCGAGGCCACCGCCATCTACGAGGGCGAGCGCTACGCCTACTCGTTACGGTGCCCCGTGACCGGCCAGCGCACCACGCTCCAGTTCGCATGGACGATGGCGTGCACCCCGGATCCGGACGATGCGCTCGCCCAGCGGCTCCTGGGCGAGACGCTGAGCGCGACCCCGGTCGATGCCACCGTCGCGCTGGCAGCGTGGTCGGGCGACGTGCGGGTCGCCTCCACCAACGGCTGGGACACCGACGCCAAGGGGAGCGCGGCGTGGTCCACGCTGTCCACGGCCTCGTTGGAATTCTCACTGTCGGCCGCGTCGCTTTCGCTGTCGGCCGAGGCGGCGCTCACCCGGAGGTGATAGTTCCCCATGCCGCCCTTCGGGACGCACCGGCTCATTGAGCCATGAAACTGCTGCGGCATGGGTGACGCCCAGGGTTGTCCAACCCGACCGCCGCCGGAGGCCGGAAAGCGCAGCTTGGAGGGCGGAGGGTAGGCGACGGTAGGGGGAGGAGGCGGCGAGCGTCTTCCCCCGTTTCTGGTTAGCCGCGGCCTTCTCTCGGGTCGGCCGTGAAGGTACTGCTCAACAAGATCGCTTCGGCCACGCGTAATTGCCGACTCGCGCGTGAGGTCACGCTCAGTGCCACCGTGGCCGCCGAAGAAGGGAGCGTCGTCGCCGTGCGCGCGCTCGACCGGAAGAGCGTCTACAACGAGCTCGAGGACGTCCATGGCCGCATGGCGACGGTCAACCAGGGCGACATCATCGCCGGCGTCCTGGGGGAGCGGCGGGCACTTCACGGCTATATTGGGATTGTTCCGAGCGAAGTTAAGGTCGGAGACACGCTCCACCTGCTGAACCTCGGCGGGGTCGTCGGCCTTTGCACCAGCTTCAATCCCGACGTCGGGCCCGCTTGCCGCGTGGAGGTGCTCGGCCAGGTGCTGACCTTTCCGCACCTCGGGGAACGGCGAGGCGTGCCCGCCAGCATCAAGGCCAACGCCCTGCCCAGCGCCGATCACGTCGATCGGAGCGTACCCATCGTCGCCATCAGCGGGACGTGCATGAACGCGGGAAAGACGTTCGCCGCGTGCGAGATCATCCGCGGCCTCACCCAGCGCGGCCTGCGCGTCGGCGCCGCGAAGCTCACCGGCGTGTCGCTTCGTCGCGACACGTTGAAGATGGAGGATGTCGGTGCGGTCCGGGCGCTGTCCTTCAACGACGCGGGCATCGTGTCGACGCGGCGCCAGACGTCGCTTCCCGTGGCGCGGGGGTTGGTCAAGGCGCTCAACGAAGTCGTGCACGGACTCGGCGTCGACGTCATCATCGTCGAGCTGGGTGACGGGGTGATGGGCGAGTACGGCGTCGAGGAGATCCTGCGCGCGAAGGACCTGATGGCGCTCACCAAAGCCCACATCCTCTGCGCCAACGATCCCGTCGGCGCCTGGGGCGCGGCGAAGTACTTCGGCGACGATCTGGGCCTGGCGATCTCGGTCGTCTCCGGCCCCCAGACCGACAACGCGGTCGGACGCACCTTCGTCGAGGAGTCCCTCGGCCTGCCGGCGATCAACGCCCGCACCCAAGGGGATGCGCTCGCCGCCAAGGTGGCTGAGCTGATCGGAGCGGCCCCGCGTGCGTGACCGGCTGCGAGTCGCGGTGATCGGCGCGTCCGGGTACACAGGAGCCGAAACCCTGCGCTGGCTCTACGGCCACCCGGGCGTAGAGATCGTGGGTGCGACCGCCCACAAACACGCGGGGAAGCCGCTCGCGGCGCTCTGGCCGCAGTTCTACGGACGGTCGCTGGTGCTCCAATGCGAGCCGCCACCGGCCGACGCCTACTTCCTGTGCCTGCCCCATGGCGAGGCCGCCAGACTGAGCCCCACGCTGACCGCGGACACGATCATCGACCTCTCGGGCGACCATCGCCTTCCGGAAGCGCAGCACGAGGCGCACTACGGCTTCGCACGGGAGGGCGAGCCCTGGCTCTATGGGCTCCCCGAGCTCGGTGCGGAGCGGCTCCTCGGGGCCGGCCGCATCGCGAATCCCGGGTGCTTTGCCACGGCACTGGCGCTTTGCCTGCTCCCGCTTTCGGGCAAGCTGAACGGCCGGGTCGCCGCCGTCGGCATCACCGGGAGCACCGGCAGCGGCGCCACCCCGAGCGACACCACCCACCATCCGCTGCGCGCCGAGAACCTGCGCGCCTACAAGGTCCTGGCCCATCAGCACGTCCCGGAGGTGGAAAATGCCGTGGGGGGCATCAAGCTCGACTTCGTCCCGATGTCAGGGCCATTTCGGCGAGGCATCCTGGTCACGATGACCCTGCCCGCCGTCCCCCGTCGGCTCTGGGAGTCCCACTACCAACACAACCCGTTGGTCCGGGTCATCGACCGCCCCCCGGAACTGCTTCACGTGCTCGGCAGCCCGCGCGCCGACATCGGCGTGATCGAGGGCGACGGCGTCGCCGTCGTCCAGTGCGCGATCGACAACCTCTGTCGTGGTGCGGCCACCCAAGCCATCGCCAACCTGAACCTGCGCATGGGGTGGCGCATGGACCTCGGTTTGGACCGAATCGGCGCGGTGCCATGACCGTGACCCTGGACGAGTTGGTGGGCGAGCCCGGCCACGAAGCCGACTGGCAGCTCGCGACCTACGACAAGCTCCCGTTGCACGTGGTCAAGGGCGAGGGAAGCCGCATCCAGACCGCCGACGGCCGGTGGTACTGGGACTTCTATGGCGGCCACGCGGTGGCGCTCATCGGCCACAGTCACCCCACCTGGCGGCGCGTGGTGGCGGAGCAGGCGGAGCGGCTGGTCTTCTACAGCAACGTCGTCCACTGCCCGGTTCGCGCCGCGGCTTGCCGGGCACTCGTGGAGTTCGCTCCCGCCAACCTCAGCCGGGTATTCCTGAGCAATTCTGGGGCCGAGGCCAACGAGACCGCGCTGAAGCTCGCCCGCCACCACACCTCCCGCACCGAGGTCGTCGCCTTCGAGGGCTCGTTCCACGGGCGCACGCTCGGCGCGCTCGCCGTCACCCACAGCGACAAGTACCGTCGCTACGCGCTCCCGGAGTACGGTCACACCCGCTTTGCCCCGTTCGGCGAGGTGCCGTGCCTCGACGATCGCGTCGCCGCCGTGATCCTGGAGCCCATCCAGTCGCTGGCGGGCATGCGCACCGCAACGCGCGAGTTCCTGCACGGACTGCGCTCCGAGTGCGACCGGGTGGGCGCTCTCTTGATCCTGGACGAGGTCCAGACGGCGTGGGGTCGGCTCGGCGCCAACTTCGCGGCAGACTACTACGGTGTCCGCGCCGACCTCATCACCAGCGCCAAGAGCGCGGCGGGTGGCTTCCCCGTCGGGGTGACACTCGTGGACGACGCCATCGCCGCCACGGTCAAGGCCGGCGATCAGGGCACCACCTTCGGCGCGGGTCCGCTCGCCTGTGCCGCGCTCCTCGCGACGCAGTACGTCATCGCCTCCGAAGGCCTCGTCGCGCGGGCTCGCGAGCTGGAAACGCACGTGCGAGCCGCATTCCCCGGCGAGGTGCGTGGCCACGGCGGCCTGCTCGGGCTGGTCTTTGCTGACGCCGTCAAGCCACGGATCGCCGCCCTCCGTGAACTCGGCTTCATCGTCGGCGGCAGCGACGTCCCCACGGTGATGCGGCTTATGCCACCGTTGAACCTTCCCTTTGAGGCGATCGATGCGCTCGCCTCCGCCATCCGGAGCCTGCCATGACCCCCACCCTCGAAACCCGCCTCTACGAAGCCGTCGCCCGCGTCCGCACTCATTGGCGTGGCAGCCGCCTGATCGACGGGCTCGAACCCGGGGTCGACGGCACCCGTGCGCTGTTGGACGTCGCCCGCATCTACCGTGCCAACCGCCTCGAAATCGGGCGGATGCGGCCGTTGCTCGGCCGAGCGGTCGCGGGCCTGTTCTTCGATCCGTCGCTGCGCACCCACACGTCGATGGAAGTGGCGACGGGTCGCTGCGGCGGCCATTTCGTCTACCTCCAAGGCGGGGAGGGCACCTGGAAGATGGAGTTCGACGAGGGGGTGGTGATGAACGGGAACACCGCGGAGCACGTCAAGGAGGCCGCGCCGGTCCTCTCATCGTATGCGGATGTGCTGGCCGTCCGCGCGTTCCCAAGGACACACAACCGCGACGAGACCGTGATTCGCGCCTTCTCGCGCTACGCAGGCGCGCCGCTCATCAACCTGGAGTCCGCACTCGCGCACCCCTGCCAGGGACTCGCCGACCAGCTCACCATGGCCGACCTGGGTGGCGGGAACAGCTTCCAGGGCAAGAAGGTGTGTTTATCCTGGGCCCCCCACCCGAAGCCGCTGCCGCAGGCCGTCCCGCTCTCGGTCGTCAGGGCCGCGATTCTCGGCGGCGCCGATCTGCATGTCGCCGCGCCCCCAGGCTTCGACCTCGACGCCGAGGAGATGGAACGGGTGGCCGGCTTTGCGGCCGACACCGGGGCCAGGCTCACGCTCACCCGAGACCAGGCCGCCGCCACCGAGGGGGCGCTCGTCGTGTACGCCAAGGGTTGGGCGGCCGAGGACCGCGACGCGCACCCCGCCCTCGCCGCCGAGTACGGAAGCTGGACGGTGGATGACGATGCCATGCGCACCGCCACGGCCTTCCTGCACTGTCTGCCGGTGAGGCGGAACGTCATCGTGACCGATTCTGTGTTGGACGGTCCGAAGTCGCGGGTGATTCCCCAGGCGGCGAATCGTGAGCCGGTGCAGGCGGCGGTGCTCCTGAGCTGGCTCCTGTAGGGGCCGGCCCGGCTCAGCCCTCCCGGCCTTCCTCGCGGGTCGCCCCACGGTGGCCCGCCCGCCGCCCGCCGGCTCAGCGTAATGTCTCCCCCGCACCGCCGGGCGAACGCCCGTGCGACGAACAGTCCCAGTCCGCGTCCCTCGGGGCCGCCGTCGTGCCAGCGCGAAAAGAACGGTTCGCCCGCCTGGGCGACAACCGAAGCCGTCGGCCCGGGGCCGGAATCGTCGAGTTCGATGACCACCGCGCCGTCGACGAGGCGCCCTCGCAGCGAGAGCGGGTCCCCCGCGCGTAGCGCATTGTCGAGGAGTGTCCAAAAGGAACCCCGCCAGGTGGCGGGGTCGCCCCGGACACTCGCCGCGTAGAGTTCCGGGGCGAGCTCGAACACGACCACGTGCCGATGGATGCCGGCCGCCTGCCAATCACGGAGCCAGCCCTCCAACTCGCGCCCGAACCCATCCATCTGCGAGGAGACGGTCCTGGAAGTGCTCGCCCGGAGGCGGTCGAGGATCTCACGGCAACGGCTGACCTGCCCACGAATCGTTGCCAACAGCCCGGGCGCCGCCGCCGGCTCCGCCAGCGCCTCGCTGGCCAGCAGGTCGATGGATGACATGGGCGTGCCCAGCTCATGCGCGACCCCGGCCGCCCTGGTGCCGAGTGCGATGAGTCGCTCGTCGCGGTGCTTTTCGTCGAGCGAGCCTTGCATCCGCCCTTCCCGGTCCCGGATGGCCGCTCGGATCCGACCACCGATGACCGTCATCGCAATCGCGGAAACGTCGTAACACAGCGCGGTCTGCAGCCGACGAGAGGCCAGTTCCGCATGAACCGGGCCGTCGTCAAGGATGAGCCTGGGACCGAGGTACACCCTGCCGTTGTGGAGAACGATCAGGGCCACGCACGCCACCCACGCACGCCAGCCCGGCAACACCAGGGCACACGGGATCACGAACTGCAAAATCAGCGTGAGGCCGGGGTGATCGCCGGCCCGGAACAGCAAACACGCCAGGGCGACGGCGCCGAGCGTCGAGGCGGCCGCGACATCGACCATCCGCCCACCGTCCGATCGGCGACGCAGCCACGCGGTTTCGCCGAGGTCCACGACAAGGATGGCAGCCAGCAGCGCCGTCGTCAGTCGAACGTGTGGACCCACGCCCGCCGACCAGCCCGAGATGGCGCTGCCGAGCACAAGGACGCCCACCGCTCGGCGATACCAGCGAAACCAGCTCAACGCGTTTGTGGCGTCCGCCCGAGGGGAGAGCAGGCGCCACCCTCGCCCATCCGCCCGCGGTGCGCAATTCGAGTTAGCTCCGCGCCCATGGAACGCATCCTCTCGCTGCGCGACGCGCACCCCTACTTGCGCCTGTTCCGCGGCCGTACATTCGTGATCAAGCTCTCCGGTGCCGTGCTGGCCAGCGCCGCCGCTCGCGACGCCCTCTGCGAAGACATCGCGCTGCTCCACCACGTCGGCATTCGCCTTGCGTTGGTTCATGGCGGCGGCCCGCAGCTGGACGCGGCCTGCGCGTCGATGGGCGTCCCACGCGAGGTCGTGGCCGGCCGGCGGGTCACCGACGCGCGCACGCTCGAGCTGGCGCGCATGGTCTTCCGCGGGCAGCTCAACAGCGAGCTCGTGGGGGCGCTCGCGGCGCATGGGGTCAAGGCTGTCGGCCTGTCGGGGGGCGATGGAATGAGCATCACCGGGATTCGGCGCCCGGCGCGTACGGTCCGTGACCCCTCCACCGGAACCGAGCAGGCGGTCGACTTCGGCCACGTCGGCGACATCACGGCGGTGGACGAGTTGCTCCCGCGGCTCCTGCTCGATGCGGGCATCGTGCCGGTGTTCTGCTCGCTCATCGCCGACGCGGCAGGGAACCTGCTCAACACCAACGCCGACACCATCGCCTCCCGCCTGGCCGTCGCGGTCAAGGCCGAGAAGCTCATCGTGTGCACCTCCGTGCCCGGCCTCCTGGAGGATCGGGACGACCCGAGACGGCTGGTGTCCTTTGGCGATCTCGGAACCGTCGAAGAGCTGATTCGCCAGGGGGTCGTGTCCGGGGGCATGCTCCCCAAACTCGCCGCCGTCAAAGATGCGCTGCTGGGCGGCGTGCCGCGCGTGCACCTCATCGATGGAACACGAGAGCAGGCGTTACTCCTTGAAATCTTCACAAACGAAGGTTGCGGAACCATGCTCGTCGCCCGTCAGAGCGACGAGTCCGCCTGATGCGCCTCTGGGACAAGGGCGGGGAGCTCGACGCCGCGGTGGCGCAGTTCACCGTCGGCGATGACCCGGTGGTCGATCTAGCTTGGGCGGCGCATGACATCGTCGGCAGCGCCGCACACACCCACGTTCTGGAGCGCGCCGGTTTGCTCTCGGCGGGTGAAGGAGCCGCGCTGCGCACCGGCCTGCTCGCCCTGCTCGGACAGATCGAGCGCGCGGAGTTTCGCATCGACCCTGCCGAGGAAGATGTCCACACCGCGATCGAGGCCCGCCTGACCGAGCGGCTGGGACCGGTCGCCGGCAAACTCCACACCGGGCGCAGTCGCAACGATCAGGTGCTCACGGCGCTCAGGCTCTGGATGCTCGACGAGATCGACCAGATCGAGGCAGAGTGGCAGGCCCTGGCGGCCGGGTGGCTCGATTTCGCGGTCGTGCATCGCGACCGTCCGCTGACCGGCTACACCCACCTGCAGCCGGCGATGCCCTCGTCGTACGGGCTGTGGGCGGGCGGGTACTGTGCCGCGCTCCTCGACGCGCTTCCGCTCTTGAGCGCAGCCCGCACCCTCGCCGACCGCTGCCCGCTCGGCTCCGCGGCCGGGTACGGAAGTCCGCTTCCCCTGGACCGCGCGCTCGCCGCGCAACTACTCGGCTTTTCGACCGTGGAAGCCCCGGTGACCACCCCCCAACTGACCCGCGGGATCGTGGAGTCCGCCCTGCTCGGCGCGGTCGGTGCCGCCAGCGGCCTCGTCGCGCGCTGGGCCTGGGATCTGGTGATCTTCTCGACCAGCGAATTCGCGTCGGTGCGACTGCCGGAGGCGTTCACGACCGGCAGCTCGATCATGCCTCAGAAGCGCAACCCGGACGTCGCCGAGCTCTTACGGGCGTCGGCCGTCGGCGTGCGCGCCGCGCGTCGGGAGATCGAGGACGTGGTCGCGCTGCCCGGCGGCTACCAGCGGGATGTGCAGCTCACCAAGGGACCGCTGCTGCGCGGCGTGCGCCAGGCACGGGGAGCCCTGCGGGTCGCAGCCCACCTCGCCCCCGCGATCGTGCCAACCCCCCGGCCCCTGGACCCCTCGCTGTACGCGGCGGCGGCTGCCTATCGACGAAAGAAGCCGTTTCGGGAGGCCTATCGGGAGGTGGCGGCGGAACTGGCCGCCGGCAGCTTTGTCGCCGAAGCGACGACGCCGCCCGCCTGGGATCCGGCACCCCTGCGGGCGCGTCTCGCCCACGCGCCGCCCGCTCCCCGATGGCCGGCGTGGCGGGCGCTCGTCGCGGACTGAAGGTTCAGGGCGGCGGCACCACGTACTGGAGCACGCCATCGGAGCGGACCAGGTAGAGTTTCCCTTCGCCAAGCCCGCCGCCCGGGCCCCAGGCAACCCCGGTGACGGGCCCGACCCACTCCGCAATCAACACCAACCCGGCCCCTTCGACCCGATACAGCGCCGGCTCGGGAGCGCCGGCCACCACGTAGGTTCGCTCCAGCCGGTCGCAGATGAGCGCCCGTGGCTCGCGGAGTCCGCGGAGCACCACGTGGTCGTTGGTCCGCAGCGTGCCAGCCGCGTCGATCCAAACCACACCCGCACTGGTCTGGAAGGAGTGGATGGCGTCGGGACGAAGCGGGGGCTGCGCCGCGGGCGCGACCGCGACCGGGGTCTGCTGGCCCGCGCCATCCACCTGGACCGAGCCGCCGGGCGTCGTCACCACCAGCGTGTGTGGCGCCGCGCCCCAGTCGAGCTGCCGCGCGCCGTCCAGCCCCGTGGTGAGAACGTAGGGACCGTCGATCTCGCAGGAGGCGCATCCCGCGACGAGCACCGCGGCGACGAGGGTCAGGGGAGGACCACGGCCGCGAGGCGTGCCGCGAGGTCAGGGATGTCGGCCTCATCGATCGAACAGAACGCAACCCTCAAGGCGTTGACGGAGGGCACCGCGATCACCCCGGTGGACTGCTCGCGGATGAGGCGGAGCCGGAGCTGCTCGGCGTCCTGGTCGGCACGCAACTGGATGAGCGCGAAACAACCGCTGTTGAAGGGCAAGGCGTCGAGACCCTCGGCCGCCAAGGCCCTGGTGAGCGCATCGTAGCGCTGTCGCAGCACACCGAGCACTTCTTCCTGTTGCGATGCCAACTTGGGGTTGCTCAAGGCCGCCAAGACGGCCGCCTGGGCGGGTGCGTTGACACTGGAGATGGTGCCGCGGAGGATCGCTGCCGCCTTGTCGACCAGCGCCTCGCCCGCGGCCCCACCAACCCCGAAGGTGAGAAAGCCAACCCGACCACCGAAGAAGACCAACTCCTTGGTGGCCCCGTCGACCTTGCAGACCAAGAGGCGCGTCCGATCGGCCCGCGCGGCGAGCGCCCCGAAAAGGGAGCGACCGTAACAGTCGGGGTCGAAGTAGAGCCCCGCGTAGGCGTCGTCACAGATCACCGCGAGGGGGTGGGGGTGGGCGAGGATGCGCTCGATCAACGCCTCGGCTTCGCCCAGGGTGACCGTGTACCCGGTGGGGTTGTTGGGGAAGTTCAGCAGGAGCGAGGCCGGACCCGTCAGCTCGTCGAGGCGACCGGCAAGCCCGGCCAGATTGAAGCCCCGGGCGGCGTTGAAGAAGGGAAAGCTGCGGAGTTCCGACCCCGTACGCATCGCCCAGATCGTCGTGTAGTTGTCCCAGAAGGGGTCGGCGAGGACCAGGGGGTGGTCGGGACAGCCGAAGAGGTCGGCGAGGATCGAGAGCCCGTGGGACATCCCGCTGGTGACCACCGGGAGGCTGCAGCCCGGCACATCGATCCGCGCCTGCCAGGCCTCGCGCAACGGCCGCAGGCCAGCCGTCGGGGCATACAGAAAGGCTACCCGCCGGTCGAGGCCGGCGAAGTGATCCGAGACCGCGGGGACGGTGAGCGGATCCCCGTCTCCCGTCGTGATCTGTCCGATGCTGGCCTGCCGGAGGCAACCTGCGGCCTGCGCGCTCTGCTGCGGGATGCCCAACGGCACCTCCGCGCGACGCCCGAGCGGCGACAACAGCCGCGCCGCCGCAGGGTGCTCGGCTACCAGGGTGGGCAGGCGGTTCGACATCGAGGCCGCGCGACGTATCGCGATGCGGCGGCCGGTGCGGGGGGCCCTTAGACTCCGTGCGATGCGCCAGCTCACCCCCTCGGTTGCCGACTACCTCGTCCCCCGGGAGCCCTACTATCGACCCGTCGGCGACGAGGTCAGCCTGTTTCAGCATGCCTGGAACGCCCAACTCCCCGTCCTCCTGAAGGGGCCGACCGGCTGTGGAAAGACCCGGTTCGTCTCGCACATGGCATGGAAGCTCGGGCGCCCGCTGGTCACGGTCGCCTGCCACGAAGACCTCAGCGCCTCTGATCTTCTCGGGCGTTACCTCCTCACCGGCGACGAGACCGTCTGGGTAGACGGCCCGCTGACCAGCGCCGTGCGCCACGGCGCGATCGTCTACCTGGACGAGGTCGTGGAGGCCCGCAAGGACACCCTCGTGGTGATCCACCCGCTCACCGACGACCGACGCGTCCTGCCGATCGACCGCCTAGCCACCGTGCTGTCGGCACCGCCGGAATTCATGATGGTCGTGAGCTACAACCCGGGGTATCAGTCGGTGCTCAAGGAGTTGAAGCCCTCGACCCGGCAACGCTTCGTGTCGTTGGAGTTCCGCTATCCACCGCCCGATCTCGAGCGCGACATCGTGGTAGCCGAAGCGAAGCTCGACGTCGATCGCGCCGCCCGGCTGGTGAAAATCGGCGAGAAGATCCGGAATCTGACCGACCGCGGCCTCGAGGAAGGGGTCAGCACCCGGCTCCTCGTCTACTGCGGAAAACTCCTGGCGCAGGGCGTCGAGGCCCGTTCCGCGTGCCGCGCGGCATTCACCCGGACGCTCACCGACGACCGCGATCTCGGCCGCACCATCGACGAGATCGTCGCGGACTACTTCTGAGCCGGATGCGCGACCGGCTCCGGCAGGCCGGCCGCCGGCTCGTCGGCGACGCTGAGGTCCCCCCCTGGGCGCGCGACGTCGCCCCGGCCCTGAGCCTGTTGCGCGCCGATGCCGCCGCGCTGCGCGCCTGGTTCCGGTACCGCACCGCGATCCGCGACGGGATCGGCGAAGCCGAAGCCGAAGCCTATGGTCGTGTCGTCGCGAGCGTAGCGCGTCACGACGGGGAGCTTGCCCGCATCGTCGCCGTCACCATCCCCGACCACCTGGCCCGGGTGCCAGCCGGCCGTCGGGCGGTGTACTTCAGCCTCCTGGAGGAGGTCGGCACCACCCGGCCCGAGGCGCTGAGCCTCCTCGCGCGCGCCCTCCCCGACCTCGTGGATGCGCTCGACGACGAGGCGTTGCGTTGTTTCGTGCGGCAGGGGGTGGTCCTGCACCAGGAGAGCCACCAGAAGGCCGAATCCTTCCTGAAGCGGGAGTCGGGGACGGCGCTTTCCGCGATGCAGGCGCTCAACGGAGGAGTGGCGCTGGCGGAGGTCTCGCGCACACTGACGCTGTACGCTCGCGCCCACTGCGGGGAAGATGTCCAGGTGAGGCCAGGAAAGGGCCGGGCATTCTCCGACGGCCATCACGTGTACCTGCCCGAGGCGATCGAACAGTTCGCGGACGAACGCGACTTCGCCATGTACCGCGTGCTCACGGCGATCGGCGCCGGCTACCTGGAGTTCGGCACCTTCGACCTTTCACTCGACGACCTGCCCACGCCGGCGGGGGGGTGGCCGGAGGTTCGCGTGGACGAGAGCGAGCTGGAGCGGTGGTTTCGTTGTTTCCCCAATCGCAGCCTGGCACGGGAGCTATTTCAGCTCCTGGAGGACGCCCGCGTCGAGGCGCACCTGTGCGCTGAGTACCCCGGGATCGCGCGTGACCTGGCGGTGGTCGGCCCCGCGATGCGGGGCTCCCGACCCGAGCCCACGGGGGCCGCCGCTCGCGCGGTGGAGGCGCTGGCGCGGAAGCTGTGGGCACTGGATGAACTCGCGCTCGATCCCGCCGCGCACGAGGCGATCGCGCCGCTGTGTACTCTTTCCGCATCGCTGACCACGCTCGCGGTGGCGGACGTCGCCCGGGCGGTGCAGGTGCACTACCCCACGATCGAAGCCCTCATGCTGCGGGCCCAACCGGGCAGTCCCCCGCGCAGCCAGGGCAGTGAACGGATCCGACACGCGGCAGGGGGATCGGCGCCTGGCGAGGCCACGTTCCAGCCACCGACGCTGAGCGCGCGGATCGCGCCGGAGGCCGCAGGGGAAACGGAACGTCGCGCCGACGCCGACGCGCGGGCGCTCAGAGACGCGGCCGCCGCGCGAGGCGAAGACATCACCCTGGCCGAAGCCCGCGAACGCCGTCGTGAGGGCGAACGCCGTCGTGAAGGCCTCGCCGACGCCACCGCCTTCGCCCAGATGGAGGCGATGCTGGAGCGTCATGCCCCTCCCGGCGGGGCGCTGGTCGACGCAGCTTCCGAGGCCGGCGGAGCCAACGCCGCACGGGCGACCGGGCTCCCCCAAGACCCGGACGTCGCGGCCACCGGTCGCAACTATGTGTATCGGGAGTGGGACTGCACCATCGACGACTACAAGCCTCACTGGGTGGTGGTCCGCGAGGCGCGCCTCCGCGAGGGGGACCGGGGCTTCGTCGACGAGGTGATGGAACGGGAACAACATCACATCGAACGGCTGCGACGGACCTTCCAGGCGCTTCGGCCTGAAGGCCGCGCGCGAGCGCGCGGATTGCCCGACGGAGACGAACTCGACATCGACCGGGTGATCCGCGGCGCCATCGAGGGCCGCGTCACCGGCGAGCGCAGCGAGCGGGTCTACAGCCGGACCCTCCCCGAGCGCCGAGACGTCGCGGTGGCCTTCCTGCTGGACATGAGCAGCTCGACCAACGAAGCGACCGCTGCCGGTGGCAAACGGCGCGTCATCGACGTCGAGAAAGAAGCGCTCATCGTGGTGGCAGAGGCGCTCGACGCCATCGGCGACCCCTTCGCGATCTACGGATTCTCCGGGTATGGCCGGGAACACGTGGCATTCTATGTGGCGAAGGACTTCCGCGATCGATGGGACGATCGCAGCCGACAACGCGTGGGCCGCATCAGCTTCAAGATGGAGAACCGCGACGGGGCCGCGATCCGCCACGCAACGCGGAAACTGGCCGCCGAGCCCGCCCGCTCGCGGCTTTTATTCCTGCTCTCCGACGGCAAACCCCTCGATTGCGGATGCGACCATTACTACGACCGCTACGCACAGGAGGACACGCGCGCCGCGTTGCGGGAGGCGCGGAAAGCGGGGGTGCTCCCTTTTTGCGTGACCGTCGATCCCACCGGGCCCGCCTACCTCAAACGAATGTTCGGCGATGTCGGCTACTGCGTGATCGACCGCGTGGACGCGCTGCCGGCGCAGATCGTCCGTGTCTACCGACGGCTCGCGCTGTAGCGCATCCCGGATCGCCCGGGGCGAAGCGGAGGTTGTCAACAGCCAGCAAAGAAAATACACCGGCGAAGCGCGGTTCCCGCCGCTATCCCCCGCTCCGAGGAGACGACGTGAAACACCCCTATGTTCTGCTGCTTGCAGCCATCGCCATGCCCGCCTCGGCCATCGCCGCCGGGTTCGATGCCCACAACTTCCACCTCTACGCGGCGGACGGCCAACCCGTTGCGCCACTGAAGGCGGCCAGCCCCTTCATCACCCGCGGCGTATTCGGCGCGGCGGTCTTCGAATACGCCGAGTCGCCCCTCGTCCGGGCCCCGGTGGGTGACGACGGCACCATCGACATGGGCAACGCCGAAACGGTGCTCGACGACGTGATGGCCCTCAACCTCAACCTCGGCTGGGCGCCCCTCCGCATGCTTCGCTTCGACGTCGGCCTCCCGCTGTACGTCTCGTCGGTCGGCGCCACGGGCGCCAACGACTTCGCTCCGGGCGACGTGCGCGTGGCCGCGACCCTCGGGTGGAGCAAAGAAGAGCAGCGTGGCTTCGGCGTCGGCCTCACCCCCTGGGCCACCGTCCCCATGGGCGGCGACGCCGCCTTTCTCGGGGAAAGTGGAGTGACGGGTGGAGGAGACGTGAGCCTCGGCTTCCATGGCGACAAGTTCCTGGTCTCAGCCGGTGCCGGCTATGCCTACAAGCCCGACATCAGCCTGGACAACCTGACCGGCAGCGACCAGATCGCGGTCAGCGCCGTCCTCGGCTACGAAGTCGTCGAGCACCTGGGCATCAACGCCGAGTTCCACGCCGGCCTGCCCCTCGGCACCACCACCGTACCGGGCAGCGATACGCCGGTGGAGCTCATCGGTCATACCAAATACCAGCTCCCCATCGGGGTCAACTTCCTGCTCGGGGGCGCCGGCGGCCTCAGCAACGGCGCCGGCACGCCCGCGTACCGGGTCTTTGTCGGTGTGGGCTACGGCCCGGTGTTCAAGAAGGGTCCGCCCCCTCCCCCGCCGGACCTCGACGCCGACGACGACGGCATCCTCGACGATGTCGACGCGTGCAACAACGATCCCGAAACGGTCAACAACTTCAAGGACACCGACGGGTGCCCCGACGGCATCGGCGACCTCACGGTGACGACCACCATCGGCGGCAAGTCGGTTCCCGGCGCGATCACCCTCACCGGGCCTGCCGGCGCCCAGACCGGCACCGGCACGATCAAGGTGGAACAGGCCGAACCCGGCTCGAGCTTTAGCGCCAAGGGCAGCTACCTCTGCTACACCGGCGAGGGCAACACCGCCGCGAACGAAGGCAACACCGACCTGGCCGTCGAGCTCAAGCCGGTGCGCGACGCCAAGGCGGCCGTCGAGGTCGTTGACAAGAAGGGCAAGGTCATCGCGATGGCCACCGTCAAGTGGGACGCCAAGGCCAGCGGGGATTGTGTTCCGAGCGGGGACCCCGTCGCGCTCCCCGGCGGCAAAGGAACCATCGACGTGGGCGCGGGCAAACACCGGGTCTTCGTCACCGCCAAGGACATGGCCAACTACACGGGCGAGTTCACCTTCACCGCCGGGCAGACCACCAACATCCGTGTCGAGCTGGACACCACCCGCATCAAGCTCGAGGCCAAGCAGATCGTCATCCTCGACAAGGTCTTCTTCGAGACCAACAAGGACGTCATCAAGGCCGAGTCGTTCAAGCTTCTTGACGAGGTCGCCTCGGTCATCCTCGCCAACCCCCAGGTGGGTCGCGTCGAGATCGGTGGTCACACCGACAGCGACGGCAACGATGCCGCCAACCTCGACCTGTCGCAGCGCCGCGCCGACTCGGTCAAGCGTTACCTCGAGGGCAAGGGCGTCGCCCCCGAGCAGGTGCAGGCAAAGGGCTTCGGCGAGGGAAAGCCCGTCGACAGCAACAAGTCCGCCAAGGGCAAGGGCAACAATCGTCGTGTCGAGTTCCAACTCGTCGACCAGGCCAACCCCAGCGGCGCCATCGAAGCCGCACCGGGAACCCCCGGCGCCACCCCCGCCAAATAAGACCCACCAGGAGACACCAACATGACTTCCATTCTGCTTCTGCTGGCTGGCGTTGTTCCCACGGCGCGAGCGGCCGACGTGCTCTACTGCGTCGACTCCATCCTCGGAACCGACGCCATGGCCGACGCGCTGGCGGCCACGGGCCACACGGTGACGACCACCTCCGACCTCGAGGGTACGTGCGAGAGCGAGATCGCGCTCGGTACCTACGACCTGGTGGTGGCGTCGATGTCGAACACGACGTTCTCGATTCCGAACCTGGAGGCCTGGGCGCTCGCGAACCAGCCGACCATTCTGATGGACCTGCGGGCCACCGGGCACGGCGCCGCCTATGAGGCCGGCTTCGGCCTCACCGCGCAGAGCACCAACTACACCGAGATCTCGGCCTTCGACTCCTCCATCAGCACCGGCTTGTCGTCCACGATCACCCTGGACAACCCGGGTTGGACCGTCTTCTCTTGGAGCGTCACCTCCAGCGTCGCGACCGGGTTGGCGTCGTCTTCGGACGGGCCCCCGGCGATCCTCGGGTCGGGCAATGTGTACTTCAACTGGTTCATGCCCGATACGGCCGAAGCGGCCTCTCACGCGGACATGGTGCAGCTCTTCACCAACCAGGTCAGCAACCTGATCGGCGCCGGGCTCACCGACGACGACGGCGACGGCTTCTACGCCGAGGTCGACGACTGCGACGACGGTGATGCCGCGATCAACCCCGCCGCAGCCGACACCTGGTACGACGGCACCGACTCCGATTGCGGAGGCAACTCCGACTTCGACCAGGACGGCGACGGCGACGACAGCGACGCCTTCGGCGGCGGCGACTGCGACGACAGTGACGGGGCCATCAACTCCTCCGCGATCGAAGTGGCTGACGGTCGCGACAACGATTGCGACGGAACCGTGGACGAGGTTGGCGCCGACACCGATGGCGACGGCCTAGAAGACGGCGATGAGGTGGGCTACGGGACCAACCCCTTCGACCGTGACACCGACGACGACGGGCTCTCCGATGGCGCCGAGTACAACGTGTACTTCTGCGACCCGCTGGTCCAGGACACCGACGGCGACCAGATCGGCGATGCGACCGAGGTGGGTCGTGACTACGCCACCACCGACACCGCCGGCACCTACTTCGTGCCCGACACCGATACCAGCAGCACCACCGACCCCAACGACGCCGACACCGACGACGACGGAATCACCGACAGCAACGAAGACGAGGACCGCGACGGTGCGGTGGACGCGGCGGAGACCGACCCCGTCCTGGGGGACACCGACGCCGACGGCCTGCTGGACGGCACCGAGCGGGGCCTGACCTCAGCCCAGACGCCGGATACCGAGAGCGCGGACTTCATCGCCGACGCCGACCCCTCGACGACCACCGACCCTCTGGTCGCGGATTCCGACCTTGGCGGGGTCGCTGACGGCACCGAGGACTCAAACCACGACGGCGCGACCGACGCCCTCGAGTGCGACCCGACCGACGGCACCGACGATGACAAATGCCTGGACGACGACCTCGACGGTCTCTCCAACCGGGCCGAGTTCGGCTACGGCACCGATCCGCTCGACGACGACAGCGACGACGACGGCCTGAACGACGGCATCGAGGTGTCCACCAGCACCAATCCGCTCGAGAACGACACCGACGGCGATGGGCTGTTGGACGGCACGGAGGATGCGAACCGGAACGGCGCCACCGACGCCTCCGAGACGGACCCCCGCCTCGCCGACACCGACGGCGGCGGCGTTCCCGACGGCGAGGAGCTGGATCGGGGGACCGACCCGCTCAACGCTGACGACGACATCAGCGACGAGCCGGAACCCGAGGACACCGAATACGCCTACGTTGGAGGTCAGCTTACCTGCAACTCCTCGGGAAGCACCTCGGCTCTGGGGGCGTCGTTGCTCGCGCTCGCCGCCCTGGCCCGTCGCCGCCGCCCGTAGGCCGGTTCGCGGGACCCGCGCCCCAACGCCGCCCCGGCGCGTCCGGGTTGGCGTTTCGTGCTATCGGCGGGCATGGTCCAGGTCCAAAACCGCGGTGGTGTGGTGCTCGTCCCCGAGTTGTGGGGGGTCGACGCCAGCCTGACGGGATGGGCGCAGAAGCTGGCGGCCGAGGGCTTCGTCGTGGTGATCGTGGACCTGTGGGCGCGCCATGGAGGCCCGCCACCGTTGGACACCCCGGAGGAGATCCAGGATGCGGTCGCCCGGCTCGACGACGGCTGCGCCCTGCGCGACATCGCCGCCGCTGCGGCGCGACTCCCTCCGGGCCGGCCCCGGGTGGTCCTCGGCTTCTGCGTCGGCGGACTCTACGCCCGGCTGGCGAGCGCCGCCGTTCCCGGATTCTCCGCAGCCGTCGAGTTCTACGGCCGCATCGTCTACCCCACCCTGACCCCCCAAAAGCCCGCCCAGCCACTCGACATGCTTCCTGGGCGGACCTGCCCGCTGCTCTGCCACTTCGCCGACGATGATCCCATCGCGCCGGCCCACCACGTCGACGAGTTCCAACGGCGACTCGCCAACCAGGCGATCCCCTCGCTGGTCTACCGATACCCGGGAGTCGGCCACGCGTTCATGAACCAGGCGCGTCCAGGCTACAGAGCCGAGACCTCGGCGCTGGCGTGGGCGCGCACGCTTCGCTTCCTCGACGAAATCATCGACTGAGTCGGGGGGCCGTGGATAGCTTCTGCCATGCCCGACGAATTCGACGACGACGATTTCGACGACGAGGACTGGTCCGAAGACGACGAGGACGACGACGTCGAAGAGGGTGACGACTGGGAAGAAATCGACGAAGGCGAAGAAGGCGACGACTGGGAGGATGTCGACGACGACGAAGACGAAGCCCCCGCCGGTGGCGAGTTCACCGACGACGACGAGGATGAGTTCGAAGACGAACCGGAGGACGAAGAGGATGCGTAGCTACCCGCCGTCCCCCGCCGCCCGCCCGCCAGCCGCGTAGAACACCCTGAGCGCTTCGACCACGGCCCGCGCGGGGCCGACGATCCGGCGGGCCGGGGGAAGGGACGCCAGGAAGACTCGTCCGTACCACATGTCGTGGATGCGCCGGTCGCAGATCATCACCGCGCCTCGGTCGGTCGCGGAGCGGATGAGTCGCCCGAAGCCCTGGCGAAGGCGGAGCACCGCCTCGGGCAACGACCACGTCCGAAACGGATCCTGCCCCTTCTGGACCAGGCGCTCATGGCGGGCCTGCGACACCGGCTCCGTCGGCACCCGGAACGGGAGCCTGGGAATGATCACCAGCCGAAGCGCGTCGCCCTTGACGCTGACGCCCTCCCAGAAGCTGTCGGTGCCAAAAAGCACGCTGGCGTGGTCGTCGCGGAAACGCTCGAGCAGCCGCTCCCGGCTGGTGTGGCCCTGCCGGAGGATGGCGTAACGACCAACCAGCGCCGCCTGGACCCGGGCGGAAAGGTCGTCGACCGCCGCGTACGAGGTGCAGAGTACGAAAGCCCCGCCGCGGCTGGCGAGGATCGCCTCCACGATCACCGCCGACACGCGCTCCCCAAAATCGGCCGCGTCCGGTGCGGGGAGGTCCTTCGGCAGCGCCAGGCAGGCCTGCGACGGGAAGTCGAACGGCGAAGGAAAGTTGTGGAAGCTCGCCCCCGAGAGCCCGACGCGCCGTAACCAGGGGTCCGCACTGCCGTGTGAGGCCAGCGTAGCGCTGGTCAAGACCGTCCCGAACATGCCCTGGCGGAGCGTCTTGTCGACGAACGCCCCGATGTCGAGCGGCGCGTTCGCGGCGGCCACACCTCGTTTGCCGGGATCGAGGAAGCGGACGCGGCTGTCCTGGGCCTCGAGGAAGTTCTGGGCGGCGCCGGCGTGATCCTGGAGCCGGCGACGGGCCCGGACGACGTCCAGGAGGGGCTGCACCTCGTCGGCAGCCAGCTTGCGGTCCTCCAACGCTTGTTCCACCGCGCCGAGGCTCGCCCCCGCTGCCTGGAGGTCGGTCACCAACTGGGTGAAGAACTCTGCGTCCGGCGCCGGACCGTTGACGCGAGTGGGCACCTTCGCTTGAGCAGTGAGCCCCTCGAACCCGACCGACGCGGTGTCCCGAGCGATGACCGCTGCCGACTCCGCGACCGCGGCGAAGGCGCGTAGTTCAGGGGTGCGCTCGACGAGGCGGCTGAGCGCCCCGGGACGATCACGCCGCGCCAGGAGCGGAGCCACGGCGCGGGCGATCGCGAAGCTGGACAGCCGGGTGTCGCCGGCGCGCGTCGCCGCCTCTTCCAGGTGATGGGCTTCGTCGAGTACCACGCGATCGAAGTCGGGTAGGATGCCTCGACCGCCCGCTTCGGCCTTGAGCGCCAGATCGCGAAGCAGGAGGGCGTGGTTGGCGACGATGAGGTGGGCGGCCGAGGCCGCGCGCCGCGCCTCGTAATAGAAACACTGATTGAAGTGGGGGCAGCGGGCGCGGAGCGTCTGATCGGCGTCGCTCTCCACCCGATCGAGCAGGTCCTCGTCGAGCTCGAAGCCGACGTCGGCGAAATCCCCGGTGCGGCTCTGCGCCGCCCAGGCGGCCACCCGGTCGATGCCCGGCCCACCCTCGTCGACCGCCAGCCCCAGCTTGCGGCGACACAGGTAGTTTCCGCGACCCTTGAGCGCGGCGCTCTTGTGCGGGAAGACGCGGGCGAGCGCGGGAAGATCATCGGCGACGAGCTGCGCCTGCAAGGTCCGAGTGTAGGTGCTGACCACCACCCGCGCGTCGTTGGCCACCGCCCAGAGCACGGCAGGGACCAGGTAGGCGAGCGACTTCCCGGTGCCGGTGCCCGCTTCGAGCGCGACGACCCCGCCCTCGTCGAAACAGCGCGCCACCTCGAGCGCCATCTCCCGCTGACCCGGCCGGGGCTCCCAGCCCGGAAAGTGCGCCGGGAGGCGCTCGTCGAAGATGGCGAGGAGCAGCGCCCTGTCAATCGGGACGGTGCGTCTGGCGTGCGGCTCGACCACCCATTGGGCGCAGGTGACCTCGTTGTCCACGATCACAAAGCCGACGCCGTCCTCGCCGAACCCACCCGCGAGAGCCATGTCGGGCTCGCTGGGGCGCACGTCACCGCTGGGGTGGTTGTGGATGACCACCTGGCCGGCACGCGCCCGGCCGCGAAGGGCGTTGACGGCGCCGGCGTTGCCCCGCGCGTGTACCTCCAGCTGATCGACAAGCCCCTGCTCGTTGATCGTGCCCACCACGAAGATCTCGATGCCACCCGCGGACCGGATCTCGTTCCGCATCCGCGCGGCGGCGGCGGGAGAGAAGCGCGACGCGGTCACGGGTCGGGCTATCACGGGGGGCGGCTCGTCGGCCGCGGCCTGGGTGGCCGGCCGGCGCGAGGTACATTCCCGGATGCGGCACACAGTCATCCTGGCGGGAGGCGGCACCGGCGGCCACGTGTACCCTGCGCTTGCGATGGGCGACGCCCTACGCACCGCGGGGCATGATGTCCGCTACTACGGCGATGCCGCGAGGTTGGAGGGGCGGGTCGCGCCCGAGCGCGGGTACAGCTTTCGTGGGATCGCTGCGGCCCAGTTCCCGCGGTCCGGGCTCCTGGCCAAGGTGGCGTTCGCGCTTCGCCTGGTGGCCCACATCGTGGCGGCGCGCCGGCTCCTGCGCGCCGATGACGCGACAATCGTGCTGGGGGTGGGCGGCTACGTCATGGCCCCGACGGTGCTCGCGGCGTGGACCCTGGGAATCCCCACCGCAATCCACGAGAGCAACGTCACCCCGGGGCTCGCCAACCGACTCTGCGCTCGCGTCAGCGGCTTGGTCTTGTTGACCTATGACGAGACCGCACGGCACATCCCGGGAACAGCCGAGCGCGTGGCCGTCGGCTGCCCGGTCAACCCGCAGATCCTGGGTGGCAATGCGGGTAAGTACGAGCTACCCGCCGGGAAACCGGTGCTGCTCGTGGTCGGTGGCTCACTCGGAGCGGCGACGATCAACGAGGTGGCCCTGGCGTGCGCAGCCGATTCGCGACGTCCCTACGCCATCCTCCACCTGACCGGCCCCCGATACTACGACGAGTTGACCGAACGCTACCGGGCGCTCCCCGGCGGAGTTCCAGCGGACGTGGTGGTCCGCGCCTACGAAGACCGAATGGGTGACGCCTTCGCGGCGGCGAGCCTGGTGCTCGCCCGGGCGGGGAGCAGTACGCTCGCGGAGCTCTGTGCGGTCGGGCTGCCGAGCGTGCTCATCCCTTCCCCCAACGTGACCGACAACCACCAGGAGGGCAACGCCCGCGGCCTGGAGCGGGCCGGCGCCGCGCGCGTCTCAGTCGAGCGTGACCTCGACGCCGCTACCGTCGCCACCGACATCCGCCTGTTGCTCGAGGACCCGGCCGCGCTCACGAGGATGGGCGCTGCCGCGCGCTCGTTGGCCCGGGTCGGCGTTGCCGACCAGGTTGCCGCGTTGCTACTGGCGCGCTTCCCGCCATCATGACCTTCATCGGCTGGTTGGCCCTGGCCGCGTGTCGAGGCCCGACCGCGGGCGAGCTGCGGACCGATCTCGAGGGCCTGGCCGCGCGAACGCAGTTGCCCGCTGCGGTCACGAACGCGCGTTGGATGACCGAGAGCGGCCAGGTGGGCAGGTCCGCATCGGGGCGAGCCGATGCTCGGGTGTATGCCTGGGTCAGGACCGACGGCTCGGCAGAAGGATGGCTCACGGCCACGCTTGGCCCCCCCATCGGGGAGCGACTCCACCGGGTGAAGGACCGCGTCGCGGAGGTGCTCTTCACCCCGGAACTGAAGCGTGTCCTCGCCCGCGACGAACGAAAGAAGAGCTGGAAGCTCGCTTGCTTGAAGTACCCGGCCCACGCCATCGGCAAGGGCGAGTACCGGGGCGATACCGTCCTGGGCTGCGACGACCACCTCTACCTGGCGCTCGGCGCACGGTAGTTCATGACGACACCGGCTAACTGAGCGAGAACCAGTCGCGACCCTCGACCAGATCAGGGCGCAGGCGCTTGATCTGCGCGCGGATCTGCTCACGGGCGCCTCGGGAGCCGACGGCGACGAGCAACAGGTCGAAGCGCTCCGAGACGATCACCTCCGGCCGAACCACCGGGCGCCCTCGCCTGGACACGAACGGGGCGAGATCCACGACGCAGGGGACATCGTGACCGGCGTCCAGGAGCCAGCGCAGCCACGGGCGTCCGGTGCGATTGGCACCCCACAGAATCACCCGTCGCGGCGCGCATAGGGGTCCGCTAGCCAGCCAGGCCTGCTTCAGGGGAAGGAACGCGGGCCGCGCGTACCGGGGATCGGTCCGGGTGAGGCGCCCCGGCCGATCGCGCCACAGCAACACCTCCTGGCGCACATTCGTCAGCCGGAAGCCGGCCGAGGCGAGGCGCAGGAAAAGGTCGTAATCCTCCGGGAACGGCCCGTGCCGATAGCCCCCGATCGCCGCCACTGCGCTGGCCCGCAGCGTCGTGGCCGGGTGGAACATCGGGCTCTCCACCAGGAGCTCACGGTGGGGGTCATCGACGCTGTTCACCCACGCGACGTAGCGCGCCATTCCTTCGGGCACATCGCCATCTGAGAATGCTCGCGCCTGGCCGCCGACCGCGGCGACAGCTGGATCCTGGAAGAGCGGACGCTGCGCAGAAAGGCGGCCCGGGAGGACCATGTCGTCACCGTCGAGCCGCGCGAGCAGCTCGCCGCGCGCCACCGCGCGCCCCGCCTCCAACGCCGCGACGATTCCAAGGGGTGGCTGACGCAGGAGCCGGACGCGAGGATCGGCGGGCAGGACCGACCCCGGGGCGTCCGCGCTCCCGTCGTCCACGACCACCACCTCGTCATCAGGCAACGAATCAGCCAGCGCCGACCGTACCGCATCGCCAATCCACTGCGCGCCGTCACGGACGGGGATGAGCCAGCTGACGCGTCGCGACGACATGGGTGACTACCCCCGCGCTTCGGCTTCTTTCTTGAACGCGGCTAGGGTGGCGGGGAGGCTGGTCTCGATGAGGGTCTTGAGCACACTTCCCGGCACGAACATCCCGAGCTCGAGGTCGATGAAGTAGTCGGCCCGTGTGGACTTGCCGTCGGCCGACGCGGTCAGGTCCCAGCCGCCGTCGTTGGCCTTGAACGCGCCTTCGACCAGCGACCACCGCAGACAGGTGGGGCTCTTCTTATGCAGCCGCAGGGTGTACTCGATGCGCCGAACCACCCGGATGACGAAGCGCGCGACCCAGACGTCCCCGTCGTGGCGAAGAATGGTGGCCTCCTCCATTTCCGAGAGGAAGCGCGGGTAGGCGGCAAAGTCGGTCACGACGGCCATCAGGCGTTCGGGGGGGACGAGTATCTCGACACTGCGGCGGGCGGCGGGCATGTCTACCTCCGACGGCGACGGCGTCGCTTCGAGGACGGGTCGCCGGTGGGGGGCGGCGGCGGGGCGCCGTCCTGGGTGAACGGTTCTTCTCCGAAACGAGCGCGGACGAGGTTGACCAGCGGTCGGTGCTGGCGGCGGCGCAGCCCGGGATCGAGGCCGAGGAGCCTGAACGCTTCGCTCCGCGCGCGCGTCAGCGTCTCCCGATCGTGGGCGGGGTCGGCCCACGCGAAGCGAGGCACGTCCGCCGCATCGCCCAGCGCGGCGCTGACGCCACGCGCCGCGAGGTCGAGGTCGGCGATGCGGAAGCCATCGTCCTGATGCGCGACGAGGTCCAAGCGGTTGCGCGCCGCCGCGGTTGTGCCCTCACCCTGCACGAAGTAGCAGGCTCCACGCGCCCAGCCGTGGGCCACATGATTTCTCAGCCGGTGGAGGCGCACCAGGTCGAAGCCTTCAGCGTACTCGGCGATGATGATCGAGGCGTTGGGAACGATCGGCCCCTCCTCGAAAGCCGTGGTTGCCAGGAGCACGTCGGCACGCCGATGTTGGAAGTCCTCGTAGGCGCGGAAGCGTTCCTCGGGCGTGAGCCCACCGGAGAAAAGCACGATCCGGGCACCGGGAAGCTGTTGTGCAGTGAGAACCTCGGCCATCCGCCGGGCCTCGCTGGGGCTCAGCAGGTCCCTACGGCCCTCCTGGAAGGGGAAGACGAGCAGGACCTGCCTCCCGGCCCCCAGCGCCTCGCGCGCCGCGGCATAGGCCTCCGCGCGTTGGCCCACGTCGAGCACGTGGGTGTCCACCCCGTGCATCGGCGGCTTGTCGATGACGCTCATCGCGAGCTGTCCATACACGGTCATGGCGATGAGTGCCGGGACCGGGGTCGGCGTCACCACGAGGAGATCGGGCCGCGGCCCCGTCTCGAATTGGGCCAGGTCGGGCATGGCGTACGTACCGCTCTGTTCCACGACCACCAGCCCAAGCTTTTTGAGCTCGGGGGGACGCTCGAGGAGCCCATGGGTGCCATAGACCACGAGCGTCTCGCCCTTGCGCAGCGCCTCGGCCTCGGCACGGCTGGGGCTGCCGAGAAGCAGCAGCGGTTCGATGCCCACCGACCGCCACCAATCGGCGGCGAACAGGTGGTGATGTTCGGCCGCCAGGGCGTCGGACGCGCAGTAGAGGACCGCCTGCTTCTCGGCGGCGACCATGGTCATCGCGGCCCGGACCACGGCGCCCTTGCCGCTGCCGACGTCGCCCTGGACCAGCCGTTCCATCGGTGCGGAGCGGCGCAGGTCGCGCCGGATGGCATCGAAGGCGGATTCCTGGGCGTCCTCAAACTGCGCATGGGTTTGGGCGAGGCCGCGTCCGACGAGTCCGTGCGACAGCACGTGGGCGACGCCACGCTCGCGGCGTTCCGGCGCCCGCAAAAGCGCCATGCCGAGCTGCACCTGGAACAGCTCGTCGAACGCGAGTCGGGACCAGCCCTTGCGATGCACATTACTCGGAAAGTGGGCATCGCGCAGCGCCGCCCCAAGCTGGGGCAACTTCTGCCGTTCGACCACCTCGGCCGGCAGGTGCTCGGCAAGCAGCTCGTCCACGCTGCGCAGCGCCGCGCGCATGAGTTCTCGCAGCCGCGGGTCGGCGACTCCTGGGACCCCGTATTCCGGAAGCCAGTCACCACCTCGACCGTCGATGCCGAGTGGCTCCCCTTCGTAGAGGATGACGCCATCGTCGCCGCGCTCACAGCGCCCGGAGAGGCCGATATTCCCGCCCGGTGGCGACAGCAAGACCTCGGGAGGAACGGCGCCGAACCAGAGGCAACGGAGTTCACCCCGCTCGGTCACGAGCAGCAGATCGAAGCGAGCGGCGCCCGACGAGAGGTGGGTGCAACGCCGCGCCATCCGGCCGCGGACGAGCACGGGGCCCTCCGGTTCGACACCGTCGACCAGCCGTTCGCCTGCCCGCCGATGGCCGGTCGGCGCGATCAGGATCAGCTCAGCGACGGTGGCCACGTCGATGGCCGCCAGCGCTTCGACTTCGGCAGCCGTGGCGCCGAGCGCCGTCACCGAGACGCCGCTGCCCTCGGGGTGGCCCAGCGGAAAAGTCGGCGGTGGCGGTGGCACCGCCGGAGGCACGGGCGGCGGGGGCGGGCGCGCCACGTCCTCGAGACGGGCGTCCGAGTTGGGCTCCCTCGGGGCCACATCGCCGGCCCGCCCTGTGGGTCGCTCGCGCGGTGGGCGATCACCGGCCCGGTCGCGACCGTCGCGCCCTTCACGGCGCTGAGGAGGCCTCCCGGCGGCGCCAACGGAGAACTCGATCGCCGGCGCCGGGATGAACTCGACGGTGACCACGCGCGGATGGGTTTCGGTCGCGACCCCTTCCGGAAGCAGGACAGCGCGCGCCTCTCCGACCGGGGGAACCCCGTCACCTACGTGCGCGCGCACCCGTTCATAAGCGACGTACATCGCCTCCACGCGCTGCAGCCGATCGTCCGCATCGTCAAAACCCGCCAGGGCGACCCGGATGGCGACGACGTCGTCGAGCACGGCCTCCGCCTCGATCGACATCAGCCTGACCGCCCACGGCGAGAGCGTCTCCTCGATGAATCGGGCGCGACTCAGATTGCGGCCCCCGTTCCGGGAGAGCCAAGCGAGCAGGCGCGCGATCACGTCGAGCGCATCGACCACGGGCGCGTTCACCACGCCTCCGTCAGCGGTAGTGCACCGCGTTGATGATGAGATTGCGCGTACCCTTGGGCGTCTCGAAGCGGACGGAGTCGCCCACCTTCCGACCCACGACCGCGCGACCGATGGGGGAATTGTAGCTGATGAGGCCGCGTTTGACGTCGGCCTGTTCCATGCCGACGATGCGGTAATGGAGCGCCTCGCCCGTGTCCTCGTCTTCGAGGTCGACCGTGGTGCCGAAGATGACCCGGTCCGACGGCTCGGCCTTGGCGACGTCGATGACCTCGGCAAGGGAAACACGAGCTTCGAGGTCCAGAATACGCCCCTCCAGGTGGGACTGGCGATCCTTCGCGGCGTCGTACTCGGCGTTCTCGGACAGATCGCCGTGCGCGCGCGCCTCTTCGAGGGCGATGATGTTCTGCGGACGGAGAACCTGACGATGAAGGTTCAATTCCTCGCGCAGCTTGAGGTACCCCTCCGGAGTCATTGGAAATCGTTCCCGCATGTGCGCGACCTAACCGACCACAACCGCATGCACCACGCCGCGGAGGGGGCGACCCAACAACGCGTCGGGAGGCAGGCTCCGCTCGGCCCGGACCTCGAACGCTCCCTCCGGATCGACCAAGGCCAGGGCCGTGGTGCTGAGGCCGAGGAGCGAGGCCGGACCGGACGAGAGCGCCCGCACCGTCGACGCGAGATCGCCCAGCGCCGAGAGCGTGGCGGCGAACGCCGAGCGAAGACCTGCAGATCCCGGCACCGCGCGCTCGAATTCGTGGTCCTTCTCTTCTGGTGCGCGAGGCTGATGATCGGCCGCGACCCAGATCGTGCCGGCGCGAACCGCCTCGATCAGCGCGTGGCGGTCTTCGCGGGAGCGCAGCGGCGGGTGCAAGCGCAAGCGCGCGTCGTAGCGGCCATCGTCGATCGCGCGCTCGTCAAGAATGAGGTTGCGTGCGGGCGTGGAGCCGGAGATCGGCAGCCCCTCCGCCCGACCCGCCGCGAGCAGGTGGACCCCACGCGCGGTGCCGAGCTGAGTGAGATGGACGGTCGCGCCGGTCGCGCGGCACAGCGCGATTGCGCGGGCGACACCGATCTCCTCGCTGGCGGCGTGGCTGCCGCGCAGTCCGAGGCGCGTGGCCAGTGGCGAGTCGTGGACGACCCCGACCGCGTCGAGCGCCGGGTCGGCCGGGCGAATCAGGACGGGAACGCCGAAGGCTCGGGCATACTCGAATGCGTTTCGCAGGACAACCGTGTCGGCGACGGGGACGCTGCCATCCGAAAGCACGACCGCGCCTGCCCGATGGAGCAGACCCATCTCGGTCAGTTCCTCGCCGCGCAAGCCTACGGTGAGCGCCGCCGCGTGGTGGAAGCGCACCCCGTTGAGCGCCTGCGCCACTCGGGAGAGGTGCTCCGGAGTGTCCACGACCGGATCGACCCGGGGACTGAGCACCAGGTCGGAGAATCCCCCGGCCAGCGCCGAGGCCGCAAGGCTTTGGGGCGTTTCCCGCACCGGGAAGCCCGGGTAGCCGGGGTCACAGCAGAGGTCCACGAAGGCGGGGACCCACAGCAGCCGCGCCGCCACATCGTCGTCGACCGTGAGCCCGGACGGGCCCTCCCGGCGCGTCCGGGTCGCGAAGATCGGGAAGTCACGCATCCTCCCCTCCCTCCCGACCACCGAGCAGCAAGTACAACAGCGCCATCCGCACGGCGATGCCATTGGTGACCTGATCCAGGATCACGCTGCGCTCACCATCGGCCACCTCGGCGCCGATCTCCACACCGCGGTTGATCGGTCCCGGATGCATGACCAGCACCTCCGGGCGGGCCCGCCGGAGACGATCAAGGTCCAGCCCGTAGAAGGCGGCGTACTCGCGGGCAGACGGGAGCACCGCGCGCCCGAGGCGTTCGCGTTGGATGCGCAACATCATGATCGCGTCGGCCTCGCCGACGACATCGTCGATGGTGTGGCGCCGCTCTACCGGCAGACCGGAGAGTTCCGAGCGACACATCGTACCCGGACCCGCCACCAGCACCCGCGCACCCATTGTCGTGAGTCCATGAATGTTCGATCGCGCGACGCGGCTGTGTTGGATATCGCCTACGATGGCGACGGTGCGGCCTTCCAGACTGCCCCAGTGGTCACGCATCGTGAGCATGTCGAGCAGGGCCTGCGACGGATGCTCGTTGATGCCGTCGCCCGCGTTGAGCACGCTGAACGGGAAGCTGCGCGCCAGCAGATGAGGCGCGCCGGCACAGCCGTGCCGGATGATGATCGCGTCGGGCGACATGGCGTGGATGTTCCGCGCGGTGTCCATCAGCGACTCACCCTTGGCGGTGCTGGACCCACTGACCGAAAAGCTGAGGGTGTCCGCGCTCAGTCGCTTGGCCGCCAGCTCGAAGCTGGTCCGCGTACGGGTGCTGTTCTCGAAGAAGAGGGTGACCACGAGGCGGCCGCGCAATGTGGGCACCTTCTTGATGCGACGCCGCCCAACTTCCCTCATCGACCCCGCGGTGGATAGGATCTCTTCGATTTCGGCGCGTGGCATCCCGCGCAGCCCGAGGAGGTCCTTCTTCGTCACGTTCGTGGCGCTATCACGAAGCGGGGACCACCGACGGCCCGTCCTTCACCCGCACCACCCCCTCTCGCCAGTCCACGACGACCCGGTCGGACTTGGACGTCGGAAGGATGAAGCCACAGAAGTCCGGGGCAATCGGGAGTTCGCGATGTCCGCGATCCACCAGGACGCACAGGCGAACGAACGCAGGTCGGCCGTAGTCCACCACCTCGCCCAGCGCGGCCCGAATCGTCCGCCCGGTGAAGAGCACGTCGTCCACCAACACCAGACCGCAGCCGTTGACCTCGAAGGGCAGGTTCGTTTCCCCCAGCACCGGGCGCTCGAACCCGGTGTAGAGGTCATCGCGGTACAGGGTGATGTCGACGTCGCCGCGCTCCGGCCGACTCGCCGTGCGCCCGACCACCGCCTCGGCCAGGGCGTCGGCGAGCGGCACGCCGCCGGACCGGACGCCGATCAGCGCCCATCGGGGCTCATCGACCATCGCCAGCGCCAGCTGATCGGCGAGACGACTCACCGCCGCCGTCAGGGCTGCCCGATCGATCACCTCGCCCATCAGTCCTCGACCAGTCGGCGGTCCTTGGAGGCGACGCTCTCGACCAAGAAATCAAGCCGCCGTCCCGCAATCAGGGGCGGGTAGACGTCGACCTGCCAGGCGCACGAGACGGAGAACTCGCCGCCTCTCTCCTCCAGGTTGCAGTGCTCCGGCGTGATGTAGTCGATGTCGCGATCACGGAACTGCGCCACGAGCTCGCCTTCCGCCCGGGGTTTGGTGTACGCGGACCAGGTGAGCGCTACACTCTCGGTGATCTCCTCCATTCGGTAGGCGTCCAGATAGAACGGTCCGAAGTATTTGAGCCATCCCCCGCCGGCCAGCGCACCAACCACCAGCAGCAACGAGATCAGGTTCTTCATCCGCGATGCCTCGGCGCGATTGTATCAGAGCCGGGGCTCATATCAGTCGTCCCCCAACCGGAGCACCGCAAGGAAGGCCTCCTGCGGCACCTCGACGCTACCGACGGACTTCATTCTCTTTTTCCCTTCCTTCTGCTTGTCAAGCAGCTTTCGCTTGCGACTGATGTCGCCGCCGTAACACTTGGCCGTCACGTCCTTGCGCATCGCCTTGACCGTGGTTCGCGCGATCACCTTGCTGCCAATCGCCGCTTGGATCGCGACATCGAACATCTGCCGCGGGATGAGCTCCTTGAGCTTCACCGCCAGAGCGTGGCCCTTGTGCGTGGAGGCGTCACGGTGGCAGATCGTCGAGAGCGCATCGACCGGCTCGGCGTTGACGAGGATGTCGAGCTTGACGAGGTCCCCCTCTTCCCAGCGGATGATCTCGTAGTCCATCGAGGCGTAGCCCTGGCTGACGCTCTTGAGCCGATCGAAGAAGTCGAACACGACCTCGGCGTAGGGGATCTCGTAGGTGAGGATGATGCGCCCCGTCCCGGCGTACGCGAAATTCACCTGGCGGCCCCGACGTTCCTCGCAGAGCTTGAACAGATTGCCAAGGAAACGCTCCGGCGTGTGGAGCGTGACCCGCGCGATGGGCTCCTCGATCGCCTTGACGTACTGTAGCGGCGGCAGTCGCGACGGGGACTGGATGACGATCCGGGTGTCGTCGGTCTTGACGACCTCGTAGACCACGCTGGGGGCGGTCATGATCAGGTCGAGATTGTATTCGCGCTCGAGGCGGTCGTGGATGACCTCCATATGGAGCAGCCCCAGGAAGCCACAGCGAAAGCCGAAGCCGAGCGCGTCGGAGGTCTCGGGCTCCCAGGTGATGCTGGAGTCGTTCAGACAGAGCTTCTCGAGCGCCTCCCGAAGATTCGCATAGTCGCCGCTCTCGGTGGGAAATATCCCCGAGAACACCATCGGCTTGACCTCTTTGAAGCCCGGAAGTGGCGCCGATGCGAGGTGTTTTTCGTGGGTGACGGTGTCGCCCACCTTTGCGTCGGCGAGGTTCTTGACGTTGGCGATGATGAACCCGACCTCCCCTGCGGCCAGTTCGCTGCGCTCGGTCGCGTCGGGCGCGAACACGCCGAGCTTGATCACGTCGTAGGTGCCGCCGGTCGCCATCAGGCGGATTTTTTCGCCCTTCTTCAAGACTCCGTTCTTCACGCGCACCAGCACGATGACGCCGACATAAGAATCGAACCAAGCGTCGAAGATCAGCGCCTGCAACGGTGCCGCACGGTCGCCCACCGGCGGCGGGATCCGCTCGACGATCTTGTCGAGGAGCTCAGAGATGCCCACCCCGCTCTTGGCCGAAACGAGCTGAACGTGCGTCGTCTCCAGGCCGATATTTTCCTCGAGCTGCTGCATGACCATCAGCGGGTCGGCGCCCGGAAGGTCGATTTTGTTGATGACCGGCACGATCTCGAGGTCGTGCTCGAGGGCCAGGTAGACGTTGGCAAGGGTCTGCGCCTCGACACCCTGCGCGGCGTCGACCACGAGGAGCACCCCCTCGCAGGCGGAAAGCGCGCGGCTGACCTCGTACCCGAAGTCGACGTGGCCCGGCGTGTCGATCAAGTTGAGGACGTGCCCTTTCCACACCATCGCGGCGGTCTGGGCCTTGATGGTGATCCCCCGTTCACGCTCGATATCCATCTTATCTAGGTACTGCTGCCTCATTTCGCGTTCTGGCACCGTGCCGGTGACCTGCAGCAGTCGATCGGCAAGCGTGGACTTGCCGTGGTCGATATGGGCGATGATGGCGAAGTTGCGGAGCTTGTCCTGCGGGGAGGCCATGTGCCGGCGGGGCTAACATGGTCATCAGCTCCCGCCTGGGAGCACGTTGGCCGCGCCGCCGGCGGTGAACGTCAGGTCGCTGGCCGGCGCCCCGATCACCAGGTCGTCCATGCCGTCGGCGTCCAGGTCGCCCGGCGCGAGGACGGACGTCCCGGCGAGGTCACCCGCCGACTCCCCGTAGACGGCCGCACCGGCGTCGCCGAGGCTGCCGGTCGCCGAAAGCGGTCCGTACCCGAGGTAGACCGCGCCCGCCGAAGCGCCGGCGGTGTCCGCCAGATAGGCGGACACCAACAGGTCCTGGGCGCCGTCGGCGTCCACGTCCCCAGGCAAGGCGATGGCCTGACCCCCGGCATCGCCAGCCGACATCCCGGACAACCGCGCCGTGGCGGTCGTGACCGACGCGTCAGCGGTGAGCGGCCCCGCGACACCAGCGCCGTCGCTGGCGTCCTCACCCACGAAACGGACGCTGGCCGCCGACGCATCGAGGTCGGCGGTGATCGGCCCCAGGCCGTTTCGCCGACGATGCGGATGGCGGTCGCCGTACCCAGCGTGATGTCACCGACGAGGGGACCGGGTACGATGTAGACTGCGCCGCTCAGACTCGCGGTGAAGCCGGCCTGACTGGCGCCGAGGATGAGCTCCAGCGCCCCATCGTCGTCCACGTCGGCGCTGGCCAGGGCGAGGCCCGCGTACGCCGAGCTTTCGGGCACGAGGTAGTGGGTGCCATCGGTTAGCTCGACCGCACCCTCATACCGACACGCGGGGGCCACGCCGTCGCAATCGTCGTCGACGCCGTCGCCGCACACCTCGGTTGCGGACGGATTCACCGCCGCGTCCCCATCATCGCAGTCGTCGCAGGCGTCGTCGACAAGGCCGTCGCAGTCGTTGTCCAGCGAGTCGCACACCTCGGACGCGTCCGGGCTCAGTTGGTCGTCGGTGTCGTCGCAATCGCCCGCGACACCGACATACCCGTACGGGGGCGGGCAGGCGACGGCGGCGAGATGTGGAGCGCCGAATATGGTGACTGCAACCTGATCGCGATCCTGGACCAGGACGGGTCGAACCAACCGAACGGCTTCGACAGCGACCGCACCCCAGACGCGGGCGAGCCGAGCGTGCGGGTTTCGCCGGTGCAGATGACCCCCGGGCCCGAGTCAGTGTTTCGACGATCTGGTGCTGGATTGTCTGGATGGGAAGAGCTGCGCCGCGTACTGAAGCCGGGGAACTACCAAGGATCATTGCGCATGGGGCCGCCCGGCGCGGCGCCCACGGCGAGCTTGCGCCCACAACCCCGCCGCCACCGGCACCCAGGCCCACCTCGCGCCCCGACCGGTCGCGCACGCACATCCGGCGCGCCCAAGAACGGACCCTTCAACGCCCGTATCCGCCGTCGCCCCCCGCACGCTGTGCGCTTGGAGCACCCAGCTTGCCTGGGCCCCCCCGGTCGTGGTCACCGCGACGGTCGTCCCGGCCGGCACCAGCCAGGGCGCATCACCTTCCATCCCCGGGAACGACACCGTGACCTCGTCGCCCGCGTCGGCGCGCACCTCGAGCCGAACGTCCTGGACCGCATGGTAGTACACGGTGCCGAGCTCGGCGGCGCTGTCGTTGTAGTCGACGTCTGCGGCCAGCCGCCGGGCCTCGGGGTCGGGCCAGAACTCACCGCGGCTATAGGTGTCGTTGCCGAATGCCGCCGCGAACTCGGACCAGAGCGGACCCGCTTCCAGCCCGCTGGTATCGACCAGAAGTGCTTTCCAATCATCATCTTGTCGCGACGAACCAGCGGTCCACACCGCCTGCATGGTTCCGGGGCCCCCGCCAACGGTGTCGAGCCAACCATTCAGGACGAAGAGGCCGTATTGATGAGAGCCCGCCGTGCTGGAGTAGCCCAACTCGGCCTGGTCACCGTACCATGGCACCGCGTAGTCGAAGGCAGCCGACTCCGGCTCTACCAGCACCGACGCCCAGTTGGCGGACGCCTCCCAGTACCAGGACTCGTCGTCGTTCCCGGCCGCCCAGTCCCGGAGCGCGAACTGCAGGGCGTGATGGAACTCGTGCACCGCCAGGGACGACCAGAACGGCGCATCCGCCGCCCAGTACCCGTCGAGGTAGATCACCGGGTACCCCTCCGGGAACTCCTCGGTGACGTATTCGGTCGTCAGTCCGGTCCCCCCGAGGTCATCCACGAGGAACACCCAGATGTAGTAGCGGTCAGAGCCGACCGAGGGCGTCCACCCGGCGGTGGTCACCAGGGCGTCCCACCCCGCTTCGAGCGCCGCGCCGGCCCGCGCCGCGCCGTCGGCATAGTCCAGGCCACCCGCCCAGTTCAGGGTGAAGTGCTCGGTCTCCAGATGGTTCTGGTACGGGGTGCCATAGATCGAACGGGCATCCGGCGGCGCGGCGACTCCCGGCCGCACGCCGACCCCCGGCGGCGCAGTTCGCAAGCGCTCCTCGATGACGACCGCCTCCGGGTGCATCAGCGCGTCGAGCGCGTACGGCGTGAGGCAGGTGAACTCCATCAGCAGCCCAGCTCCGCGACGCGCACCGACGCCTGGCGGTCGGCGGGCGTGATCGCCAGCACCCGCGACCAGGCTTCGCACTCGGCCCCGGGGTCGCCGCGATTGCGCCCGATGGCGGCCAGACCCTCCCAGGCCCAGCGGTTCTTGGGGTCCGCGGCCACCGCCCGACGGAACCGCACCTCGGCGGCCTCGGGCTCGTCGAGGAAGAAATAGGTCCATCCCTCCATGCCGACGGGCCGGCTTCGACCGGCGAGGAAGGCGTGGAACCACCGGCGCGCCCCCTCGCCGTCGGCGCGCTGCCGGGCGAGAAGTCCAGCGCGAAACGCCGGAGGGCCGAACTGCGGATCCAGTCCCGCCGCCGCCTCGAACGCGGCTCGGGCACCGAGCAGCGCCTTCCGCTCCTCCAGGACGATGCCGTACTGGTAGAGTGTCCGCGAGCGCGACACCGGCTCGCTCGACGCCGCGGCGCCGACTCGATCGATCGACGCCGCAGGCAGCCCGCGCGCATCCCGGAAGGCCGCTTCTGCCCGCCAGCCGTCCGCCGCGACCGCGGTCATCAGCGCCCGGGTCGCCCGCTCTTCGAAGGCGCTCGGCAGCACCGTCGGTTCGGCCAGTCGCGCCCACACCCAGGCGGCCTGGAGTTGCACGCGGGGATCGTTCGGGTGCAGCTCGATCGCACGGGCGATCGCGGCATCGGCCACCAGCGCCTCGGCGGCCCCGCCGCTGGACGACGCCGCCCGGCTGGCCGCGACGGCGCAGGCCACGTGTTGCCAGGCGCTGAAGGGGTCTCGCCGCGCGGCCACGCAGGCCTGCGTCATGCCAGCCGCCGCCTCCTCCTCGGTGTCGACGCGAGGCAAGAGCAGCGTCGGAGCCTGCTCGGAGATGCGCTCGCTGCGGGTCCCCGGCGACCGGTAGTCGACCAGCCCTGTGGTGCCGATGGCGCCAATGCCGAAGCAGAGTCCGAGCGCCGGAAGGAGACGACTCCCGCCCGGCTGGCCCAGGCCCAACCCGGACAAGACGATGCCCAGGAATAGGGCGAAGGGCACCAGCACGCCCGTGGTGCGGAGCGGAAAGTCGGCGAGGGACTGGACACTCACCGCCAGCACGCCGACCAGCGCCCCGATGGCCACGGACGAGGGGAAGTCCGCCTCGACGACGTCCAGGCGCCGGGCGACCGCGCGGGCGAAGGACGCGGCGAGCACCGCCGCGGCGATGAACCCGACAGCGCCCAGCTCCACGAGCACCTCGACCGGTCCGGAGTGCGCGTGAATCACGTCGTAGAGGTGGGTGCCCAACTCGTGTGGACCGAAAGCGCCACGCCATCCCCCGACACCGGCACCGAAGAGCGGCGCGTCCAACCATGCCGAAAGCGACGCGTTCCACAGCTCACCGCGCGCCGTGACGCTGACGTCACCGGAGAAGACCGTCATGAAGCGCCCGAGCGCCCCGCGCGGGCCCAGCGCCACCGCCGCGAAGAGCACCCCGACGATCGGCACCGCGATCCCCAGCCGCAGGTGCAAGACGTCGTCACGACGGTAGCGCGTCCACACGCCTACGAATGCGGCAGCGACGAGCAGACCGACGAGCGGGCCACGCGCGTTGCTGGCCACCAGTCCGACAAAGAGCGTCGCCGCCGCGAACCCCATCAGCGCCAGGCGCTGGAGCTTGTCACCGCCCACCTCCAACACCCCGGGCGGCTGGGACGACCGCCGCTTGCGGGCGGCGTGGCGGCGCACCTCCTCGGGCAGGAGCGGAAAGACCGACGCCGCCAACCCCCACAACGCCCCGAGCGCGAGGTTCAGGAAGGCGGCGAAGTGGCCGCGGTTGATGAACGTCCCGGTGGCCGAGCCCAGGTACTCCGACTTGAGGCCGATTCCGCTGGACGGCCCGTTCCGATTCGCGAAGCCGAACAAGGTCTCCAGGAGCGCGAGCCCGACCATGCCGAGAAGAAACACCAGGAGCGTGGTGTGATTTCGGCCGATGCGCCAACCTACCAGCACCAGGAGCCCGGCGACTGCCCACTGTCCCGTCTGCCACAACCACGCCGAGGGGCTCACCGCCAGCGGGCGCAGGCCGGCGTCGCGCGCACCGGCGAGCACGTCGAAACCGTAGCGAGGCGCATTCCCGAACAGCACCTCCAGATCGAAACGGGTCAGCGCCACCAGCCACGCATCGAGTCCGACGGCGAGGTCCCCGCCCAGCCGATGCATCCGCTGCGCCTGGCCCGGCGAGACCAGCTCCCGAACCGCCGCCGGGACGGGCAGCACCTGGAGGAGGATCACCCCGAGGATCACCGTCCCCGCCACCCGAACCAACCAGTCGGCGCGGGGCAGCTCCCCGCGCATCAGCATCAGCCCGGCCGCGACGAGCGCGACGAGCCACGCGAGCGCGCCCATCCGATGCTCGGTCCCGCCTTCGAGTCCCGCGGCAAGAGCCACGGCCAGGAGCGCCACCCCGGTGGCAACGACCTCGACGCGCGCTCCCGTCATTCCCGGTCCGTGCGTTTCACCTTCGCGACGTCCTCACGCTCGGCGCCGTAGTAGGTGTAGTAATAGTAATAGCCGTACGACTTGCGCTGGATGTCGAAGTCGTTGAGCACCACCCCGATG
This sequence comes from Myxococcales bacterium, assembly GCA_009692585.1. The sequence continues at coordinate 72,146 of SHYX01000021.1, forward strand.
AGTCGGGCGTTGACGTCGGTGAGCTGCCGCTTGGCCTGCAGCACGAGGTCGCGCGCCACCTTGAAGCTCTTGATCACCATGATGACGCCGTCCACATGCGCGGACAGCACCACCGCGTCGGTGACCGCCACCACCGGAGGGGAGTCGATGATGACCAGGTCGAAGCTCTGGTTGAGCAGATCGAGCGCGCGCACGCAGGCCTCCGAACCCAACATCTCCGCCGGATTCGGCGGACGGGGGCCCGACGGGATGAGGAACAGGCCCTCCTGCGGCGTGGGCTGAACGACCTGCTCGACAGTGCTGGCCCCGGTGATGAGCGTGGAGATGCCATGCTCGTTGTCGATGCCAAACGCATGGTGTAGCGACGGCCGTCGCAGATCCGCGTCGACCAGGCAGACCCGCCGCCCGGTGGCGGCGAAGCTGATGCCGAGGTTGATGCTGGAGGTGGTCTTTCCCTCGCGCGGCCCGGCCGAGGTGATCAGGAGCCGGCGCGGGGGCTTGCCATCGGCCCGCGCGCTGAAGTTCACCGTGGTGCGGATGTTGCGGACGAACTCCGCAAATGCAGATTTCGGGTATTTATAACTGTAGAGATAGCGTTCGCGGGCCATCTCCCACCCCTCGCCCGCCAGTCCCGGAACGCTGGGCACGATGCCGAGGAAATCCACGCCCAAGGCCTCGACCTCCTCGCGGGTCTTGATGGTCGTATCCATGTAATCGAAGAACAACGCCAGGGAAACCCCGGTCAACAGTCCCATGGCGATGGCGATGGCGATGTTGCGCGCGTAGTTGGGCTCGACGGGGTCCTTGAGCGCCTCCGCGGGGTCGATGACCGCGATGTTGTTCTCCTTGAGTGACGCGGTGACCGCCATCTCCTGGCGTTTGGCGATCAGCGTCTCGTAGATGGTCCGGCTGGCCTCCACGCCGCGCCGGAGGACGCTGTAGTCGGCCTGCGGACCGTCGGTCGCCAGCGCGCTGGCGGTCGTGGTCTCGATGGTGATGCGCAATTCTTCCACGGCGCGCGTGGCCCGGTCCCGCTCGGACCGCAGGCGACCCAGTTCACCCCCCGCCTTGGTCCGGATCTGCCCCTCGACCCGGGATACCCGGCCCGCCTGCTCCACCACCTTCGGGTGCTTCTCGCCGAGGGTGGTCCGCAGCCCATCGAGCTCCCGCGTCTCCTCTTCGAAAGAATCGGCCAGCGTCGTCGCGGCGATGAGCGACGCCACCGCGATCGGATCCTTCTGCCCGCGGAGCGCCGAATCGAGCGCGGCGAACTCGGCCTCGGCCTCGGCAAGTTGGCCTTCTGCCTTCCCCTTTTCGATCGCGAGCTGCTCGATCTGCTGGCTGGCCACGTGGCCCTTTTCTTCGGTGTCCAGCACGATCTGGTTGTGCTTGCGTCGGAAGGCCAGGAGCTCGGCCTCGTCCGAGCGCCAATCGGCTTCCGCCTTTTCCGTCTCCTTGTCCAACCAGGCCAGGCCGGTGAGCATGCCCCGGTTGAGTTCTTCGAGATTTCGATCGACGAACACATCGGTCCACGCCGCACAGATCCGCTCGGCGAGCTCGGCGGTACGGGCCTTGCAGAAGACCCACACGATGCGGGACTTCGGCACCCGCTCGATCGAAATCTGGAGCAGCAGGGCCTCGATCGGGCTCTCCAGGTCACGATAACTCTCGTGTTCAGCCAGCCCCAGGCGTTCGAAAACCGCCCGCGCCTGGACCCGGCTGCGCAGCTTCTTGTCCTGGGTGGTGTAGTACTCCTGGTCGGACAGGTACTGGCCCGACCCGTGCTCGCCGAACGCGTCGAGGTTGCCGATGATCCGGGGCTCGGCGTTGATCTGCATCGACGCGCTGGCCTGGTAGACCGGCGGGGTCAACAGCGTGACCACCGTCACGCTGCCGACGATCAGCGAGAACGCGGTGATGAGCGTCCACAGCCGCTTCCGGATGGTGCGCCAGTAGTCGCGCAGATGCAGGATCTCGCTGAGACTCGCGTCGCCGGTGTCGTTCCCCATCGAACGGCGGGGGCGGTGCGGTCGACTCGGGGATTCGGACAGAGGTCACCGGGAGCGTTAGACAACGTAGCCTTTCGGAGCCCCCGCTGTCCCGCCCCACGCCGACCTCCGCCCGCGCCGTCGTCATCGGCCTGGACGGGGCCACGTGGAAACTCCTGGACCGGCTGTTCCTCGAAGGGGTGATGCCCAACCTGGCGCGGCTGCAGGCGCAAGGCTGCTCGGGGCCGTTGTGGAGCGTCATCCCGCCGATGACCGCCACCGCCTGGACCAGCTACCAGACCGGAAAAGGGCCCGGCAAACACGGTGTGTTCGACTGGACCGAACCGGTGCCGGGCACCTACCTCTACCGGCCGATCGACTCGACCCACATGCAGAGCCGCACCATCTTCGAGTTGCTCTCCGCCCGGCAGCGGCGCGTCGCGACGGTCAACCTGCCGCTGACCTTCCCCGCCCGCGCGATCAACGGCGTCGCCATCGGCGACATGCTCACCCCGAGCAAGGACACCCCCGGCTTCCTGTACCCGCCGGAGTTCCGGGCAACCCTCGATCGGCTCGCCCCTGACTACAAGATCGACACCCACCTCTGTGACCACGAAGCCGACGTGCTCCCCTTCCTGGCCCGCCTGACCCACCTCATCGAAGAGCGTGGCAAGGTGGTCCGCCACCTGATGGAATCCGAGCCCTGGGACCTCTTCTCCTGCGTCTGGGTCGAAATGGACCGGATGCAGCACTGCCTCTGGCACATCGTGGACCCGCTCCACCCGCGCTTCGATGCCGCCCTGGCCGCGACGTACCGCGAGCGGATCCTCGACGTCTACCGACTGCTGGACGTGCGCATCGGCGAGATGGTGGATCGGCGCCCCCCCGGGGCCAACGTGTTCTTCGTCAGCGACCACGGCTTCGGACCCTGCCGCTACAAGGTGTTCCTGAACACCTGGCTGGCCCAGGAGGGTTTCCTGAGGTTCAAGGACGGCGGCCGGGCGACCCGGAACCGCCTCCGGCTGGTGCGCGGCGTGCTCGATCGGGTGGGGGTCGACTCGCGCCAGCTCCTGGACACGGCCCGGCGGCTCGGTGGCGACGCCCTCCTGGGCGCTGGCGACTCCTTGTCGCGCTTCGCGGCCGAGATCGACTGGGAGCACACCAGCGCCTTCTGCCACGGCACCAACGCCATCCGCATCAACCTGAAGGGGCGCGACCGACACGGAAGTGTCGACCCGGCGGACTACGATGCCCTCATCGCGCGGTTGCAGGCGCGCCTGTGTGCGATGCGCGACCCTGAGGGGGGCGTGGTCGTGCGCGCGGCGCGGCGGCGGGACGAACTCTACGACGGCCCCAACGTCGCGCTCGCCGCCGACCTGTTGGTGGCGGAGCACGACGACAGCGTGTGGTTCTACTACTCCGAGGGCGAGGTGCCGTCGGCCGTCTTCGAGCCCAGCGGCTGGGCCAGCGGGAACCACGAGCCGGACGGGCTGTTCCTGGCGTGGGGGCCGGACATCGCGCCGGGAACGCGCGAGGGCACCTCGATCAACGACATCTTTCCCACGCTCTTGGCGCTGATGGACGTCCCGATTCCGGACGACGTGGACGGCCAGGTGCTACGCGACATCCTTCGCCCCGGACGGGCGCTGCGGCCCCGTTGGTCGGCGGCGACCGGCTGGACCGGTCAGGCGCGCGTGTCCGACGCCGCAACCGACCGCGCCATCGAAGCGCGGCTCCGCGGCCTCGGCTACCTGCAGTAGCCACCCATGCCGCCCGGTCGAGCGGCATGGGTGGCTGCGGAGAGGGGGAGAGCGCCGCGTCCCGGCGCGTTATCAACGCGGTAGGGGGAGAGGCCGGCGAGGCCTTTCCCCCGTTAGATGATCGCAATGGCCACCGACGACAACACCGCCCGACAGGCGGGGATCTACGACGAGAAGCTCGGCGAGCTGAGCGACTTCGACCACCCCCACAACCTCACCCTGCTGCACCAGCGCCGGCTGCTCCAGGCGCTGGAGCTCGCGGACGGCGCCTCGGTGTTGGAGTTGGGCGGCCACCGCTCGGGCGCCCTGCCGTGGTTGGAGCGGCACCATCGCGTCGTCGGACACGGCATCGACATCTCGTCGGTGTGGGTGGACGCCCACAACCGCCTCGCGGCCGCACGCGGCTCGGCGACCGCGTGGACTGTCGGCAGCGCCGAGTCGCTCCCCTTCGGCGACGCGAGCATCGACGGGCTCGTGGCCTTCGACGTCTTCGAGCACGTCAGCGACATGCTCGCCGCGCTGGGCGAAGCCTCGCGGGTGCTGCGGCCGGGCGGTCGGCTGGTGTGCCACCTGCCGGTGGCCGACATCGGCGGCAGCTTCGACGGCTGGCAGCGTCGCCGCGACCCCGCCGCCTTCGCCGCGCGCCAGGCCAGCGTCGGCCACTACCACGAACGCCTGCCGACACGCCTCCAGATGCGCACCCGGCTGGAGTCCTGCGGCTTCGACGTTCTCGAAGTCCGCAGCTTCAACGTATGGTTACAACCGATTCACGACCACCGCCTCATCCCGTGGTTGGGTAGGCTCCGCCATCGGGGCGGCGCCCGCGACGCCGCGGGCACGCCGACGCAGAGCGGCGAACTTCCCAGGCAGAGCGCCAGTCGCTACCAGAAGCTCTACGCCGCGGTGGCGCTTCCGGTCGCCCAGGCGCTCACTGGCGCGGACGCCATCGGGGCGCGGCTGGGCATCGGGGGCAGCGCGAGCTTCGTCGCGGCTCGGTCGCGGCGGGGGTAGGGCCCGGTGGCGGCGCCCGGAAGCCGCTACACCGTCCCCCACTTCCCGATGCCGACGCTGGGAATGGCCTTGGTCAGGGTACTCTTCACGATTTCGCTGAGGACGGTCACGCCGCCCAGCATCTCCATCAGCTCCTCGCGGCCTTCGGACTTGCTGAGCTTGCGACGGATGAGGTCGGGCCGCATGTAGAAGTTGAGGTAGGCCTTGGTGCGGTACTGGCGCAGACGCTCGGCGGTGAAGGTCTCTGTTTCGAGCTGCGGAATCGGGCCACCACCGTTGATGGTGTACCGACGCCAGAAGTCCCCGTCCACGTATCCGCGTTCCTGCGCGATCCGGTACAGGTCGGTCGCGGGAAGCGCGGTGGCGACCGAGTAGCTGGCCCAGTCCAGCCCCAGACTGGCGGAGAAGTTGATCATCTCCTCGATGTCCTGCGGCGAGGCGTCGTAGTAGCCGACCATGAAGTAGCCCCGCGTTTCGATGCCCACCTCGCGCGCGATGCGGAAGGCGCGCTCGGTCTGCTCGCGGGTGATTTGCTTGTTCATGATCTTGAGGACGCGATCGGTGCCGGCCTCGACGCCCATGTGGATGCTGCGCAGACCGGCGCTCTTGAGCAGCTCGAGCACCTCACGGTCGACCGTATCGACACGGGCGCGGATGTTGAATTTCACCTTCAGGTTGCGACGCAGAATCTCCTCGGAGAACTTGCGCATCCGCTTTTTGCCGATGGTGAACGTCTCGTCGAACATGACGATCTCCCGAACGCCGTGCTGCTTGACGAGGTACTCCATCTCGTCCACGACCAGCTCAGGAGCGCGGAAGCGAAGCTTGTCGCTGTACACCTGGCTGCAATAGCCGCAGTGCCAGGGGCAGCCGCGGGTGGTGACCATGGTCGCGAAGGGCTTGAGCAGCGTCAGGCAGTGGTACCGGTTGACGTCGACGAGGTCCCAGGCCGGCATCGGGTATTTGTCGATGTCCTTCGGCACCGCCCGCGTCGCGTTCATCACGATTTCGCCGCCCTTGCGGACGCAGGTGCCGGGAATATCGTCGAGGCTGGCGCCCGCCTCGACCGCCTCGCAGATGTCGAGGAAAGTCTCCTCGCCATCGCCGACCACCGCCAGGTCGAAGCAGTCCCACGTCAGCGACTCCTTCGGGTAGATGCTCAGATGGGGCCCGCCGACCACGACGATCGCCTCGGGGCACGCCTCTTTGACCATCTGGGCGACCTCGATGACCGCCGGCCAGCCGAGGGTCTTCGCGGTGAGCGCCACGATGTGCGGGCCGAACTCACGAACCCGGGCGTGGGCGTCCTTCGGGAAGAGGTTCTCGGCGTGCAGGTCGATGTACCCGATCGGGAACCCGGCCTCCCGGACCCAGGCAGCGAGCTGCAGCAGGGGAAGCGACGGGAAAATACCCAGCTTTTCTGCGGCCTTTTGCGACAGGGGCTGCTGATCGGCCGCTTCATGGTACTTCATGAAGAGGATGCGGGTCTTCTTGTTGCTCACGCGAACCCCAGGTCAGTCCATCGTAGCACCGGGTTTCGGCGCGCCGAGCGAGCGGGGCCAGAATGTCAGGCATCGGTCAGGCGTGCTACAGCAGCGCAACCGAGGATCCCGTCCATGCTTTTCGCCTTCGCGCTCGCAGCCTGCACCACCGAAACCCCCGACAGCAGCGACAACGGCGACTCCGGCGGGGACACCGCGCCCACGATCACCGCGCCGCCGCTGGTGATCAACGAAGTCCTCGCCAAAAACGACACCTACAACACCGATAACGCCGGCGAGAACGACGATTGGGTGGAGTTGTACAACCCCAGTGACACCATCCTGCAGCTCGACGGCTTCTACCTCTCCGACACCGAGAGCGAGCCCACCCTGTACCAGTTCCCGGCCGGCAAGGGCGTTCAGGGGCATGGGTACCTCGTGGTGTGGTGCGACAAAGCGCAGGCCGAGCAGGAGACCACCGAAGAGCTCCACGCCACCTTCAAGCTCGGGGCCAAAGGAGACTTCGTGTTCCTGAGCTACGCCGAGGACAATCAGGTGGTGACCGCCGACTCGGTACGGTGGGACAGCACCCAGACCGCCGACATCGCGGCGGCGCGCGTGCCGGACGGCTCAAAGAACTGGGTGAACCAAGCGCCCACGTACGACGAATCCAACGGCGGCTGAGCCCGGCGGCGCTGGTCATCGGCGCGGCGGACGCACCCCGCTTCAATCCGGCTGGGTCGGCTCGGTCAACACGCCCGCCCGCCCATCGGTCGTCACCCCCGCGAGCCCGACGGCGACCGTGGAGTACCCGGTGGTGGGCAGCCCGAGGACCTGCCGGACGGCTTCGTCGCGCAAGCGCGCGGTCGGCGTATCGGGTGTCGACCACAAGCTCATCCGCCACGTGGTCGCGCACGAGCCGACGTCCGGCCGCATGCGGGTGACGGCCGCCGCAACGTGTTCGCGCTCGAACGCGAGCATCTCGCCGGCGCCCAGACGCTCCCGCCCCGCCAGCCACTCGCGGTAGCGGTCGTTTCGCCAGGTCACCAGTTCGACGAGCGGGGCCTGGCAACGTGCCGCGCGCAGCTCCCCGGGCTCGCACGCGAGCAGCAGCCAGATCAAGTTACCGTCGGATCGCCGATCAGCCGCCGCCGCACCCTGGCCGCCAGCGGCAACAGCGCCGCGACCAGCGCCACCCGGGCCGGCATCAGCAGCTTGGCGATGAGGTAGGCGCCGGCGAAGGTGCTGGCACTACCGACGTGGCTCTCGAGCCACGGCCAATCCAGCCCGAGCTCGATGACCACGGCCGCCACGGCGAGGTTCAGGCCGAAGACGGCGAACCACACCACCAGTCCCAAGGAGCCATACTCTTCGATCAAGGCGCGGGCGCGGTCAGAGAAGCGTTGCATTAGCCCGCCTTGGCCTTGGCTCGCGCCATCACCGCTTCGAACTCCGGCGCCTCGACGAACCCCACCGTGCGTTCCAGGACCGATCCGTCCGGCCGGACGAACACCACCGTGGGCAGTCCCATCACCCCGTACTTCTTCTGCACGGCAAGCACGACGGGATCGGCCTTGTCGGTGCAATCGATCATCACCGTCACGAACCCCTCGGACGCCGCGACCACCCCCGGCTGTGTGTAGGTCAGCTTCTCCATCTCGTGGCAGGCCGCGCACCACTCGGCGGTGAAGTCGATCATCAGCGGCTTGCCCCCGGCCGACGCCGACGCGGCCAGACCGGCCTCCTCGGTCGCGAGCCAGGTGATGCCGGGCCCCGACGGCGCCAGGGTGCCCGTCGTCGGCGCCGCGCCGACCGCCGCCGGCCGAGGGAGCAGGAACCCGGAGGTCATCAGCGACCCGATGAGCAGCCACGCGCCCACCAGGAGCGCCACCAGCGTGTAGAGCTGTCGGACGCGCGAAACCCAGAACCCCTCGTCGTCGGCGGGGTCCGGCCAGGCAAACACCCCGGTGATCAGCAGCGTGCCCGCCGTCAGGAGCGCGACCTGGAGGTCGGTGAACAGCGTCTTGGTGAAGAAGATGGCCATCAACAGGAGCACCGGCCCGAAGGCCTTCTTCACCAGTGCCATCCAGGCGCCGCGCTTCGGGATCGCCGAGATGGCGACCCCGGCGACCAGGAAGATCATCCCCATGCCGGTCGAGAACGCGGCCATCAACACCGCGCCCAGGCCGATCTGGCCCTCGGTGGCGATCTTGCTGAGGATCGCGATCACCACCGGTCCGCTGCACGGGCCGGCGAGCACGCCCCCGATCATGCCGAAGACGACGGAGACCCCGTACCCACCGCGCTTTTCGTAGCCCGAGACGCGGCTCTGGATGAAGCCGGGCACCTGGATATCGAAGAACCCGAACATCGAGAGCGACAGGCCGACGAAGAGCACGCCGATCCCACCGACGAGGTAGGGATTCTGCATCTGGCTGCCGAACAGACCGCCGGTCATCCCCATGACCACGCCGAGCCCGGTGTACACCAGGGTCTGCCCGAGCGTGTAGGCCAGGGCCAGGGAAAACGCCTCGAACTTGGTGGTCGCCCCGCGGGCCCCGATGATCGCCATGGTGATGGGGACCATCGGCAAAACGCAGGGCGTGAACGACACCGCCACCCCTGCCATGAAGCAGAGGACGAGGAGGAAGAGCAGTCCCTTTTCGGCCGCCGCCGCGAACGCGTCGGGCGGCGGGTCCTCGCTGGCCGCGGTCGCGGGCACCGGCGACGGCGGGTGAGCCGCCGGCGCCGGGTCGACCAGCGTCGCCGGGTCCGGCAGCGTCGCCACCTGCCCGGCCGGGAGCACCACCACCGGAACCTTCACCGCCTCGGTGGTGGGTCTCCGGCACAGCTTGACCCCCTCACAGGCCTGGTACGCGAAATCGACCGTCACCGCGGCCGGACCCTCGGGCCCGGTGATCGGCGCCACCACGGTGAAGTCGGCGACGAAGTCTTCCCGGAAGGTGCCGTCTTCGACCTTTCCGCTCGGGGTCGCGGGCGGCATGACCAATTCACCGACCGCGTAGCCAGCAGGCTCGCTGACGTGGAGGCCGACGAACATCTTGTTGATGTGCCAGTCGCCCTGCAGATCGACGTGGACGGCCACGGTACCGTCGGCGGATCGTGCCGCCGTGAACAGCGCCGCCGGCGCCTCGGGGGGGGCCGCCTGGGCCACGCCGATGCCCGCGACCGGCACGATTCCCGCCACCGAGACCGTCGAGGTCAGGGCATCCTCGCGTGCCGGGTAACAGAGCCCGTCCCGACAGGCCTGGTGCCGCACCAGGAGCTTCACGGTGTAGGTCCGGGGCGACCCTTCGGGGAGAGTCAGGGGCAACGACAGCACGGTGTCGCCGGGCTCGTAGACCTCCCGCTGCCGGGTCGGATTCGCGGGGTCGGCGACGAGCTTTCCCGGGGGCTCCACCACGGCGCCCGCCACGAGCCCATCGGCATCCACCACCTCGATCGCCACCATCTCGGCGTAGACGTGCGCGCCGGGCGGCACCAGCAGGTGCACCGGAAGGTCGATGGTGGCGCCCGCCGACGCCAACACGTCGGCGACTTCTACTCGGACCGGCGACTCCTCGGCGAAGGCGGCCGCGGTGAGAAAAGCGAAGGCGGCAGCGAACACAGGCACCCCCACAGACGAACCGGGGCGGTGCTAACACGGGCCTGGACCAAGCGGGATCGACGAACAGGGCGGTCGCAAAGTCCGTGGGCCTCGTGACCGATGACCGATCGACGAGGTCCGATGACCGATGACCGATGACCGAGATTCGGGAACCGAGCCTCGAAAGCCGAGGTTCGAAAGGTGAAACTCGATTTCCGGCGACCGAGGCTCAATCGCCGAGTCTCGGACCGCGCCCGTCCGATGAACGAGGTTCGATGAGCGAAGCGCTCGTGTGACTCCAGGAGTCAGAGTGGAATACGCCTTCGATCATGAGAATCTCGATGTCTACCGCCTCGCGCTGGAGGTCGCTCGGGCCTGCCCGCCGTTGCGGATCGCCACCGGGCGGTCGCCACTGCGCGATCAACTCCAACGGTCCGCTGACTCGGTGGTGCTCAACATCGCGGAGGGGCGGTCCCGCGGCGGCGATGCCGGGCGCAATCACTACAGAATCGCCTCCGGCTCGGCCGCGGAAGCCTGCGCGCTGGCAGCCCATCGCGTCGATGGTCACCGAAGGCGCTCCGGGAGCGCCACGATCTCATTCGCTTTCTGCTCACCATGTGGATGGATTTCCCGCCCGACGCCGAGTCGAGGCTGCGCCGGAGGGTCTTGCCGTCGATCACGACGTGGCCCTCCGTCCACACGGTTCGTAGGCCGGACACCCAGTCGCGGAACCCACTCCTCGTGCGCTACGCCGAAGTCCTCCATCGCCTCCGCGTCGTCGGCTCCGCTCTTCATCGCCACTATCGCGATGAACCGCACGTCCACGAGGCTGTGGCGCAGGCCCCGGTGCTCGGAGGCGTCGGCCATGGTCTACCTCGCGGCGGACGGGACGACGCCGCGGCCAGTAGATCAGAATTCACGGCGTTGGTCGATCCCCAGGGGAGCCACCGATGACTTTGCGATCGCCCTG
>SHYX01000055.1 GCA_009692585.1 Myxococcales bacterium
GACGTCCGTCACCGACCTTCGTCAGCCCCCCGACGTCCGTCGGCGGTGCTACGATACATGCTTGAAATCACTGAGCCACTCACGTGGCACGCCACGTGAAGAGCACCCCGGCAGCCCGAGCTGCCCGTGTTCTTCTTCGCCTTCGCCTGCACCGTCACCGAGACCCCCTCCGCTTTGACCCCCGGCCCGGCGGACCCCGCCGAGGAGCCCGAGGCCGACTGTCGAGACCTCGGCGTCGTCTACGAGGTCTATGTTCGTTCATTCCAGGACAGCGATGGCGACGGGGTTGGAGACCTCGATGGGCTTCGCTCCCGACTGGACCACGTCGTCTCCTTGGGCGTGGACACCCTCTGGCTCATGCCCATCTTTCCGGCCTTCGGGCCTGCTGGATACGACGTCACGGACTTTTCGGTGATCACGGCCGAGTATGGTGATCTCGACGAGCTGGACGCGTTGGTCGAGGCGGCGCATGCGCGCGGAATCACGGTTCTCGTGGACCTCCCGTTCAACCACGTCGACCGCGGGCATCCCTGGTTTGTAGCCGCGGAAGCGGGAGACGCCGAGATGCACCGACGTTTCGTGTACGCCGACGTGCCCCAAGACGACGAGCGGTGGTTTCCTTCGGCCGCCGGTGGTTGGTACTATGGCTACTTCGGGCGCGACCTTCCCGACCTCGATTACACCGACGCCGGCGTGCTCGCGGAAATGGCGCGGGTGTGGGATCATTGGCTCGATCACGTCGACGGCTTCCGGCTGGACGCGGTCGTGACCCTGGTCGAAGAGGACGGCGTGGTCGAGGGTTCGGCGGCTTCGCACGAGGCGCTCGCGACGCTCCTGGACGGAGCCAGGGCGGCGCATCCCGAGTCGTGTTTTGTCGCCGAGGCCAGTGAGTGGGAGGCCGGGCCAGCGGCCAGTTGGCTCCACCAGCGGTCCCGCGCCGGCGCGGATCGGGTGTTGGACTTCGTGCGGCTCGACGCGTTGGTGACTGCGGCCCGGCAGGGCGAGGCGACCGAGCTGCTGGAGGTGCTCGCCGCTGAGTCCGACGCGCGCGGCGCCGCCGGGATGGCGACTTTCCTGGGTTCACACGACCTGCCGCGGCTCCCTGCTCAGGTGCCGGACGCAGCCGCGCGCCGGGCGTTGAGGGTGGTCCAGTGGCTCCTGCCCGGCACGCCGGTGATCTACTACGGGGAGGAGCTGGATCTTGCGGACGCCACCAGCGGCACCGGGCAGGACCTCGCGATGCGCGCTCCGATGCCCTGGGACGCCGGCCACGCGGCCGGCTTCACCACCGGCACCGCCTGGTTCACGCTCGACGACGGCTACCTCACCGGGGCGAATGTCGCTGACCAGAACGCGGACCCTGCCAGCCCGCTGGCCTTCATGCGCGCGTTGGGCTGCCTCCACCGCGAGTACGCGCTCTCCGAGCCGGATCGATGGCGGCCGGTGCTTGGGCTGGACCCCGCGCTGTTGATGTTTCGCCGCACCTCCAGCGCCGGTGAGCTCTTCCTCGCGGTGAACCTCTCCGCTCGGCGGGTCGACGGCGGCTCCGGCAAGCCGGACGGACTCTTCGACTTGGGCGGGGACGCTGAAGCTATCGGTGTCCTGGACCCGTGGGAGTGGCGCGTCTACGGGTCGCTGCCGACGTCGTGCGCGCTGGGGTAGGCGGCGTCGGCGAAGCGCTATAGGTCGGCCCCATGACCATCGACGTTGCCATCCTCGGCGCCACCGGCATGGTCGGCCAGCGCTTCGTGCAGCTGCTCGTCGGCCATCCGGACTTCCGCATTGTCGAACTCGCGGCCTCGGAGCGGTCGGCGGGTCGGCGGTACGAAGACGCCGCGCCCTGGCGCCTCGGCGGGGACAACCCGCTGCCCCAGATGGAGGTCTTGCCCTGCGAGCCCGGGAGGATTCACTCGAAGGTCATCTTCTCCGCGCTCGACACTGCCACCGCGCTCACCGTGGAGCCGGCCTTCCGGGACGCGGGCCGCATCGTTCTGACCAACGCCTCGCCCTTCCGCATGGCCGATGGCGTGCCGCTATTGGTGCCCGAGGTCAATCCCGAGCACGCGGAAGGGATCCGTGGCCGCGCCGGCGCCATCATCGCGAATCCGAACTGTACGCACCAGGCGCTGACCATCGCCCTGGCGCCGTTGCATCGACGTTTTGGGGTCGAGGCGGTCTGTGTCAGCAGCTACCAGGCCGTCAGCGGCGCCGGCTACCCCGGGGAGAGCGCGTGGGACATGCTCGGCAATGTCCACCCCCACGCCGGCGACGAAGAGGAAAAAGTAGCATCGGAGCCCAAGAAGATTCTGTCCGCTCCGGGCCTGCGCATCTCCGCGCGCTGCGTCCGCGTCCCGGTGCTCGACGGTCATCTGCTGTCCGTGCAGGCAAAACTCAATGTAGATCCAGGTCTCTCCGAGATCACCGAGGCGTTGGTCACCTTCGTCGGGCCCTATGCGCTGCACTCCTCACCGCGGCCGCTCATCCACCTCGCGTCGGGACGCGATCGTCCGCAACCCCGGCTGGACGCGGATCGTGGGGGCGGGATGGCCATCACTGTCGGGCGCATCGAGCGCTGTGAGGTCTTCACCGTGAAGTTCTTCGCTCTGGCGCACAACGCCATCCGCGGCGCCGCGGGCGGTGCCATCGCCAACGCGGAGCTGCTCCTCGCCAAGGGCCTGCTGCCCCGGTGAGCCCAACCTCAGGTCGCGGCCAGCCTGACCAGCTCCGCCACGATGCCCGGCTCGGCGAGCGTGCTGGTGTCGCCTAGATCGTCGGTGTCGCCGGCGGCGATCTTGCGGAGCACCCGGCGCATGATCTTGCCGGAGCGGGTCTTGGGGAGGCCGGGAACCAGCGTCACCCGGTCGGGGGTCGCGATGGGGCCGATTTCGCGGCGAACCTGCTCGATGAGGGCGGCGACGCCCACCTGGTGGCCGTCCTTGAGGTGCACCCAGGCGTGGATGCCCTCGCCCTTGAGCGGGTGAGGGAAGCCGACGACCGCCGCCTCGGCGACCGCAGCATGCGCCACCAGGGCGCTCTCGATCTCGGCGGTGCCGAGGCGGTGCCCGGCGACGTTGAGGACGTCGTCGACTCGCCCGGTGATCCACAGGTAGCCGTCTTCGTCGCGGCGGCAGCCGTCTCCGGTGAAATAGTATCCGGCGAAGGTGGAGTAGTAGGTATCGACGAAACGAGCGTGGTCACCCTGGATGGTGCGGGCCTGCCCCGGCCAGCTTCCCGCAAGGGCCAGGCGACCGTTCCCTGGCCCGTCGATGACCCCGCCGGCGTCGTCGAAGAGCACCGGAACCACCCCGTAGAGCGGCAAGCCCGCGGCACCGGGTCGCGGCGAATGGACGCCGGGGAGGGTCGTCACCATGATCCCACCGGTCTCGGTCTGCCACCAGGTGTCGACGACTGCGCAGCGGCCAGCGCCCACGTTGTCGTGGTACCAGCGCCACACCTCCGGGTTGATGGGCTCCCCGACCGACCCCAGCAGCCGCACCGTGGCCAGCGGTCGCAGCCACTGGTCGCCCTCCCGCAAGAGCGCTCGCAGCGCCGTCGGCGCGGTGTAGAGCGTGGCGGCGCTCACGTCGTTGGCCACCTGCCAGTAGCGCGAGGCGTCGGGATGGTTCGGGACCGACTCGAACATCACCGTCGTCACCCCGTTGCACAGTGGACCATAGACGACGTAGCTGTGACCGGTAATCCAGCCGCAATCCGCCGCGCAGAAGTGTACGTCGCCCGGGCTGAGCCCGAACACGGTCCGAAACGTCGACGCGGCGTAAGTGAGGTAGCCGCCGGTGGTGTGCACCAGCCCCTTCGGCTTTCCCGTCGATCCTGACGTGTACAGGATGAACAAGGGGTCTTCGGCATCCATCCACTCGACGGGGCACACGGCGCGCTCGGCTCGTTCGGCCTCCATCAACCACTCGTCGCGCCCGGGGCGCATCGCGACGGCGCCTCCCGTCCGCCGCACCACGAGCATGTGCTCGACCTGCTCGGCGGCCTCGTCGGCGATGGCCTTCAGCGGGATACGTCGCGAGCCCCGCAGGCCTTCGTCGGCGGTGATCAGCACGGTGGCGCCTGCGTCGCGGATGCGCTCGCGGAGCGCCGTCGCCGAGAAGCCGGCGAAGACCACGCTGTGGACGGCGCCGATCCTTGCGCACGCGAGCATGCACATCGCCAGCTCCGGCACCATGGGCAGGTAGAGGCAGACCCGGTCGCCCTTGCGAACGCCGCGAGCCTTCAGCGCGTTGGCGATGCGGCACACGCGAACCCTGAGTTCGGCGAAGGTGATGCGCTGATACTCACCCGGTTCGTTCTGCGCCCAGATGATTGCCGTGTCGTCGGGCGGGTGCCGGTCGACGCAGTCGTGACATAGATTCAGTTTTCCGCCGGAGAACCAAGCGGTGTCGGGACCGGTACCCTCGACGACGGCGCGCCAGGGGGCGAACCAGGTCAGTGTCGCTGCCTCCGCCGCCCAGAAGGAGGCGGGTGCGTCGATCGACTGGGCGTAGCGGACCTCGTAGGCCTGGCGCCGCGCGCTCACCCGGCCGGACGGGAGGCCACGAGGTTGATCGTGAGGACCACCTGATCCTGGATCAGATTGTCGGGCTTGCCCGGGTAGACGATGCCGAAATCTGCGCGGACGATCGAGAACTCCGCGTGCCCCACGACGGTGTCAGGGGTCACCGTCAGCGTGGCGGGGAAGGAGATCTCCTTCGCGACGCCGCGGATGCTGAGCGTCCCGGTGATGGTGTGCGTGGCGCCGGCTTCGCCCCCGGCGACGATGGTTGTGGAGGCGAAGCTCGCGGTGGGGAACGCGTCCGCGTCGAAGAAGTCGGGGCTCTTGAGGTGCTGGTCCAACTTGACGCTGTCGGTCGCGACCGAACCCGTGCGAACCTTGACCTCCAGCCCCGCCAGTGTTTCACCCTCCAGTCGGAGGGTGCCATCGAAGTCCGAGAACTTCAGCCCGTGGCTCTCGGTGATCTTGGCGCCGACGGCCTGGACCGACGAGCGGGCTCGATCGAGTTGGAGGCCTGGTCCAGCGGCGGCGACCGTCGGCTGGGTCGCCGACGGTGGGGGCGCGACCGCGGGAGTAACAACCGCGGCCGGTTTGTCCTTGGCGACATCGTCGGCACAGGCGAGGAGGAGCATGGCGACGGCGAGCATGGGAACCCGGGGGAGCGCCCTCATATCGTGCCGGGGCGATGGCAGCGTGGCGTGACGGTCCCCGATCCGAGCGCTGGCGCTGGCCCTTCCCGGAAGCGGGGAGGCGCCTCACGTCCAGTGCACCTCCTTCCGGGTGGGCGGGAAGATCTACGCCACGGTTCCGCCCGAAGGGGACCGGGTGCACGTGTTCCTCGATGCCGCGTTGGGGGAGGGGGTGCCGCCCGCGCCGCTCGAATGACTCGCGGGCCAACCCCTTCGCGTCCGGTCAACCACGAGAAGCGGTGGCCGCGCCTGGGCGCGCCCGCGCCTACCGGATTCTCCCCTCCACGAAGGGGACCTCCAGGCACTTCTCGTGGTTGATCGTCCCCCTCACGCCGCGCTTGCCGCGCGGCTCCGGGGGCGGGCTCCGGGGTTGTCGCGGGCTTGCCGCCCGCGCCGCTCGAATGACTCGCGGGCCAACCCCTTCGCGTCCGGTCAACCACGAGAAGCGGTGGCCGCGCCTGGGCGCGCCCGCGCCTACCGGATTCTCCCCTCCACGAAGGGGACCTCCAGGCACTTCTCGTGGTTGATCGGACCATGGCCGAAGTAGCCTTTTTCGCCGAAGAGCTCGCCGTGATCGGAGGTGATCGTGATCCAGGTGTTGTCCGGCACCAGGTCGAAGAGCTCCTCGCAGGCGCGGTCTACCCAGCGCACGGCATCGACCTGGCGCGCGTGGAGCTGCTTCATCTTGTCCGCGTCGAAAAATGCGGGAGCGTCCTGGTGATGAATGAGGCCACCGGCGCGCACGTGGTCATCGAGGTGCTTGAACACCCCGTTGACCCCCGAGATCCTGGGCCAGGAATTCTCGGGCTCGTCCGGGGTGGCGTAGGGGTAGTGGGTCTCGCCGGTGTTCAAGACGAAGAAACTGGGCCGATCTTCGTAGAAGCGCATGCGGCGGAACATGGCCCCGACGTCGTTGTGGGCGGGCATCAGCGCGTAGTCGTCGAAGTCGCGATTGACCGGCGTCGACGGGTTGAGCACCGGCATCGACACGTACATGTTGGTCCGGTACCCGAGATGGTGGCGGAGGTAGCTGGGAAGCCACAGCCCGGGGACCATCTTGCCGAACTCGATCTCCTCGACACCCAGCCGCTCACGAAAGCGCAGGAAGTCATTCTTGTAATACTCACTGGCGTAGACGTTCTTCGGCGAGTTGTGCGGAAGCAGCCCGATGAGCAGGTTGTAGTGGCTCGGCGCGGTCCAACTGGCGTAGCTCCAGCGTCGCTCGATCGACCCGAGCTTGCTCATCCGCGTCGGCTTGGCCTTCACGAAGCTGTCGAACCGGCAACTGTCCAGGATGAGGATGACGTAGTTTGTGGCGCCCGGAGGCGGGTCGGGCCTCAGAAAGACCGGAGCTGGCACCGGCGACAGAGCAGGGGACCCGACCGCCTCTGCCGGCCGCAGCCGCCGCCGGAGCCGGTCGACAAGGGACATGCCGCCCGATATCCCGGAGCGCGCATGCCCATCCACGCCACCGCCGTCGTCGATTCACGCGCCGAGCTGGGCGCCGACGTGGAGATCGGGGCCTACGCGGTCATCGAGGGCGCGGTTCAGCTCGGCGACCGGGTCCAGGTGCAAGCCCACGCCGTGGTGCGCGGCCAGACCACCATCGGCGCCGACAGCCGCGTCTTCTCGTTCGCCTGCGTGGGGGGTGACCCCCAGGACATGAAGTACCGGGGCGAACCAACGGCGCTCTTGGTTGGGGAGCGCAACGTGTTCCGTGAGCACGTCACCGCCAACCGCGGCACCGTCCACGGCGGCGGCGTCACGAGGATCGGCAACGACAACCTGTTCATGGCCAACGCGCACGTCGCCCACGACTGCGTGGTCGGCGACCACTGTGTCTTCGCCAACAGCGTGGCGATCGCGGGGCACGTCATCGTCCAGGACCGCGCGGTGCTGGGGGGGCTCGCCGCCGTTCATCAGCATGGTCGGATCGGGCGGTGTTCGATGGTGGGCGGCGGCGGGATGGCGGCGCAGGATGTGCCCCCGTTCACGATCGCCCAGGGGGACCGCGCGCGGCTCGTGGGCCTCAACGTCGTCGGCCTTCGGCGGGCGGGCTTCAACCGCGAGGTGATGTCGGCGCTCAAGACCGCCTACCGCGAGCTGTTCCAGGCCGGCATGCCGCTACGAATCGCGGCCGAGCAGGTGCGCGCCTTCTACAGCGACGTGCCCGAAGTGATCGAGCTCGTCGATTTCCTGGAGTCCAGCCAGCGCGGCATCTGCCGTTCGGTGGGCTCGCCGGACGCGGCGGACGAGTAGCCGCCGGTGCAGGTCGCGCTGTACGGGCTGGGCCGGATGGGCGCGCACCACCTTCGCCACCTCGGTGAACTCGGGCATCAGGTGCTCGTCGTCGACGCCGCGAGAGGTCATCACGGCGATCCGCGCGGCGTGGACGCGGTCGTGGTCGCCACCCCCACCGAGTCACATGTGGCGGTCGCGACGCCATGGCTCGAGCGAGGTGTTCCCGTGCTCGTGGAGAAGCCGCTGGCGGGTTCGTTGGCCGCGGGGCGGGCGCTCGCCGGGTTCGCGCACTGCTCGGTCGGCCACGTCGAGCGCTTCAATCCCGCGTTCCTCGCGCTCGGGGCGGTGGACGCCCGTTTCGTCCAGGCCGAGCGGCTCGCTCCCTGGGCGGACCGCGGGCTCGACGTGGACGTAGTGCTCGACCTGATGATCCACGACCTCGACCTGTTCTGGAGCCTCACTCGGTCGCCGGTTCGCGAGGTACGCGCCGACGGACTCGCGGTGCGGAGCGGACTCTTCGATATCGTGCACGCCCGTGTCGAGACGGAAGCGGGGCATGTGGGTGTCTTCACTGCCAGCCGCATCAGCCGGCGGCCGTCACGGACCTTCAGGGTTTTTTCTCCAGGCGGGTACGCCAGCCTGGACCTCCGTGCGCACGTCGGGGTTCGACTCGATGACCGCCTGGTCGAGTTTTCCATGGATGTGCGCCCGACCGACGCGCTTCGCTCGGAGTTGATCGCCTTTCTGGACGCGGCCGCCGGCGGGTCGCCGTTCCCGGTGCCGGCCGCCGATGCGCTCCCGGCGCTGGCGATGGCCGACGCGATTCGCGCCGCCTGCCTGCGATGAACCTGCTGCTCAGCGCCATCGAACCGAGCGCCGATCGCATGGGTGCCGAGCTGCTTGCCGAGTTGTCTCGGCGTGGCGTGGCCGTCCGCGCCCGGGGGCTGGGCGGCCCCCTGCTTCGCGCGCAGGGGCTCGTTCCGGTGGCGCCCCTGGCCCCGGCGGCGATGGGGGTGGTCGAGGTGCTCCGCCACCTGCGCGCCCTTCGTCGGCAGCGATCGGCGTTGGTGGAGGCCGCGAGGGTGGAGCGCCCTGATCTCTTCCTGTGCATCGACGCCCCTGACTTCCACATTCCGGTGGCGACGGCCCTTCGGCGACGCGGCATCCGGACCGTGGGCTGGGTGTCGCCGCAGCTCTGGGCGTGGCGACCGGGGCGAGCGCGCGCGGTCGCGCGAGCCTACGACGAGCTACTGTGTCTTTTTCCCTTCGAGCCTGCCCTTTACGCGGGAACGACCCTTCGGGCGGTGTTCGTGGGGCACGGCGCCATCGATCGGGGTCGTCCGCGCCAGGTCGAGGCGGGCACGGTCGCCCTGTTCCCGGGTTCACGACCGGCCGAGGTGGCGAGGCTGCTCCCTCCGTTTCTGGCCGCCACCCGCGGCTACGCCAGGGTGCTGGTGGCCGAGGCGCCGGGGGTGGATCTCCGCGCCAGCCTTCCGGAGGACGGGCGTCTGGTGGTGGTCCAGGCCGCGGAGGCGATTGCCCGGTGCGAGCGCGCGCTGTCCAAGTCCGGCACGGTGACCCTGGAGCTGGCGCTTTCTGGGGTTCCGACGGTGGTCGCGCATCGTGTCCACCCGCTCACGTGGCTGGTAGGCCGCTTGCTGGTGCGCGGGATCCGCTTCCTGGCCCTGCCGAACATCCTGCTCGATCGTGAGGTGTGTCGCGAGTTCGTGCAGCGCTTCACCCCCGACGACCTGTCAGCCGCTCTCGGCGTCGCGCGCGCGCCGCCCGCGGAGGAGCTTCGGGCGCTCGTCGGCCCCGCCGGCGTGGTCACCCGAGTAGCGGACCGCATCACCTGAGGTGAACCGCCGGGAGTTTTTCCTGGAGGTGGGCGGCGAAACGCTTGATGTAGCTGCTGGTGTCCTGGAGGTTGCCCTTGTCGGTGCTCTTCGCCAACGCCATGCGGCCGCGTTTGAGTGCCTGTTCGGCCTCGGCAGCGTCTTGTTTATGGAGCACGGCCTTGTGCTCGCGGACGAGGGTCTCCAGGGCGACGATCTGCTTTTCGACCGTGAAGCGGAGCTCCGTGCTCTCCGACGCCTTCTCGCGGCGGTTCTGGTGGGCGTCGGCCTCGGCTCGGGCGTCTTCGATCTCCGCCTTGCTCAGCCCGGTCGGCGCACGGATCGTGATCTGGTTGTGAACGCCGCGTCCGTCGCGCGCGCTGACGCTGACAATCCCAGAGGCGTCGATCGCGAACTTGACCTCGATCCGGGGCGAGCCTCGCGCTGCCGCGTCCAAGCCGACCAGCTCGAACTCGCCAAGCGACACGTTTTCGCTGGCCAGAGCACTTTCGCCCTGTAGAACATGGATCTTCACCGTGCGTTGGTTGTCGATGACCGTGCTCACAAGCTGCACTTTCTGCGCGGGAATCGTCGTATTCTTGGGAATCAGCCTCGCAAAACGACGTCCCTCGACTTCGATGCCGAGCGACAGGTTGGTGACATCGAGCAGCGTGACCGACTTGACTTCACCCTCCAGGATTCCCGCCTGGATGGCAGCGCCGATCGCGACGACCTCGTCGGGATTGAACGCATGGTTCAGGGGCCGACCGAAGAACTCCTTGACCAGCTCCTTGACGCGCGGGATGCGGCTGCTGCCGCCCACCATCACGATTTCGTCGATGTCCTTGACGCCCATGCCAGAGTCTTGCAGGACCTTCCTACATTCTTCAATCGTGCGCTCCAGCAGCGGCCCCACCAGCATCTCGAAGGTGGCGCGGGTCAGGGTGACCTGTAGGTGGCGAGGCCCGCTGGCGTCGGCGGTCAGAAACGGGAGTTGGATTTCTGTTTGCATGGCGGTGGACAGCTCGATCTTTCCGCGCTCGGCGGCGTCCCGCACACGCTGGCGCACGATTCGGTCGCCCGACACGTCCACACCGTGCTCCTGGCGGAACTCTTCCAAGAGCCAATCGACCAGCGCGCGATCGATGTCGGCGCCGCCCAGCGCGTTGTTGCCCCGGGTGGCGCGGACCTCGCCCAGGTCGCGATTGATGTTCACCACGCTGATGTCGAAGGTGCCACCACCGAAATCGAACACCGCGATCGTCGCGTTGTTTTTCCGGTCGTGCACGTAGGCCAGCGCCGCCGCGGTCGGCTCGTTGATGATGCGCAGGACGTTGAGACCCGCGATGGTCCCGGCGTCCTTGGTCGCCTGCCGTTGGCGATCGTTGAAGTGTGCGGGCACCGTGATGATCGCCTCGGTCACCGGCTCGCCCAGGAAATCTTCGGCGCTGCACTTCAGCTTTTGAAGAACGAAGGCCGAGATCTCCTGGGGGGTGTACAGCCGGCCGGCGACCGAGATCGCGGCGTCGCCGGTTTTTCCCTCGACGATCTCGTAGTTCACCAGCGGGATGTCGCGTCCGGCCTCCCGGTAGCGCTTGCCGATGAAGCGCTTGACGGAGTGGATGGTCGCTTCGGGGTTGATGAGCATCTGCCGCTTGGCGATCTCGCCTACGAAACGCTCCCCCGATTTCGAGAAACCCACGACCGAGGGCGTGACTCGCCCGCCCTCCTCGTTGATGATGACCTTTGGCTCAAGGCGGTCCATGAACGCGACCACCGAGTTGGTCGTGCCGAGGTCGATGCCGATCACTTTTCCCATGCCACGCGAGCCTATCGCCGCACGGGCGGCGCGCAATGCGTAGGCATCGGGCATGTCGGGGGTACCCCGGGCGGGATTTGAACCCGCAATCCCATCGGGAGGAGGATTTTAAGTCCCCTGCGTCTACCCTTCCGCCACCGGGGCCCGCCCTGCCCTAACCGATCTGGTCAGCATTCACCGGCCGGCCGCACGTTCGTCGCCGGCCCCTCCCGGGGCCCCGAGGCTCAGCGCCCCTTCCAGCGCGATGACATCGATGTTTCCGACCAGTCGGGCACGCTCCGCTCCTCCGGGAGCCACGACCAGCGTCACTGGGATGCGATCCGGCCAGTTGCTGACGAGCCGCGCCGCGGTGGCGGAAGGTGTCGTCGATAAAAGGTGCACCAGGGGCAGGCGCAACGACTGCTCGCGGGCGAAGCGAACCACTCGCGGCGCATCGCGCACCTCGTCGAGACTCACCAGCAGTCCGCGCGCCTCGGGGTGGTTGAGGACCACAGTTTGCAGCGCGGGCAGCTCGCGGACGCAGGGCGTGCACCACGTCGCGAAAAAATTCACGACCAGCGTCTTGTCCGACGGGTTGGCCAGCAGGGCGGCGATCTCCGCCTCCTGCAGCGCCATCGGGGCGTCGATCGTGGGCTCGCCGAGCAGAAGCATGGTGCTCGGCGTATCCCCGTTTGCCCGCCGCCCGCCGCTGCGCTATCTCCAGCGCCGGAGGTGCTCATGGGGTTTCTGCTGGCCGTCAGCATGGTTTTTGCGCTGGCCCCGGAAGTCGAGGAAAGCGAGCGCCTCGCCAACGCCGGCGACTTTCCGGGCGTGCTGCGCGTACTCGAGGCCTACGTCGCGACCCATCCTGAGGATCCGGAAGCCCTCTGGCGTCTCAGCCGCGCCCTGTACGAAAATGGCGAGGTCCTGGCGCAGTCCGTGCCCGACAAGCAGCGGCTGGCGATCTACGCCCGCGCGCGCGGCCTCGCGCACCGGGCGCAGCTGCTCGAACCCAACGGTGGGCAGGGCTACCTCTGGGAGGGCGTCGCCATGGGGCGGATCGCGACGGCGTCCGGCATCCTGTCCCAGTTGTCGACCGCGGACGACATCGAACGACTGTGGCTCACGGCCCTCGGAAAAAAGACCCGTTACCGGATGGACTCGGGCATTTCGTCCTTCCCGGGCGACGTCTACAACGCCCTGGGGCAGTTCTACCGGCTGTGCCCCGACTGGAAGCTGATGGAATGGATCAGCGGCACCCGGGGCGACATCGACAAGTCGGTCAAGTACTTGCGCATGATGGTCGCCGACGATCCCAAGCGTCCCGAAGGACTCAAGGAGCTGGGTGTCGCGCTGCTGTGCAAGGGCTACAAGCAGGGGGACGAGGCGGCCAAGACCGAAGGGCGCACCTGGCTCAACGGCGCCTACGCCCTGCCGCATACCTACCCCACCGACGTCATCGACCACCGACAGATCCCGGTCATCCTCGCCAAGGAGGCCGACGCGTGTGGGTACTCCCGCGACGGGTGGGAGGACACCAGCGAGGGTGCCTACAAGGGCGGGTAGTGCTGCTCGCCTTGACGCTGTGGTCCGGGTGCGCGCCGAAGGTGGCGCCTGCGGATTCGTTCGTCGCCGCGATCGCGGCGGCCGACCGTGTCTGGGAGGACCGCGCGGCCTCAGGCGGGCTCGAGGTCTCCGAGCGCGCCTACACCGTGCTCCTGGCCGAGCGTCCCGATTCTCCCGATGTGCGCTGGCGCCTGGCCCGGGCGGCGCTCTCGCGGCGGCTCATCGACGGTGACAACGCCGCCATGTGGCACGAGATCGGCCGCGAGCACGCGCTCCGCTGTCTCAGCGCCGATGTCGGCATTGTCGAGGGGATCGCCCGTACCGGAGATCGCCTGCTTCCCGAGATGGTGCGCGCGGCGGTGGTGCCGCCGGAATGTGCGGCGCTCGCCGCCGCTCACGTCGTGGGGCTGGCAAGGGCGCGCGGGCTGGGGAGCGCGCTCGATCTGGAAGACGCCGTGGCGCTGTTGGCGGCGCCCGCCCCCGCCGGGGGCGTCGAACGGGCGTGGCAGCGGTGGGCGGCGGGCACCCTCGCGACGGACGTCGTGGCGTCACGCGCGGCGCTCCGCGAGGCGGTTCAGCTCGCGCCGGGCGTGTTGTTCTTCCGCGAGGCGGCGGTGCGTGCGTTCCCCGACCTGGATGGGGTGTTGCCACCTGCAACCCCCGATCCGGCCTGGGCGTTGGAGAATCGCCGGGTTCCATGACCCGGCGGCGCTTCAGCTCATCGGCCCGTTGGTCGGCGTGCTGCCCGCCGGCGGCGGCTTGCTCGGCATCTTGCGCGTGGCCCGGCGAGCGGCCTTACGGCGGCGCTTTTCTGCCAAGCGTTGCTTGAGCCGACGCTTTTCGCCTGGCTTCAGGTAAAAGCTGTTCTTTTTGATGTCCTTGCGGATCCCCTCCCGTTCCACCTTGCGGCGGAAACGGCGGAGGGCCTTCTCGAACGGTTCGTTGTCGCGGACGGTGACCAGGACCACGCAGGGACTCCACAGGGCGGCGCCGTCTAAGCGAGCGCGCCCGTTCGCGCAAGGTTTCTGGCCTAGAAGACGACGCTGACCGCGCCCCCGCCGTAGAACATGTTGTGCAAGCCGCCTTCGAGGCGGATCGAGGCGCGGTTGCTGATGTTGAAGCGCACGCCCAGGTTGATGTCGACCCACGGGAGCACCGCCGGCAGATCGCCGTCCTCCTTGAGCGCTGCGTCGTAGTGGCACTCGTCCTTGCGCTCGAATGAGGGCTCGAGCGGACCGCACGCGGGGTCGTGGTTGTTGTTGTTGCCTTCGGGGTTGGCCGGGTCTTCGCCCGCCTGCCATTCGTACAGCTCCCCAAGGACGATGCCCGCGCCGAGGCCGGCCCCGAACAGCACGCTGAACCACTCGGTCGCCTTCACCTCGTAGGCGTAGTCGGCGCCGATGATGATGGCGGCGAGATTCTCCGGCTCCACCCACGAGCCATCGTCATCGTCGGGGGAGCCGCGATCGGCGTCGTCCCAGTACCCGGCTTCGATCATCGGATTGAGGTACTCGACGTAGAAGATTCCGTTCGCCGAGCCCTCTTTGACCACGAATTCGAGCCCGAGGGTGTACGCGTTGATGTCGGGGCGCTGGGGGTACGCGTCATCCTCGTGCGGGGAGACGAATGGGTCCAGGATGCCGTTGGGAACGGTCATGTAGCGACCACGGAAGCCAATCTCCATCAGGTAAGCACGCGTCGTGCTGGCGGGCGCCGGGCCCGCGTCGGCGTCGGTGTCGCCTTCATCGGCGTTCCGGACGGCCGGCGACAGCGGGGAGGGGAGCGCGGGTGCGGGCGTGGCCGCCAGCGTCAGCGGGGCGGCGAGGAGCAAGGAAAGCATGAGAACCCCGGTGGCTGGTGGGCCGATGGTGCTTTATCGGGGCGGGAGTGTCAATGCTCCTCGTCAGCCTCTGGGGTTGCGCCGTACACCTCGGAACGATTCCAACCCCGGGCTTTTCGCTCGTCGAGCTGCGCGCCCCGGTCGTCGAGCCCGGCGTCGATGAGGCGGTCCGCGGCGCCGTGATCGAGGCGTTGGCCACCCGCGCGGCCTCGGGGTCGACGCCGTTGACGTTGTCGGTAGAGAGGGCCGATTGGCGTCCGGGCCGGCGTTCCGGCACGGTCGTGGTCTACGACGCGACGCTCAGCGTACGTTTCGTGACCGGCACGCGGGTGCGTGTGGTCACGGCGACGGCGCCTTACCCCGATCCAGGCAGCGCCGGCCTGGCCGACACCCTGGGGCATTCCGGCTTCCAGGACCTGGCTCGGCGGGTCGCCGCCGAAGGGGTCGCCTGGCTGGTGTTGGGGCAATAGCGGGCCCGATGTCCGCACTCGAAGAACTTCGTCGCAGCCTGGCCTCCCCGCTGCCGGTCTACGTCTGCGTGGGCGACGAAGCGCTCTTCGTCGCCGAGGCCGTCGAGGCCGTCCGCGCCGCGGTGCTCTCCGGTGGGCTCGCCGCATTCAACCATGCGGTCTACAGCGGCGGCGAGGAGGGCGCTGCGGGCGTAGCCGACGGCTGCCGCCAGGTTCCGGTCATGGCGGCGCGCCGACTGGTCGAGCTTCGGCAGGTCCAGGACAGCAACGTCGCGACGCTCGATGCGCTCCTCGGGTACGTGGCGGCGCCGGTCGACTCCACCGTGCTCCTGATCTCCGGGGTGAAGATGCCCGCCGCCGTGGGTGGCGCCGACCGCGGTGTCCGTGTGGTCAACGCGGTGAAGAAGGTGGGGCTGGTCGTGAAGCTTGACGGCGCCGGCATGGACCCGGGCGCCTTCGCGCGTGCCCGTGCCCGTCCATGGAACGCCACCATCGACCACGGCGCGGTCCAGGCCCTGGTCGAGCTCGGCGGCGACGACTTCGACGCCCTGGCCGGGAACGTGGAGCGCTGCGCGGCCTTCGTGGGCGAGGGCGGGACGGTCACTGCGGCCGTGGTGGGCGAGGTGTGCGTGAGCACCGCCGAGGCCGACGTGTGGGGACTGACCGATGCCATCGTCGCGGGGAACGTCGACGGAGCGGTCGGCGCCCTCCACCACCTCCTCGAGGACGGCGAGCCGCCACACCGGCTGATGGCCAGCATCGCGTGGCAGCTCCGACAGGTGCTGCTGGTCCAGGACGCGGTGCGTCGGCGGATTCCCGAGCGCGACGCGGGCGTACGCATGCCGCCGTTCAAGCTGCGTGCGGTGCGGGAAATGGTGGAGCGCCGACCCGTCTCGCCGAGCGTCTGGCTCGAGGCGCTGGCGGTCGCCTCGCGACGGATGAACTCGTCGCGGTCGGGCGATCGTCGCGTACTAGAAGCGTTCGTGCTCGGCCTCGTCATCCGAGGCTGAGTCGAGCTACTTCTTCAGCGCGTTGGCGGCCTTGGCCAGGCGGCTGATGCGACGGGACGCGGTCTTGCGGTGAAGCGTGCCCTTGCGCGCCATCTTCTGCAAGGTCGAGACCGTCTCGTTCAGCTGGGCGGCGCTGGCGGCGGCGTCGCCAGTGGCGAGCGTTGCCCGCATGGCCTTCACGGCGTTCTTCACGCGGGTGCGATGGCCACGGTTGCGTTCGTTGGCGGCTGCGCTGGTACGGATGCGCTTGATCGCGCTCTTGTGATGGGCCAAGGGGACACTCCAATCTGTCGGGCCCCGCGTCTAAATGGAGCCGGGGTGCTTGTCAAGGATCGTCGCCTGCGGTACAAGGTTCGTCCCTCCTGCTGCCTCCCCGGCAGCGCCTCCGTTCCCCGCCCAACCTGACGGTCCTCCCTATGATGCTGGCCACGCGCGCCGCAGCGCCGCAGCCCCGATCCGATCTTTTCGTACGAAAGGCCGAGCCGGACCACCTTCCGGTGCACATCGGCGTCTACGACGGTCCGCTCGACCTGCTGCTGTACCTCGTGCGGCGGGAGGGGGTGGCGCTCCGCGAGGTGCCGCTGGCGAAGGTCTGCGAGGCGTACCTCAAACACCTCCACGGACTCGACGACATCGATGTCGACAGCGCCGGTGAGTACCTG
The DNA here is from genome assembly GCA_009692585.1 of Myxococcales bacterium. The sequence goes on from SHYX01000055.1 coordinate 16,631, forward strand.
GCGATGGCCAGTACCCTCTGCCTGCTCAAGGCCCGCGAGCTCCTGCCGCGGCGCCCCGACGCCCCGGTGGAGGACGAGGAGGCGGATCCGCGGCGCGCGCTTGAGCTGCGGCTCATGGAGTACGAGCGGTTCCGACAGGCCGGGGTGGAACTCGGGGCTCGGCAGATGCTCGGCCGGGACGTTCACGCCCGTCCGGCCCTGCCCGCCGCGCCGAACGAAGCGCCGATCGAGGCCGGCGCCGACGCCTGGGGTCTCGCCAACCTGTTCTACGGACTCCTGGAGCGTCGGAGCGAGCCGCCCCCGGTACACGAGGTCGCGCTCGAGACGTACACCATGGCGGAAACGGTGCGGCGCGTGCTCCACCACCTCGACGACGGAGAAGAACACACGCTCTCCGAGCTCTTCGTGGACATGCCATTCCGAAGGGCCCGGCTGATCACCTTTCTTGCCGTCTTGGAGTCGGCGCGATTCCAGCACCTCGACGTGTGGCAGCGCATCCACCTCGGGGCCATCGGGCTCCGCGGCAGGGGCAAGGCGAAGGACACCGATCTGTCGATGCTCCAGGGGCACGAACACGACGACCAGGCGGGCGCATGATGGACGACGACGGCTTCCACGACGACGGCGGCGCCGACCAGAATGTGATCGCGTTCCCCGCCGCGGAGCCGATGGTCGAGGAGGCGGATCCGCGCGAATGCCCGCCCGAGCTGCTGGTGCCGGCGCTCGAGGCCTGTCTCTTCGGAGTCGGCACGCCCGTCTCGGCCACCGCCCTCTCGGCCGCGTTGGGGGCCACCGAAGCCGACGTCATCGCCGGTCTCGGGCTGCTCCGCGACCGGCAGTTGCGTACCGGTTCGGGGATCCGGCTGGTCGAGGTCGGTGAAGGCTGGCAGTTGCGGTCGGAGGCGCGCTTGTCGGTCTGGGTCTCGGCGTTGCGGGGAGGGAAGCCGTTCCGCCTCAGCCGACCGGCGCTCGAAGCGCTCGCCGTCGTGGCGTTTCGTCAGCCCGTCTCCAAGGGCGCGGTGGACGACATCCGAGGCGTGGACAGCGGCGGCATGCTGCGCAGCCTGTTGGACCGCGGCCTGGTTCGCATGGCCGGGCGCAGCGACGAGCCGGGGCGGCCGATGCTGTATGGGACGACGCCGGCGTTTCTGACCCTTTTCGGCATGCGCTCGCTGGCAGACCTCCCCACGCTCCGCGACCTGCGCGCCTTGCGCGACGACGCTCCGGAAGCGGCGACGGTGCCAGTTGTCCCCTTTCCAGGCTCAGAAGACGGGGGCTGACCTCCGGGACCTTGATGGTTTGCTGTGTTCGGCATAGGGCCCGGCCGCCCTCGCGGTGACGCGCGGCCGGAGTCGACGATGAATCAGGATGGAACGGAGCGGCTGGCCAAGGTGCTGGCGGCGCGGGGCGTGGCCAGCCGGCGCGAGGCGGAGGCGATGGTGCTCGCGGGGCGGGTTCGCGTCAACGGGGCGGTGGCCACCCGCCCGGGGCAGCCGGTCGACCCCGAGAAAGATGCGATTCGTATCGATGACGGTGCCCTTCCCACTGCGCCGCGGCTGGTGTACTACGTGCTGTACAAGCCGAAGGGCTACATCGTCAGCCGCGCCGACCCCAACGCGCGCAACTCGGTCATGGAGCTTTTGCCCGAACTCCCCGAGCGTGTGGAGCCGGTGGGCCGCCTGGACATCAACACCGAAGGCGCGCTGCTCTTGACCAACGACGGCGACCTTGCCCATCGCCTCACCCACCCCAGCACCGGGGTGCCCAAGCGTTACCTCGCCAAGGTGTACCGGACGCCCTCTGACCGCACCGTGGCCCGGTTGGAGGCTGGCATCCAACTCGACGACGGGCGCACGGCGCCGGCGAAGGTCCGGGTGGTCAGTTCCACGGACAAGGAGAACGCCTGGGTCGAGATCACCGTGACCGAGGGGCGGAATCGCCTCATTCGCCGCATGTTCGCCGAGGTGGGCCACCCGGTGGCCAAGCTCGTGCGCCAGTCCTTCGCGACGATCACCATCCGCGGGCTGGATCGCGGCGGCTTTCGGGCGCTCGCGGCCGACGAGGTGGACCGCCTGCGTGAGATCGGCGGGGGCACTCCGCCCGCTGCCGCCGGAAACCGTGGGAAATCCAAGAAGTTCGGCTTCGCGAAGGTCGACCCGAAGTGGCTGGAGCGTCGCCTCGAGGGCAGCCGCAAGCGTATGGGCAAGAAGGGCTGAGCGCGCTGCGGCTTGACGTCACCGCGCGGTCGGTTAAGCGGCGCCCACCTGACGCGGGATGGAGCAGCCAGGTAGCTCGTCGGGCTCATAACCCGAAGGCCACAGGTTCAAATCCTGTTCCCGCAACCAACCTTGAAAGCCGCTTTTCGTCGAGAGACGGAGGGCGGCTTTCTCGCTTTTGATCACACTCCGATCACACTGAAATCGGCGCGGCGCTACGCTGGAGTCACCTCACCCCAAGGAGGCTCACGATGAAGGACAGCGCACCCAGGAAGTTTCGGGACCGGTGGCGGATCGCCTGGACGGACGCGGACGGCAAACGCGTGTTCGCCACGTTCGACAAGAAGGGCGACGCCCAGCGGGAGCTGGATGCGCGGAAGGCGGAGGCCGACCGCATCCGAGCCGGGGTGCAAGCACGAGCGCCGGAGGCCCGCCGGTTCACGGAGCTGTGCGACTACTGGCTGACCCACCGGGCGGCGGTGAAGCGGTCGGGAAAGGACGACGAGTCGATCATCAACAGCCGCCTTCGGCCGTTCTTTGGCGCCTTGAACGTAGGCGAGATCAGCATTCAGCGCGTTGACCGCTACCGGGCCGCTTCCCGCCAGCCAAACGTCGTGGTGGTGCCGGACCCGAAGAAGCCGGGAGCGACGAAGCGTGTCGAGCAGAAGGTGCTCTCGGACAAGACGCTCCACAACCACCTCACGCTGCTCATCGCGATGCTCAACCTCGCGGTGGAGCTGGAGTGGCTCGCGACGGCACCGCGCATCAAGAAACCGAAGTTGGTCGAGCAGGACTACCATTGGCTCAAGAGCGAGGACGACATCCGCGCACTGCTGGCCAGGGCGGTGCCCCACGGCCCCGGCGTGATGGAGCTGTACGCGATGAGGCGACGATGCGTCGAGTCGGACGCCAGCCACGCGGCCATGAATCGCGCGAGAGCTCCCGTGCTCGCGACTTTCTCGGCCACTACGTGCCACTCACCGTCCCGCTCGGGGAGCAGCACCGGGTGTGTCAGGTCAGAAGCGAAGGACTTCCCGTACGCGGTGACGCGCTCGTGCTCGGGTTCCGTGTCAATCTCGAAGCGCCCGGGCTTACCGAGGGTCGCGGCGAGCGCAAAGGCCGCACTGTCGCCGCGCGGGATGTCGAATCCCCGAAGCGACCACAGCAACCGGGTGGTGGCGGTTGACTTGATCGACCCCACCTTCCCGCGGCGGGCAGGCCAGACGCCACCCGTTCGTGCGGCCTTCAACGTTGCCACGGCGGCGGCATGCTCCGCCGGCTGGTCGGCAAGCGGCAGCGAAGGGTCGTAATCCGCCGCGTGGACGGCGCCGGCGACGATGAGCCACGGCGTTCGCAACCACACATCCCGAACGACTCCCTCCCGTTCCTGAGCTGATGCTGAGATCACCGCTTCCTCGACCGCCGCACCGGCCGCGAGGAGCTGCGCCAGTGCCGTCTCCACGCGACGGGCGGCCCATCGCTGGCGGGCCGGCTCGCTGCGTTCGCACCTGACGGGGAGCTGGGGGATGACCTTCCGATTGCCTGCCTCGATCCAGGAGAGTGCCGCCGCTGCCGACGCCGGGGCCGCGAAGCCTTCGCCTGGCAGAGGCGTGATCCCCAACGCAGGGACCATGTACTCATCACCCTGCGGGCCCGTCATCCGGGTGGTCACGGCGTCCACGATCACGAGCACCCCGTCACCGACCGCACTGACCGGCGTACGCCATGGTGTCATGAGCCGAAAGGCCACCACGGGCACGGCAAAAGTGGTCTCGCGCGCTCCGGAGCCAGAGTTGGCCGAAGCTTGGTTTGCCCGCGCGGGACAGTTGCTCGCCCGCCCAGTGGATGGACCCGTACGACAGGTCAGGCTTCACGAGGCCGCCGCGAACGTGTGGTGGGCGCATTTCGAGAGCTTGGATGAGGAGGATGCCGACGACCCCAAGCGCGTCCGGGCGCTGGAACGGGCCGGGTGGCATCTCGCCGAGGCGACTCGCCTTGCAGAGGGCTGCGGAGACGTACAACAGGCGGAGCTCCTCAAGGGTGACGCCCTGGAACGAGCCCTGTTGGCCTCGGTCCATTCGCCGGCCGGCGAGCAAGTATGGAATCGTCGCGCCCGAGCCCGGATCGAGCGCACGCTCGCCCGCGGTGACCTACAGCAAGCACTGCTCGATCTCGACGCCGGAGCCGACGTGGTCGAGCAATTCGATGCCGACGAGCGCGATCTCGAAGCGCTGCTCGACGGACTCGCCGGCCTACTTGCCCGTGCAGTGTCCGAGGCAGAGGCGCGGGGAGAGCCGTGGTGGGTTGGGCCGTACGGCGACCTTGAGACGCGGTTGAAGTCTGGGGCGGGCTAATCCCCGCACGACATCCGGATCGTCGCCACCCAAGACACACTCTGATCCCGCCGCCCCATCAGGGTTTTGGCGGGGAGTTCCCCCGAAAACGGACGCCGCGCACCACCCGGCACCGCCACCCTACCGCGGCAAAGGAAGCATCGCGACCGCCCCCGCCTCCGTGCCACCCGCGCTGTCCGAATACGCCCCCATCACGAGGTCATCCACGCCGTCCCCGTCGACATCGCCGGGGGTGACGAAGCGGTACCCACTTGCGCCGCCGCGGGTCGATACCGCAGTGAGGGGGGCGTCGGCGAGGTCGAATTCGCCGCGGTAGGTCCACTCGGAACCGAAGAACAGACCCGCGACGGGCGCGCCCAGGGAAGGCAGGTAGATGCTGGGAACCAAGAATTCGTCGCGCCCATCGCCGTCAAGGTCGCCGGGCGAGCCCACTTGGTAGGCGTACTGGACGGCGTCGACGGATGAGGTCCAATCGGCCACGCCCCGTGAGGAAGACGAGAGGATTCCCGTGTACAAGCGCACCCGCCGGCTGTCCTCGATGATCGCCAGATCCGTCGCACCGTCGCCGTCGATGTCACCCGCCGGCCAGGAGTCGACCACCGCCGCGCTGCCGTCCCCACTGACCAGCACGCGGGCAACGTCCGCGACGGCGCCCGAAGCGACATCGCCGGCCACCACGTAGGCGACGTCACCGTACGCCAGGCCAACGACGAAGTCATCCAGCCCGTCGGCGTCGAGGTCCCCCATGCCGAAAACACGGCTTCCCGCACCGGCATCCGCGTAAGGGCCGGTGAGCACTGCGGTGCAGTCGTCGAACGTGATCGCACCCCGCTCCGAGGACGAGACGATGGCCACGGAACCAGCGCCGCTCAGCGTTTCCGAGGAGTAAAGCGGCGCCCCGATGCCAATGTCGGTGATGCCATCGCCATCCACATCGCCGAGCCGCGACACGACGCTGCCCGAGTAGCTCCCGGGGGCGTCGCCGTCGATGCTCAACATAGCGTCCGCCTCCGGGTCGATGATCGCGCTCGCCGCGAGCGCGATCCCAGGAAGAAGCCATGTTCGTCCAGCGCCGCCGCCAATCGTCGTGGAGCTGAGCAGGTAGTCGACGACGGCGTCCCCGTCCACGTCGCCGACTCCAGCGATCTCGCTGCCGAAAAACCCGAACTCGTCCCGCCCTTCTCCCCGCGCCTTCGTCACCAGTTGACCCGCACCGTCGTCGCCCAGCACCATCACGGCACCTCCGTAGTTCGCCCCGGTGTCGTCGTAGGGGGCGCCTACAAGGAACTCGGGAAGCCCGTCTCCGTCGATGTCGCCGAGGGTGGAAAGTCGGCGACCAGCCTGCGCTCCTTCGACGGGGCCGATCCAGACTTCGGAGCCGTAGCTCAGCGTGGCGCTGCCCAGATCGCCATCGCAGTCATTGTCCGTCGCGCCGTTGGCCCAAGTCTCGGCGGCCTCAGGGTGCACTTCCCCGTCGTCGTCGTCGCAGTCATCGCCACTGACGACCTGGGCGTCGTGACCGTCGGCGTCAACATCGGTGAGGTCGGTACCGGAACAGTCCTGATCGACCCCGTCGTAGGGTGCCTGGGCTGCACCAGGATTGATCGCCACATCGAGGTCGTCGCAATCGTCCCCGGCCGCCTCCTTCCCCGCGTACCCGTCGCCATCAACGTCCGTGAGATCAGCGCCGGAGCAGTCCTGATCGACCCGGTCGTACGGCTCCTCGGGTGCGCCTGGGTAGGTGTCGGCGCGGGCGTCGTCGCAATCGTCGGCTGTGTCCGCCGTCTCGTTCGGGCGGCTGCACGAGAGGATTCCGGGATCGCCCGCATCACCGTGCCCATCTCCGTCAAGATCCACAAACCACCTCGGTGCCTCCACCGGCGCGTTGTCAGCGATGCCATCACAGTCGTCGTCCGCCCCGTCGCAGGTTTCCGCAGCCCCCGGAAACACGTCAGAGTCGGCGTCGTCGCAGTCGTCTTCCTTCGCGTAGCCGTCGCCATCGTGGTCGGTCAGTTCGTCCAGTCGTTCGAGGTAGGCCGCCTCGTTGATGATGCAACCGGCGGCGAGCAAGATGAGCATCGGGGGAGCATCCCACGTTTCCGACTACGATCCAAGCCGTGGCGCGGCTGCACGCACCGGGTGACGAAGCCCAGCGTGCCCGCCCGCTTCCATCGCCACCGCCTCCTCCCTGCGCTAGCGGCGCTGGCCGCGCTTGCGACGCCGAGAATCCCGGAGTCGGTGGACGACGTCTACATCCTGGCGGACTACGCCCGACATTGGGTCACGACGGGCCGCTTGGAGTGGACGACGGGGGAGCGCGTCGAGGGGTACTCCAGCCTCGTGAGCGTCGCGCTCGCCGCGGGGCTGCACCTGCTCGGGGTCGCGCCAGAGGTCGCGCTCAAGGGGATCGCTGCGGGGAGCGTGGTGGTGCTCGGCGTCGTCGCGGACCGGGTCTTCGCGCGTTCTTGGACGGGCACCGCCGCGTTGTTCGGCCTGCTGCTCGCGTCGCCGACGGTGCGCTGGGCGGTGGACGGGATGGATGCGCCGCTGTTCGCGCTCGCCTTGTCGGCCGGGTGGCTTGGGGTCATGCGCGGGCGGGCCGGGATCGGATTTGCCCTCCTGGCGCTGTCCGGGCTCGTGCGTCCGGAAGGGGTGACCCACCTCGCCGTCGTGCTCGGATTGGTGATGTGGCAGATCGGTTTTCGCCGTACTCTGGCGCGCGCGCTGCCTACGGTCGTCGCGTTGGTGGCGTACCATACGCTCCGAATCGCCTGGTTCGGCGACTTCGTTCCAACCCCCACCTTGCTGAAAATCGTGGCGACCCCCGCCAGCTTGTACGGCCTGCGGCAGGGCGTGTTGGACGCCGCGCCCTACCTCGGAGTGCTGCTGCTCGTGTCGCCGCGGTGGGGCGTTCCCGCCGCCGTCGCGACGCTCCCGCTGCTGATCCAGATCGCGGTCGAAACCAGCGCGAGCGGCGACTGGATGGCGGGGGGCCGATTGGTCATGCCCGGGGCAATCGCGACGGCGATCCTCCTCGCCGCGATTCGGCATGAACAACGGGAGGTTTCGTGGGTGCGCGGAGGGATGGGGGTCGCGCTGGCGTTCCTCGGCGTGGCGTTATTGCCTGCGTCGTGGGGAACGGCTGGGGCCGAGTGGCAATCGTTTCCCAACCTGAGTCGGTTGGCCGCCGGCACGAATCGCGGGCTCGTGACCCCGCTGCCCGAGGATGTCGCGTGGATCGTCGAACGCGTACCGGAGGGGCGGTGCGTGCTCGTGAACGACGTGGGCATGGTCGGCGGGATCCCCGGCGTTTGTATACTAGATATGCGTGGCTTGGTGACGCGCGCTTCCGCCGAAGCGGCTGGCGAGGGGCGGCAGGATGCGTGGTTCCGAGAGCTGCTCGCTTCGGCGCCGCGCCCCTTCGCGGTGAGGCAGGCGTGGTGGGGAGGTGGGGCGAAGGAGACCCCTGAATGGCTGGTTGAACAGTATGCAACGCGGGTTGACCTCAGCTACCCGGGCGGAACCGTGGGGTGGTTCGTCGACACCGAAGCGAAGCTGCCCCTGGGGGTGATCGCGGAGCGCTGGCAGCGCCTCGCCGACCAACACCCGGATCACCCGTGGATCGCGTGGCGCGCGGCCATCGCGGCGAACAACGCGGGTGACGAGGATGAAGCGCACGCGTTGGCTCGGCGGGCGGCAGCACGCTGGCCCGAGGTCGAAATGGTCGCCGACGACGCGAGCCGGTGGTCGTTCGTCGGGGGGACGGTGCCGCTGGAGTGGGAGGCGGGGCGCGGTTTTGTGGTGGTCGGGACTGGGATGTTGGAGACGAGGGGGGTCGATTGCCTGGGGGAGCGGTTGCGGGTGGAGTCGAGCGAACGCGTGGAGGTGGAGATCACCGACGTGGGGACCGGGGTCTCCGTGACGACGGCGACGGACTCGCGCGGGACGACGCTGGAGTTCCCCGCCTGTGCTGGGGAGTTGGCGGGGGGCCGCGGGTATCAGGTGCGCGTCGTGGATACGGAGCCGACGGTGCGAACCATTCTTCGGGTAGACCCTTTGTAGGTAGCTCGGGCACCTCCCGCTGCTACCTGGTGAGGCTGTTCTGAGGCCGCGTTCGCCGCAGTCGGTGGTCATTGGGAGGGTCCGCAGCAAATAGACGACATAAAGGCCTACGCACGCAACATGCTGAAAATACTGAAGACCCTCCCCGGTGCCGAACCCCAACGGCACATAGGCGCATGAAGCACCCGGTGGGGCGAGCAACGCGGCCAGAGCAAATAGGCGGCATGAGCGCGAGGCCACGTAAGCCCCTGAAAGTACAGGGCTGGCGCACCCCGTTCGGAAGGATCAGCAAATAGCCGGCATGACGGCGACTCAGCCGAGGTCGCGGCGAAGGTGACGCCCCCACCACGGCATGTACTTCATCTGGGGACGGAAGGCCTCAGTATCGAAGGGCACAATCAGCCCCTCCTTCAGTGCATCGCGGATCAGTCGCGAGG
>SHYX01000056.1 GCA_009692585.1 Myxococcales bacterium
CGCGCGACGACACGCTGGTCCCGCCGAATTTCAACACGACGAACGGGACGGACGACAGCGCGGCGGCGTATCCCCGTCGGCACCCCGGCGGTGGGACCGCGCCTCAGGCCGGCGGACGCTCCCCAAAGACCCGCTGGTACAGCTCGTGATAGGTCTGGCTGAGGTCGCCCAGGTCGCGACGGAAGACGTCCTTGTCGAGCCTTCGCCACGTCCCCCGCTCCCACAGCCGGCTGCCGTCCGGGGTGATCTCATCGGCCAGCACCACGCGGCCAGCCAGCCGACCGAACTCCAGCTTGAAGTCGACCAGATCGACGCCGAGCCCGCCCCAGAACGCCAGGAGCATGTCGTTCACCGCCAGAGAATATTCGCGCATGGCGACAAGTTCCCATCCTTGTGCGTAGCCCATGAGCACGGCGCCCTCTTCGTTGATCTGCGGATCATTGAGCGCGTCGGACTTGTAGAAGTGTTCGACGAGCGGCCGCGCGAGCCGCTGGCCCTCAGGCTGACCGAGCCGCTTGGCAAGCGAACCCGCCACCACGTTGCGGACCACGACCTCGACCGGGATGATCTCTACCTTGTGGCAGAGCTGGTCCCGCGGGGCCGTCTGGCGGATGAACGCGGTGGGGATGCCGAGCGCGGCCACCTTTTCCATGAAGAACGCGCTGATGCGGCAGTTGATGACCCCCTTGTCGGCGATGCTGGCCTTCTTGATCCCGTTGAACGCGGTGGCGTCGTCCTTGTAGTGGATCAGGACCTGATCGGCCGCGTCGGTGGCGTAGACCTGCTTGGCTTTGCCTTCGTAGAGGAGGCGTTCGGCGGGGGGGGTGCTCATGCGCGCGGGTATCGTCCGGCGGGGCGCCGGGCTACGCTGCAAACCGATGTTCACGCTGCTCCAGGCCTGTTTGTCCGCCGCCGACGCGCCCCCCCCCGACGGCGGGGCGACTCCGGTGTTGGCCGGCGACGGCTTCTGGGACCGTCCGTTCCCTTCGGACGACCGCCTCGTCGGTGGGCGCCCGTCCTTGGAGGGCTTTCCGGGTGGCGACACGGTGCCGATCTTCGCGACCTACCTGGCGTTGGCCCCCACCCTCGACGGCTGGGGCACCAACAGCCCCATCTACATCCGCTTCGCCGAGCCGCCTGACGCCGACCTGGCCCCTTCCCCCGCGGAGAGCATCGAGCCCGCGTCGCCGATCCTGCTCCTCGACGTCGACCCCACCAGCCCGCACCGCGGCGAAGCCATCCCCATCGTCACCGAATTCTATGACGATGCCGACGCGTACACCGCCGACAACCTCCTGGCCGTCGCGCCGCTCCTCGGGTTTCCCCTCCGTCCGCACACCCGGTACGCGCTGGTGCTGCGGCCCCCCTATGCCGCAATCGGCCAGATGCCGTCTGGTTGGGACGAGGACGAGGCCTGGACCGACGTGGCCGGGACACTCGCGATGCTCGGGATCCCCACCGACCATGTTGCGGCAGCGACGGTGTTCACCACCCAGGACCCGGTCCGCGAGCTGGCCAGCATCGCCTGGTCGATCCAGTCCGGGCGCATCGGACGGCCGCGGTGGGAGCCGACCGTCACCCTGCGCGAGGACAGCGGCGGCCACCTGTTGTTCGAGGGCCATGTCACCGTGCCGATCTGGCAACAAGGCGAGCGCCCATATCGTGATGTCGGCGGCGGCTTCGTGCTCGACGGGTTCGGGCGGCCGGAGGTCCAGGGGTGGGAGCGGGTGCGTTTTGCGCTCACCGTGCCCGACTCGGCGATGCCGGCGGCGGGTTTTCCGCTGGTGGTGTACAGCCACGGCACCGGTGGCGACCATCTCAGCTTCGCGACGGGAGACGCCGCCGAGGGCCCCGCCATGGCCTACCGGGACGTGGCGATGTTCGGCATCTCCCAACCCCTGCACGGCGACCGGGCCACGCCCGACACCAGCCCCGAGTTCGACACCTTCAACTATGCCAACCCGGCGGCCGGACGCACCAGCTTCCGCCAAGGTGCCGCGGACCAACTGTGGCTGGCGAGTCGGCTGGCCGAAGGGGGCGTCGGCTTTGAGTTCGAGGGCCGCCCCATCGAGATCGACCACGACCACCTGGCGTTCTTCGGACACAGCCAGGGCGCGATGGTCGGCGCGCTCGGCGCAAGCTGGCTCGGCAACGACGTCGTCGCCGTGGGCCTTTCAGCGGCGGGCGGCGGGACGGCTGCCAGCGCGATCGCCAAGATCGATCCGATCGCGGTCGAGCCGCTCCTCGCCCTGCTCGTCGGGCTTGAATCCGGCTCGCTCACGACGCTGCACCCGGTGATGATGCTGGTCCAGATGCTGAGCGAGCCCACCGACCCGCTCAACTACAGCCCGTACTGGTTCGCCGAGAAACCACCGTGGCGCGCCCGCCCCGTACCGATCCTCATGACCGAGGGGCTGCAGGACACCTACACCCCGCCGGTCAGCATCGAGGCGCTGGCCACCTCGGCGCGGGTGCCGATCGTGGGCACCATGCGCGCGGAACCACCCGGCTTCGATCTCCGGGGGCTGGGCCAGCAGTCGTTTCCTGCGGCCGACAACGTGGTCGGGTGGGACGACACCGCCCTGACGGCCGGGATGGCCCAGTTCGCCGACCAGGGGCACTTCGCCATCTACGACGACCGCGACGCCAAAGACCTCTACAAGGACTTCCTCGAGAGCGCCGCCGCCGGCGCCCCGGTGCTGCGATGAACGTACTGCTGGGCGTCAGTGGGGGCATCGCGGCCTACCGCGCCTGCGAGCTGGTCTCGCTGGCCGTCAAGCGTGGCCACACGGTGCGGGTGATCATGACCAGCAACGCGCAGCGGTTCGTGGGCACCACCAGCTTCGAGGCGCTCTCGGCGCACGCGGTGATGACCGACACCTTCGCGGACGCGCTCGGGCACATCGAGTGGGCAAAGTGGGCCACCGTCGCGGCGGTCGCTCCCACAAGCGCCAACGTGATCGCGAAGCTGGCGTGCGGCCTGGCAGATGACGCGCTCAGCACCACGCTGATGGCGCTTCCCCGGGGGCGGCGCATCGTCCTGGCGCCGGCCATGAACACCGAGATGTGGCAAAATCCCGTGGTCGAGCGCAACCTTCGATGGCTTGGTGAGCTCGGCCGCTACGACATCGTGGCGCCAATCGACAAGCGTCTGGCCTGCGGCGACGTCGGTCCGGGCGGCCTCGCGGAGCCGGCGGACGTCCTGGCGGCGATCGAGGCGGCAGGGGGGTAAGGGCCGGCCGCTGCGCGCTACTTCCACTTCAACATGTTCAGGTCCTGCCACAGGCTCGCCTCCTCCGCGTCGGCCTCGGCCAGAAAACTCACCCGCACGTAGTCGCGCTTGTCGAGAGTCGGGACCGTTGCTTCGGGAATCGCCAGGGCCGCCAGCGCGTCTCGGAACGCAGGGTCGTCCGGGGATGCGTACAACAGGCCCAACTCGTCGAGAATGACGGTCTCGCCAAGCTCGCCGCGCAGCCAGAGCTGATGCCGGCCGTCACTCCACAGGAGCGTCGGTCGCGCTTGCATCGCGGCGCGCACCCGCCCTTTGGAGAGCCCCATCGCGACTCGCCCCTGCGGCGTCGGGAGCTGCCCCGTCGCCCGGTCGGTGAGCTGGACGTACCGCACCCCCAGGGGCGCCGTCAGCGTGTCCAGGAGGGCGAGGTGGGTGGTCTGGAGTTCGGCCCACGGGACGCTGATCACCAGCCGGGTGTGGCCATCCGGAAAGGTCTCGAGGCGCCACGCCCGGGGCGGGACGAATCCGTCCGGCTCGCCGGCTACCGTGACCGATTGGGCTTTCTCGATCATCGGGCGCGGCCTATCACGCAAAGCGGGGCCCGCAGCGGGATGGCGCCTCGGTCAGCGCGGCGCCGTCCATCGCGCCCGACTTGACGAACGCCCCGTTCGGCGGCACCTTCGCGCCGTGTTCCCGTCCACCTACCGCATCCGCGACCTGCAGATCGAGCCCAACCTGGTCCTGGCGCCGATGGAGGGCGTCACCGACCTGATGTTCCGGCGCCTCGTCCGGAGCATCGGCGGCGCGGGGATGACCACCACCGAGTTCATCGCCGGCGAAGCGCTGCGCCGCGGGGTGGCCCGCGCCGAGATGATGGCGCGCTTCGACCCGGACGAGCATCCGGTGGCCATCCAGATCTACGGGGCCAGGCCGGATTCCATGGCCGAGGCGGCGCGTGCCATCCAGGACGCCGGCGCGGACGTGGTCGATCTCAACTACGGCTGCCCGAGCAAAAAGGTCTGCGCCCACAGCGGGGGAAGCTCGCTGCTCCGCGAGCCTGTTCTCGCCAGGGAGATCGTGCGTGCCGTGCGCTCTGCGGTAACGATTCCGCTCACCCTGAAGATGCGCTGCGGTTTTGACGCCAGCCTGCGCAACGCCCCCGAAGTGGCGCAGATGTGCGAGGAGGAGGGCGTCGAAAGCCTCGTGCTGCACTGGCGCACCCGCGCCGACCAGTACGGGGGCACCCGCGCCGTCGACAAGATCGCGGAGACCAAGGCCCGCGTGGGCATCCCGGTCATCGGCAACGGCGACATCGTCGACGTGGCCTCGGCGGAAGCCATGTTCCGCGAGACCGGGGTCGACGGCCTGATGATCGGGCGGGGGGCGATCAAGAACCCGTGGATCTTCAAGCAGCTGCGCGCACACTTCGCCGGGCTGCCCGAGGTGGTCGTCGACGCCGCCGAAAAGCACCGCGTGCTTCTGCTCTACTTCGAGAGCCTCCGCGGGGAATTCCGCAACGACCACGGGGTGCTCGGCCGGATGAAGAAGATCGCCAACTACTTCACCCATGGGCTGCCCTATGGCAGCGACCTGCGCCTGGCGTTCTTGCGCAGCCAGACCATCGACGAGGCCGTCGGGCACACAAATCGTTACTTCGACTGGCTGGCCGAGGAGGAAACCCGCCGCGGTCGCCCGTTCTCGCTCCAGAGCCATCGGCCCGGCAACCTGCCGGAGGGCGCCGACCAGACCGCCGCGTGGGCGGCGGAGCGACTGGCCCTTCTGCACGGCCCTCCGTTGGGACCGAGCCCATTCATCGGCGACCCGCGTTAGCTCCCGGGCATGTCCATCGAGGTCCGCCCGATTCAGCTTCCTGCGGATGCGGACGCGTTCATCGGGGTGTGGTTTCAGCTCTACGGCGGCGATCCCCACTGGGTTCCGCCCCTGAAGTTCGAACGGAAGGAGTTCCTGGACCCGGCCAGGAACCCCTACTTCGACGTCGCCAGCATCCAGTGTTTCATCGCCTGGCGGGACGGCAAGGCCGTCGGGACGATCTCGGCGCAGATCGACCAGGACTACCAGGCCCAGGAGCCGGGAACCGGCTTCTTCGGCTTCTTCGAGTTCCCCGACAATGCCGAGGTGTCCAAGGCGCTCTTCGACGCTGCGATCGCCTGGCTGCGCCTGCGGGGCATGGCGCGCGCGCACGGACCGTTCAGCTTCAATTCCAACCACGAGTGTACACTGCTCGTGGATGGCTTCGATAGCGATCCATTGGTGATGATGGCCTACAACCCACGGTATTACCTGGACCACTACGCCGCCCTGGGCCTCGGCAAGGTCAAGGACATGTACGCCTACTGGCTGGCGAACGACGGTCCCATCCCCGATCGGGTGGGCGCCATCGCCGACCGCTTCGAGCAGAAGCACCCCGAAGTGACCATCCGCCCGGTGAACCTGAAGAACTACGAGGCCGACGTCGAGCTGTGCCGGGTGATTTACAACGACGCCTGGGCGCAGAACTGGGGGTTTGTACGCCTGGGAGACGCCGAGTTCGCCAAGGTGGCCAAGGGCCTCAGACCCATGGTCGACCCCCGATACTGCTACTTCGCGTTCGTCAATGGGGAGATCGCAGGCTTCTCCCTCACGCTTCCTGACTTCAACCAGGTGGTCAAGCCGATGGGCGGCCGCGTCTTCCCCTTCGGCTGGTACCATTGGCTGACCGGCCCCGCCAAGGTCGACAAGATCCGGGTGTTCACCCTGGGAATCCGCAAGAAATACCAGCACCTGCCCCTGGGCGCGCCGCTGTACAAGCGCACCTGGGAGGCGGGCGTCAAAGCGGGTGTCAAAGGCGCAGAAGCCAGCTGGGTGCTCGAGGACAACCACCGCATGCGCGGCGCGATCGAGAAGATGGGCGGAAGGATCTACAAGACCTACCGCATCTTCGGCGTCGGACTCGGCTGATCGTCCGCCCACACCAGGCCGGGAACGGCGCGAAGCGCCTCGTCCAAGCTCATGAATCTCGGGATCCACGCCGCCTCGTGCGCCGGCTCCTTCACGGGGCTGAGGTTCTGGAAGCTGACCTGCAGCGAGGACCGTTTCCCGGGCAGCAAGAGCCCTTGCCGCGTGGGCGCGTCGGGCAGCGTCCACACCCGCGCCGCCGGGGGCGCACGGTCGACGGTGATCCGGGTGCTGTCGTCTTCGAACCAGACCAACGCCGCCCGAGGCCGGCGACGGTCGCGCGCCACCAGCCCCCGCGCCGGCTGCTCGTACAACAGCAGGAAGCTCTGGTTGGCGAACACCCGATCCGCCAACGGAAAGACCCAACGCATCCGCAGGTCCACCTCACCGTCTCGCAGCACCAACCCCCCGGCGACCTCGATGGCGCCGGCCTCGCGGAGGGTGGCCTCCTGTTGGCGCACCTCCTGAACCAGCGCGTCGCGACAGCTCGGCGTGTCTGTACATACCACCGACCCGCGCCATAGGTTGTACAGTCGCGACTCCCCACGGACACGATCGGCGACCACATCGACCGTCGCGGTCACCACCAGCTTGTCGTAGCAGGCGAAGAGGAGCGCGAGGATCATCGCGGGCTCGCGGCCAGCGCCGCCGCATAGTCAAGTTGAGCGGTGCGGATCACCTCGAGCGCCCGCTCGCGACCGTACTCGGTCTCGATGCGGACCGGGTTGCCGCCGGGCTCCAGCTTGTAGGTCTCGAAGTAGTGCCGGAGCCGGGCCACCAACGCCCGCGGTAGGCTGCCGATCTCCGCCACCTCGCCCCAGACCGGATCACCGTCGAGCACGGCGACGATCTTGTCGTCGGCTTCGCCCTTGTCGACCATCAGGAGTCCGCCCACCACCCGCGCGCGAAGGATGATGTCGGCGCGATCGATGAGCCGCTCGGACAGCACGCAGATGTCGAGGGGGTCGCCGTCCCCGCGGGGAGTGCCGGCCAACGCCGCCAGACGAGGGCCACAGTAGGTGCGCGGCACGAAACCGTAGAGCATCGGCGGCAGGGCATTCATCCGCTGGGGGCGGTCCACCTTGAGGAAACCGCTGGCCTTGTCGACCTCGTACTTCACGGTGCTGTAGGGCGTGATCTCGATGTAGGCGGTGACGATCGACGGGGCGTCGGCGCCGATGTCGAGGCCATGCCAGGGGTGCGGACGCGAGGCGGCGAAGGGCGGGAGCATGGAGTCACCTAACGCTCGCCGTCGGGATGCTCGCGGCGCCGTGGCTCTGAACCCAGCACCCAAGTCCCCGCTACTCGACGGTCACGCTCTTCGCAAGGTTGCGGGGTCGGTCGATGTCGCGACCCAGCGCGAGCCCGGATCGATAGGCCAGCAACTGCAGCGGCAACACCGAGTACAACGGCGAGATGAACGGGTTGCCGCGCGGCACCGGAATCGAGATGTCGGCCACCTTGGGGGTCTGGTCGTCCCCCACGGTGTGGATGGCGATGACCCGAGCGCCGCGTGCGCGCACCTCCTGGATGGTCGACAGCGTCTTGTCGCGCATCACGTCGTCGGGGACGATCACCACCACCGGCGTATTTCGGTCCAGCAGGGCGATCGGGCCGTGCTTCATCTCCGCCGCCGGGTAGGCCATGCACGGGACGTAGGCGACCTCCTTGAGCTTGAGCGCGCCCTCGAGCGCCACCGCGTGACTGACGCCGCGGCCCAGGAAGAAGACGTACTTGCCGGTGGTGCACAGCTCGACCGCGTCCATCAGCGCCGGCGGCTCCGCGCCGAGCCACTCCCCCACCCGCTCGGGGACCGACAACAGCTCCTCGCCGAAGGCCTTCCCCTCGTGCGGGCCGAGGGCCCGGGTTCGCGCGAAGGAGAGCGCGGCCACGAGCATGGCCGCCACCTGCGAGGTGAACGCCTTGGTCGACGCCACCGCGATCTCCGGCCCGCTGTGCAGGTACACCCCGCGGCCACAGGTGCGCGCGATCGAGCTGCCGACGACGTTGACCACCCCGAAGACCCGGCCGCCCTTGACCTGGACCTCCCGCACCGCGCCGAGGGTGTCGGCCGTCTCGCCCGACTGCGACACCGCGAAGTACAGGTCGTCGGCGGCGACCACGGGATTCCGGTACCGGTATTCGGACGAGATCTCGGCGGTGGCCGGGATGCGGGCGAGCCCTTCCATGGCGGCCGCACCGACCAGACCGGCGTGAAAGGACGTACCGCATCCCAGCACGGTGACGTGCCGGATGGCGGCGATGTCACGAGGGCTGAGCTCAAAGCCGCCGAGCCGCGCCGTGCCCTGGTCGGGGACCACACGGCCGCGCAGGCACCGCGCCAGGGACTCGGGCTGCTCGTGGATCTCCTTGAGCATGTGGTGGCTGTAGTCGCCCCGGCCTTCGTCCTCCCACTCCTCGCCGAGCACCTCCACCGCGCGGGAGACGCCGCCCCCGTCCATGCGAGAGATGCTCCAGCCCGAGGCGTCGATGCGCGCGATGTCGCGGTCCTCGAGGTACACGACCTCGCGAGTGTGGGCGCTGAGCGCATGCGGATCGGACGCCAGGAAGGTCTCGCCGTTTCCCTTGCCGACGACCAGCGGCGACCCGTTGCGCGCCGCGATCACCAGGCCCGGATGGTCGACGAAGATCACCGCGACGCCGTAGGTCCCCTGGACCAGCTCGAGGGCCTGCCGGACCGCGGCCTCCGGGCCAGCGGCAGTGTCGGCCTTGTAGACGATGCTGATGAGATGGGCGAGCACCTCGGTGTCGGTCTCGCTGCGAAAGGTGACGCCCTCGTCCTGCAATCGAGCCCGGAGCAGGGCGTGGTTCTCGATGATGCCGTTGTGTACCACCGCGATACGATTGGTAGAATCGAGGTGGGGGTGGGCGTTGTCCTCGGTGACGCCGCCATGCGTGGCCCACCGGGTGTGGCCGATGCCCGTGCCACCCGCGAGCTCCGGCGGAACCGCCGCCGCCAACGCCGCAACGAAGCCGACACGCCGGACGAGGCTCAGCTCGCCGTGGTCGAGGACGGCGAGTCCCGCCGAGTCATACCCGCGGTACTCAAGACGCCGCAGCCCATCGAGGATCACCGGCGCGGCCCGCCGCTCTCCCACGTATCCGACGATCCCGCACATCCTGCCTCCCGTAGGCCCGCGACTCTATGCCAGCGGGCGCCCGAAGGCGATCCCAAGCATACCGCGTGCCGGGACGCTCCCCGGTTCGAACCGCACCCACGATGCCGCCGTGAGCGGGCCGCGGAGGTGGTGGCAGACCGCGGACACCAGCTGCTCGCGGTCGACGAGCGTAGCGAGCAGCGGCTCCCTCAGCGCGGCAGGAGCGCGGCCCGAAGGGCGACGAGCGCCCCCGGCCGCAGCCACGGCGAGGCGTCGCCCCCAGCCGCGACGACCTCCCTCATCAGCGAGCTGGACACGCACATGAGGCTCGGATCGGCCAACAGGAACACCGTCTCGACCGCCGGCGCCATCACCCGGTTGGCCAACGCGTAAGGCGCCTCGAACGTGAGATCCGCGCCATCGCGAAGGCCGCGGAGGATCGCCGTGGCACCGAGCTTTTTCGCGAAGTCGACCGTCAGTCCCTCGTAGGCTTCCACCCGCACGGCGCCAAGCCCTGCACAAGCCTCCTGGACCAGCGCGATACGCACATCCAAGCTCAGAAGTCGGGACTTCTTCGGATTGTGGCCGATGCCGACCACCACCCCGTCGAAGAGCGCGAGCCCGCGGCGGATCACGTCCACATGACCCAGCGTGATCGGGTCGAAGCTGCCAGCGAACAGGGCGGTCCTCATCGGACAGAGCCTATCATTCCTTCTTGCCCAGGATCCACCAGCCGCCCGGGCGATCGCCGTAGTACCGCATGAGCAACTTCTTGAAACGGGGGGTCTCCCGCATCGTCTGAAACGCCGGGTCCACGCGGATGTCCTGCTGAAACTCGATGTTGTGCAGCGTGTCGAGCTTCCGCATCGTACGCAACGACTCGCGCAGCAACCGGTACGCCTCCTCCTCCTTCCCCATCAACGCGGCGATTTTGGCGCGGTGCAGGTCGGCGTAGGGGTCGTCCGGCAGCTCCCGCTCCAAACGTTTCATGATCTGCAGCGCCTCCCCGAAGCGACCCTGACGGGCGAGGCAGAGGGCCAGATTCACATAGGTGTTGGGCTCGTCGGGGTCGAACATCAAGGACGTCCGGTAGAGTTCCTCCTCTTTTTCGTAGGCGCCGAGCCGCTTGTAGATGAGGGCCAGGTTGTTCCACTCGGCGCCGCTCGTGCCATCGAGACGGATCATGTGATCGTAGGTGGCCTTGGCCGCGTCGAAGTCCATCGCCAGGTATTCGTAGTAGGCCTTGACCGAGAGACCAACCATATTATCGGGGTCGAGCCTGAGTAGTCTCCGGCTCAGGTCCAGCTGGTCCTGGATCTCCTTCGCGTCGGCCCGGGCATCCTCGGTGTCGTACCAGTCGGTCAGTCCCCAGCCCTCCTTGACCTCGACGCTCTGGCGTTGCCCTTCCTGGACGCCATCGGCGGTGGCCAGGGGATCGGCAAGGTCGTCGATGCTCGGCTCCGGCGGCGCGTCCTGCGGCGCGAGCGCTTCGGTCTTGCCGAACTCCTCGATCTGGATGGCCACGTCGGGCTTGGCTTTTTCGGTCCGGGGGTCGGCCGAGCGGGGTTTGGAGCCCACCTGGGCTCCGCCGCCCACGTCGGTCACCGGACCCGCGCTTCCGCCGGGAAGGTAGTAGCTCTCTATCTTCGTCTCTGAGGGTTTGACCTTGCGTTCCAGGGTGATGTATCCCTGCTCCTCGCCCCGATGGTCGCCGGTCAGAAGTCGCTGGAGGTACTCGGCCGAGGGCTCGGGCTCGGTCGGCCCACTCCCCGGAAACATCATCTGGAACAGCAGCGCCAGCAGCGCCAATTGCATGGCGAGCACGCTCACCGCGCTGATCACCAAGGGGAGGATGATCGTCGACTGCTCGAATATCCACCTCGGGAGGCGGAATCGCCGCACCACCTGAACGGCGACCTCGGCGCGACCATCCCGAAGTTGTGCCGCCTCTTTGCCGACACCGACCTGCCCGTCGCGACCGCACACCACGTAGGCGCCGCCCTCGCGTCGCACCTCCATCCCCACCGGGGCCGGGGTGGCGTTTCCCAGTGACATGCCACGGGCCAGGTGCTCCAACCCGGCGACCATGGGGGTCAGGGCAAGGAAGACAAAACCGCCGGGCAGGTACACCAGCCCGACGCCCAGGATGCAGACCCCCATGGCGATGAGCATGATTCCACGCAGATAGTAGGGCCAGACGCCCACGCCGGACGGATCGAGCACTCCGTCGGCGATGGCGTGCCGATTCACCCGGTAGACCAGTTGGACCGCATCCGAGCCGTCCGCAGCCGCATTCCCGGCGCCCGCGTGGCTGCGCCACGCCCACACGAGCACGACCATCAGCACCCCGCCCGCGACCCCCCACCAGCCGAATATCAGCTCCAACCCCACGAGTGCCAGCAGCAGAACGGCGCGGAAGATGGCGCCCAACCACCAGAGACCGCGTGCTTTGCCGACGTCCGACACCCTCCCAAGGTAGCCGCTCGATGCGTTAGGCGGAAGCATGCCGTGCGCCGGGGTCGTCATCATCGGCAACGAAATCCTGACCGGGAAGTTCGCGGACGAGAACTCGCCGTGGCTGGTCGTGCGGCTTCGGCAGCTTGGTTGCGACCTGTTTCGGGTCGTGGTCATCGCCGACACCCTGGACGACATCGCGGCCGAGGTTCGGGAGCAGTCCCGGCGCTATGACTGGGTCATCACCACCGGCGGCGTCGGCCCCACGCACGACGACATCACCTTTGCCGGTGTCGCCCAGGCCTTCGCGCTGCCGCTGCACCACCATCCCGAGTTGGTCGCGGTCTTGCGCCGGAAGCTCGGCGACGCCTGCAACGCCGCCGCCCTGCGCATGGCGGAGATTCCGGAAGGGAGCGCGCTCTGGTGGGACGGCAGCGTCACCTTTCCGCTGGTCGTCACCCGCAACGTCTGCATCTTCCCTGGGGTGCCCTCGCTCCTTCGGCTCAAATTCGACCTCGTCGCCCACCGCTTTGCCGGGGTGCCGGTTCACAGCCTCCGTTTGCGCACCGAGCGCCAGGAATCCGAGATCGCCGCCCTCCTCTCTGACGCGGTCGCGCAGTGGCCCATGGTCGCCATCGGCAGCTACCCGCGCCTCGACGAGGCGCCCGTGCACGTCATAGTGACCCTTGAAAGTCGCGACATAACATCGCTCGTTCGGTGCGAGGCTTTCCTCCGTGCCGGCGGGCTCGTCGACAAGCGGTAGCCGCGTCGTGAGGCGCCACGCGGCCCTGGCCATCGGCATCGCCAACCTGCTGGGCCGGCTCAGCGGGCTGGCACGCGACGTGATCTTCGCGGCGGTCTTCGGTGCCGGCGCCGTGAGCGACGCCTACAACGCCGCGCTGCGCGTGCCCATGCTCCTGCGGGAACTGGTCGCCGAAGGTTCGCTCCAGAACGTCGTCGTCCCGGCGTTCGCCGACACGGCCGAGCGGGACGGACTCGACGCCGCGTGGACGCTGGCCAACGCCGTGCTGGGTGTCCTTCTGCTGTTCCTCGGCGCTTGTACCCTGGTGTTCTGGCTGGGCGCGGAGTGGTGGGTCCGCCTGGTCGCCGACAGCTTCACCGCCGACCCCTCCAAGCTGGCGCTGGCAACGACCCTGACGCGATGGTTATCACCCTTCCTGGCCAGTTTATCCCTTGCCGCCTACTTCGGTGGGCTGCTCAACGGCCGCGGGCGTTTCTTCGTGCCGGCGATGGCGCAGAACGTCCTGAGCCTCGGGGTGATCGCGGCATGCCTGGTCGGCGGCGACATCGTCACCGTGGCCGCCGCCACGACGCTATCAGGCTTTGTACAGGTTGGCCTTTGTATTCCCCCGCTATGGTCGGCGGGCTTCCGCTTCCGCCCCACCTTCGGCGGCCACCCCGCGCTCGGACGAATGCTCCGTTATTTCGGCACGGCCGTCGTGGGCGTAGCCACGGTGCAGGCCAGCGTCCTGATCGAATGCCAATGGGCCAGCAGCTACGGCGACGGCGTCCTCACCTGGCTCCTGGGCAGTTTTCGCCTGGTCCAACTCCCGCTCGCGCTGGTCGCGGGAAGCCTGATCACCGCCATGCTTCCCGCGCTCAGCTCGCTTTGCTCCCGCGGAGATCACGATGGCGCCGGTCGGGCGCTCGAGCGCAGCCTCCGCACCCACGCCCTCCTGGTCCTCCCGGCCGCGGTGGGCCTCGGCCTGCTCGCCGACCCGATCGTCGCGTTCGTCTACGAGCGAGGCGCCTTCGAAGCCGCGGACACCCGCGGTACCGCGGACATGCTCAGGATGTACGCCCTCGCCACCTACGGCATCTGCCTTCACCGCATGCTGGTGCCGGTCTGTTACGCGCTGGGGCGTCCGCGCCTGCCCATGTGGTTGAGCATCGGAGCCGTCGCGACGAAAGTGCCGATCATCCTGTTGTTGACGCGGGGGGTCGGCATGGACGCAACGGCGCTCCCCCTCTCCCACGCCATCACCGTGTCAGGTGAGGCCGTGGGGCTCCTGTGGGGGCTGCGGGAGCTGCTTCGGGGGCGGGGGCTCGTCGCCTACCACGCCCGCCTGGCGGCGGCGGTCTCGCCCATGGCGGCGTTGGCGTTCTGGCTGGCCCCGCGGGTGCATCTGCTCGTCGTGGTCGCGGCCTGCGGGGTGCTCTACGGCGCCGTGGCCTGGGCATTGGGCGCGATCGTGCTTCCGGTGCGACCCGAGCGCCGATGAGACGCCTCACCCTCGCGCTCGCCCGCTGGCACAGCCGCCGGCCCCACAGCTACGTCGTCGACGGCGCGCCGCTGATCGTCTTGCCGGGAGTGTTCGATCCGGTGATGACCAAGGTGGGGGCGTGGCTGTCGGGGTTGGTTCGCGAGTTGGCCCTCCCCGGTGAACGCTGGCTTGAGCTCGGCGCCGGGTCGGGGGTGGTGGCCTGCGCGCTCGCCCGATCGGGCGCCACGGTCGTCGCCACCGACATCGATGAGCAGGCGGCCAGAAACACCCGCTTCAACGCTGAGCTCACCCGCATTCACGTCGAGGTCCGCGTCGGCGACCTCTACGCCCCGGTCGCCGGCGAACAGTTCGACGGCATCGTCGCGAACCTCCCCTTCTGGCCGGGGACCGCCGCGGGGATGCCCCTTGGCACCGCATTCGCCGCGGGTGAAGACTTCGAGCTGCTTCGACGGTTCGTCGCCGGCTACCCCGACCACGCGCCCCGCGCGTACACCGTGCTCAGCGAGGAGTTTCTGCGGTTCCCCGAGGCCCGTGCGGCGCTGGGGCAGGGCGCGCGCCTGGTGCGGCGCGCGCGCTATCGCGGCGAATGGCTCAACCTGTTCGAGCTGGGAGCGAGGCGCTGATGTAGCGGATCCCGTGCGGATCCTGCTCTCCCTGGCGAGCGACCTCGCCGGCGGCTACCCTCACCCCAACGGGCCGTACCATGAAAATCGCGCTCATCAACCCGACGCCGATGGACCACTACAGCCCGTGCATCCGCACGCTTTCGGGGTACCTCCGCGCGCACGGGCATCAGACCCGGATGATCTTCCTTCCCGCCGACACCTACGGGAACCGCTTCAAGTCGAGCTGGCGCGAGGACACCTGGTCCCACCTCATGCAGCTTAACGACTCGATGATCGCCGATCTGGTGGAGCTGGTCGACGACGCCGACGTGGTAGGCGTCTCCTTCCTCACCAGCATGTTCGACGTCGCGGCGCAGGCCACCCGCGCGATCCAGCGGCGTTACCCCAAGAAGACCATCGTCTGGGGGGGCTTTCACCCCACCACGATGCCGCAGCAGGGCCTGGAATTCGTCGACATGGTGCACGTGGGCGAGGGGGAGCACGGATTCCTCGAGCTCATCGAGCGGCTGGAGGATGGAAAGGACTGGTCAGACGTTCGGAACTTCTGGTTCAGAAAATCCAACGGCAAGGTGGTTGGCAACCCCCACCGTCCGCTCATCCAGGACCTCGACTCCTTGCCGTTCCAGGACTTCGAGTTCACCGACGACTGGAGCTACGACACCAAGCAACAACACCTGATCCGTCTCGACTGGCCGACCTACCGCGCGTTGATGCCGACCTACCCGGACCGCAACGGCGAGCTCCGTCCCGCCTACAAGACGATGATCACCCGCGGTTGCCCCCACAAGTGCAGCTACTGCGGCGTCGCATTCAACCACGACCTCTACAAGGGGCAGAGCTACCTCCGTCGCCGTTCCGTTGAACACATGGTCGGCGAGATCAAGGCGGTCACCCTTCGGTATCCTGAAATCGGAATCATCCATTTTCAGGATGATGTGTTCTTTTCCACCTCCACCGAAGAAATCCAGAAGTTCTCTACGGTGTGGCAGCGGGAGATCGGTCTTCCGTTCCGGGCGCAATGTTCACCGACAACGATCAACGAGGAGAAGTACAAGGCGCTCATCGACGCGGGGCTCTGTTTCACCGAGCTCGGCATCCAGACCGGCTCGACCGAGACCATGAAGATGTACAAACGCGGCATGACCAACGAGCAGTTGCTCAAGGCTGTCAACATCATCAGCAAGTACAAGGACTACATCCAGGTCCCCGACTACCACATGATCCTCGACAACCCCTGGGAGTCGACTGAGGACGTGATGAAGGGGCTGCGTCTGCTCTGGACGCTACCTCCACCGTACAATCTTCTTCCATCCTCACTTATTCCGTATCCTGGCACCGAATTCTATCACAAGAGCATCGAAGATGGTTTTGTGACCGACGAATACAATCAGATCTACCGGCGCGGTTTTCACACCCCCAATGGGAACTACCTGAACTTCCTGTTCTTTCTGACCCTGTTCAACAATCTGCCCAAGGAGCTGGTCCAGCTGCTCGCCTCAGACCGGCTGGTCCGCAGCTTCAACCAACGGAAGTACGACTGGTTCTGGGGAAAGGCCTACCAGTACGGGGAGTATGTCCGCCAGGCGCAGAAGCTCTCCACCTTCGCCGCGAAGGGGAAGCTCTTCGAAATCAAGACCCTGCGCGACCTCAAGCGCGTCGCGAACCAGATCAAGTAGGCACGTCAGGCCAACTCGATCATCCTGAGCGCCGAGGCCTCCAAGCGAACCTGCAACTCGGTGTGCGTGCCCGAAACGGCCCGAACGGTGCCGTCGGCCATCACCATTGAGCCGTTGGGGAGGATGAGGAAGAGCTTCAGCCCGGCGCCCGGGTCCCCCATGTCTCTCCGGGAGAAAACCAGCATGCCCGACAACAACGACGGGCGGTGCAACCCGGTCCACGACAAGTCGTTCTGGAAGGTGATGCTGGCCATTCCCGCGTCCAGGCACACCGTCGGCTCGGCCACATCCCGGATGGAGGGCGCGGCCGGGACTGAGGGCGCGGCCGGGACTGAGGGCGCGGCCGGCGTCGCGGCGGCCCGCGGAATGAAATCAAACCCCTGCCGAAGCGCGTCGGCCACCGCCGTCCGCGGCCGGTCCCCCGGCGCCCCGCCGCTCGCCGTCGACGCGACTCTCCCGAGGCTGGGATTCTCCGGAGCGCGGCCACCCGAGCGGGACAACGAGGTCCGAAATGCACCGCTCGCGGCGGCGCGGCCGCCCACGAGGTCCTCGGGATCTGGCCAGGCCCGCGAGTTGCGGGCCAGGTGTTTTGCATTTTCCAGGCGCCGCCGCCGGCGGTCGTCCTGACTGGCGACGGCTTGCCGCCGTTCGGCTTCCGTCGACCCGACCATGGTCGTGGACTTCAGCCAACTGTCGGTCGGGGCGCGCGAGGTGTGCGAGAACGCGCGCGTGCCCTGCTCGACCCCGCGCCGCCACACCTCGAAGATCTCTGCGTCGTCAGGCACAAGCGTCTGAATCGACGCGGAGAAGGACGACGCACCGCCATCCCCCTTCCGCCCGCCGGTGATCCGGAGGGTGCCCATCGCCGTCTCCTCAAGGCCGGGAAGCTCGATTCGAAACTCCACTACATCGCCAACCTCCATCCTCGCTTCAAGGTCGAAATTCACGACCATCCCGTCGATCCGGGTCGCAGTGCCGAAAACCAGACCGCCCGGCGACTGCACCGAGATCATGGCAATGATCGGGCGTGGTGTTCCCATCCCCGAAGGATACAACTTCTTGACGTCCACGGGAATCGGCCCAGACGAATTAACTTCCCGCGCTGATGACCCGGCACCTCTCCGAGACCGAACGGCGCGCGCAGATCCTGCGGGCCGCGCGCGCGATCTTCATCGAGCGCGGCTACCTCTCCGCGCGGGTGGAAGACATCGCCAGCCGCGCCGGACTCTCCAAGGGGGCGGTGTACTTCTACTTTGAGAGTAAGCGGGAGATCTTCGACGCCCTGGTCGAGGAGGAACTTGCAGTCACCCGTTCCTTCCTGGCCGAGGCCGAGCGCGACTCTCGCCCCGCGGCCATCAAGCTCATCGACCTGGGCAGGAAATACCTCGACTACTTCGCGGGACTCAAGACCCCGCCTCGGTTCTTCCTCCTGATGTCGGAGCTCGCCATCCGGGACGAGGATGTGCGCCGCAAGGTCAACGCGGTCCACGAGGAATTCGTGAGCGCGACCGAAGCGGTCATCGCCCAGGGCATCGCTGAGGGGGTCTTCCGCCAGTACGACGCGCGCGCCGTCGCGCTTTTTCTCAAGGCGTTCATCGACGGGCTGGCCGGACAGAGCGCCGTGGGCATGCGCCCAGACACCGACCGGCTCGCCACCGACGGGCTCCGCGTCCTGCTCCAGGGCCTGCTCAATCCCGAGGCCACGTGACCCCAGCGGCCGCTGACCAGCTCGCGTCCATCGCGAGATACGAATTGTTCGCCCGCCTCCGCTGGTTCGGTGTGGCCTTGTTCATCGTCGCGGTCCCCATTCCCGGCGCAGTGCTCGTCGCCATCGTGCAGGGCAGCGTCCCGTGGACCTGGATCTTCCCCGCGATGGGCTGCCTGGGACTGTCTCTCGGCGCGTTCGGGACCGCGAACGACACCGCGCTGCACGCCCTCCGGACCGCAGGGCGCGGTGGGCTGCCAGAGTCCGCGGCACGGGAGCTCGAGCACGAAGAAGCGGTGCGTCCGGCACGACTCGCCCAGGTCCACCACTCCCCGAAGGCGTCGGTAATCATCCCCTTTGTTGCCGCGGCGCTCATGGTCTACGTCGTCCGCCACCTGATCTACGCTGAGTCCGGATGAGTCGCCTCGCCTGGGTCACGGGCGATCGACAGATCGCGATTGCCGCGGCCGACGGCTCGGACAGCAACCTGCTCACTGCCGGCGTCGCGCAGCAGTTCGGGGCGTGGGGACAACCCGCCCGACCCCAGGGCCACTGGTCGTGGCCCACCTGGTCTCCCGACGGAAAGTGGGTGGCCGCGTTCATGGTCGAGGGGAGCGACGGGGGGTCATCGCCGGTGCGGGTGCAGGTGCTCGGGGTCGACGGCGTTCACCAGGAGTTGTGGTGGGAAGCCGGCGGCGTCGCCCCCATCTACCTGCAGTGGCACCCACAGGGTGATGCGCTGGCCGCGTTGGTGCAGAAAGCCGGCGAGCTCCACCTGGTGGCCATCCGGCGGTCGGAGATGGGCCGCGGCCGCCTGGTCGAAGAGGGGGTGCCCGTCTTCTTCAGCTGGACGCCTGACGGGGGGCGCCTGCTGGTGCACGCCGGCGATCGCGGCGTGTCCCGCGGTCGGCTGGTCCTCCGCGATCCCTTCGGAGCCGCGGAGGATGTGCTCTACGATCGGCCACCGGGCAGCTTCTGCGCCCCGGTCTTCGTCGGCGGGTTCGCGCTCTGGGCTACGCCCGAGGACGGGGGCAGCCTGATCTACGCCAGCACTCCCGACGGGCGCCGGGCCAGGCCGGTGATCAACCGGAAGGGGCTCTGCGCGCTCATCGCCGCGCCCGGCGGGAGCAGCCTACTGGCGGTGGCCAACGCCCCTGGCGGAGAAGGCACGCCGTACGCCGGAATCGACATCTGCGACCTCGTCACCCAAGAGGTCCGGCCCCTCACCCGGATGCCCTGCCTCGCCTTCTTCTGGTCGCCCACCGGAGACTGGCTCCTGGTCGCCGAAGTGTGCAGCGACGACAACTGCCTCCGGTGGTGGAAGATGGCCGTCAACGGGGACGCCCCCGTCCCGCTGGGCACCTTCTGGCCCACCCGTGACGTGATCTTCTTCCTGCACTTCTTCGACCAATACTCGATGAGCCATCCACTTGTCTCGCGCGACGGGCGACACATCGTCTTCGCCGGGTACCCCGCGGGAGGTGGACACGCCGATCTGTCGCGCCCACCGCGCATCTACCTGGGCGACGTCGACCGGCCGGACGCACCAGCCATCGAGGTAGACGGCGGCTCATTCGCCGTATTCTCGCATCGGTGAGCCGGGCCGGTGGCGGGATTGACACATCGGTGATACAACTTGACGCGTCAAGGTGCCTCCATGTCCCTCCTCGATACCATCGCGAACCGTGTCGCCCGCCCCGCCGGCAAGGCCCTCGACCCCACCATCCGTGACATCGTGCACGCCGTGCTCAAAGAGCACGGCTACGCCAGCCCGGCCGAGGTGCAGGCCCTGCGCGACGAAGTCCGCGACATGCGCCAGCGCATCGACGGGATGGCCGCCCGCCTTGCCGAGTGCATCAAGCTCGCCGACGCAGCGCGCGCCGAGGCGGCCGCCCGCCCGCAGCCGGCCGTCACTCCCGCAGCCGCGGTCGGCGCCGCACACTGCGTCGTCCCGGGATGCGACGGCTCGGTCCGCAGCAAGGGTTTCTGCTCTCCGCATTACCAGAAGTGGCGGCGCGGCACCCTGGACGGATTTCCCAACCGCTAGCCCGCTAGCCCCGCGCGCTACAGTTGCGTCCAGGACGCGGCACCTACAAGATCGGGTGCCGACGCGGCCAGGGTATAGACGGCCCGACGGTTCTTGATCTCGTCCACTCCGTCCGCGGTCGCGACGGCCGGGTCACGCTCGCCCAGACCAGAGTAGTAGATACTGCCTTTGAAGCCCGCCCTCTTGAACCATCCGGCGATGGCCCTGGCGCGGTCGAGCGAGAGGCCTTCGTTCCGCCCCGCGTCGCCCACGGTGTCGGTGTGCCCATCGACATACAGCTTGATGACCACGTCCTTTCCGTACTTGGCCAGGGTGTTGTCGACCTCCACCATCGCCGCCTGCAACTTGGGTAGCTCGGCGTCACCGATGACAGCCGAGCCGCTGTCGAAGACGACGTCCTCGTGGGGGATGCTGTACTTCCACGGGTTGAGCTCCAACTCGGCGTAGAAGCCGTCGGCATCGTAGCCCTTCAGCTTCATCTTGAGGGCCTCGCCGTTGGCCTGGGACCAGTTGACGTGGATCGCCTCGCCCCCGCGCGCGCTCGACGGCGTCATCGCCCCGCCGATCTCGGTACCGCCGGGCCCGAAGATGGACAGCTCGACGCGGGATGCGTCTCGCTCCAGCGTGACCGACAGGCTGCGCCCCGGGAGGTCCAGGGAGTTGGGTACCAGTCGCATCTTCATCGGCGGGAGCACCGCGACCGTGAACTTCAGGGGCATCTCGCCGCTCTCGCCGTCCGTGGTCTCGATGGTGATGCTGCCCGTGCAATTGTAGGACCCCTGGCCCAGGTCCAGCTCCCAGGTCTTGCGGTCTTTGGCCGACGACGGCCCGGTCCGGTCGAAGCGAGCCGATCCACAGGCGCCGTGGACGGTGAGCTCGGAGGCGTCGGTGTTGGTGATCACGGTGAACGAAGGCCTGGCGGTGCCCACCTGCCCCTTCTTCACATACTCCAGGGTGATCGCGTCTTGAGCCAGGGCTGAGGTCAGGGCGAGCAACAACATCCCTCGGCGTTAACCGGTACATGCCTACTTCCGAAAGGCTCCGAGCCGACCCACGACGACAACCCAGGCCGTCCATGACTGCTCGGATCGGTGACGGGCCCTGGGGACGAAACGGGCTGAACGCCCACGATGTGATATCCGCGCGCCCTCTCCGAGAGTGCCATGCGTGACGTCCTCGCCCGCCTCGGGCTCAGCGATCTCAATCCCGGCGCCTGGGCCGGCGCGCCGATCGGTGGCGCCGACGACGGGACCCTGGCCAGTGTCAACCCCAGCGACGATCGCGTCCTCGGCTCGGTCCAACTCGCGACACGCGCGCAGTACGATGCGGTTGCGAGCGAGGCCGCGCGTGCCTTTCGGGAGTGGCGCATGCTGCCGGCGCCGAAGCGCGGAGAGCTGGTGCGTCAGATGGGGGAGGCCCTGCGCGCAAACAAGGACGACCTCGGCGCCCTGGTGTCGCTCGAGGTCGGAAAGATCCGGTCCGAAGGGCTCGGCGAGGTGCAGGAGTCCATCGACATCGCCGACTTCTCGGTGGGCCTGTCGCGCCAGCTCTACGGCCTGAGCCTGCACAGCGAACGGCCCCAGCACCGGATGATGGAGCAGTGGCACCCGCTCGGCCCGATCGGCGTGATCACCGCCTTCAACTTTCCGAACGCGGTGTGGGCGTGGAATGCGATGCTGGCCGCGGTCTGTGGGGACACCGTCATCTGGAAGCCGTCGCTCAAGGCGCCGCTCACCGCGATCGCCACCCACCGGGTGTGCGAGGCCGTCCTCGCCAAGAACGGATGGAGCGGCGTGTTCGGCCTGGTCATCGGTCGGGACGCCGAGGTGGGCGAAGCGATGCTCCGTGACGAGCGGTTGCCGCTCATCTCGGCCACCGGCAGCACCCGGATGGGCCGTCGCGTGGGCTCGGTGGTCAGCGAACGCTTCGGCCGGACGCTTCTGGAGTTGGGCGGCAACAACGCGATCATCGTCGAACCGGACGCCGACCTCTCCTTGGCAGTGCGCGGCATCACCTTCGGCGCGGTGGGGACGGCCGGGCAGCGGTGCACCACCACCCGTCGACTCTACGTCCACGAGCGCATCTCAGCCGCGCTGCTGCCGCGGCTGGTCGCCGCCTGGAAACAGTGCCGCATCGGCGACCCGCTCGCCGAGGGAACACTGGTGGGCCCGCTCATCGACGCCGACGCGGTGGCCGCGTTCGAGCACGCGGTGGCAACGGCAATCTCGCAGGGCGGCGAAGTCCTCGCCGGCGGCAAGCGGGTCGATCGCCCCGGTCACTATGTCGAGCCCACGCTCATCCGCGCCCACAAGGACATGGCCATCTGCAAGGAAGAGACCTTCGCGCCCATCCTCTATGTCATCGACTACCGCTCGCTCGACGAGGCCATCCGCCTCCAGAACGACGTTCCCCAGGGGCTCTCCTCGTCGATCTTCACCGACAGCTTCCGGTCGGCGGAGACCTTCCTGAGCGCGGCCGGGAGCGACTGCGGCATCGCCAACGTGAACATCGGCACCAGCGGTGCCGAGATCGGCGGGGCGTTCGGTGGCGAGAAGGAGACCGGCGGCGGCCGTGAGTCGGGCAGCGACGCGTGGAAGGCGTACATGCGGCGGCAGACCAACACCATGAACTGGGGCCGCGACCTGCCGCTGGCCCAGGGCATCACCTTCGACGTGTGACGGGTTTGACCCACGTTGCGACACCCTTGGGTCAGTGTCGCGGGTGGGCTTCGTGATAGTGCCGCTCCGCCCGATGGCACGGCCCTTGCAGAAGCGGGAGGCGAACCTCTCTGGAGCCCCCCATGATCCGCGAACTCATCCTCGAAGAAGACGGCCAGTCCACGGTCGAGTACATGCTGCTCATCAGCGTCATCGTCATTGCGCTGGTGGCGGCAGCCTATGTGTTCGTCCCCGTGTTCGAGGCCGGCGTCAAGGACCTGGCCAACGACGTCCGCAAGATCCTCTCCACCGGGAAGATCGGCCGAACCGGCACCACGCGCGACTAGCGTTCGGCGTTTGTGACTTCTGAGCGGAGATCGTCAGGGTCATCGAAATCGAGTCGCACATCGCGTGCGTCACCGACAACGGGGACGGCGATGACGACGGCGATGACGACGGCGATGACGACCTCGTTGTTGCGCTCCCGATCCTCACGCTGCCGGTAGTCGCCGCCTGGGTGAGGTCGCACTTCGACGTTCGCCTCCTGCGGTCCACGGATACGGAGCGCGAGCAGCTCGAAGCGCTGAACCGGGGTGGTACGCTCGCCGTCCGCCACATCAAGTGGGCGAACATCCTCCTGATATCCGATCGGGGCCACTCAGCGCTGGAGATCGAGTCGGCGGGTCACGGGAGCACCTCGACGGTCTACCGGACACCGCAGCGCTTCCTCGAGGAGGGGCTGGAGCGCGCTCTCGCGGAGGATCCGCGCCCAGGTGGAGAGAGGATGCTGGACGAAAAGCAGGAAGCGCTGCTCGTGGCGACCGCGTGCTCGCCCGCGCCGAAGGAGCTGTACGCCGAGCCGCCGGACCCGTCTCGGCCGGTCGTCTGCATTGACGAGACGCTCAAGCAGCTCGTGGCCGACGTGAGGTCGCAGCCTGGGAAAAGCGCAGGAACGATGACAAAGCCACGAGAAAGGACGGCACGACAGCGGCACCTACGGCGACGACGACGACGCCGGATAATTGCGCTGGTAACCACCCCTGTTCCCCCTCCCAAACGGCCGGGCAGCCGAACTCGATGTTCACGTTGTTGAAGCGGGACTTCGGCTGCAAGGCGCAGCCGAATTCGATGTTCATCGCGTTGAACACCGAGAGCGGTTGCACCACGAAGCCGAATTCGCTGTTCATTGCGGTGAACCTTCAGATCGGTTGCAGTTGCGAGCGGTCAGCTCACGACGCCGCACGCCGCAGGTCGAGCTGGCCCGCCGTTGCACCACGACCCCGAACTCGCTGGCGAGGTCACCACCGAGCTGGCCACGGCTGCGGTGGTCCTCCACCCCTACAAGCGACACCGGCGCGAAATCCGGGCCGAGGTCTCGCGGCCGCAGACGAGAGAGGAGTACCGCCTCCGCGAACCAGTCAGAACCCCTGACGGGAGGTACTAGATCTCGACGAGCGTGACCGCCGCGGCCACCGCCTCGGCGTCCGTCATGCCGATCCATTCCCGGCGATAGCCGAGCGGCGTGCACAGGGCCCGCAGCCCGCCGATCCGGAGGTCGCTCCGTCGGTGGGTGTGGCCGGCGATCGCCAACTCCACGCGCGGGTCGCTGAGCAGGACCTCGCCGAGGCCGCGATGTCCGATGAACGCCTGGCAGAAGCGCCAGCCGGGGTGGTCCTTCCGGTAGAGCTGTTCGGCGAAGGGGACCATGTGGGTGACGCCGACGACGCGCGGTGCGGTGGTGGCGGCCAGCTGGGCCGCGAGGCGTCCCCGCAGCACCGCGGCGACGGCCTGACAGGGCAGAGGGCGCCCATCCGGTCCCGGGAACACGGCGTAGACGTGGTCCATCCACTTCATGCCCGCGTATTCGCCGGAGGCATAGGCATCGTCGGGCGCACCGAGCGCCTCGTCCTTCATGCTGAGGTCGTACCACCCCAGGGTGCCGACAAAACCGATGCCATCGACCTCCACGCCCCCGGCGTCGAGGTTGTCGACGCCCGCTTCCGCACACAGGGCCGGCAGCAGGTGATCCAGCCGCCACCAGGCGTGCTGACCTGACGCCAGACCGGTTGGATGGCCCCACACATCGTGGTTCCCAGCGAGGAACATCACCCGGGGGCTGACCTTTCGCAGGGCCAACAGACTCTGCAGAAGCACCGTCGGCGAGGTGGCAACGTCCCCGGCAACCACCAACACGTCGGGGGCCAGTCGGGCGATTCGATCGCCCAACAGCGCCAGGACTTCCGGCCCGTTCTTGTCGATGTGGATGTCGCTGGTGGCCACGAGGCGCATGGCGCGCACGTAGCCGGAAAAAAGCCATTGCGTGAGCCGCGCCGAAAGAGTAGTGTGCGGCCCGTTCCTACCCACCTTCCGGAGTTTTCATGACCCTGTTCCGCCTCACCGCCCCCAGCGTGTTCGCCGCCAGCGTGGCGCTCCTCGCCACTGGATGCTTCACCGACAGGCCAAGCGACACCCCCGAGGCGGATTGCGAAGACACCACCAGCGCCTGCGACGACAACTGCACCGAAGCCGACGATGCGGACTGCGACGACGACGGATCGAGTGCCGACCCGGACTGCGAAAATACCTCCGACGAGTGCGACGACGGCTGCACCGAGGCCGACGCCGATATCGATCCCGACTGCGCGCCCGCGCCGGACACCGGCACCGCCTACCTCTTCACCCACGGGTCGATCGCCTCCGACGGCACCAAGGTGGACGCCACCTATGGCTACATGGCCAAGAACCTCGCCAACGACGAGTGGGTATGCGAGATGTCCGCCACGTACAGCGGCAGTGGCGACGC
>SHYX01000057.1 GCA_009692585.1 Myxococcales bacterium
GACTGGATCTTCGCCGCGATCTTCACCAAGTTGCCCGCGACCTGGTCGTAGGTCTGAAGGGGCTCGTAGGTGCTGAACCGTCCGGATGCATGGCAACGGACGCAGTTCTGTTGGACGAGGTCCGCGATGCCGTTGGACCAACTGACGCCCTCCTCCTCGCCGGTGTCGCCGGTGTGGCCGGTGTCGCCGGTGTGGCCGGTGTCGCCGGTGTCGCCGGTGTGGCCGGTGTCGCCGGTGTCGCCGGTGTCGTCGGTGTGGCCGGTGTCGCCGGTGTCGACCGACCTTGAGGGCAGGCACCCGGCCACGCCGCAGAGGGTGAACAGCGCGGCGACGGCGGCGGCGCGGGAGAGCGGGCGCGGGAGGTTCATCTGAGCTCCATGGGGTGGCAGGCCCGGCGCCGGGCGGCGGTTTCAGCACTCGGTGCTCGGCTAATATAAAGCCCTGGGGGGCGGCCGCCGAACGCCAACGACTCAAGCTCGCGACGAGTCTGAGTGCCGAGGGCACGATCTACGTCCTGGACGAGCCCACCACCGGGTTGCACCTGACCGATCTGGAGCGGCTGCTCGGGCTGTTGGACCGGCTGGTCGAGTCGGGGAGGTCGGTCATCGTCATCGAGGCCACGTTCGTCAGCGGCGCTGCCGGTGCCGCGCGAACGTAGCCGCCACCGTCTCCCCGGCCGCTACGAACACGATCGCGGCGCCGTTGACGCAATGCCGCAGCCCGGTCGGGGTGCGCGGCGCGTCGTCGAAGATGTGGCCCAGGTGGCCGTCGCAGCGCGAGCAGCGCATCTCGGCGCGGGTCATGCCGTGCGTCCGGTCGACGACCTCCCGCAACGCGCCGCGCTCGACCTCCTGGAAGAAGGAGGGCCACCCGCAGCCGGAGTGGAACTTGTGCGCCGCGCCGTACAGCGCCTGGCCGCAACCGGCGCAGTGGAACCCGCCGGGTCCCGGATCGTCCA
Organism: Myxococcales bacterium; assembly: GCA_009692585.1. The sequence continues at coordinate 959 of SHYX01000057.1, forward strand.
GGTATCGACCCGTCCCTCCCCGCTCGGTCGCGGATTCGCGCAGGACGGCGTACTCCAGCGGGGCCAGGAGCTGGCGCCATTGGTCCGACGTCAGGGCGCGCGGGTCGACGGAGGGGTCTTGGGCGGGATCGATCAACTCACATCCTCATCCAGCGTGCCGCGCCCCCCGCGGATGAACTCACGCACGTACGGGATGTCGCAGGTCTGGGTCTCCTCGGCGGTGCCCGTGAACGCGATCCGCTTGTCGTAGAGCATCGCGATGCGGTCGCTGACCGTGAAACAGCTGTCCATGTCGTGGGTCACCACGATGCTGGTGACGCCGAGCCTCGCCTGCAACGAACGGATCAGCCCGTTGATGCGGCGTACGTTGATCGGATCGAGGCCGGTGGTGGGCTCGTCGTAGAGGATCACCTCCGGCTGGATCGCGATCGCCCGTGCCAGGCCCACCCGCTTGCGCATGCCGCCGGAGAGCTGCGCCGGCTTGAGCTTTTGCGACCCGGGCATGCCCACCATCTCCAGGACCTCGGTCACCCGGTCGTTCATCTGCGCGTCGTTGCCCCACTTGTGCTCGCGCAGCGGGTACTTGATGTTCTGCTCGACCGTGAGCGAGTCGAAGAGCGCAGCCGACTGGAACAGCATCGCGACTCGGGTGCGAATCCCGAGCAGCCCGCGCTCGTCGAGGCCCGTGACCTCCTGCCCGAAGGCGGTGATCGAGCCAGCGTCATGGCGCAAGAGCCCGATGAGCATCTTGATGAGCACGCTCTTGCCGGTGCCGGAGCCGCCGAGGATGGTGAGCGTCTCACCGGGGTAGACCGACAGGGTCGCGTCCTCGAAGATGACCTTCGGACCGAAGGCCTTCTTCACGCCACGGAACTCGATCAGCGGCTCTGGGACCCCGGAGCCGGTCGGGGACTCGCTGACGTCATCCATAGACGGCCACGAAGATGGTACTGAGCAGGTAGTTGCTGACCAGCACGGTGATCGAGATGTTGACCACCGCCAGGGTGGTGGACTGGCCGACGCCCTCGGTCCCGCCCGTGGTGTTGAGGCCCACGAAACAACCGACGACGCCGATGAAGTAGCCGAAGAAGAGGCTCTTTCCGAGCCCGTGCAGCAGGTCCACCGCGCCGAGGGTGTCGGTCACCTGGGTGAAGAAGAACTGCGCGGTGACGCCCACCTCGCGCATGGTGATGAGCAGGCCGCCGGCAAGGCCGACGATGTCGGCCAGCATCGTCAACAGTGGTAAGGCGATGACGCAGGCGATCACCCTGGGGGCGACGAGTTTCTTGACCGGGTCGGCGCCGAGCGCCCGGATGGCGTCGACCTGTTCGTTCACCACCATCGAGCCGAGCTCGGCCGCGAAGCCGCTGCCGACACGACCACCGACCAACAGCGCCGTCAGCGTGGGGCCCAGTTCGCGGACGATGCCGAGAGCGACGAGCTTTCCGGTGTAGGTGTCGCCCCCGTACTTTTCCAACCCCGTGGCGAATTGCAGCGCCAGCACCATGCCGGTGAACACCGCGGTCAGCGCGGTGATCGACCAGCTGCGGATGCCCGCGTGGTCGAGTTGGTAGAGTAGGGGCGTCCACTCGATCGGCGCCCGAAAGAAGGCCGTGACCAGCCTGCTGGACAGGATGGCGACCCCACCGGCGTCCGAGAAGAGCCGCCGCAGTCCGGTCATCCCCGTACCGGATCGAAGCCATCGACAACGGCTTCGTAGGCGGGCCACAGCTCGTCGAGCGCCCCGATCGGGGCGATGAGCACGAAGTCGTAGGTGCACCAGTCGTAGTTCACCACGCCGATCCCGAGCCGCACGGGGACGCCGTCCATCCGGCCGGTGTGGGTGCGCACGACCCCCTCCCGAGGGCCGATGGCCCGGACGATCTCCAGGTCACGGGTGGCGCCCTGGAAGCCGGCGATGAGCTCGGTGGCGAGGTCCTCGGTGCGCGCTTCCCGAAAGCGGTCCCCGCAGTTGGAGTCGGTGTAGATCGACGCACCAGCGGTTCGGTTGATCCAGGCGTGATCGGCCCCGCCCGGTTTCACGGTCATCCACCCCGCGCCGGGATTGCCGACCCGGTACTTCCCTTCGAGCGCGCGAGCCCGCTGCCACGAGGCCGGCATGCAGCCGGCGGTCAGCACCAAGGCCAGCAGAGCCCGGCTCACAGAGGGCTACCGGTGATGGTCATGAACACGTCTTCCAGGGACCTGCTCCCGCATACCTCGGCCGGGGTGCCGAGGGCGGCGATGCGACCCCCGTGGATGATGGCGATCCGGTCGCAGATCTCAGCCGCCACCGTGAGCGTGTGCGTCGAGAGGAACACGGTGCGCCCCGCCTCGACGAACTCCCGGAAGGTCCGCTTGATCTGCTTGGCGCCGCTGGGATCGAGCCCCACCATCGGCTCGTCCACAATCAACAACCGCGGCTCGTGGAGCAGCGCGCCCGCCAGCACCAGGCGCTGCTTCATGCCGTGGCTGAAACTCTCGACCAGCGCGTCGGCCTGGGCGAGGAGGCCGTGCAGCTCGAGCACGGTCACCAGACGCTCGGAGAGCACATCGCGCGACATGCCGTAGATCTCACCGATGAAGTTTAGATATTCCCGCGCGGTCAGCTTGTCGTACAGGTAGGGACGGTCCGGGATGAACCCCAGCACCCGCCGGGCCTCGACCGGATCGTCGTGCAGGTCCTTGCCGTCGATCACGATCGTGCCGGCGCTCGGGGGGAGGACGCCGGCCAGCATGCGCAGCGTTGTCGTCTTCCCCGCACCGTTGAGGCCCAGAAAGCCGAAGACCTCGCCCCGGTGCACGTCCAGGTCCATCGGGTGGACGGCGCGGAAGGCGGCGTAGCTCTTTTCGATACCTCGGGCCCGAATCATCACGGCAGGGCCTTATCCGGGGCGCCCGAAGGCTCCACGGAGATCTTCAGGCGACCGAGCAGGCCCAGGATGCGCACCTGCTTGTCGAGGTCGCCGGTCACGACCTTGAGGTGGGTGGCCTTCGCCGGGAACTCGCCGAAGGTGGGATCCACCGCGACCCAGGACTCTCCAGGGCCGAGGCGGACTTCGGGCCAGGCGTGGTAGTAGAACGCCGGGCCCATCGCGTCGCTGTAGACCAGGCCGGCGGCAATGCGGCTGGGAATTCCCGCGGCCCGCGCCAACGACACGTAGAGCGCGGTGTGCTCGTTGCAGTCGCCCTGGCCGCTGCGCAGGACTTCGAGCCCGTTGGGGATGCCGATGGTAGGGGCCTTGGTGAGGTGTCCAAATACGAACTCGTTGAGACGACGCGCCGCGGTGGCGCGATCCGGGGCATCGCCGACCACCGAAGCGGCGCGGGCGACGATTTCCTGGTGGTCCACCGGGAGGGACAGAGTGGCGTCCAGGTCACCGCTCCCTCGCACCGGGAGGACCGGCCACGACGCGGGATCGGGGGTGGTGAGCGTCACGACGTCGCCGCTGACCCGTTGGATCTCCCCTTCGCTCGGCAGTGGCTGCTCCGACGCGCCGGTGACCCGCAGCACGAGCGGCCCGTACGGACGGGCAGGGTCGATGAACCCGGTGAGCGGCACCTTGGTGAGCGCGACGAGATCGGGGGGCTCACCCTCGTCCACCGCCAGGGCCGCGGCCCGGGTCATCCGAACCTGCTTCAGTCCAAGCGTGGTGTCCTCCTCGCGCAGGACATCCCCGGCCTCGTCGACCAGCCGGCGGGTCGTCACGCCGGCGGCCGTCATACGCAGCCAGTGCGCGATCGTGCCGTTGGGCTGCAGTTCGGGCGCCTCGACGGTGACGGTCATGGGGCTCTGACTCATCGTGACCAGGCTGAAATACGGGGTCTCGAAGGTGTCGCCCGGTTTGAGGTCGCGACCGCGGACGAGCTGGCCCGCGGTGAGCGAGAGCACCGGCGGCTGCGGCGAGGGGATCTCCAGGGTCTGGATCGAGCCGCCCTGCTCCACCTCGACGTGGATGGCGCCGGGCACCACCACTCCGTGGGCGCGAAGGCTCATGAGGCTCTCCAGCAGGAAGTCGAACTGCTGGAGCTGACCGGCCGCGTCGGCCACGGCCGTGCTGGCCATGGTGATCTGCTGCGTTGCGCCCTGGGCACCGAGGGCGAAGCTGGTGCGGTTCTCGGATACCCGACCGCCGCCCGAGGTGGCGGACTCCTTGGACATCGACCAGCCCACATGGCGATCGCCGATGAAGATCCCGCTCCAGGATTCTTGCGCGGGGCCGGTGGCCAGCGCCTCGACCGAGATGGCCCGAATCGTCTCGGGCACGGAGAACTGTGTCCAGGCCGCGAGGATGCCGAAGCCCAGCACGGCGGCGACCTCGAGTACAAACAGTCGCCGCACGGCGCGTCTGTATCCGTCCGCGCTATGATTCGCCGCGACGAGGTCGGTATGCTCCTGGCGGCGCTGTTGAGCGGGTGTGACGAATCGGCAGAATCCGCGGTCGACGATGGTGCGGTCGACAGCGGGGAGCCCGACGCCGACGCCGACGCCGACATCGACACCGCGACCGACATCGGCGACCTTGACAGGGACACCGCCCAGGAAGCCGCGGAGGAAGCCGCCTACGCCGCGTTCTATGACGTGCGGGTGGTGCAACAGGTGGTGCTGGCCCTCACCAGCGCCGACGCCGACGCCATGGACGAAGAGGCCCTCCGCGAGTACACGATTCACCCTTCCAATCCGGTGCTCACCTACTTTCCGGCCTCGATCACCATCAATGGCGAGACCATCGCCGACGTCGGCGTCCGCCTCAAGGGCAGCTCCACCTTTCAGTTCTGGGAGCAGAAGCCTTCCTTGAAGGTGAAGTTTTCCGAGAATGATCCGGACCAGCGCTTCGCCGGGCTGAAGCGGGCCACGTTCAACAACATGACCGGCGACCCGGCCATGAGCCGCGAGGTGGTCGGCTACCACTTCTGGCAGGAGGCGGGCATGGCCGTCCCCGCGGCCAACTTCGCGCAGGTGTGGGTGTCCTTCGACGGCGCCGATCCTCTCTACTACGGGCTCTACACCAATCTGGAAGCGATGGACTCCGAGTGGGTCGAACGCAACTTCGATGGCGACGGCGGCGACCTCTGGGAGGGCAACGACAGCGCCGACTTCTCCCGAAGCGGCATCGACCACTTTGCCCTGGTGACCGGCCTCGGCGACAAGGACCTGCTCGACATCGCCCGAGACCAGGTCCAGAACCACGGGGACGACTTCTACGCCGAGGTCAACGATGTCCTGGACATGGACAACTTCCTGGACTTCTGGACGCTGTCGCTAGCCATCGGCAATCGCGACGGCTACCCCTTCCACCTGAACGACTACTTCGTCTACCTGGACCCGGGCGACGCCCGCTTCGACTTCATTCCCTGGGGCATGGACGAGAGCTTCGACACCGCGACGCCTACCTACGCAAACTACGTCACCGGCGCGGTCGCAGCGAACTGCCTCTACTACGACGCCACCTGCCCCAAACGTTACCTCGACGCGATGGAGCAAAACCTCGACCTGTACGAAGCGTCCGACATCGCCACCTTCGCTGGCGCCATGCAAGACCTCACCGTCGACGCGATGACCGACGACACGCGCAAGAACTGGGCCGGCTACGCCCTGACCGCCGCACAGGTGGAAACCTACCGTACGACGCTGAACTATCGAATTGAGATGTATCCGGGCTGGTTGAGGGTGGCGATGGGGCTGTAGGGAGCGGTTGGCACCCTCGCCCCTACTGAATCCCCTTCCCCAACCGCTCGAATCGCGGCGACCCAAGGCCCGGGAGCCCGCCCTTCTTGCACGGATCGAAGCTCAGCCACACGAACTCGGCGCGGCCGCGGATGTAGTTGCGCGGCACAAAACCCCAGAAGCGACTGTCGGCGCTGTTGTCGCGGTTGTCGCCCATGAAGAAGTACTGCCCTTCCGGAACGGTGGTGGGGGCCATGTCGTGGGAGCCCATGCCGAACATCGTGGTCTGCAAGGTCGTGTGTTCGACCGTGCCGAGCGTCTCGGTGTACTCCTTCATCGTCTGGGCCGAACACCCTGGCACATTGACGTACTCGTACTCGCCGATGGTGGCGCGGTTCTGCGCCTCCCCGTTGACGTAGACGATCTCGTCCTTGACCTCGATGGTGTCGCCGGGCAGGCCGACCAGCCGCTTGACGTAGTCGATGGTGCAGGGCTCAAGTGGGCCGGGAAGGCCGGGAATCATGTCGAGCGTCCAGTCTTTGGGGATGCGCTTGAGGCGGCACCACGGGTCTTCGCTGACCTTGGGGGGGTAGATGAACACGTCGACGTCACCGCGGGCCGGCTCAGAAAGCTCGAGGAGCTCGATGTCGGTGAAGGGCACGCGTAGGCCGTATGCAAACTTGCTCACGACGATGAAGTCACCAATCGCCAGGGTCGGGACCATCGAGCCAGAGGGAATCTGGAAGGGCTCGACGATGATCGAGCGGATCACCAGGACCGCGAGCAGCGGCGGACCCCAGCCCTTGATGATGTTGAGCACCGGATTGCCCGGGTCCTCATCACCGACGGGCTGTCGCAGGTCGATGTCCAGGCCCTCGCTCATCGGCGTCTCCGGGCCGGCGGTTAACCGACCGGCGTGAGCCTGACGCACCGACTGAAGCTGCCCGTGGACGTCCCGGCGATGGACCGCGAGGCGCGCCGCGCGGCGGTCGCGGTGATCTTTGGCCCAGACGACGCGCTGCTGTTCATCCACCGCGCCGAGCGCGCCGGCGACTTGTGGAGCGGTCACATGGCCTTTCCCGGGGGGCGTGAGGACCCTGACGACGTCTCCCTGTTCACGACCGTCCTGCGAGAGACGCAGGAGGAGCTTGGTCTTGATTTGTCCTCCGCGCGCTGTCTTGGCGCGCTCAGTCCGCTTTTGTCGCCGCGAAACACCCCGACTCGCCAGGTCCACGTGCTGCCGTGGGTGTTCCGGCTCGACCACTGGCCTCCGCTTCGCCCCAACGAAGAGGTCGCTGGGGTCGTGCGCTTTGACTTCCGCCGTTTCTTGGCCCGCGAGGCGCGAGGCACCTTCCCGTACACCTGGCAGGGCACCGTCTACGACCTGCCCTGCGTGAAGCTCGACGGCACCTTGTTGTGGGGGATGACCCTGCGGATGGTGGACGAACTGATCGAGCGGGTGGAGGGAGACTGATCCTTGCCCTGACCAGCTGCATCCACACCCCGGCGCACCCGCCGCTGGCGGCCGAGGTGCGCGTCCAGACCCATGGCCGGGTCGAGGCCGCGGGCGACGAAGGCGCCGAGTGCCGCTGGGAGGAAGAAGCACTGTGGGTAGGCGCCACCCGCGTCATCGGCGGCGAGCCACCCGACGCCGCCGACTGGTGCGCCGCGCCCTCAGACCATTGGTCCACCCTGGACATCCTCGGCCAGGACGGTCGTTTCGTCTCGGTACTCACCGAGACCGATCTCGACGCAACCGCGTGTCGCACGTGGGATGTCGAAGCTGGCCGATCGGTCTCCCTGACGGACTACGACGAAAAGGCGTCCGACAAGCGGCTGAAGCGCGCCGTCCGCCTGCTGCGTCGTCGCGCCTGGACCTACCCGCTGGATGCCGACGCGTTCTACGTCGGCGGCGGTCACATCGTGTTCTGCCTCTTCGACGATGCGGGCACCCGACACGATCTTCCCGTACCTTGAGCGGCCCGGGCTCGGCGGGGAGGGGGAGAGCGCCGGGCACGGCACGCCGTTTGGCGCGCCGTGCACCGGAGGCCGGAAACCGAAGGTTAGAGGCCGGAGGTCGGATACCCGAGTTGGTGGCGCGGTAGGGGGAGAGGGCGAAGCCCTTTCCCCCCCGTTAATGATACCCGGCGACCATGGAACGCAACCTCCTGCAAGAGATCAAGGTCGGCGCCTTCGTGTTGGCCTTCTTCCTGGCCATCGCGGTGGCCGCCTTCGTACTGGGGGGGGGGACCGAGGCCTTCGCCCCCCGATACACGCTCCACGCGCAGTACGTGGACGTCAAGGGCCTCAAGCCGGGCGCCGTCGTCCGCCTGGCCGGCATCGACATCGGCGAGGTCAAGCTGGTCGAGCTTGCGCCGAACCGCAGCGACGGCAAGAACGTTCACGTCGCGCTCCTGGTGCGTGAGGAGTACCAGGACCGCATCCGGGGAGACTCGGTCGCCGGCATCAGCAACGTCGGCGTGCTCGGCGACAACATCATCACCGTCAGCGTGGGGAGCGATAGCGCCAACCCGCTGGCCGACAACGCCGAGATCCAGTCGGCCGAGGCGCTGGACTTTCTGTCCTACGCCGACAAGGCCACCGAGATCGTGGGCAACGCCGCCAGCGTCTCCCACAAGTTCGACCTGATGCTGGGTTCGGAGGGGGAGGCCAAGACCGCCAAGGTGGGCGACAGCCTCGCCCACATCGAAGACATGCTCCGGTCCGCTCGCGACGGCAAGGGCGTCCTCCACGTCCTGTTCTACGATGAGGCCGCCGGACGCAAGGTCAAGGAGGTCATCGCCAACGCGGAGCTCGTCACCGGCGACGTCGCGGCGATGACCGAGGAGATCAAGACCGGGGATGGACTGGCCCACGAGCTCATCTACGGCAGCGGCGGCGAGGCGCTGGCGAAGAAGCTGGCAGTGTTCACCGAGGAGGCCACCAGCATGGTGGCGGATATCAAGACCCGGCCTTCGGCCATCCACAGTCTGCTGTACGAGGAGAAGAACGCGGAGCTGGTGGACCACGCCACCAGCTTTCTGGCCGGACTGGACCAGACGGTCGCCTCGGTCAACGAGGGCGAGGGAACGATCGGCCTCTTGGTGAAGGACCCGCAGCTGTACGAAGACCTTCGCGCCCTGCTCGGCGGGGCGCAGCGCAACGCGCTGCTGCGCGCGTACGCCCGCAGCACCATCGCCCACGCCCGCGACGAAGACGGCGGCGCCTGGACCGGACCGACGGCGGACCCGAGCAAGTAGTGCCCTCCCCGCTGTCACTGCGCGGGGTCGCGCTGCTCTTGAGCCCGCGGCGCCTGTCGCTCTCCAACGCCATCCGGCGCGGGGAACAGCGCTGGTTGTACATCGCCTTCGGAGTCATGGCCGCGCTGTTCTGGGGGGGGCTGTTCGCCCTGATGGCGTGGCTGCTCCAGGAGTTCTGGATGCTCAGCGGGCTGGGGCCCGTTCTGGCGCGGAAGTTCCTGGAGATCCTTTTGGCGGCCGTCTTTTCGATGCTCACCTTCTCCAACGTGATCACGACGATGTCGGTCTTCTACCTGAGCGCGGATCTGGAGTTGATCCTGGCGCTTCCGGTGTCGCGACCGACGTTTCATTACGCACGCTTCGTGGACTCCCTGGTGCAGGCCAGCTGGATGATGCTGCTGTTCGGCCTACCGGTCTTCTGCGCGGCCGGCTTCGTGGCGCACGCCGGCTGGCCCTACTACGCCTCGATCGCGGTGGCCGTGCCGGCCCTGATGGTGATCTCGACCTGCATCGGGGCCGTCTTCGCCACCCTCCTGGTCAACGTCTTTCCCGCCCACCGCACCCGCGATCTGCTGGTTCTGGCCGCGCTGGGCATGCTGGCGGCCGCGTTCGTCTTCATCCGCACGCTGCGGCCGGAGCAGCTGGCCGACGCCGAACGGTTCCAGGACCTCGCCGCATACATGGCCGCGGTCAACCTGCCCGCGCCGCCGCTCTTCCCGGCGCGTTGGGCGGGCGAGGTGATGGGCAGCGCGTTGCTGAACTCGCCGATTCCGACGCGGGAGCTGGCGCTGTTGATCGCCGGGACGGGCGCGGCCCTTGCGGTGGCGCGGTGGACGACGCACATCGGCTTCGCCGGCGGCTGGAGCCTTTCCCAGGAGGCGCGCGCGGCCCGCTTTCACGGGACCCGCCTCTTCGACACCGTTGCCAGCGTGCTCCCGAGGCCGTGGCGACCGATCGCGGCCAAGGAGCTCCGCGTCCTGGCGCGTGATCCATCGCAGTGGTCGCAGGTCTTTCTGCTGATCGGCTTGTGCGCGGTCTACCTGGTGAGCGTGCAGGCGCTGCCGCTCAACGCGATCCGGGGTCAGGCCGGCGAGCTGTTGCGCGATGTCCTGACCTTCCTGAACCTCGGCATGGGCGGATTCGTGATGGCGGCCATCGCCGGCCGCTTTCAGTTCACCGCGATCTCCCGTGAAGGCAAGAGCTGGTGGGTGCTGCGCGGCGCGCCGGTCGAGCCGTTGGTCGTGCTGCACGCCAAGTCGGCCTTTGGCATCGTGCCGATGATCGTCGTGGGCGAGGTGGTGTCGGTCGGCGGCGGCTTGCTCCTCGACGCCCGCCCGGCCATCATCGCGGGCGAGGCCATCCTCGTGGTGGTCCTGGCGTGGGGGATCTCGGGCCTCGCCATCGCGATGGGCGCGATCTGGCCTGACTTCAACGCCGAGAACACGGCACGGGCCGCGTCGAGCCCGGCGGCGGTCTTCTTCATGGTACTGGCGATGGGCCTGGTGCTGGGGGTGATGGGCCTCTTCGTCGTCGGCGCCTTCCTGGCGATCAAGGGATGGAGCGTCGCCGCCGGCATCTTCGGCGCTGCCGCCATCGCGCTGGCCCTCGCGGCCGGGCACTGGCCCCCCAGACGCGCGGCGACCATCCTCTGGGCCAGGGGCCTCCCGTGATCGCCCTCGCCCTCTGCGGCGTGGCCCTTGCCGCCGAGCCGGGCTTGACCCTGGCGCGAGCCGGCTATCTGCGCGCCGCCTGGGCCCAGGCGCACGGCGACATCGATGGCGCCTCGCGCGCCGCGACCACCGTGCTTCTTCACGATGCCGACGCCGCGGCCCCCCGAGCGCTCCTCGCGTCCCTGCAGCCCGACGAGCCGCTCGGCAACGAAGCCCGGCTCCGCTGGCTGGAGGACGCCAGCACCAACCCCGCGGCCGACCACCGGGTGTGGACCGCACTGGGCGCGGCCCGCTCGCGCCTCGGCCAGCACGGGCCTGCCGACGCCGCCTTCGCGGAAGCGGAGCGCCGCGGCGGGGGCGGCGCCAATTACAGCGCGTGGCTGGCGGCGCTTCACCGCTGGGAGCGGTTCCCGCTCGATGGGCGCGCTGGTGACGTGTCCGATCGCTGGGCGGCGCTGGCGGAGCCGGGACCGGGCGGATCGGCGCAGCGCGCCACCGGGAGCGAGTCCACGGCGCCGGGCGCCTACGGCCAGCGTTGCGCCGACGCCCTCGACGCGTCGCTCCTCGGGGAGCCGCTCGCGCCTCGCACCGCCGCGCTCGTGTGCGGGAAGGCGGGCCGCATCGCGACCGGGCGCCGGATCCTCGACCGGCTCGCTCCGGGCTGGCCCGCAGCGGCGCTGACCGAGGCGCGGGCCGTGCTGCAGGCGGCGATGGAGGGCAACGCCGACGAGGGTTCGGCGCTGCGCCTTGCCGGTCTCCCTGCGGTGGGGGAGCCCGACGCCGGCCTCTGTCCGTGGGTCCTCGATCGGTGGCCGGACGACGCGCGGTTGCGGGCGCGCTGTGTCACCATCGGCGGGTGGCCGCGATGACGACGCCCAGCGCCCCGACGGCCACGCGGCAGGGGGCGCAGCACCCGGTGCCACCGGCCTGGCCGGGGGCAGCCGCAACGCTGATTCTGCTGTGCGCCTGCAAGCCAGTCGAGGCCCCGCGGCTGGACGTCACCGACCCGGCCGCCCTGTTTGCGCGCGCCCTCGCCGAGCCGCCGCCCCCGGCGATGTACGCCCATTTTGACGCAGTGATCGCGGCGCCCGGGCAACGACTCGCGCTCAACGGGACGCTGGTGGTGTCGCCGCCCGACCGCTTCCGCGTGGAGCTTCGCGGACCCATCGGCCCCGCCCAGCTCGTGATGACGTGCGATGGCAGGGACCTGCGCGCCTGGGTGGCCCCGAAGAACAGCTTCTACCAGGCGGATGACGCCGATGGCACCCTTGGCGGTCTGCTGGGAGTGGGCGACGGGGTGCACGGTGCCGCCGTCGTGACCTCGCTGTTGATGGGGCGCATGCCGTCGCTGCCGATGGCGCCCGAGTTGACCGCCGCCGGGCCCGTGGCGACCGCGCGCTGGGCGCGGGCGGACGGCGCTACTTTTTCGCTCGGAATCGATGGCAGGACGGCGCATCTCGTCGACGCACGGGCCACCGACGAGCGAGGCCGGGTGTTGTTTTCGGGAGCATGGGTGCCGGGCGAGTGGCCGCGGGCGCTCAACGTGGTGCTGCCGACGCTCGACGCCTCGGCCGACGTACGCTTCGGCGACTGGGCGCCCGCCACCCCGACCGACGCGGCCTTCCGCCTGACCGCGCCGCCCGGGAGCGTGGCCGTGCCGCTGGTGCTGACGCCCGACGGGGGGTGAGGACCGCTCACGGTGGCGCCCGCTGTCGCGAAGAGTGAACGCTGTCAATTGCGGAGTAAGCCCCCGGCCAACCACAGGGTGATCCTGGCGACCTGACGTAGTCTCGGCGCTCCACCCTGGCTCTCCCGATGCCCACGCCCGTCCCTTCATTCGACCACCTCCCTCAGCGTTGGAGGTCGGGCGACGCCTGGATCGTCCTCGCCGCGCTCGCCGCGAGCGGCCTCACTGCCGCAGAGTTTGCGCGCCGGACCGGCATCACGGCGAAGCGCCTCTCCCGCTGGACCCTCCAACTCATCGCGCCGGCCGGGGAACGGCGCGGGCCCGCCGGCAGCCGGAGGTCGAGGCCACGCTCCGCCAGCGCGCGCCCGTGCGCGCCACGCGCCACCAGCAAGACATCGACCCCGGAGTCCCACAGGAGCCCACCCACGCCCGCACCGATGGCGCCGGCGCCGAGGATTACCAGATGGCTCGGGGAACGCGGCGCGGACACCCGCCCGTCCTATCCGAGGGCGGCGGTCGAGCGATCCCCTGCGAATTGGGCGGAACCAAAAGCGGTCGCGGGGGCAGGGCACCGACACGGAGGCAATGAAACCGATGACCGCTCGCATTCTGACCGCAACCTGCCTGATTCTCGGAGGCTGCGCCGAAGACGTCGCAAGCCCCGCGCCCCGCATCCTGATCACCGGCGAACGGCTCGCCGCCCTGGGCGAGGACGAGGTTCTGGAGGTCGACGTCAGCGAGCGTGTGGTGTACCAGTTGGCGGGGTGCGGCGGCCGATGTCGGCTTCGATCAGGTGCTGCTCGTGCACGCGGAGGGCGAGCCAGAGCCCCTGGACGAATGGCTCGCGCACGCCGGTCTGGGCTCGGACGTCGAGATGTTCGAGCTTGCGGGGGATGCGAACGACTTCGGTACGCTTACCGGCGATCAGATCGCCGCACTGACACGGCACGGGACGCTGACCGCCGCCTCCGATGTCCCGAAGGAGAAGCATCTGCATGCCACTGAGCGACGGTCCGATGGATACGTGATCTTCCACTGTCGGCCGTACACTACGGAGTGATACCGGAACCGGCGCGATGAACAAGCTCCTGCTGGTGGTCGTCGGCGGCGGGCTGGGCTCCGGGTGTCGCTACCTCGTATCTGTCTGGACGCTGGCCCGGCTGGGGCCTGGGTTCCCTTGGGGCACGCTGACGGTGAACGTCGTCGGCTCCTTCCTGCTCGGTGCGCTGGTGCAGCTCGGCCCCTCTCCCGCCGTCCTCAGCGCCGATACGCGCCTGCTACTCACGACGGGTTTCATGGGCGGATTCACGACCTACTCGACCTTCAACCAGGAGACGCTCCGTTACCTCCAGGACGGGAATTGGAGCGGCGCGCTCATCAACTCCACGGCCACCCTCGCGTCGTGCCTCCTCGCCGGACTCCTCGGCGTGGCGCTCGCGCGGATGGCCGTCGGGAGTGCCTGAGCGAAGTGTCGCTCAGACCGGCGCCGTCCGGCTCTTGCCGTTGAGCAGCTCGAGCTTGAAGATCGACAACCCGCCGGCCAGGAGCCGCTTGGCCTCCGAGAGGCTGGCGATGCTGGCCGCGGTGCGCGCGATGAAGCGAGGGCGCATGTAGAACTTGCGGTGGGAGATCTTGAGGAGATCGAGGATCTGCTCCTTGGTCAGGTGCTCTTCCCAGCAGGCCGGGACCTCGACGCCGCACAGCGGGTCCTTCATCAGGCGATCCCAACAGTCGGCCGCAAACAGCCCCTTCTTGGCGCCGTCTTCGAAGGACTCGGTGCCCGGGTAGGGCGAGAAGACCGCGAACACCGCATAGTCGGCGTCGAGCTTGATCATCTCGTCGATGTTCTTCTCGGCGTCAGCCATCGTGCGCTCGTGGGGGCCGCCGAGCATGATGTAGGCGACGCTGCGGACGCCCTCTTCGCGGCACCACTTGAAGACGCGGTGTACGTCGTCGGTGTCGCAGTGTTTGCCCCAGACGTCGAGCCCCTCGTTGTTGGTGGACTCCACGCCGAAGTGGATCTTGGTGCAGCCGGTCTCGGCGCAGCGGCGGAGCTGCTCGCGGGTGGTACCGGCGATCGTGGTCTTGTAGCCCCAGTTGAACTTCAGGCCGCGCCGCTCGATCCCGTCGCAGAACTTCATCGCCCACTGGCTGTTGGGCGTGAACAGGTCGTCGATGAAGTGGGTCTCGGTGATCCCGAGAGAGACGCAGTGCTCCATCTCGTCGAGGATGTTGTCGATGTCACGCATCCGGTACTGCTTCTTGTAGGTGAGGCAGAACGGGCAGGAATGCGGGCAGCCGCGGCTGGTGATCGCCGTGGTGTTCAGCGGCTGCTTGCAGCCGGGCAGGTAGTACTCGCGGAAGCGGGTGCGACTGCGATCGGGCCAGGGGTAGGCGTCGAGCGACTTGGTGCTCTTGCGCTCCTTGTTCTTGACGATCTCGCCATCGTCACCCCGAAACCACACACCGTCGATGCCCTCCCATGACTTGCCGGCGTCGTAGGCCTGCACCATCTCCAGGAACGCGTCCTCGCCGTCGCCGGTCAGGATCGCGTCGGCGTCCTTGAGCTGCGCCGCATAGTCGGGGAACATCGAGCAGTGCGGCCCACCCAGGACGATCTTCGCCTTGGGATTGAGCTTGCGCACGGTGTTGATGGTCATCTGCACGTCCGGCAGCGAGTGCGTGTAGGTGCTGATGCCGACGATGTCGAGCGGGTAGCGCTTGAGCTGCGCTTCGAACTCGGGGTAGTCGAGGTCGTCGACGACGGGGTCGAAGATCTCGGCCACGTACTTGGACCGCTTCTCGATGGCGGCCTGGATGTACATCAGGCCGAGCGGCGGGAAGCAGTACACCCCATAGGCCATGGCCTTGGGAATGCCGGCCCACACACGAAGCTGCTCAGGAGGATTGAGAAGGGTGATGTCCACGAGTGGCTCCTAGTTCGAAGAGAAGGGAGGGCGCACGCCGAAGAGGCGCCAGGGAAAGAAAAGTGGGACTTCGCGGCGGTACTTGTCGTACTCCGCGCCGAAGATCTCGATGAGCTGCGGCTCCTGGCGCCACACCTTCTCCAAGAGCGAGCCGGTCAGCAACAGGGGCGCGAGGATGGCCACGAAGGTCAGCGAGTTGAGCGCCACCCCCACCGCCAGGAATCCCAGCAGCTTTCCGATGACGGAAGGGTTGCGACTGTAGGCGTAGATGCCAGAACGAACCATCCGAATCGTACGACCAGCCGTCGGGGACGGGCTCCCTTTTCCCTCGACGACCAGCTCGGCATAGGTGACGCCGACGAAGGCGAGCCCGGCGACGAGGAGACCCGCGGCGACCCAGTAGTTCGCCGGCATCGGTACAAAACCACTCTCGAATCCCAGGCGTGCATCCAACCACATTGCCAGGCACGCGATAAGGAATGTGAGCGGAAAAAGCACCGGGATGTACACCTTGCTCACCATGAGCAGGATTTGCGGAGAGAGGGCAACGCGGACGAGTCGGAGCATGCCACCCGCTATACTACCGAACGATGCGCCCGTTGTTTGTAATGGTCGCCACGCTCCTGGCGCTGATGGTCTCAGGATGCGGGGAGGATCCCATCCTCAAGCGAGCCCGTGAACAAGCGGGGGCCGACGCTGCCGCGTCGTCCGCGGCTCCGCCGCCGCCCGGCGCGCCGCCGGGTTCCGCCGCCGCCACACCCCCCGCCGCTGGCGCCGAGGCGCCGGGCGACCCCGGGGCGCAGGCGCCGGGCCTCCCCGGCGGTGCCGGTGCCACGCCTCCGGCGGACCCCTCGATTCCGCCGCCCGGGGGGTCGATCGGCGCGCCCGGCAGCGCGAACCCCTCCCAGGCGGCGGGCAAGCCGGGCGTGCCCGTCGAGCCCAAGCCAGCCCCGGAAGGGGCGCCCGGGGGCGGGCCCCCGGGGATTCCTGGCGTGGGGGCCCCAGGCGGCAGCGGGGCAGCGGCCCCGCTGCCGCCGCCCCCTTCGGGACCGACGTTGACCGTCTCCGGCGTCGTCGCCTACGCCGGATGGAAGGCAGGCGAAGTGCGGGTCGATGGCTTCGACGGGGATCACTCCCGCCACGGCCTCCACCCGGGGGTGGTGGTGTCCACCCGAATCGATCGCCCCGGTCCGTTTACGCTCACGGTTGCCCAGGGGCTCGGCAAGTTGTACATCGAGGCGGCGGTCGACGAGGACAAAGACGGGAAGCCGGGGCCGCTCGACCCCATGGGCGCCGCCGACCGGTACCCGGTGACCGTCGGCGACAAAGACATCGTGGGCCTGACGATCACCCTCGTCAAGCGTGAGCCGCCGCCGGGCGGGGGGAAGGGGAAGGACTTCTGAGGGTGCTACACTCCCGGCGGATGACTCGTCGGGAGCAGATCGCCGCGCTGGTGCGCGAGGAGATGGCGGGTTTGCCTCTGGAAGAGGCGGACGCCGCCGATGGCCACCCCTTGGTGCTGGCGCCCTACGGTGCCGATGAGGTGCTGGGCGCGCTCGACTCGTTGCTCAGCACGCGGGTGACCATGGGCGACAAGGTGCGCGCCTTCGAAGCCGAGTGGGCGGCGTTCTGCGGCGGAACGCATGGGGTGATGGTCAACAGCGGCAGCTCCGCGGTGCTGTTGATGTTGGCCGCGATGCTCGAGACCGGGCGCCTTCAGCCCGGCGACGAGGTCCTGTGCCCGGCGGTGACCTGGTCCACGTCGCTGTTCCCGATCGCGCAGTGCGGCCTGGTCCCGGTGTTGGTCGACGTCGACCCGACGACGCTCTGCATCGACCCTGCCTCGGCGCGCGCCGCCCGCACAAACCGAACGCGCGCGGTGCTGGCCGTCCACCTGCTCGGCCAGGCCGCCGCGGTCGAAGCCTTCGACGATCTGCTGGTGTTGGAAGATGCCTGCGGCGCGCACGGAGCCGTCCACCGGGGACGCCGTGTGGGCGCCCTGGGTGCGGCCTCGGCATTCAGCTTCTTCTTTTCCCACCACATCTCCACGATCGAAGGCGGGATGGTCGTCACCCGCGACGCCAAGGTGGCCGATGCGCTGCGCTCGCTGCGCGCGCACGGTTGGGTGCGCGAGCGGGCCGACAAAGCGGAGTGGGCCGCCCGCTGCCCGCAGATCGACCCGCGTTTCCTCTTCGTCTCCGCCGGCTACAACCTGCGCCCCACCGAACTCGCCGGGGCCTTCGGCCTGGTTCAGGCGCGCCGCCTCCCGGCGTGGCTGGCGCGCCGGCGGCAGAACCACGCCGACTGGTGCGCGGCGCTCGGCGGTCTGGTCACCGTCTTCCCCGAGGCACCCGGCACCGAGCACGCCGGCTTCGCGTTTCCGATGCTCTGCGAGGGCGATCGTGCCTCGCTGATGAGACATCTCGAACAACATCGCATCGAGACCAGGCCGATCTCGGGCAGCAACCTTGCCCGCCAGCCGGCCTTCGAGCGGGTACCGGGCGCTCGGGCGCCGGTCCCGCTGCCGGTGGCCGACCGCGTCCACGAGCAGGGTCTTTTCGTCGGCAATCACCACGCATTCGGGCGCGCCCACGGCGCCCGGCTGCGCGAGGTCATCAGCTCCTGGAGGAAACCATGAAGATTGTCGTGACCGGAGGCGCCGGCTACGTCGGCAGTGTGCTGGTGCCCTACCTCCTGGGCCTTGGTCATCGGGTGCACGTGGTCGACATCCTCAAGTTCGGGGTCGAGCCGATCCTCGGCTGTTTCATCCATCCCAACTTCAGCTTTCGCCATGGGGACGTGCTCGACCTGCCCGCGCTCAAGGCCGAGCTTGCCGACGCCGAGGCCGTGGTTCACCTCGCCGCGGTCGTTGGCTATCCGGCCTGCAAGAAGTGGCCGGACGAAGCTAAAAAAACAAATCTTGAGGGGACTCGCGCCGTTCTGGACCACCTCCGCCCGAACGCTCGCTTCATCAACTTCTCCACCGGCAGCAACTACGGGGAGGTCGTCGGCGTCTGCGACGAAGAAACTCCGCTCAATCCACTGTCGCTCTATGGTGAGACGAAGACCGCGGCCGAGCATATGGCCATGTCGCGACCGAACAGCGTCGCCCTGCGCTTCGCCACCGCCTTCGGCCTCTCGCCGCGCCTGCGCCTGGATCTGATGATCAACGACTTCGCCTACCAGGCGCTGGTGAATCGCTACCTCCTGGTGTACGAACGGCACTTTCGACGCACCTTTATCCATGTCCACGACATGGCGCGCGTGGTCCCGCACCTGCTGGACAACTGGGACCGCGCCAGGGACCGCGTGCTCAACGTGGGCCACGAGTCGATGAATTTCACCAAGGAGGACATCACCCTGCTCCTCCAAAAGAAAATAAACTTTCATCTATACTTTGCCGACGTCGGCAGCGACGAGGACAAGCGCGACTACGAGGTGAGCTACGCCCGCATCCGCGACCTGGGCTTCCACACCGCGATCGACATCGATCGCGGGCTCAACGAGCTGATCGGCGGCCTGTCGCACGTGCGCATCCGCAACCCCTACAGCAACGTGTGAGCATGCACGCGACCTGGAGCGAGACCCTGTCGCTGTCCGGGGCGCGGGTGCTCGTCACCGGCGGGCACGGGTTCCTCGGAAAACACGTCACTGCCGCGCTCGTGGAGGCCGGCGCGGTGGCGATCCCCGTGGGGCGAGCCGACGCCCAACTCGGCGATCCGGGCCAGGTGGCCCGGCTCTTCGCGGACCACGCGCCCGATCTGGTGGTGCACGCCGCGGCGGTCGGCGGCGGGATCGGATGGATGAAGGAGCACCCCGCGACGGCGCTGTCCGGAAACCTGCTCGCCAACACCAACGTGCTCGACGCCGCGTTCCGCGCCGGGGTGCGGCGCCTGCTCGGTGTCTCGTCGGCCTGCGCCTACGCGCGGGACGCGGCCCAGCCCATGTCGGAAGACCGGATCTACGAGGGCGAGCCCGAGCCGACCAACGGTCCCTACGGCCACGCCAAGCGAATGCTGATGCGCCACGGCGCCGCACTCGGGCAGGAGTTCGGCTTCGATACTGTCTTTGTCGTGCCCACCAACCTCTACGGACCGGGCGAGTCCTTCGATCCGGCGCGCTCGCACGTGGTCGGCGGGTTGGTGCGCCGTTTCGAGGTCGCTCGCCGTGCCGGCGACGCGTCGGTCGCCTGCTGGGGCAGCGGGCAGGCCACCCGCGACCTGCTCTACGTCACCGACGCCGCCGCGCTCATCCTGCGTGCGCTCCAAGCGGGCGGCGGCCCGGAGCCGGTCAACCTCGGCAGCGGGGTCGAGCGCACGATCGCAGAGATCGCCCTGGCCACCGCGGGCGCGTGTGGCTTCCGAGGCAGCATCGCGTGGGATACCAGCAAGCCGGACGGGATGCCCAGGAAACAGCTCGATGACCGGCTTGCGCGCTCCCGGCTGGGGCCGTACGCCCTCACCGGCCTCAACGAGGGTCTGGCGGAGACGGTCGCGTGTTTCCGCTCCTCCTGAGCCTCGCCTGCATCGAGCGGGTCACCGATCGTGCCGTCCCTCTGGATCCGCGCTTCTACGAGGGCGGCAGCGATGCCAACAATCCTGGCGCCGGGTCGGGCCAGCTCGGGCTGCCCTGGGCGGCCGAGACCGGCGACAAGGTCGAGCTCAGCTTCGCGATCTCGGGACACGAGCCGGGGACGGTCCAACTCGATGTGGTCGTGAAGGACGCCGCCGCCCCAGGGGGACTGAAGCGGGTGGGTCGGGTCGAGGGCGCCGAGTCCCCGCTGATCTTCTCGGTGCCGACGTCGATCAAGGCCTTCGCCGTCGAGGTCTTCCAGGACGTGACCCAGGACGGGCCATCCGCGGACGACCCCTATGCCACCGTGAAGATCGACATGAGCGCCCTGCCTGAGGGGCCCATCCCCGTGGTGCTCGTGGTCGGTGCCCGCCCTGTGCCCACGGGCGGCGGACCCGAGGGGGGCGGCGGCGGAATGGCCGAGCCCTGGGTGGGCTACGACGGGGAGACAGTGACCTTCAACGCGGTGATCCTCAGCGACGCAGACGGCGAGATCCAGGTGGACTTCGCGGAGATCGACTCGGCCGCCCCCGGCGGACAGAAACGGGTCGGCCAGCTCCGGCTGCCCGTCGCCGGCGCGTTCTCGGTCGAGGTCCCCAAATCGCTGGAGAAGTTCCGAATCGAAGCCTTCCGGGATCGCGATGGCGACGGCCCCCTGGGCGATGATCCCTACGCTGAGCTCACGACGACCGTCGCGAACATCGGCGCCGCGACCGTCACGCTGCAACTCGTGGCCGGGAGCCGGGGCCAGGCCGGCAGCGGGGGCGACGGAGCGGGCGCGGGTCCGGGTCCGGTGGGTCCCGCCGTCAAGCCGCAAGCGCCATGGGCCGACGTGTCCGGGCCGACGGTCACCTTCGCCGCCGACGTCGTCACCGCGACTGCGGGAGAGGTCCAGATCGACCTGAACCAGGCTGACCCGACCGCGCCGGGCGGTCAGAAGCGCGTCGGCCAGGTGCGGCTGATGGGCGCCGGCCCGCTCACCTTCCCCGTACCGACGAGCGTGAGTTCCTTCAGCATCGAGGCCTTCCAAGATCTCGACCACGACGGGCCCGACGGCGACGAACCCTTCGCGGCGCTCACCGTCGCCGCGGCCGAGGTCCAGACCCACGCCACGCTGACCCTCGTCGTGGGCGCACGCCGGCAACCCGGAGCGCCGAGCGCGCCCGCGCCACCCCCGTCCGCCGCCGCCGCCCTCCCCGCCGGCCCCTCGGTCGTGCTCAGCGGATCGGTTCGAGCCGCCACAAAACAGAAGGTGGTCATCGATATCTTCCAGGCCGGCGCGGGGGGCGGCTCCGCGCGGAAGCACCTGTACAAGACCGAGACGACCACGACGACCTGGGAGCTCCGGGTGCCGACCGGACTGGGGGCGATCGAGATCGACGCGTACCAGGACGCCACCGGGGACGGGTTCACCCCCGACGACGTCGTGACGCGCTACGCCGAGAAGCTCGTCGTGAGCGAGAGCGACATCAAGAGTCTGGACCTCGCCTTGCGGTGAGTGTTGACGTTAGGGTGACTCTCCCCCGGTGGAACTCCCGATGACGCCCCTCGCCCTCGCGTTGTTTGCCTCCCCAGCCCAGGCGGTTCCGCCCGCGGTGCTGGGCGAGATCACCATCACCGAGGTGCTCGTCGAGCCGATCTCCGTGGCCGACTACTACGGGGACTGGTTCGAGATCTACAACAACTCGGGGCACCTGCTCGATCTGAACGGGCTGGTCCTGACGTCGGACGACTCCACGCTCACGCTGCCCTCGGCACCGCCGATCACGCTGGAAGCCGGCGCGTACTTCGTGTTCGGCGCGAGCGCGAACACCACGCTCAACGGCGGGGTGCCCGTCGACTACTCGTGGGCCGAGGTGACCACGCACTCGTTCAACATCAAGTTGGCGGACGACCACCTCACCGCGACCTACGACGGCATCCTCCTCGACGAGGTCGACTGGGACTCGACCTGGGGCTGGCAGGCGGCCGCGAACTCCGGGCACCAGAGTCAACCCAACGCCAGCGCCAACGAGTGGGCCAACGACCTCTCGTTGAACTGGTGTGCGTCCACCACCATCGTCACCGGCTCGATCAAGGGCACCCCGGGAGAGGAGAACGAGCAGTGCGGAGACGAATACAACGTCGACAACGACGGCGACGGGTACGCTGAATTCCAGGGCGACTGCGACGACGAGCACGCGGACATCAACCCCGACGCGGTCGACGGCGTCGCGCCGCCGAACGGTTCCGCCAATGACGATGCCGATTGCGACGGGGTCCGCGACGACGGGATCACCGACGACGACGGCGACGACTGGACCGAGGTCGACGGCGACTGCGACGACGACGACGTCAGCACCTATCCGGGTGCGGTCGAGACCCTCGACGACCGGGACAACGACTGCGACGGCTGTGACGACGACGTGGACTACGATCGCGACAGCTGGACCGAGTGCAAGGAGCCCTGCGACCGTGATGGGGACGGCGACATCGATGATGACGACGGGCTCTGCTACGACTGCAAGGAGGCCCCCGCGGAGTCCGCCCAGGACGTCATCGACCAGTGCGCCGCCTTCAATCCCGACGCCACCGACGTTCCCTACGACGGCGACGATCAGGACTGCGACGGGTTCGACGAGTGCGACGTCGACCAGGACGGGTACAACGCCACCTCCGTCGCCGGTCCGGGCTGCGACGGGGTGGACTGCAATGACAGCGCCGCCGCCGTGCATCCCGGCGCCCGCGAAGACAACCAGAACGGCCTCGACGACGACTGCGACGGGGTGGTCGACGTCCCCGACAGCGACGGCGACGGCGTCACCGGAGAAGCCGGCGACTGCATGGACCTCGACCCCGAGTTGTACCCCGCTGCACAGGTCGTCCTCAGCGCGCAGGTGCACCCCGGGGCCACCGAGGCCTGCTTCGATCAGGTGGACAACGACTGCGACGGCTTCATCGACAACCTCGCGGCCTGTTCGCAGGCGGCGGCCACCGCACGCGCGCGTGGGGGCGGACTCTGCGGCGTGGTGGACGGCACGGCCGGCGGCCTCCTCGCGGTCGCGGGCCTGCTGGCGTTGCGCCGGCAGCGGTCCCCATGAGCCCGCTGTTGTTGCTGCTCGCGGCCAGTGCCCGCGCTGAGGAGGGGGACGCGGGCCTCGACTTCGAACTGTTCCATCCGCACGCTGACTTCTACGGGTACACCGTGGTCCCCGGCGCGTCCACGCTCCAGAATTTCCAACTCGGCGCGGGACTGTGGTTCGACTACAGCGACGACCCCGTGGTGCTGGTCGATGGGGCGGGTGCGCGGGTCTCGCCGGACGGCAGCGACGCCGACGGCCTGGTGAACAGCCGCGTGCAGGCGCATGCACAGGTGGGGCTCGGCATCTCCCGCTTCGGCAGCGTCACGGTCGATGCGCCCTTCGTGTTGTCGCAGGACGGGTTCGAGGCGCCTCAGTTGGGTCAGGGGTCGCCGGCCAAGCTCACCTCGGCCGGCCTTGGTGACATCGTCGTCACGCCCAAGGCGGTGCTGCTCGATCGCGACCGATACCCGGTCGGCCTGTCCCTGGCGGTGCCGGTCGGCATCCCGACGGGCACGCCCAGCGCGTTCCTGGGCGAGGGGGCAATCTCGGCCACACCGCAAGCCATCTTCGAATGGTCCGACGACAAGCTCCACACCCGCGCGTACCGCGTTCGGTTCTCGGCGATGGGTGGCCTGTTGCTTCGCGAGGAGGCGCGGTTGCAAGACACCCGCCTCGGAAACGCCTTCACCTACGGGGCCGCCGCGGGCTTCCGCGTGGCCGACCCGGTCGAGCTCAACGTCGAGCTGCACGGCAATTCTGCCGGCTTCCGGGGCTCGCAGAACGCCGCCGAGGTGCTCGCCGGCGGAAAGTTCCTGGTCCAGGACCTCGTCGCGGTCAGCGTCGGCGGCGGTACGGGGCTGTTCGGTGGCATCGGCGCGCCCGACTTCCGGGTGTACGCCGGCGTCGCGTTCGCGCCGACGCTCGACCCCGCCTCGCGCGACACCGACCGCGACCATGTCCCCGACGGCCTGGACAAATGCCGCAACGATCCCGAGGACCAGGACGGCTTCCAGGACGAAGACGGCTGCCCCGAGCTCGACAACGACGCCGACGGCCGCGAAGACACCATCGACAAGTGTCCGGACGACCCCGAAGACGACGACGGCTTCATGGACAACGACGGGTGCCCGGAGCCGGACAACGACAAAGACGGCGTGGCCGACGCCGACGACCAATGCCCCACCGAGCCCGGCAGCCCCGATCTGGCCGGCTGCCCCAACCGAGACACCGACGGCGACGGCATCGGCGACGACCTCGACCGCTGCCCCTACGACGCCGAGGACGTCGACGGCGACCAGGACGAGGACGGCTGCCCCGATGAAGGCCGCGTCTCGGTCGAAAAGGGCTTCATCCGCATCCGGGACCTCATCTATTTCGACTTCAACAAGGTCACGATCCAGGAGCGCTCCAACAGCCTCATCGATGAGATCGCCAAGGTGATCATCGCCAATCCCCAGCTACTGAAGATCCGGATCGAAGGCCACACCGACGACGTCGGCAGCGACATCGCCAACCTGAGGCTCTCCCAGGGCCGCGCCGAGTCGGTCAAGGCGGCGTTGGCGGCCCGCGGTGTCGAAACGCCGCGGCTCGATGCCGCCGGCTTCGGCGAGATGCGCCCGATTCAACCCAACGACACCGAGGCGCACCGCGCCGAGAATCGGCGCGTCGAGTTCATCATCGTGGACCAGAAGTAGGCGGCCACGTGC
>SHYX01000058.1 GCA_009692585.1 Myxococcales bacterium
GCCCTCCAAGCTACGCTTTCCGGCCTGCGGCGGCGGTCGGGTTGGATAACCCGCCCGCCGGGCGACTCTCCCCCACCTGGGCGTCACCCATGCCGCAGCAGTTTCATGGCCCTGGGAGCCGGCGCGTCCCGAAGGGCGGCATGGATGACGATCATGTGAGGGGGCACCGCGACCCATCCTGGCGGCGCCGGGCACGCGGACTCCCGCTCAGCCGAGGAGCCGCGCTCGGATCCGGGCTGCGGCCGTGATCCCATGGAAGCTCGCCTCCTCGAAGAGTGACATCCCCGAGAGGTCGGTGTGCGCGCGTTCGACGACCCCGGATGGCGTGGCCAGCACGCTCAACACCGGCTCACCGGTCGGGCCGAGGGCGTGCAGGCCGACCGTCGGAATCACCGTCCCGTGTCCGAAACGGCAGGCGCGCGCGCCCGTCACCAGCCGTCGTATCTCCGGGTGCGCGGCGCTGAGGTCGCCGAGGGCAAGCTCGGTGGCGGCCGCGTCGGTCAGGTGGCGGAGTGCGGAGCGATCGGCGATCGGCGAGAACCAGGTGAGGGTGCTGGGGCCGCGGGTACGCCAGGCCGTGTGTCCGAAGTGGGCGTTGTCGATGTATCCGAGCCCATCAGCCTCGTAGAGCACCGTGTCCCAGGCGGTCCGGACGCCGTTCCCGCCTGGGGGCCCGCTGACATCGAGCTGCACGGTGAGCCAGGGCGCGGCCTCGGGCACCAGAGGCGAGGGGTGACCCTGCAGGCGGTCGGCTACCGGCGTCGGCACCGCCAGCACCACGGCCCGGGCGCGCACGCCGCGAATCGTCGTATCCCCCGCGCGTTCGAACCAGAGCCGGCCATCCGGCTCGACGGCCCGCACGATGGCCCCGAGGGTGGGCGGGGCCTCCAGCGCGCCGCGCAGACGACCCACGAGCCACCCGTTCCCGCTCGGCCAGGTCAGGACGTGGGTGCCGAGGTCCACGGCGTCGGACGGATCGGGCCGCCTCGACGCAAAGTAGTGAAGCCCGGCCCAGGCGCTGACCCGATCGGGCGGCACGCCGAAATCGTCGCGGCAGGCGTGCGTCATCGTCCAACGAAAGGCGGGGCTGGTGAAGCCCTGAGCGTCCAGCCAGGCGCCGAAGCTCAGCTGCGAGAGCGCCCGCAGCTCGGGGTCCCGCGAGCTGAGCGCGACGGGAATCGCGAAGGCCGGGCGCCCGTCGTTGCCGCGCCGGGTCAGAAAGCTCGCGACCAGGGCCGCGAAGGCCTCCCGCTGACGAACGTCCTCCGCCGTCGCGACCCCCTCCGGCCAGAGGCCCTCGACGAAGGTGCCACCGACGAAGAGCCGCTCCTCGGGGGCCAGGCACAGGGCCGAGGGGGAGTACCGCGGGTGGCCGTCGCCGTCGAAGGCCTCGATGACGCCGAACTCGTGGAGCATTGCCCGGATGTGCACGCACTCCGGAGACGGGAGGGTCAGGTAGTGGGCACCGAGGGCCGCCCCGTGGCTGGAGCGAGCGGTGCCGCCCGGCTCGTCGGCCAGCTCGTACACCTCGACGCTGAGGCCGGCGCCGCGGAGCGCCCAGGCCGCCGAAAGGCCCGCGACGCCGCCGCCGACGATCGCGACGTCTACGCGCTCATGAGGCTCCGGGCGGTTGGCCAGCGGGCTCCGAACCCGGTGCCCACGCTCCATGACCTCGCCGGCCACGGTGTCGCAGGGGATCGCGGCTTCGCGGGCGGGGGGCGCACAGGCCACCACCGCGGCGGCGCCAGCGCCCTTCAGGAGCGCCCGTCGGCTGGTCAATGCGCGCCCATCGAACGCCAATCTTCTTCGTACAAGCGCACCAGGACCTGGTTGTCGAGCCGGTTGACGGGCGCATCGGGCCGTTCGGTGTCGGGTGACATCACGAAGAGCGCCGCCAAGGACGCCGCGTCCAAGGAAACAACGCCCGGCGGGAACGGCCGGGGCTCCCCGAGCGGATCCACGGAGGCCAGGACAAACCCCCACATGCCGAAGGCGGGCACCCACTGCTGGTACGGGCGCGTCCGGAAGCCCGCGGCGTCGAGCGTACGCACGATGCACCAGAAGGCTTGCGCGGCGTAGTAGGGGCTTGTCGCCTGTACGGCAATCGTTGCCCCGGGCGCGAGGCGGGCGCGCAACAGCCGGTAGAAATGAGTGGTGTAGAGTTTCCCGAGGCTGTAGTCGTTGGGGTCTGGGAAGTCGATGATGACGGTGTCCCAGCGGGTGTCGCCCTCTTCCAGGAAGCGCATGGCGTCGGCGTTTTCGATGTGGACGCGGGGGTCGGACAACGAGCCCCCGTTGAGGGTGGCGTACCGACCGGTGAACAGCGCGGTCATCGCCGGGTCGAGGTCGACCAGGTCGACCGACTCGATCGACGCATGCTTGAGGATCTCACGGACGGCCAGGCCATCGCCGCCGCCCAACACCAGCACCCGGCTGGGTGACGGATGCGACAAGAGGGCTGGATGGACCAGGGCTTCGTGGTAGCGGTATTCGTCGAGCGAGGAGAACTGGAGATTTCCGTCCAGGTACAGGCGGGTGTCGTCGCCGTCGTGGGTGACGACGAGGCGCTGGTAGGGTGTACGGTCGGCATAGGCCACGGGATCGTCGTAGAGCGACTGGTCCATCTTCGCCTCGAACGCCGTTGCCCCAGCCAGGCCCAGCGCCAACGCTACGACGGCGGCGGCCGCCATCAGCCGAAGTCTCGTCGCGACAGCATCCGGCAGATCGAAGAGAAATGTGGTCCACAGGGCCACGCCGGCGTTGACCAGCCCGAGCGCCAGCGAGCTGCGAAGCAGTCCGAGCTGGGGGACCAGCAGCAGCGGGAAGGCCAACGACGCCGCGAACGCGCCGATGTAGTCCAGGAAAAGCGCCCTGGCGACGAGGTCCTTGAAGGGGGCGTGTCGCTCGAGTACCCGGAGAAGCAGCGGCAACTCCAGGCCCACACCGATGCCCACCAACCCGACGATCACGAAGAGCAGCGGACGAAACGACGGCGTCAGCGCGAAGCCGGCGTAGAGCATCGGCGCTTCGAAACCGCCGATCACCGCGACGGCGATCTCGATCTCGACGAAGCGGGCCACCAGATTTCGCTCGATGTGCTTGGACAACCACGAACCCACGCCCATGGCGGAGAGGTAGGTGCCGATGACCAACGAAAACCAGGTGATCGAGTTCCCCAGCAGGTAAGACGCCAGCGCGCCCGCCACCAATTCATAGACGAGGCCACAGCTCGCGATGAGGACGACGCTGGCGAAGAGCGCCCGGGCGGCGCCCGGGGTGGGCGGGGTTGCGAGCATGTCCGCGCGTCAGCTCGCGCCGACCACCGCGGCGATGATGTGGGCAAGTCCGAGCAGCACCGCTCCGATCACCACGGCGATGGCGACGTTCTGGTCCTCCTCGATCTCCTTGCGGATCGAGAAGGGCGTGAGCTTGGAGATCAGCGCGAACGCCAGCAAGAACACGGCGATGCCCATGCCGGTGTAGGCGAGCGTGGCGAGCAGGGCGTCGGCGCCGAGGGGGTCATGCATGGGTCACTCCGGGGTTATTTTCCAGCGCGGTAGCCGCCCCCGCTGCCGTCGCCATGGCTGACGACGTAGGGGATGTAGACGGCGCGGTAAGAGGCAGGGTTTTCGCGGACGCCAGGCTCGGCGACCGCGCCTGGGCCCCGGCCGTCGAACGGACTGACCAACAGGTCATGGGCGATCACCAGACCGACGATCACCAGGGCGAGGGCGCCGGGGAGGTAGTACCTCATGCGAAGTAACTCTCCTGCCAGCGTGTGCCCTCGAAGCCGGCGCTCAGAAACAGGGTCCCGAGCAGCGCGCCCGCTCCGAGGAGGACGCCCGCGAGTCCCGCCCAGGCGCCGGTGTCGTCGCGGATGACGGTGAGCGTGCAATCGTTGGCTGCGGGCGCCGACTCCACCTGAAGGCGGACGATGTACGGGCCGGGATCCAGCGCCCATTGGGTCGGTGCGCTGAGGTTGTTGGTGTAGCTCTGCTCGTAGGTCTTGCCGGTCGCCTTGTGGATGAGCGTGACCACGGCCGCGGTGGAGCTGCCGTTGCACGTCAGCGTCAGCTCCGTATCGCGACGCAATATATTGGGGAACACGAAGTCGGCAACCGCGACCTGGCCCGTGGACGCCTCGGCGAACTTGATCTCGGCGACGCGCTCGGCTGAGGCCGCGAAGGCGGCCGCGGCGTGGGCGAGCACGCCGACGACCGCCGCCACGATACCGAGGGCGGCGTTGCCCCAGACCGCCGGTTTCCAAGGGTTCGGTTGGTGGGGTGCGATCCCGCGGGGCGCGGGCAGGGCGCGCCCGGCGAATCGCGACGCCTCGGCGGGGGCGAGGTAGTGGCCTAAGGACCAGGTCCGCTCGCCCTCGGCGTCCTCACGCGACAACATCACCCCGTCGGCCACGTAGTCGCGGCTCTTGCTGGTGTCGCCCCCCTCCACCTGCCAGGTGAACTCACCGGCCACACGATCGACCCTCGCCGCGCCGGACTGAAAAGCGACAAAGCGAGTGCCCCGCCAGTTCGCATCCTTCGGGCCGGACTGGGGCTCGTCGGCCAGAAGCTCCACAAAACTCCAGTGGCGGTTCGCTTCGACCAGCCAGGCGCCGCCGTGCCAGGGGTTGTACAGGAAGTACTCGACCCAGGGGTAGGTATCGCCATCGATACGCACCGAGCGTTGCATTGCCCCGATCACCTGCCACTCGACCCCCCTGAGCCTTCCCCGGCGGCCGAGCGGGATCAGCAACTCGAAGGCCTTGCGCGTCGTGCGCGGCGCGGTCGCGCCCGGGGCGGGCGAGTCGTGGCGCCAGCCCTCCGCGAGGTCGGTGGCGGCGTCGCAGTAGACACACACCACCCGCGTGGTGACAAGCCCGCCGTGGACGCTCAGGCCGGCGCCGCAACTGCGACAGGCGAGCGTTTCCACCGCCGAGAGCTCCGGTCCGCGGAAGTTGGTGAGGGCCGGGTCATCCCACCCGGTGATCGGACGCAGGCCCTCCATGCCCAGCGTGACGAGGGTGGTCGCCCGCCCGGAAAAAAGCAGTGGGTGGTCGGGGTCTTCGAGGTCCAGCGTGCCGAGCCCACCGCCCACCCTCCGCAGGTCGGCGTAGCGGCGCCGCGTTCCCGGGCCCACCCGCCAGGACAGGCAGCCTTCGGCGGCCCGCACCGTCGCGGTTGCCGACTCGGCAATGATCCAGGTCCCAGCGTTGGTTCGAAACGAGCTGTCGACCTCCAGGCTTGCCGGGGCCGCGACCTCGGCAGGCGCATCCTCGAAGAGCCAGTGCTGCCCGTTGGACTCGCCGAGCCATCCGGTGGTTCCATCGTCGAAGAGGAGGCACCACTCGTTCCAGCGTACGGCCTCGCGACCCAGACGGACGACCCCGACGACGCGGAAGCTGCCCTTGCCCGAGCGGCCCGTCGCGGCGAGTTGAACGGCGCTGAGGTCGCGGTCGAAGGCGCTGATCTTGCCGATGTCCTCCAGCGCGCGATCGGTGCGGGTGATGCAACTCTGGCATCGACCGCAGACCGCGGTGAGGGCGTCGGCGTGCGCGAAGAGGAGGGGCGCTCCGCAGCTGGGACAACTTGCTTGGATCACGATCGACGGAGCGTAATCACGTCCGCCACCGCCAGACGGCCAAAACCGTGGTGATCGGCACCAGGAAGGGCACGAGCCGGACCGTGTCCTCGCTGCCGATGAGGCCGAACTCGAAGTCCCACTCCGAGAGAGGGAAAAAAAGAAGGTATCCCAGCCCGAAGTGCGACTGGAACAGGTCGACGAGCAGGTGGAGCAGTCCCCCTCCCACCAGGTGCTTGAACGCCGTTCGGCGCTGGGCCTCGTGAAAGACCAGGCTCACGAGGTAGCTGACCAGCACGATCCCCACTGGCAGATGCATGGGCGCCCACACGTAGCAGAGCGCCTCAGGGATGTCGGGAACGCGCCAGCGCGCCTGGATGAGCACCATCGACGGGACCCGCGCGATGTCGGGCAGGCAGGTGCCGGCGACGAAGGTCGCGACCCACACCGGCCGCGATTGGGTCAGCCGCGCGAGGACGGCCACCGACGCGTGCGTGAACAGGTCAGCCACGGCCCCGCTCCTCCACTCGCCGCCCGCGAATGCGGTAGAGGAAGGGCATCGCCAGGAACCAGGCGAAGATCCCGGCGACGCCGAGGCCCTCCTTCCACGGCCGCAGCGGGTGGAGTTCGACGATTCGCGCGACCGCCACGTGCTTCGACGCCGAGAAATCCGCGACCACCGACACCGCGTCGCCCACGTCGAGCCGGGTGGCATCGCCTTCGACCGGGACGTCCTTGACCACCTTGCTGATCTCGTAGTGTCGGGCATCGACGATCCGGGTGACACTCCACAACGGGAACGTGAGCGGCGCGCCGTCGTACTTTTCGGGGTCCGAGCTGTACTCCCGCCAACCGATCTCCAGGCCCATGGCGCGGTGTGCGTACCAGGCCCCCAACAGCACCAGGCCGGCGACCGCGACGGCGGCGTTGCGCATCCGCACGCCGTCCGTCCACAACATCAGTCCACCACCAGCACTTCGTCTCGCGACACGGTTCGAATCAGTGCCTTGAGCTCGTCGATGCGCGCCGGGTCATCGGCCCACACGTCGATCAGTTGGCCGATGAGGTCCTTGGCGCGGCGGAAGGCGCCGACGAGGTCGCCCGAGATGTCGGCGCCGCTCTCCAATTGGTCCAACAACGCGGCGAGGGGCTTCCCTTCAGCCCAGGCGCGGCCGTAGGGCACCATTTCGGGGCACCAGCACACGCCCAGCCCAGTCAGCGACTCCGCGCCCCGCACGACGGTGTTGTGGCGGATTCGGTCCACCTCCTTGACCAGGCCCAGCTCGTCGCCGCGGAGGCGCAGCCTCGGCCGCACGTCGCGACCGAATTCCTTGTTCACCGCGCAGAGAACCCCGAAGAGCCGTGCCGGATCGAGCGATTCGAAGACGCCCGCGAGAACCAGCTCGGTGACGAAGATCTCTTCGATCTGCACGTGGCGCAGGACGGACGCGCCCGCGAGGGGCTGGAACGTGTCGTCGAGGTACCCGTAGGTCTGCAAAAAGCCGAGCCGCGCCTGCACGTCGTCCCAGACCCGCCCTTGCGCCCGCTCGGCACGCTCGGACAACTTGGCCGCTTCTTTATGGCTTTTGCGGTCCCCCTGCGCGGTGAGTGTCGCCGCCTCCCGTTCGAGGCGCCGGGCCTCGCCCTGCAATGAGTACGCCAGGAAGCTTTTTTCCACGATTTCGCGGATGTGTTCTTTTCCGGCGCGCTCCAGCAGGTTCACGATGCTGTTGAATGAGAGGGCGAAACTCGAGCGCACCGGCTCGGGTTCTCCACGAAGGTAGGCTTGGAGCGAGCGTTCGTTGTACGACCACTCGACCGGGTCGGTGCGGATGACCACGTGGCCCACTTCGTCCATGCCGCGGCGCCCGGCGCGGCCTGCCTTCTGCATGAACTCGCGGGTGGTGAGGGGGCGCAACATCTTCCCGTCGAACTTGCGCAGGCCGTCGAAGGCGGCGGTGCGCGCGGGCATGTTGATTCCGAGGGCGAAGGTGCTGGTGCAATACAGGACCTGCACCAGGCGTGCTTCGTAGAGTTCTTCGACCAGCGCCTTGAGTTGGACGTGCAGCCCGGCGTGGTGGAAGGCGACGCCGCGTTGGTAGAGCGCACGAAGCTCGGGCTCGAGCACATGGCCGGTGTCGTGCCTGGCAAATTCATCGAGGCGGGCGTCCATCTCCACCGCGCGTTCCTTCGGCACGAGGCTGCGGGGGAGGCGCTGCCCGAGCGAACGCGCGAAATGCTCCACGTTCTTCCGAGAGAAGCAGAAGTAGAGGTACGGAAGATAGTCGCGATCGAACAGCAGATCGAAGATGTCCTGGTGTGTCGTGGTCGGCATGCGCGCCGCTCCGCCCCTGCCCCCGTGGCGGTCGGGGCGTCCGTGGCGAGCATCGCCGCGACCGCGGCGGCCGCCGTGTCGGTCGCCGCCCCCCGAAGGCGGCGGCGGTGCAGCGTTGGCGATCTTCTTGGCGAACACTGCCGGGGGCCACATTCCGACGTTGACGTCGGCGACGAAGAAATCAAGGGGCACCGCCCGCTGCGTCTCCTCGATGACCTCCACCCACCGATTGCGCACGTGCCCCAGCCACGCGGCAAACTGCCGCGCATTCTGCAGCGTGGCGGAGAGCCCCACGATCTGCACACGCTCGGGCAGATAGATGAGCACCTCTTCCCAGGCCGTGCCCCGTTCGCGGTCGTCGAGGAAGTGGATCTCGTCGATGATGACGGTGTCCAACGCCTCGAGCTTGTCCCCTGACAGGAGCATGTTCCTCAGGATCTCGGTGGTCATCACCTTGCAGGGTGCGTCGCGACGAATCACCAGGTCGCCGGTGACGAGCCCGATCCGGTCGTCTCCGAACAGGCGCGTGTAGTCGCGAAATTTCTGGTTCGAGAGCGCCTTGATCGGGGCCGTGTAGATGACTTCCCGGCCCGCGGTGAGCGCGCGTTCCACCGCCCAGTCGGCGATGACCGTCTTTCCGGTTCCGGTCGGAGCACAGACCAGCACGGAGTTGCCGGCTTCCAGGGCGGCGATGGCATCGGATTGAAAGCGGTCGAGGGAGAGGCCGCGAAAGGTCGTCGGGGGCATGGGCGGGGCGCGATAACCCGCTGGTCGTCAGCGGGTAACCGGTGACGACGGGGCCGCGCCGGAGGGCATGGCCGTGTTGCGGGTGCATCGGGGAGAGACCTGACTACTGCCGCTCACAATCGGTGATCTCGATGAGCGCGACGGGCTGGTCAGGGCCGGCGGTCTCCACCGACGCCAGGGCGTCGAGAACCTCGAGGCCGCCCGTGACCTCGCCGAAGACGGCGTAGCCGGGCTCGGCGGCGTTGGCATAGTCGAGGAAGGTGTTGTCGACGTGGTTGATGAAGAACTGGGTGGTCGCCGAGTCGGCCTGGTTGGTCCTTGCCATCGCGATGGTTCCCCGGAGGTTCGAGAGCCCGTTGTCGGCTTCCAGGACGATGGCCGCGTGGGTGTCCTTGAGCGTGGCCGTCGAGGTGTAGCCGCCACCCTGGATCATGAACCCGGAGATGACACGGTGGAACATCGTCGCGCCAAGCCCGTCGTCGCCATCGAAGAAGCCCTCGTCGACATAGTCCAGGAAGTTGGCCGCGGTGATCGGGGCGTCGCTGCGGTTGAGGTCGAGCGTCATGGTGCCGAGCGTGGTGACCATCACGACGCCGACGACGACGGTGTCGGTGTCGGCGTCGGTGTCGGCGTCGGTGTCGGTGTCGGTGTCGGTGTCGGTGTCGGTGTCGGCGTCGGTGTCGGCGTCCGCCGAGTCCCGCGAGCCGTCGATGCAACCCACGAGGGCGAGGAAGAGGGGGAGAAGGAGGAGGTGCGGTGTCATCAGGGCGCTTAGCCCGTTGTCTCAAGCGTCGTGGAGGGCCGCCACGGCCGCGTTGACGCCTGCGGCCGGGTGCGGTATCATTATGCTATGCAAGCAATTCACATCCGTGAGGTTCCCGACCATGTCGTCGCGGCCCTGAAGCGGCGCGCGCGCGCGAACCATCGCTCTCTACAGGGCGAGGTTCTTGCGGCCCTGGAGGCTGCGGCGCTTCGCGCTCCGCCCCCCGAGCGGCCCGCTCCGCTTCGCCTGTCGCTCTCCGACGCACCCGGAACCGGGTCCTGGTCTCGCGACGAGACCTACGACGAAGATGCGCGTTGATCGGTTCGTCGACACGAATGTGCTGCTGACGGCGACGGCGGTTGCGCGGTCCGGCCACGCCGCAGCTCTCGCGTTTCTCGATGCGGGGTTTGCCGAGCGTTCGCTGTTCCTATCGGGCCAGGTGCTCCGGGAGTACATCGCCGTGGCGACGCGACCGTCGGCGGTGAACGGGTTGGGCCTCGGGGTAATGGAGGCCATCGGAAACGCGAGGCAGTTCCTCGACCGAAGCAACTTCCTCAGGGAGGATGAGGCAGTTCGGGACGCGTTGTTCGGACTGTTGGAGACAGTCCCCTGCTCCGGGAAGCAGGTGCACGACGCGAACATCGCCGCTACGATGATCGCCCATGGAATCGGCTTGCTCGTGACGCTCAACCCCCGGGACTTCGAGCGGTTCGTCCCCTCGATCCAACTCGCCGGCCTGGACGCGACAGTCCCACCCAAACCGTAGTCTATGGCGCGAGGGACGGAAGTAGCCGACGATAACCGCGGGGTCGCGGACCGCGATCTGGGTGTGCGTCTTCCTCGAACATGACGAAGCCGCACATCGTCAACCGCCCACAAAAATCGCCCCGAAGAACCTACGTTCTTCGGGGCGCTTTTGGTAGTCCCAAGGGGAATCGAACCCCTGTTTATGCCGTGAGAGGGCACTGTCCTAACCGCTAGACGATGGGACCAGACTGGAGCTTAGGTGGTTGAGGCGCTAGGGGTCGAACCTAGAGTCTTCTGAGTCAGAGTCAGACGTGTTGCCAATTACACTACGCCTCACCGGCGTGTCGGCAGCTAATCGCGGGGTCCACGGGCGTCAAGACCAGGCCCGGCGCATCCGCCGCAGCGACGTCTCGCGCCCGAGAATGAACAGCGTTTGCCACAGGCCCGGGCCTACCCGCTGGCCCACCAGCGCTACCCGCAGCGGCTGTGCGAGCTTTCCGAGCTTGATCCCCTCGGATACGCACAGCGCGGTGCCCGCCGCTTCGAGCGCATCCTCCGTCCACTCGGTGACGCCTGCGAGGGCCTCAGCCGCCCGCGAGACGAGGTCGCGCGCCGGAGCGAGCACCGCGGCCACCGCCTCGCCGTCGACCGGAAGCCGGTCATCGCCGAGGAAGAACACGCCCGCCTGATCGGCCAGTTCTGCGTAGGTGTGGGCGCGCTCGCGGAGCACGCGCACGGCATCCACCCATCGGTCGCCGAGGGGGTACCCGCGGGCCTCGAACCAAGGTCGCATCGCGGTCGCCGCGTGGTCCAGAGGCAGGCTCTTGAGCCAATGGCCGCTCACCCAACGCAGTTTCTGCGCGTCCCACTTGCCGGCCGAAGCACCGATGCCCTCGATCGAGAACATCTGAATCAGCTCACCGACAGCGAAGAGTTCCGCGTCGCCGTGCGCCCAACCGAGGCGAGCCAGGTAGTTGATCATCGCTTCTGGGGGGTAGCCAGCGTCCCGGTACTGGCCCACCGCCACATCGCCGAAGCGCTTGGACATCTTGCGGCCCTGGTCGTCCAGGATCAGGGGCATGTGGCCGAACCGCGGCGTCGGCGCTCCCAACGCCTGGTAGATCAACAGCTGCTTCGGCGTGTTGTTCAGGTGCTCGTCACCGCGGAGGACATGGGTGATCTCCATCGCGATGTCGTCACAGACGACGACGAAGTTGTACATCGGCATCCCGTCGGGGCGGACGAGGATGAAGTCGTCCAGCTCAGCGCTGTCCCAACGCACGCTACCCTTGATCAGGTCGTGCAGAAGCACATCGTGTGCGTCGGGCACCCGCAAACGCAGCACGGTGAGGCCCGCGCGCGCTTCCAGAAGCCTGTCGCGACAGTGTCCATCGTATCCGCGCCGGCCCCCTTCGGCCTTCGCCGTTTCCCGAAGTCCGGCGAGGCGCTCGACCGAGCAGTCGCAGTGGTAGGCCTTGCCCTCGGTGACCAGGCGCTCGGCCACGGTCTGGTAGAGCGCCAGACGCTCGCTCTGCCGGTAGGGCGCGTGAGGGCCTCCGACCTCGGGTCCCTCGTCCCAGTCGATACCGAGCCACCGCAGCCCGTCGAGGATGGCGTCGACGGCGTCCTCGCGGTTGCGATCTTCGTCGGTGTCTTCGATCCGGAGGAGGAACTGGCCACCGTGCTTCCGCGCCAGGAGCCAGTTGAACAACGCGGTCCGCGCGCCGCCGATGTGTAGATAACCAGTGGGACTGGGCGCGAAGCGGGTGCGGAATGCCATGTGGGCGCCGGGGAGAGGGCCGCGGGCTAATCCGAAATGGGGGGAGGGGCCTCAGGTCCCGCGCTGGTAGGTGACCCGCACCGACATGCCCGGCCGGGGAATCGCGCGGCCAGAAAAGACGATCGCGTTGTCGCCGACCGACCACGTCCAGCCGTCCTCGTCGCGTCTGGGAATCTCCACCTCGTCCACCCAGACCGCCAGCGTCTTTTCCGCCGGGAGTTCGCCCAGCGGAAAGATGGGATTCCATCCGCTCACCACCAGGCCGATGCCCTCCAACACCAGGGCGTAGTCGTCGGCACAGATGCTCTCTGTCAGCCCTCCAAGCTCGGTGGCGACGGTCAGATAGCGAGTGCCCGCGTCGGCGGCCGAACTGCCGGACAGGCATCCCGCCGGCACGTCACCGACCAGGGCGTGGGCGGTGATTCCGACCCCGATGGCCGCGCCCTTGAGCGCGTCGACCAGAACCGGCAGCGTGGACGGGCTGTGGTCATCCTCGTCCGAGACGAACACGATGTGTGCGACGCCGTCGTTTCGCAAGAATCCAGGATTGACGTCGTCGCGGAGGCCCCGAACGCCCATGGCCAGCCCCTGCTCGTCACGCCCGCCGCCGGTGCCGACGGCCACCTGCGCGGAGAACGCGGCAACGACATCCTCGGTCTGGGGGGTCAACACCGGCCCACGCAGGACCCCGCCCTGCGTCGGGTCCGTGGTCGTGACGCCGATGCGGAAGTCGGCCGTGGTGTCTCCGAGCAACTCCACGAAGGTGGCGAAGTTCGCCGCCAGATTGGTCTGCTCCTCGAACATGCTAGCCGAGTCGTCCATCACGAAGAGCACATCTGCCGGTGCCTCTTCGTCCTGCGTGTAGATGTCTTGAAGCGTGAGGTTCGCGACCTCGTAGTCCGAACAGGCAAGGGCACCGAGCCACAGAATCGGGCAGAGGCGGGACGTCACCACGACAGCGGGGATAGCATGTCCCCGTGTTGTTTGCACTGTTCGCGCTCGCCAGTTGCTCTGAGGCGTTTCCCGTGCCGGATCCCAGCAGCGTGGTCAGCATGGTCATCGAACCGCCCGAGATCACCGTGTACACCTCACCCGACGGCGGCGCCGCCACCGATTTCGAACTGGTGTCACGCCGGGTGGATGGTTCAGTCGTTGAGTTGGAGACCGCTGAGTGGACGTTGTCCAATCGCACCGTGGGCGACATCGATGAGACGGGGGAGTTCACCCCATCGACCGACAACGGCGGGGTTGCGAATGTGCTGGCCCGATTCGCCGGGATCGAAGCGCAGGCGTTGGTGACGGTGGTGTACGTGGACGTGATCGCACCGGATGGCATCGACGTCTTGGCCTTTGACGTCCCGCGCACCCCCCACCTCGGGCTCTGGACCTACCCGCCTGACCGGGTCAACCTTCCTCGCAACACCCCCAGCCTGTCCTTTCAATGGGCCGACGTCGGTGCCAGCGCCGCCAGGATCCGCTTCCGGAGCGCGGTCACCGACCTCACCGTCTACGCCACGGGGACCAGTTGGACCGCCGACGAGGCGACGTGGGCGTCGTTGGTGGGGACCAATGCCGGCGGGTCGGTCGAGGTCGAGTTGTCCCTCCTCGTCGGCGCGGAGGTGTGGTCCGAGGAGGTGATCACCGTAAACGTCAATCGTTTCGATGCCCGCGGTTCCATCTACTATTGGAGCACGTCCGCGTATGGGATTCGCCGCATCGCCTATGGTTCGCAGGCCGAGGATTTCCTGACCGCGGCGACCACGGGCTACTGTGTGGGTTGTCACAGTGTTCGGGGGGATCGCATCGGATACACGTTCGACGGTGGAAACGGTGCCTTTGGGTTGCGGAACATCGGTTCCGGGACTGATGTGTTCAATCACGACTCCGGGATTTTCGGCAACTTCAACACCATCTCGCCCGACGAGAGCCGCGTCCTCGTCGCCCTGCAGGGCGCCCTCCTCCTCTACGATGCCGGCACCGGCGCGCTCATCGGTGAGGTGGCCACCGGTGGATGGGCGACCCACCCCGACTGGTCGCCGGACGGCTCCCAGGTCGCGTTCGTGATGACCAACGGCGCCGGCGCCGATTGGAGCTTTACCGGCGGCCGGATCATGGTGATGGATGTCTATGGCGACGGCAGCTTCGGGACCCCGGTGACCATCATCGACCCGGCCGACCCCTACAACGCCTATTATCCGGCGTGGTCACCCGATGGGGAATGGTTGGTCTACAACGTGTCTACGGGGGACAGCTACGCGGATGCCGATGCCATGGTCTGGGTGACCAAGGCGGACGGTTCGGTCGCGGTCGAGCTGACCGAGGCGAGTGTCGTGACCGGGCTCACCAACTCACTTCCGCGTTGGGCCCCGCTCCCCGACGATGACGTGTTGTGGTTGGCATTTTCGTCCAATCGAGTCTATGGCAACGTGACCCTCGGGAATCCTCAGCTGTGGGTGAGCGGTTTCGACCCGGTGCGCGCCGCGGCTGGCGTCGACCCCAGCTGGCCGGCGTTCTGGCTTCCCGGTCAGGACCCCTCGCAGAACAACCACATCCCGATGTGGGCGGAATGATCTGGCTGGCTGGCGGCCTTGGCGCCTGTGGCGAGGCGGCCGAGCTCGCGGCAGGGGGGCGACAACTGGCGGACTACATCGGGGTTGCGGGCACGCGGATCGAGTTCGCGCCCGCGGGGTCGGCAGACGAAACGCCCCTCCAGCTGCTCATCGGTGTGGATAGGTGGACGCTGCGCTCGGGTGCGCGATGGGACGAGGCCGAACCCGTTGCCGAGTGGGCGGTGATCACCGAGCCGGCGCTCATGGTGGACGGCCAGGAGCTGCTTTCCATGCCGTTGCCGGACGCGGTGGCGGTCACCACCTGGTACGGGGAGTTCGCGGAGAGCGTCGAGGCCTCGCCGGACGCGGGCCGGGTGGCCGGCGCGTGGGTTTTTGCGCGTGGCATCGGCCCCATCGTCGTTACGGTCGATAGCGTGAGTCGTGAGTGCGTATTCTACGAGTATCGGACGGGGGAAGCCGCCGACACCGCGGCGGAATAGGTGGGGGCGGGTGACGCGGTTCACCGCTGTAGACGCCGAGGGCCACGGGCCCTCGATCCTTCGCAGCGCGTACCATCCCGTCGAATTCTACGACGCCCTCGAGCGAGGCGAACGGG
The DNA here is from genome assembly GCA_009692585.1 of Myxococcales bacterium. The sequence continues at coordinate 15,118 of SHYX01000058.1, forward strand.
GGCAGGGTCAGCGGCACGATTGACACCGACTGACGCAGATTCGGACCGGATGATCGCCGTCGTGAACGGCCCGGCCGGCAAGGCGGGGCCGACGAGCGTGTCGAGACGCGTAGAGGAGGTCCCAACGAAGCCCGACGGGTCGGGCACAGGCGAGCGCCGAGCCGAATCAAGATCAGGCGGTATTAGAGCCTGAAGGTGCCGAACGCCCCCCGCGCGCACCGCCCCAGTACGTCACGGGTGCGGGCCGGCTCGATGATGCCGTCATCCCAGAGGTTCGCGGATGGCGGCGAGCGCGGCGTTGAGGGGGGCCTTGGCGTTGTCGTACATCGGGACTTCCGGGGCGCCGGGCGACCTAACCCGCGGCTCAGGGGGTGGAGAAACTGCGTTGGGCGGCTCCGGTGCCCGCGAGCTTCCCTCCGTAGTACAACGCCGATGAGCTCCCGCTGAAGCCCCTGCCCGACCCGCCTCCGGGGATCATCCCCACGCACTCGCCCGCCGCCCAGACCCCGGGGATCGGGGTGCCGTCGGGGGCGAGCACGCGGCTCGACAGGTCGGTCAGGACCCCGCCGAAGTTCTTGGCCAGAGCCGGCCGGAAGCGCACGAAGGCCCAACTCGTGCCGTGGAGCTGGTCGGTGGTGGAAAGAGGGACGCCGAACTCGTCGGTCTGCGAGGTGGCCGCGAGATTGTTGTAGCTGTCGATGACCTCCGCCACCGCCGGGTCCACTCCGGCCACGATCGCGGCAGTGGAGAGGTCGGCATCCACTACGAGGTCGGCCGAGCCGAGCTCCTGGAGCTCGGAGAGCGTGTAGTACTCGGGGCCCGCATCCATGTCTACCCAGTTGTAGCCGGGCGGCGAGAAGATCATCGATTCGGCGGTGTCGATCCCCGCCACGAGCCACGCTCCACCGGGCGGGAGGAGGTTGATGACATCGAAGGAGCCGAAGCTGTCGCCCTCGACGAAGCGCTGCCCGTCGCTGCCCACGAGCAGGTAGGCCGGCGTGGACATGAGGATCATCGCCTCCGTTTCGGGTTCGCGCGGGTCAGGTATGGAGTGCACGTACGTGCCGATGCTCGCCGGCTCCTCGCGCCCGGCGCCGATGGCCTCGAAGAACGGCAGACCGCCGCCGGTGGAGGACTTCAGCGTTTCGAAGATCGGATCGAGCTCGGCGAGATCGGGTCGGACCTCGGCAACGGCCTCGCGGTTGCGCAGGAAGCCGCCGGTGGCCACGACTACCCCGCCCCTGGCACCGGTGGAACCCGTTTCGCCGGTGGTCACATCGCGCCACTGCACGCCCACCACCGCGCCATCCACGATCACCGGGCCGGTCACCTCGACGCCGATTCGCGGGGTGTAGGCGGTGTCGCCAATGAGCAGCTCGAAGGCGGCGTTCACATCCGGCCAGCGGAGCTCGTGGATGCGGGCCACGCTCCCCTCCCCCGCAACGTTGTTGGGGCCAAGGATGTGCACGCCGTGCTCGCTTAGCCAGACCAGCACGTCGCTGGTGCCGGACAGGTAGGCCGTCACGCTTTCGCGGGTGCCATCGGCCCCGGTAAGGGTGGTCCAGTCGGCCTGTGCGGAGGCGAGGCTGTCTTCGATGCCGGCGACTTCCTGCCAGGGCGTGAGGATGCCGTAGGCCTGGGAGGCCATGCGGACGCCCCCGCCAAGGGTGGTTTCACGCTCGAAGAGCACGACGGAGGCGCCTGCCTCGGCCGCCGCGAGGACGGCGGCCGAACCTGCCGGACCGCTCCCAACCACCACGACATCGTAGGTGGTGTCGAACTCCATGGCGGTGCTGAAGGTGTCAGCGCCTTTCTGGTCGACGCCCACGTCGCAGCCGACGAAGAAGATGACGCGCATCATCCTCCCAGTCTATCCCAACCGCCGAGCGGTGCGGACGGGAAGTGTAGGCGTGCCGAACGGTGCCGGCTGGAGGGGAGGCGATGGTCCGCCTCCCCCTCGAGTCAGCCTACGCGTCGCGCTCGCCCCGAACCACACTGCGGAGGTTCTTGGGCAGGACCCGCTTGCGGAGGCGGATGACAGACGGGGTGATCTCCACCAGTTCATCATCCGAGATGTATTCGAGGGACTTCTCGAGGTTCATTTGGATGGGCGGGATGAGGATCTGCTTCTCGTCGGCGCCGGCGCTACGGATGTTGTTGAGCTGCTTCTCGCGCGTGCAGTCGATGTTGATGTCGTTGTCGCGGGAGTTCTCCCCCACGATCATGCCCTCGTACACCACCGTCTGCGGGGCGATGAACATCCGGCCGCGCGTAGAGGAGGTCCCAACGAAGCCCGACGGGTCGGGCACAGGCGAGCGCCGAGCCGAATCAAGATCAGGCGGTATTAGAGCCTGAAGGTGCCGAACGCCCCCCCCCCGGCGGGGGCCGGCCCCCGTGCGCACACCGCGAGGCACAGCCCCAGTACGTCACGGGTGCGGGCCGGCTCGATGATGCCGTCATCCCAGAGGTTTGCGGTAGAGTACCAGGCGCTGCCCTCGCGGTCCTGGGCCTCGGCCACCGGGGTGCGCAGACTGGCCTCCTCCTGTGTCGTCAGCGGCGCCACTCCCGCGCGCTGTCGCTGGCCGTTCGCCACCGAGATGAGCACGCTGGCGGCCTGGGCGGCGCCCATCACGCCGATCCTCGCCCCGGGCCACGCCCACAGAAACCGTGGACCGTACGCCCGACCGCACATTGCGTAATTTCCAGCGCCGAAGCTGCCTCCGACGATCACCGTCAGCTTTGGCACGGTCGCGGTCGCGACCGCGTTGATCATCTGGTGTCCGTGCTTGGTGATCCCGCCGGCTTCGTACCGCTGTCCGACCATGAACCCGGGGACATTCTGGAGAAAAATCAAGGGCACCCGACGCTTTTCGCACAGCTGGACGAAGTGCGCCGCTTTCTGCGCACACTCAGAGAAGATCACGCCGTTGTTGGCGAGGATGCCAACCTTGTAGCCATGAATCCGGGCGGTACCGCAGACGAGCGTCGGACCGTAGAGCGGCTTGAATTCCAGCAAGGCGCTGTCGTCCACGATCCGGCCGATCACCTCCAGGATGTCAAAGGGCTCCGAGAGCTCTGCGGGCACGATCCCATCGAGATCTTCGGGGTCGTGGACGGGGGGCCGGGCGGGGGACTGGTCCATCCAGGACGGTCCCGGCGGGGGCAGGCCGGCCACCAACGTACGGAGTATTCTGAGGGCGTGTCGATCGTCTTCGGCCACATGGTCGGTCACCCCCGAGCGGCGCGCGTGCAACTCGACGCCGCCGAGGTCTTCGGCGGCGACGTCCTCGCCGGTGGCGGCCTTGACGAGCGGCGGCCCGGCCAGGAAGATCGCCCCGGTTCCGCGCACCTGCACCACCTCGTCGCTCATCGCCGGAATGTAGGCGGCGCCGGCCGTGCAGAGCCCCATCACCGCGGTCAGTTGAGGAATGCCCGCGCGGGACAGGTGCGCCTGGTTGTAGAAGATCCGGCCGCCGTCGTCGGCATCGGGAAACACCTCGCTCTGCAGCGGCAGGTAGGCGCCTCCAGAGTCGACGAGCGACACAAAGGGGAGGCGATTTTCGAGTGCAATGGCTTGAAGGCGAAGCGTCTTCTTCACCCCCATCGGGTAGATCGCCCCCCCCTTCACGGTGGCGTCGTTCGCAGAAACGATGCATTCGCGGCCACAAATGACGCCGATCCCTGCGAAGCTGCCCGCTTTGTGGACGCCGCCGTCGTACATGCCCTGCGCGGCGAGGGCGCCGATCTCCAAGAACGGGGCCCCGGGGTCGAGCAGGAGGTCCAGCCGCTCGGTCACCAACAGTTTTCCCTGCTCCTGATGCCGCGACCGGGCCTTTTCGCTCCGGTCGCTCCGCGCCGCGGCGAGGTCGGACCGCAAGCGGGCCTTCAGCGCCTCGGTGTGGGCGCGTCGGGCCTTGAATTCCGCGGAGTTGGTGTCGATCGCGGTGGGGAGAGCGTCCATGACGCCCCGTAGCTCCGAATCTGGATAGCTCCAAGGGCCATGGCTGTGCGCATCCTCGAAGAATCGCTGATCAACAAGATCGCCGCCGGCGAGGTCGTCGAACGTCCCGCCAGCGTGGTCAAAGAGCTGCTCGAGAACGCGCTCGATGCCGGCGCCACCGAACTGCGGGTCCACCTGCGCGCGGGGGGACGCAATCTGGTGCGGATCGTCGACGACGGCTCAGGAATGGACCGCACCGACGCGCTCATGAGCCTCGAGCGGCACGCCACCAGCAAGATCCGCTGCGACGACGACCTTTTTCGCGTCGCGACACTCGGCTTTCGGGGAGAGGCGATCCCGTCGATCGCCAGTGTGTCGAAGTTCGAGCTGGTCACGCGGGCGCAGGGACGGGAGGAAGGCACGCGCATCGTCGTGGACGGCGGCAAGCTGCTGGCGGTGGAGCCGGCGGGCGCCGCGGCGGGCACGGACATCTCGGTGGCCTCGATCTTCTACAATTTGCCCGCGCGCCGTAAGTTCCTGCGCTCCGTGGACACCGAGCTGGGACATTGCATCGAGGCCATCACCCGGGAGCTCCTGATCCGCCCCGGCGTGGATTTCGAGGTCACCCACGACGACCGGTTGCACCTGCGTTGCGCGCGGACCGACGAGCCTCGTCGACGCGCGGCGGAGCTTCTGGGGCCCCACGGCGAGGCGCTGGTTCCGGTGAGCTTTGCGCGCGGGTCGCTCCGTGTCACGGGGCTCGTCTCGCCCGTGGGGGTGCACCGCCAGAGCGCCACCAACTCCAGCTATTTGTATGTAAATGGGCGCTTCGTACGCGATCACGTGGTCCGGCGGGCGGTCTTGCAGGCCTACGCGGGCCTGGTTCCCAAGGACCGGTACCCGGTGGTCGTCCTCCAAATCGAGATCCCTCCTCAGGACGTGGACGTCAACGTGCATCCCGCCAAGACCGAGGTGCGGTTCGTCAACGCGTTCGACCTGCAGCACGCGGTGGCGACGGGTCTGCGCACGGCGCTGCAGGACCACGGGATTCAGCGCCCGGTCCCCATCGAAGCCCGGTATCGCGGCGCCGAGCCGGCGTCCGAGCAGGTCAGTTTGTTGGCGGATGCGCCGCGGGAGGAGCCCGCGGCGCGGCCGCCGGCGCCGCTCCCGCCCGCTCCCGCCCGCCCGCTAGCCGGCGCCGCCGCCCGTGCGCCCGACCCCCCGGCGTCGGCGCGCCGATCGACGCTCTCCCCGCCGGCGATGGCGTCACCCCTCCCGGCGGCTCAAAACGCGCCCCCCACCCCCCCGGCACCGCTGGGCGGCCGCGCCCTGCTCCCGGTCGCCCGCTTCGCGGATTTGCGTGTGGTGGGCCAACTCGCCCGCACCTACATCCTCTGCGAAGGCGGCGGGGAGCTGCTCATCGTCGATCAGCACGCCGCCGCCGAACGGATCACCTTGGGGAAGCTGCAGCGGGACCCCAAGGGGGCCCTTGGCGGTTCGCAGCGGCTGCTCACGCCTTTCCTGATCGAGTTGGGTCCGGCGCGCGCCTCGGTGCTGGCGGCCCACGCCGATGCCCTGGCTGAGCCTGGCCTGGACCTGACCCATCTGGGCGGCGGAACCATCGCCGTGCAGGGGGTTCCGGTGCCGCTCGCCCGGCGCGACCTTGCCGTCCTGCTTGGTGACATCGCCGATGACCTCCTCGCTGGTGGGCCCGGACACCTCGCCCAGGGGATCCTGGACCTGGTCCTGGCGACGATGGCCTGCCACTCCAGCGTCCGCGCGAACGAGGTGTTGGATGAGCGCAGCATGCGCGCGCTCATCGAGCAACTCGACGCCGTCGACCATGCGGTGTGTGCCCACGGACGGCCGGTGGTGATCCGGATGGGAGTGGGCGAACTGGAACGCCGGTTCCACCGGACATGACGAAGGAACCTCCCTGACTCGTCGATCGGCAGTACGGTCCCTGGCGGGTGGTCGCGTTCCTGGCCGAAGGCGGCATGGCGCGCGTGTGGGAGGTTCGCCACGTCGAGACCGAGGCGACTGGCGCCCTGAAAGTCTGCCGGAGTCGCGACCCAGATATGATGGCGAGGGCGGCGCGCGAGGGGCGGATCCAGCGGGCGCTCCGACATCCCAACATTCTCGCCGCGCTCGACATCGTCGATGTGGACGGCATTCCCGGCATCGTCCTGGAGTTGATTCCCGGCGGCGCCACCCTCGAGTCCGAGCTGCGGGCCGGGCCGCTCCGGGGAGCCCTGCTCGACCGGGCCGTCGTCGGCGTCCTAGATGGGGTCGAGGCCTCGCACCGCGGCCCGTGGCTCGCCGCGCTGGTCGGCTCCGTTGCGGTTGCGGTTGCCGTCGCCGTGGCGCTCGGTTAGCAGGGGCGCAGGCCGTCTCTCGTCGGCCACTCTTTTCCAACCCGAACCTGATTCAAACCGGGTTCCCGGCAACGCAGATGCGTGCATTTTCCCAAGCCTCCGGCCGCCCCCAACGGGCTGGCGCCGAGGTGGCTTCGTGTTGCTGCTGGGAACCCGGGCGAGGTGCACCTTGCCTGCTGAAATTCTCGTCAATACGATGGGTCGCGAAACGCGTGTGGCGCTCATGGAAAGTGGCCAACTTGTCGAACTGCATGTCGATCGGGGGGTAGACCGGGGGTTTGTCGGCAACGTCTACCTGGGCCGCGTCGTGCGCGTGCTCCCCGGCATGCAGGCGGCCTTCGTGGACATCGGCCTGGATCGTGCTGCCTTCCTTTACGTCGGCGACATCTGGCCGCAGATGTTCGACCCCAAGCACTCCGGCGAGGATGAAGGTCCGGCCGAGGAGGACGAAGACGCCACGATCGCGGAAGAGTCGCCCCCGCGAGACACGCCCCGTCCCGGCCAGCCCGCGATCCAGGATCTGCTGACCGAAGGGCAGGAGATCGTGGTGCAGGTGTCGAAGGACCCCATCGGCACCAAGGGGGCCCGCGTCACGACGCACGTCACCCTGCCGGGGCGCTACCTCGTCTTTATGCCCACGGTCGATCACGTCGGCATCAGCCGCCGCATCGGCAAGGACCGCGAACGTCGCCGGTTGCGCGACTTCGTCGACAAGAACCGGCCGAAGGGCGGCGGCTTCATCGTGCGTACGATCTGCGCGGCACAGACCAACCAGACGCTCAAGCAGGACATGAACTACCTGGTGGGCATCTGGGACAAGGTGCAGACCGTCGCCAAGGCGAAGAAGGCGCCCGCGCCCCTGCACCTCGATCATGGACTCGTGCTTCGCATGGTACGGGACGCCTTCCACGACGACGTGGGCCGGATGGTGGTCGACACCCCGAAGCTCTTCGATGAGGTCAGCGACTTCATCCAGGAGTTCTCTCCCGAGCTCCGCGAGAAGATTCACCTGTACCGTGGTGCCGAGCCCATCTTCGACACCTTCGGGGTCGAGACGGAGATCAATCGTTCCCTCGGACGCCGGGTGTGGCTCAAGTCCGGCGGATACCTCGTCATCGACCAGACCGAGGCCCTGGTGTCGATCGACGTGAACTCCGGCAAGTTCGTCGGTCAGGGCACGTCGCTCGAAGACACGACGGTGCGGGTGAATCTCGAGGCGGTCAAGGAGGTCGTCTACCAGCTCCGGCTCCGCAACATCGGCGGCATCATCATCATCGACTTCATCGACATGGACCGCGAGCAGAACCGGGACAAGGTCTACCGGGCGCTCGAAGAGGAACTCAAGCACGACCGGGCGCGCACCAACGTGCTCAAGATCAGCGATCTGGGTCTGGTGCAGATGACGCGGAAGCGGGTCCAGGAGGATGTGGTCCGCTACCTCAGCGAATCCTGCCCTACCTGCGAAGGGCGCGGTGCCGTGCGCTCCCGCCAGACGGTGTGCTACGACATCTTTCGCGAGCTCCAACGCGAGTCGGTGCGGGCGGTCGCCAAGGAGGCGCTCTACGTCAACGTGCACCCCAGCGTGGCGGACCTGCTGTACGGCGAGGAATATCCGGTGCTCGAGCAGGTCGAGATCCGTCTGGGCAAGCGGGTGGTGGTGCGCGCGCTGCAGCACCTCCACGTCGAGAAGTTCGAGGTCTACTCCAAGTAGGCCGTGGGCAGGCGGTCGGCGCGCGGCATGACCAGGAGCTGATACTGCGTCGTCGCCGCGATGACGGTGCCGCCCAACCCGACGGCCTCTCCGAACACGGCCAGGTCACGTCGCCTGACCAGCAGGTAGTCGAGCTCGCGCAGGCCCAGGCGCGACTTCTCGGCGAGGCTCTCGCCGTAGGTGTAGCTGCGGCGGAACCCCGAAACGAACAGCGCGCCGTCGGGGTCGGTGGCGATCACCGCGCCATCGGGCACGCCCCTGACGACGGCCCATTCCGGTCGGACCCGCGGGGAACGTTCGAGGACCGGGCTGACCGTGGGCGAGAGGGCGAGCATCCTCACCCACGGGCGGGAGTGTACGGCGTAGATGGCGCCGGCCGCAGCGAGGACCAGGAGCAGGGCCCACCGAGGGACAGAGCCACGGCCGTCGCGGTACGACCGCCAGCGCGTGCGCGTGCTGCCAGGGAACAGAATGGCCCCGAGATGCGCGAGGCCGTCGATCGTGGCCGCGACAAAGAAGGTGGCGACGGGCGTCATGTGATGGATGTGCCCCCGCCAATCGGCGTCGATGCCCGACCCGTTGGGCGTGGTGAGGTGCACGAGGAGCGCGCCGATCCCGGGGAGCGCCAATGTGGGCGACAGCACCGCCAGTCCGGTGGTCGGCACCAGGAAGTGGATGTAGAACCTGTGGTAGTCCGCCCAGCCGCGCTGGATCGGGGGCAGGTGACCGAACAGCGCCCCCGCGTGCGTCTGGACCGGCGTTTGATAGCCAACCGCGTCTCGACCAAGCCAGACCACCAGGGCCGTGAAGAGGAGGGCGGTGGTCAGGCCGGTGGCCGCGTAGCGCAGGCGTTGTCGCCACCCACCCGCGGCGGCGAATCCGAGCACGGGGAGCGTGGCGGCCCACTCCTCGCGGGTGCACGCACACAGGAAGCCGGCCAGCGCAAACCACCACGGCGAGCCGGTGCGGAGCGCCCACACGGCGCAGAACGCGAACGGGATGCCGAGTACGATGTCCTGGTAGTCGTTGAGCGCCAGGACCCAGAACGGGGGGAAGCCCGCATACAGGAGCAGCGCCACCGCGCCGCCCAGCACTCCCCCGAACAGGGTGCGACCCAGCCCGAACGCCGGGAGGCACGCGGCCGCCACGAGGCCGACCTGCAGGGTGCTCAGCGTCAGCGGCTCAGGCCACAGCCGATAGAACCAGGGCGTGACGTACAGCGCGACGGAGCGGTGTCCCGACCACATCCAATGGTCGATGTACCCGCGGTGGATCGTCTGAGAAAACACACCCTCGAACGCGCGATTACGGATGAGCTGCTCGTAGGCGGCGAAACCGTAGCTCTCCACCACGCCCAGGCCCTGGATCCGGTCCCACGCGGCGGCGCGCAGGGTGCAGAAAAGTACCCATGCAGTGCCGATAGGCAGCAACCAGGGCCCCATTCGCGCGAGCATTCGACCCGGTTATCACGGGCTGCGAGATAGCCGGCGACGATGCCAGGGCGGTCGCAAAGTCCGTGGGCCTCGTGACCGATGACCGATCGACGAGGTCCGATGACCGATGACCGATGACCGAGATTCGGCAACCGAGTCTCGAAAGCCGAGGTTCGAACGCTGAGGTTCGAAAGGCGAAACTCGATTTCCGGCGACCGAGGCTCAATCGCCGAGTCTCGGATCGCGCCCGTCCGATGAACGAGGTTCGATGAGCGAAGCACTCGTGTGACTCCGGCGATCCACGGGTTGGTTCGGTTGCGGCCCCGCTTTGGCGGGGGCCGCACCTCCTTCGATCTGCTCGTGCAGTTTCGGGTGGTTGTCCTTGACCGACAACACATCGTGGCCGGCCTGCTCCACGATCGGCGCGGC
>SHYX01000059.1 GCA_009692585.1 Myxococcales bacterium
CCCGCCTGAGGGGTCAGGCTTGATAAACCGGAGCTGGGTCGGGTGCCTTGACGTCTCGCGGCGGAAAGCAAAGGTAGTTCAAGGTCATCTGCCCGCCACCGCAGATATTGCACGTCGCAAGAGTACTTGAGGCCCATCGTCGCGGGTGCTGACGTCGGCGTCTGCGGCCCCCGGCCCTCGCGTTGTTCAGCGTAGACCGCAGCCTGCGAGCGGCTCGTTGTTGCCCCCTGCGCCCGCTCGACCCAGGGGGCGTTATGGTCGAGCATGCCGCTCGTGATGCCTGAGGTCTACTCCCTCTACTTCCCCGAAACGGCAGCCGCAGCGCGGGAGCTACGGACGGATCCGGTCTTCGACTCCTGGTACGATGAGGCGTGGCTCGGGCGCGAGAACGCGGTGCCCGGCCGTTTCCTGGACACCTGGCGGCGGTGGAGCGGCTGGGGGCTGGATGCGTTCCCCCACGCCGCGATCGGCAACGGATCTTCCGAGATCCTCCGCGAGCTGGTCTGCGGCCCGGAGATCGTCGTCTTCGAGGGGGACTACGAGGGTTACGCCTACAACGCGGCCGCGCGGGGGGTGCCTGTCCGTCGCATCGACAGGCTCAATCCTTTCGTAGGGCTGGAGGGCGTCGCGCCCGGGTCCGTTTTCTTCATCAGTGAGCCCTCCGCCATCGACGGAGATCATTGGCCCAATCTCGCCGCGTTTCTGGCCGAGCTGCATACTCGTTTTCCGTCCCTTCGAGTCGTGCTGGACGCGAGCTACGTCGGCCTCACACGGGAGCCGCGAACCGTTTCGGTAGTGTGGCCGAATGTGGGCACCGTCGTCTTCTCGCTCTCCAAGCCTTTCGGCCTCTACCGCCACCGCGTTGGCGGGATGGTGTCGCGCGAACACCAACCACTCTTCGCGTACAATCATTGGTTCAACTCACTCTTCGGATTGAAGCTCGGCACGCTGATGATGGACAGGCACGCGCCGGGCGACCTTCCGCGCCGATACGCCGGGTTGCAAGAGAAAGTGGTGCGTATGGCTATGGAGCGGGGTGAGGTGGGGGCCGACGCGCAACCCTGCAACGTCCTGCTCCTGGCCCGCGGCGCCTTGCCTCACGCCGAGGCGCGCTACAACCGGGCGTCCGGGCAGGTCCGTTATTGCCTGACGCCCGGCCTGCACGCGCTCATCCACGAGGGTGCGTCGTGACGATCTTCCGGGCACCGGCTCTCTCGCTGTTCCGCACTTCCATGCTCCGTGACGCTCCGATCGTCCGGGACATGTGCGGCACGCTCGATGAGGTCTTCGCAACCCGCGACATGACAAGTCGCGGGCACTTCACGTCCTACTTCCGTGTCATCACGCTACGCCCGGAGACTTGGTACCCGAACCCCGTGCTCGCGGACATGTACCTGTTGCACGAGCTGACCCACATCACGCTGCCGTATTGCGACCCGTCTGCGAGCTGGCTCGACTGGGTCCGCAGCCGCGTCGCGAGCGAGTTCCAGGCTTCGCTTCTCACCGAATGCCTGATCTACTTCCACATTCCGCAGCTTCGCGAGTTGACCTTCGATCATGAGATCTGGGTGGATCGATTTCTGCATCTGCGCGGGCGCCCACTCCACGCGATCGAGGTGCAGATCGCCGACGAGCGCCGTCGTGCGCTGAACGCTCCGCGCTACGACGACTTCATCGAGTTCCAGATCCATGGGTACGGCGCGCAGAACATGCGCTGGTGCCGGATCTGGGGCGACGCGGTTGGGTACGGACCCGATGCCCTCGCGCCGGCGTTTCGCGTCGTCGAGCGTCACTTGTCCGCCGTCGGGTGGGAGGAGCGGCACGGGCACTGGCTGGACGAACACTCGGAGGCCGGCGTGCCGTTCGCCCACCAGGCTGCCGAGTTCGAGCGCGCATACGATGAGACGCTCGCCGCGTGGGGCAACCAGTACCTGAAGCGGTGAGGTTCACTTGCGTCACAGAGGAAGCACATGAGAACGCTGAACGTCGCCGCCGCCGCCGTCAATCAGGCGCCCCTCGACTGGGACGGCAACCGCGCCCGCTTGCTCGCCGTGCTGGCCGATGCCCGCGCTGCCCGGGTCGCTGTTCTCTGCCTGCCCGAGATGTGCATCACGGGCTACGGCTGCGAGGACGCCTTCCACGCGCGCCACGTCGTCGATACCGCGTGGAGCGAACTCGCGGCGCTGCTCTCGGCGACCCGCGGGATGGTCGTGTCGTTCGGCCTGCCGGTGCGGCACCGAAACGGGCTCTTCAACGGCGCGGTGCTCGTCGTCGATGGGACCATCGCCGGAATAGTGTGCAAGCGACACCTCGCGGGGGATGGCGTGCACTACGAACCCCGCTGGTTCAAGCCCTGGCCGGCGGACGTGCGGTCGGCGGCCACTCTCCCCATCGATACCCCGGCCGCTATCCCGATCGGCGACATCCACTTCGACATCGGCGGGGTGCGCATCGGGTTCGAGATCTGCGAGGATGCGTGGGTAGCAACCCGACCTGGAGGTGAGCTCGCGCGGCAGGGCGTGGACATCATCCTGAACCCGAGTGCCTCGCACTTCGCGTTCGGCAAACATGAGATCCGGCAGCGGTTCGTCGTGGAGGGGAGCCGGGCCTTCGGCGTGACCTACGTGTACGCGAACCTACTCGGGAACGAGGCCGGTCGCGTCATCTACGACGGCGGCGCCCTCATCGCTTCGGGCGGTGAGATGGTGGCGCGCGGGCGGCGATTCTCCTTCCGCGACCACGAGCTGGTCACCGCCGTTGTCGATCTCGACCGCGACCGCACGACGCAGGTCCGGACCGCCAGCTTCCAACCCGACGTCGTCGATCGCGGGGACACGGTCTCCGTAGACTTTACGTTGCCGTCGCACGAACTCGCCGTTCGAGCAGTGTTGGCCGCGCCCGACGCCTGGGAGAGCGGGAACGCCGTGAAGGAAGAGGAGTTCACCCGCGCGGTCGCTCTCGGTCTTTGGGACTACGTGCGCAAGAGCGGGGCCACGGGCTTCGTCCTCTCGTTGTCGGGCGGGGCCGATTCCTCCGCTTGTGTGACGCTCGTGCAGGTTGCGATGCGTCTGGCCGCTGGCGACCTCGGCGGGGATTGGGCTCGGCGACTGCCGAAGGCACCGGAGGGGGTCGCCCTCGACCGCGACGCTCCGCTCGCAGGACGTCTGCTTTGTCTGTACCAGCGGACGGCGCAGTCTTCCGCCACCACGGAGGCCAGTGCGCGAACGGTGGCCCAAGGCGCTGGTGCGGCGTTCCACGTGGTCGACATCGATGCCATGGTGGCGGCGTACCGCGGGATTGCGGAGGAGGTGTGCGGCCGCGAGATGAGCTGGACGGCGGACGCCATCGCGCTGCAGAACGTGCAGGCGCGCGCCCGCGGCCCTGGCGTCTGGATGCTGGCGAACCTGCGCGGGGCGCTCCTGCTCACCACCTCGAACCGCTCCGAGGCAGCCGTCGGATACGCGACGATGGACGGCGACACATGCGGTGGCGTCGCTCCGCTCGCGGGAATCGACAAGCACTACTTGCGGTCGTGGCTGCGCTGGATGGAGACCGACGGCCCGGAGGGCATCGGTCCGTCGCCGTACCTCCGCGTCGTCAACGCCCTGCAGCCGACGGCGGAGCTGATGCCGGCCGCAGCGGGCCAGACCGACGAGGGCGACCTCATGCCGTTTCCGGTGCTCGACCGCATCGAACGCTTCGCCATTCACGACAAGCAATCGCCCGCGGAGGCGCTCGCCCGCCTTCGTGTGGAGTTCCCGATGCACCAGGATGCCGACCTGCGCCTGTGGGTGCGGCGCTTCTTCACTCTGTGGCGCCGCAACCAGTGGAAGCGCGAACGCTATGCCCCCTCCTTTCACCTCGACGATGTCGACCTCGATCCCCGCGCCTGGTGCCGGTTCCCCATCCTTTCGGGGGCCTGGATCCGGGAACTCGACGAACTGGATCGCTCGTAGACGAGCGCCAAACAACAGATGGAGGTGGTCATGCCCGCCTTCCCGCCGGGAATTCTTACGTCTACGATCCGGTTGCCATCGAGATCGACGTGTTTTCTTGCACCTTTTGCCTTGACTTATGCTCTACGTGAGGTGAAGATAGGCTCATATGGAGAATAAGAAGATGTTCGGTCCCTCCTCCCGCTCGGTGCTCCACACCGACGGCTACAAGTTCAGCATGGCCGAAGCGGGCTTTCCGCTGCGTCGGGAGGCGTTCTACTACGCGCATCGCAAGGGTGGATGGGCATTTCTCCCTGTGGACGTTGAAGACTTCGTTAGGAACAACCTCCCGATCTCGACCCCCGAGGACTGGGCGTTCCTGGACGCGCACGGGTACTTCCAGGGTGGGGCCTTTCGGCAGGCGATCGCGCAGCACGACCGGGTGAAAACGGTGGGGCTGCCGCGCGGGTCGTGGTTCTACGACCGCGAGCCGGTGTTCTACGTGGACGGCCCGTCGGCCCTGCCGTCTTGGCTGGAGCCCTGCGCCCTCCAGCTCAACTTCCGCATCCAGGTGGCCACCGCGGCCCTGCTGAACCCCGATGCACTCGCAGAGAAGGTCGCCCGGGTGACCTGTGAAGCCGAGCGTGCCATCGTCCTCGAGACGCTCGACTACGTGGGGGTCGCGGCTCCCTCCATTCAAGTGGACGTCGAAGGCTACGCCGCCGCCGTCCTTGCCCGCGCGAGGCGGCTGGTGGACATCCTCGGCGACGCCGACCGGGCGTTCGAGGTCGGCATGCGCGCCGTGTCCTGCATGGAACAGCACCGCATCGCGCTGACCGCCATCCGGGCAGCGGGGATCAAGCGCACGTCCAACGTGGGACTGGCAGCAGAGTTGGACATGATCCCGGTCGGCACGATGGGGCACGAGCACATCCAGCGGTACGGCGACGACTACCAGGCATTCGTCGCGATGCGTGACAAGTTCCCCGGATTCGTTTTCTATTTGCCTGACACCTTCGACACCGTTGCCTCAGGCGTGCCCTCGGCCCTCTCGGCGATGCAGGCCGACCCCGCCCGGAACTCTGGCATTCGCTTCGACTCCGAGCACGGAATCCGCGGGCACTACCTCTACGCCGTGAACCGCGCGCGAGAGCTCGGGATGGTCCCCTACCTGGGCCTGGAGAGCGGCTGGAACGAGGCGCGCACGGTGGAGTTCGAGGAGCTTCGCAAGCTGGTGGACTGGCCGCGCGAGCGGCAGGGCTACGGGTACGGAGGCTACTTGGTGAAGCCCCCATGGCCGCACTTCGGCCGGGACGACGTGTCCGCCGTGTGGAAGCTTTGCTTCAGCCTGTGCGGTCGGATGAAGTTCGGCGACGAGCCGGGAAGCGCGAAGGCCAGCATCCCGGGCCGCCCCATCACCTGGCGGCCTCACCTCGGGATGGCCGGATATACCGGCCCCTTCGGCTATGTGGCGCAGCAGGGCGAGGAATGGGAGCCCCCCGTCCCTGCGACGATGCTTTCCGGGTCTACCGACATCCCGCCGCCGACGCGCTTCACCGTGACCGAGATCAAGTCGCTGATGCATCGCTCGCGTCCCATCGCGTACTCCCCCCAGACCCTCGCGCTCATCGACCGCTGCACGGGTGAGCGGGAGGCAGGGATTACCCGCACCCTCACCCGCAGGTCTTGACCGTCCTCCCCACTTTTCGCCCTGTAATCCGCGGGGCAGAGGTCCTGCCTCCGCCACGCTTTTCCCTCGGAGCCCTCCATGTCCGCAACCAAGATCCACCTCCTCGTGATCGATCCCCAGAACGACTTCGTCAGCAAGACGGGAAACCTCTCCGTCGTCGGTGCCGCAGCCGACATGGACCGCGTCGCGAGTATGATGCGCCGGATCGGTCCCAAGCTGGGCGATGTGCATTTCACTCTCGACAGCCATCGCAAGGTGGACATCTCCCACCCGATGTGGTGGAAGAATCCAGCCGGACAGCGCCCCTCCCCCTTCACCATGATCTCCGTGGCCGACGTGGAGAACGGCGTGTGGACCACCACCCAGCCGGGCGCGTACAAGCGCAGCCTCGCCTACGTGCGGGCGCTGGCGGCCACCGGCCGGTATCCTCACGTCGTGTGGCCGGAGCACTGCCTCATTGGCGACGCCGGGCACAACGTCTGGCCGCTGCTCGCCGAGGCTGCCCACGATTGGGAGTTCAGCCAGCACGGCATGGTGGACTTCGTCACCAAGGGCTCCAACCCGTGGACCGAGCACTTCTCCGCCGTGCAGGCTGAGGTTCCGGACCCGGCGGACCCGAGCACCCAGGTGAATACCGGCCTCATCCGCACGCTGGAGGAGGCGGACATCATCCTTCTCGCCGGCGAGGCGCTGTCCCACTGTGTGGCCAACACGGTGCGCGACATCGTGACCAACTTTTCCGACCCCCGGTATGCGCAGAAGCTCGTCCTCCTGACGGACGCATGCTCGTGCGTCGCCAACCCCCCTGGCACCACGCTCTTCACGGACATGGCCACGGCGTTCCTCCGCGACATGAAGGCCATGGGGATGAAGACATCCACCACCGACTCGTTCCTCGCGTGATCCACCACCAATCCTGGGGCGCGTGACGCGCCCCGGTCAGACCACATCGGGAGATCCAATGCCCAAGTTCATCGACCACGACGACCTCCAGACCCACCCGCTCGGCGGGTCCAACTACGCCTTCTCCGCTACCCGCGTCGATGACCTCGGCGCGACCGAATACACGCTTGTCACCCTTGCGGTGGACGTCTCCGGTTCTGTGGCCGGCTACGCCCCTGCGCTGGAGCAGTGTGTCAAGCAGGTCGTGCGGTCCTGCATGCACAGCCCCCGGGCCGACAACCTGCTCCTCCGCCTCGTCACGTTCTCGAGCTCGCTCAACGAGGTCCACGGTTTTCGCCCGCTCTCCGAGTGCGACGAGGCCAGGTACACCGGATGCATCCGCACGGGTGGCGCCACGATTCTCTTCGACGCTGCGCTCAATGCCGTCAACGCCATCGCGGCCTACGGCAAGGACCTCACGGCGAACGACATGGACGTGAACGGAATCGTCATCCTGATCACCGACGGTGAGGACGCGGGCTCGACATTGACCGCGAACGAGGTCCGCCGCGCGTTGGCCGACGCAATGCAGACCGAGTCGTTGGAGTCCATCCGCACCATCCTCGTCGGTGTCGTGGGCGACGAGACGTCTCCGTCCCGCTCGGAGGCGGACCGGGCTCGGGCGATCAACGGCTACCTCAAGGACCTCGTGACGGGGGTCGGCATCGACCAGTATGTACCGCTCAACCGGGCCGACGCCTCCACGCTCGCGAGGCTGGCCGAGTTCGTTTCGAAGTCGATTTCTGCACAAAGCCAGTCCCTCGGCACCGGCGGTCCGTCCCAATCCCTGACGTTCTGAGCGCGGCGAAGCCACCATGAGCGCCGACGCCTACTTCCACATCGGACACAGCCACACCGTCTGCCAGGACTACGCCGTTGCCCGCCAGCACGGAGAGAGGGAGATCGCTGTCGTCGCCGACGGGTGCTCGTCCTCCCCCGATACGGACTGCGGGGCACGCCTCATCGCAGCGGGGATGCTGGGGTGGGCGGACCCCGTTCTCGTCTGGGGCGACGACGACGCTCGCAAGGTGATCGCGACCGCCGCGGACCATGCGGCGGTTGTGGGCTGGCCGTCGATGTGCGTCGACGCGACCATCGTTGCCGTTCGTCGGGAGCCCACCGTGTTCCGCGCGTTCGTGGTCGGTGACGGCGTGGTCGTGGCTCGCCGCAGGGACGGCACGTTCCGCGTCGTCGACGTGGAATTCCCGTCAGGAGCCCCGGCCTACGCGAGCTATCTGGCGAATGAGCCCCGCCGCGGCAACTACCTGCGCACTGAGCCCGACACACCGTCTCGCGACGTACGAATCGTCCGTGTGTACGACGGCGACTCGGTGACCGAGGCGTCGAGCTTGGCTCGCAGCGCCGGCTGGGTGCTGGAACTGGTGTTCCCGGTCGTGGAGTTCGAACTCGCGGCTGTCGCCAGCGACGGGCTCCGCTCGTTCCAGCGGCGCACGGGAACCAGGTTCGCCCCAGTCCCGCTCCTCGAAGTCGTGCCGCACGTCTTTGGCTTCAAGGGCCTCGCCGGCGAGTTCGTTGCCCGCCGCCTCCGGCGTTTCCTGCGGAAGGAGTGCGAGGACATGGGCTGGCACCCCAACGACGACGTCGCCGTGGCCGCTATCCACGCCAAAGGAGCGCCATCGTGAACGTCACCATCCAGGGTCAGGGCGATGTGAGCCTCTCGCAGAACGACTTCGTCGCTTCCGGCGGCGAAGGATCGATCTATGCTCGTGGCTCCACCGCGTTCAAGGTCTACAGCGACCCGGGCAAGATGATTCCCCACGGCAAGATCAGCGAGCTCTCGGGTATCAACGACCCGAACGTCATCAAGCCGGAGCGTGTGCTTCTGGACCCCACCAACCACGCGCCCATCGGCTACACGATGCGCTTCGTGAAGGACGCGATGCCGCTTTGTCGGACCTTCACCCGCGCGTTCCGTGAGCGGGAGGGGCTCGATCACGCCAAGATGGCCGCCCTGGTGGGGAAGCTTCGGGATCTCGTGAAGAACGTCCACGCGGCCGGCATTCTGATCGTCGACCTCAACGAAATGAACTTCCTCGTGGACCAGACGTTCGCCGAGGTCTACGGCATCGACGTCGACAGCTACCAAACACGCTCCTACCGCGCGACCGCGCTCATGCTCTCCGTACGCGATTGGAAGGTCACGCCCCCGGACTTCACCGAAGGTTCTGACTGGTTCAGCTTCGCCTGCGTGGCGTTCCAGATGTTCACCGGCATCCACCCCTACAAGGGCAAGCACCTGAGCGGCGTGGGCCTCGAAGGCCGGATGAAGACTGGGATTTCCGTGTTCGACCCTTCCGTCTCCTTGCCGAAGGCAGCCTATCGTTTCGACGTCATCCCGAACGTTTACCGGGATTGGTTCACGTCGGTGCTCCGCGACGGGAAGCGCAGCCCTCCCCCGGCCGACCTCCAGAGCGCCGCCATCGTGGTCGCTGCGGTGCGGGCGGTGCTCGGAGGCAATGAGCTCGACATTGCCGAGTTGGTCTCGTTCTCCTCGGCCGTGCTCCAGTACGCGGAGAACGCTGGTTCGAATGTATCGGTCACGGTAGACGGGGTGTTCTGCGGTCAGCGCAGGGTGTGGAGCGGGCCGACGCCAGGTGCGGGGATCGCCTTCACGCCCAAAATGAACCGTCCCGTGATCGCGTGGGTCGAGCAGGGCGTGCTCCGTGTGGTCGATTGCGCGGACGGGAAGGAGGTTCCAGCGACCCTCCGCGCGGACGAAGTGATGAGCACCGCTGGTCGTGTGTACGTCCGCAGCGGCGACAAGGTGCTGGAACTCGTGCTCACCGACGTGTCCTCGGGCGTCCTCGCTTCCACCCGGCTCGCGGCTAACGTCCTCCAGCTCGCAACCCGCCTGTTCGACGGCGTGGCAGTCCAGAACTTGCTTGGTTCCGTGTTCGCGTCCGTGTTCCCTCGCTCGGGCGAGACCTACCAACTCCGGGTGCCGGAGTTGGACGCGTACCGGGTGATAGAGGCACGTTTCGAGAATCGGGTGCTCATGGTGCTCGCCGCGCAGGGTGAGCGCTACGACCGCCTCACCTTCCACCTCGCCGACGACTATCATTCCTACCGAATGCTCCCCACAGTGAGGGATGTGACCCCCGGCGGCGTCAACTTCATCGTCCTCGACAACGGCGTGTGCGTCCACCTCACCGAGGAAGAAAAGCTGGAGGTCACCGCGGTCGGCTCGAAAAACGGGAAGGTGGTCGAGGCCGAGGCGCTCGGGAACGACATGCGGCTGGTCAAGCACGCCGGGCGGGTGGCGTTCATCCGCGGCGACACGGTCCACTCGATGAGGATGAAATAATGGGCGACCAGCGTGAAGACGAGTCCGGCTCTGAGGAGGAGTTCCTGGCGCGGTACAAGGGCCAGGAGTACCCCAAGCCGTCGGTCACCGTCGACGTGGTGATCTTCTCCATCCTCGACGGTGAGCTGAAGGTGTTGCTCATCCAGCGCAAGGCGCATCCCTTCCGGGGTTGCTGGGCCATCCCGGGCGGGTTCGTCGACGTGGGCAACGCCTACTTGGACCAGGGCGAGGACCTCGACGCCGCCGCCCATCGCGAGTTGGAGGAGGAGACGAGCCTCCCTCGAGGCTCCTGCTTCCTCGAGCAGCTCTACACCTTCGGGAAGGCCGGGCGTGACCCCCGCACCCGGGTGATCACCGTCGCGTATTACGCCCTCGTCCGCCCCACCCTCGCGCCGCTCGTGCACCCCCAGTCGGACGCCCAGGAGGCCCGCTGGTTCGGCGTCTGGAAGCTGTGGGAGAAGGGTCACCTCGAGGGGACGCCCGAGGTGGTGAAGCCCCTGATCGAGAGCGAGGGGCCTGGCCCGCTGGGCAACGCGAGCCTCGCGTTCGATCATTCAGACATCCTCACCCAAGCGATTCGGCGCATTCGTGGCAAGATCGACTACGCCCCCATCGCGTTTGACCTGGTGCCCGAGAGGTTCACCGTCAGCGACCTCCGGTCCGTCTTCGAGGTTGTGAAGGGAACGATGTACCACGCGGGAAATTTTCAGCGGCGGTTCCAACGGATGCTGGAGGACGGGACCATCGTTCCTGCGGCCGGGGAGACGACCCGTCGCGCTGGCGGGAGGCCGGCGAGGCTCTACCGCTTCGTGCGCCCGGCCTGATGTGCGCACCTCTGTCAGGGGTGGAAGAATCGTGACGATGCGACTCTGTATTCTCTTCCCGCGCCTCGACGATGCAGGGCTGTCCGTCCGGGCCAGCATACCGCAGGGTGCGACCGTCGTGACCGCGTTCTCGCGGTCGCTGGACGGAGGCAGAGCCGATCGCGACCGTGCCTCACTCGCAATTCTTTCCGCCAAACCGATGAAAGGTCCCGCCTGTCCCATCCCGTCGATTTCGCCCGCTGACGCGACTGTAGGCACTGTCCGAGACCGGCCGGATCGCGCCGACAACCGCGCCTGACGATCACCGACCCCGCCGCTCGTGCGCGGGTGCCGTCGTCCACCCCGACGGGGGGCCGTGGTAGGCGTCGCGGCCCCGCGCTGGGGCCCCGGGAGTCGCTGCGCCCGCTCCACGTCGGGTTCGTCTTGCAGGCGCCAAGCCTCGTGGCACCGCTCACCGTCGTCGAGAACGTCGAGCTGCGCTGCTCCTGGAGCAACGCGCCCCACGGGAGGCCCGCGCTGCTGCGCTCGCCGTGCTCGGGCCGATCGGCCTCGCAGAGCTCGCGGACAAGCCGCCTGAGGATATCTCCGGGGGCCAGGCGCGGCGGGTCGCCGTCGCGCGGGCGCTCGCCCGTCCGGCGTGAGGCTCCCTCCCTCGGGGCCGCGCGACGCGATGGCGCTCGGCGGAAACGTGGTCATCGGGCTCCTGATCCTCGCCGTCACCTCCTGGCTGGTGCTGCATCGACGCCCCCGAGTGGCCGTGTTCGTGGTGTTGTCGATCGGCGTTGGCCTGGGGCTCCTCGCCGCACTGAAGCTCGGACTCGACCGCCCACGACCGCCCTCGTTCCCCACCTCCAGGCGGTGTACCCGTCGAGCTTCCCCAACGGCCACTCGATGGGCGCAGCGCTGACCTACCTGACGCTCCTACCCCACTGACGTGCTCGGGGGCTGGGCGATGAGCACGGCATGGGCGCTTTTGTGCGGGACCGTGGCGGACTGGATGGAGCGACGCGAGGGCAGCGTCTCAGGTCCCGATACAACACCGCTCTTTCGTCGGGAAATCCGGACGAGCGCTTCGGGCGGCGTGCTATTTCCAGCGTATGCCCCTCGCGGGAACGCCGGTGTACAGGTCGGGTCTGGTGGTGGGCAAGTTCGCCCCACCCCATCGCGGCCATCAGCTGCTCATCGAAGCCGCGCGCGCCGAGTGCGCCGCGGTGACCGTGCTCGTGTACGCGAGCCCGGACTTCCCCGACATGCCGTCCGAGCTGCGGGCCGCCTGGGTACGGCACCTTTTCCCCGCGGCTTCGGTGCACGTTCCCGTCGATCCTCCCCCCGACGCTGCCGACGATCTCACCCACCGGGTCTACGTGCGCGACTGGCTTGCAGCCCGCGGGATCGAGGTGGACGTGGTGTACACCAGCGAGGGGTACGGCGAGGGGTTCGCCGCGGTGCTCGGGTTGCCACATCGCTGCGTGGACATCGATCGGGTGAAGATCGGAACCTCCGGCACCGCCGTGCGCGCGGACCTGATCGCGCGGCAGGGCGTGTTGGACCCGTTCATCTTCCGGGCCGCCATGGGGGTGCTGCGGCCCGTTTTCGCCGTGCCGGCCACCATGCGCGCCGTGATCCGCACGGCTGCGGGGGTGGAGCTCCGCGACGTACCGACGCCTGTCGCCGGGCCCGGTCAAGCGCTTGTACGGGTCGTCGTAGCCGGGGTCTGTCGAACGGACACCGCGGCCGCCACCGGGCCGTTCCGGGGGCCGCGTGTCCTCGGCCATGAAGCGTCGGGCTGGGTCGCCGCAGTCGGGCCCGAAGTGGACCGCGCGCTTCTCGGCGCGCCAGTCGCCATCGACCCGCGGCTCAACGAGGGCATGCTCGGGGTGGACCGTGACGGCGTCTACGCCGACTTCGTCGCCGTGTCGGTCGGTCGCCTCCTCCCGCTACCTGTGGAGCTCTCCTGGAGGCGAGGTGCCTATGTGGAGCCGGTGGCTGCTGCCCTCGCCCCCGCTTCCGTGCTCGACCCGGACACCAGCGTGCTCGTCCTCGGGCAGGGGCGGATCGCGAGCCTCGTCGGAGCGGTCCTTCGTCGAAAGGGGTTTGACCGCGTGACCGTGGCCACGTCGGGGCCGGCGGCCTCCTTCGACGCGGTGGTCGAGTGTGATCTCGGGGTGGACGCACTTTCCCGGGCGCTCGTCGCCGTCCGCCCACGCGGGCGCATCGTCCTTCGCAGTCGCACGGCCGGGGACCGCCTCCTCCCCGGCGATCTCTGTGTCGCCCGCGAGGCCACGATCCAGGCGGTCGGGTACGGCAGCTTCCACGAGGCTGTCGCGCTCCTCGCAAACGGCCTCGATGTGGACGGCCTGCTCGGTCCCGTCCGGCCGTTCAGCCAGGCCGTGGCGGCCCTGAACGAGGGTGAGTCGCAGAAGGCGTTCCTCGCGCCAGATCCGGCATGTGTGGACTGATCGGCGTTTTCGGGGAGGTAGACCGCGAGCGCGCGATCGCAGGGCTGGCGGGCATCCGCACGCGCGGGCGGGACGGCGAGGGCGTCTGGGTCGGAGATGGCATCGCGCTCGGACACACCCGGCTCGCGATCCGCGACGTCCAGAGAGGCGGCCAGCCGTTCGTGGGGGAAGACGGGAGCGTCGTCGCGGTCGTGAACGGCGAGCTGTACGGGACCGGGGGGATTCGCGCGAGACTCCAAGCGCGCGGGCACCGGTTTCGAAGCCACTCGGACAGCGAGGTCGTCGTCCACCTGTACGAGGAGGAGGGCACCGACGGACTGCTCCGGTTGGAGGGTGAATTCGCCCTTCTGCTCTGGGACGGGAGGCGACGGAGGCTGATCGGAGCGCGCGACCCGTTCGGTGTGCGACCGCTGGTCTGGGCTCGCTCGGAGGGGCGCGTCTGCCTTGCGTCCACAGCGAGGGGGCTTCACGCGCTCGGTGTGCCTCTCGATGTCGATCCCGACGCCGTCCTCCGAAGTTTTCACCACCAGTACCTGCCATGTGGCCACACCCCCTGGGCGGGTGTACGCGCATTGCTGCCCGGCTGGATCCTGACCGTGGACGACGCCGGGCTGGTCGAACGGGCGTGGCGACTACCGCCGCTGGCCCGAGCGGAGCGGGTCGACGACCCCGAGGGTGAACTCCGCCGTGCGTTGACGGCGGCGGTGGCTGATCGGCTCGATGCCGACGTGCCCGTCGGTTGCCAGCTCAGCGGAGGTGTGGACTCCGCGGCGGTCCTCGCGCTGGCCGGCCGGGGACGAGACGCCTTCACGGTGTCGTTCCCCGGCGACCGCGACGAGGTGGACGACGCACGTGACGCCGCCCGGGCGTTGGGCGCACGCCTCCATGTCGTGGAGGCCACGCCAGAGACGTTGCTCGAGGCGTTGCCAGAGGCCGTGATGGAGTCGGGCGGGCTCTGCATCAACGGACACGGAGCGGCGAAGCTCCTCCTTGCGAGGGCGGCCAGATCGGCCGGCGTGAAAGTGCTGCTGACCGGAGAAGGGGCGGACGAGCTGTTTTTCGGGTACCTCCACCTTCGCCAGGACCTGCTCGGGCCGAGCGCCGACCTCGAAGCCGAGAATGGGACGACGGCGGGGATCCACCTCGCGGAAGGTCTGTCCCTGCCGGTCGACGGTGTTGCCCGAAGGCTCGGTTTTGTCCCCTCGTTCCTCGCCGCGAAGGCGTCGTTGGGCCACAGGGCGTCGTCCCTGCTGAACCCCGATCTGCGCGCGCTCGGTTCGGGTCGGGACCTGCTCGTGGAGCTGGTGGACGCCTGCGACGTGCCCGGGAACCTCGCTCCCGTTGATGTCTCGTCGTTGTTGTGGACGCGCCTCTGTCTGTCCGGGAGCATCCTTGGGGTGCTGAACGACCCCGTCGAGCTGCTTGGCGGGGTGGAGGGCCGGCTCCCGTTCCTCGATTCGCGGGTGGTCGCCCTCGCGATGAGGCTGCCGCATTCGTGGAAGGTGCGCCCCGGGCAGGGGAAGTACGTTCTGCGGGCCGCCATGCAAGGTGTGCTCCCCGACGCGGTGCGGTGGCGACCCAAGCGCCCGTTCATGGCGCCGCCGTTGGCTGCGGAGGCCGGCTTTCGGGATCGCCTGCTCGACACCCTCCCGCGCGACCTGCTCGACCGGGCGGCCGTGGAGCGGGCACTCGCCCTTTGGCCCTCGCTCGCGCCCCGGGAGCAAGTCAGCTGGGATGCGGCGTTGACGATGGCGCTGTCACTCGGCATCCTGGCGGCCCCGCGGGTGGCCGCACCCCTTCGGCAAGGGGGCGCGGCGTGAGGTTCGTCGCGCGCTTGCACGGCATCGCCGCGCGGCATCCGGACGTGCCGGCGCTCGAGGACGGCGGTCTGGTGCTCTCGTACGCCCAGTTGGTGGACCGCGCACGTTGGACTGCGGAGGGGCTCTCGCGGGCGGGTGTGGGTCCTGGAACCCGCGTTGCGCACGGGTACACCCGCAGTGCGGATGCGGTCGTGGCGATGTGGGCAACGTGGATGCTCGGTGCCGCGGTTGTGCCGATCCCCGCCGATTGGCCCGGGGACCGCCGTGCCGACATGATTCGGCGGGCGAGGCCCACAGTGGTGGTCGGGGAGCGGGACGCGGGCCTGGCGGTGCCGCTGGTTCCGGCCGTCGGCGGCACAGGCCCCGGCTCCTCCTCGGAAGCTCGATCCGGGCCCGAGGGGCAGGAGGCCTGGGTGATCTTTACCTCGGGGAGCACGGGGCGGGCGCAGGGGGTCTGCGTTCTGGAGCGCGGTGTCTCTGGACTCGTCGACGCACAAATCGCCACGTTCGGGTTGGGACCGGGCTCGCGAGCGCTCTGGATGCTGTCTCCGGGCTTCGACGCCACGTTCTCCGACATCCTGACCGCGCACCTTTCGGGGGCGACGTTGGTGGTCGCGCCGGGCTTCCGAACGGCGGCGGCGCTCGGTGCGTGGATGGAAAGGGCCGGCATCACCCACGCGGATCTCCCGCCGGCCCTGCTCGGACCGCTGCTCGCCGTGCGCCCGGCGTCGCTGCAGGTCGTTGTTGCCGGGGGCGAGCCCGCACCGCCCGCGGTCGTGCGACGATGGGCCGGTGTTGTGCGTTTCGTCAACGTCTACGGGCCGACCGAGGGGACGGTCTGCACGAGCCTCGGCGTTGTGGACCCAAAGGATTGGGACATGCCGCGCATCGGAAGGCCGATCCCCGGCGTGCGGTACAAGGTGGCGGACGGCGAGCTCTGGATCGCCGGGGATTGCCTCGCCGCGGGGTATCTCCACGACGAGGCGCTCACGGCCGCCCGGTTTGTGTATGACGACGTCGGGGAGCGGTGGTTCCGAACCGGCGACCGTGTTCGTGCCCGTTCCGATGGGGACCACGCTTACCTCGGCAGGCTGGACCGGATGGTCAAGATCCACGGCCGCCGCGTGGAGTTGGGGGAGGTCGAGGTGCACCTCTCCGCCGTGCCGGGCGTTTCGAGGTGCGCCGTGGTGGCCGACGACGTCGGGCTCGCCGCGTTCATCGTGCCGGAGGCGGGAGCGGTCGAGCTCCCTGCGGTGCGGACGGCCCTCGGGCGGTCTCTCCCGACGTGGATGATCCCGGGACGGATCGAGAATGTTCACCGGCTCCCGGAGGGGCCGAGCGGGAAAGTGGATTTTCGCGCGCTCGCCGCTCGGGATCGTCGCCCCGTCGGGGGTGCAGGCGGCGGGCCGACGGTTGCGGCGCGGATCTGGTCGGACGTGCTCGGGCGGGCGGTTGATGACGGTGACGATCTAAACGTCGCCGGGCGGGACTCGATCGCGGTGCTGGAGGTGCTTGCACGGGCGGAGGCGTGTGGATTGCCGGTCGATCCCGAACAGATCGCGACCGGCCCGACACCGGCGGACACGTTCAGGGCCAGGCCGACGCCGAGTGCCGGGATCAGAAGGTCGGTGGCCGAACTTCGCGCCTGCGCGCCGGGTCTTCCGGCGTTCGGGCCGCCTCGGTCCCGGACCGGAATCGTCCTTGTGACGGGTGGAACCGGATTTCTCGGCGCGGCCGTCGTCGCCCGCCTGTCCCGGGAATGGGAGGGCGTTCGCTGCCTTGTCCGCGCGGCCGGGCCGCTCGCAGCGCGCGGTCGGCTGCTCGCGGCGCTGGAGGGCCTTGACGCCGATCTGCAGCGGGTCGAGGCCATCGTCGGTGATCTGGAAGCGCCGGGTCTCGGGATCACCGATCTATCGGCGCTCGCGGATGTGGACAGGGTGGTGCACCTCGGTGCCCGGGTCGACGTCGCGTCTCCCTACGCCGTCGTCGCCCCGTCCATCGTCGGCGGGACCCAGCGTGTGCTGGAGTTCGCGGCTTCAGTTGGCGTGCGTTCGATCGTCTTCGTCTCCTCCCTCGCGGTGTTCGTCAACAGCGATCATGCGGGCGGCGTCATCACGGAGGTGTCGGATCCAGACGACTCGG
The DNA here is from genome assembly GCA_009692585.1 of Myxococcales bacterium. Next base: position 17,138 of record SHYX01000059.1, read on the forward strand.
TGAGGCTCCGCGGGGGCTACGCCCAGGCCCGGTGGGTCGCCGACGGCCTGATGCGCGCGGTCGGGGAACCCAAAGTCGCCGTCCTCCGGCCCGGCCTCATCGTGCCCGATGCCAGCGGACGATGGACAGAACGCGCTCAGCTCAGGCTCTTCGTGCGCGGCCTGGCGAAGATCGGAGCCGTGCCGGATGCGCTGCCATCGCTTCGGCTCGACCTGACCCCCGTGGGCATCGTGGTGGACGCGATCTCAAGGGCCTGTCACGAGGAGTTGGGCGGGGTCTTCCATCTCGCGCATCCCACAGGCGCGACCTTTTTCGAGCTGCTGGAGGCCGTCACCCGAGCCGGGGCACCCGTAACGACTGTGCCGCAATCCGCCTGGGGCACGGTTCCGACGGAGGGCGTCGATGTTGCCATGGTGAGGCTCGGCCTCGCCCGGGCCCTGCAACCAGCGCCGATCGGCGACGCCGACGACCGACTTCTGGCTTACGACATGTTCCTCGCATCGCGCTTTTCGTTCGACTGCACAGCGACATGGGCACGCCTGGGGCTGCGGCCGCTTCCGGCCGCCGAGCAACTCCTCGATCGCTGTGCCCAGGTCGCGCTCGGGGGTGGGAGGTGACCCTGCGCGTGCGGATCGTAGGGCCTGAGAGCGCAGGAAAGACGACGGTCGCCCGGGCACTGGCCGCGCGCTTCACCGCGGTCTGGGTGCCTGAGTTTGCAAGGGGCTACCTCGAAGCGAAGGAAGGCCGGCTCGAAGTGGCCGATCTCCTCGAGATCGCCCGTGGACAAGCGGAGCTAGAAGATGCGGCGGCCCTTGGCATCCGGGAGCCTACCTCCTTCCCCGGCGGCCGTGTCGCCGGCGGTCTGCTGTTCTGTGACACGGACCCGGCGACGACGGCTCTCTGGGCGCGGGCGCTGTTCGGATCCACAGACCCGGCGATCACCGCTCTCGCCGCCGGCCGGCGCTACGCACTGACGCTGCTGCTCGCTCCCGCGCCGTGGGTCCCGGATCCGGTGCGCTACCAGCCCGCAGCGGGCGACCGTCAGGCGTTCTTCGAGGCCTGCATCGTTGCTTTCCCGAACGCCGTCGTTCTCGAAGGGGGTTGGCAGGCGCGTTGGGACGCGGCGGTTGGCGCGGTCGGCCGCCTGTTCCGGTAGGCCCTCCCGAGGGGAAGGCGAACTTACCGCCATGTCGCAAGGGGATGGTATTCGGCCTCGATTCGCTCCGTCGCGCCCTGCGATGCGTCGTCCACGCTCGGCGGTGCTCCGGGCCAAGGCGGGACCAGCCGGAAGTCGATGCTGAAGCGCGTGGTGCCGGCGATCGGGTTCGGGCGCGTCTGGTGGAGGTGGTGGCCAGCGAATAGGACGATGTCTCCTGCCCGGGCAGAAAACCGCAGATCAACCGTCGGCCTCGGCACGCCGACGCCCTTGACGGTTTCGCCGGCGCGGAGAAGTGCCCCGATGGGCCGCGGATAGTCGGCGAGGGTCGCCTTCCCGTGCCAGCCAATTCGTTCCATCCAGCTCCGGAACTCGAAATCGGCGGAGGTGTTGGGGATCGGGTTGTCGAAAAAATCGGGGTAGAAAACGAACGACTGACTCTCCGGCAGGTCGTGGAGCGGCACCCAGGCGTTGATCTGCGCTTGCGGGCAGGCGTACCAGGTGTCGCGGTGGGCGGTGAACATGGACTCGGCTGCGGGCACCTTCTCCGCTCCGAACGGGACAAAACGAAGTCGTGGTTGGTCCATCCGCGCGTCGTCGGGAAACCCGAGGTCGCGGAAGACCGCGGCCGCGAGGGTGGCCACGAGGGCGGTCGTTTCGACGGCCCGCCGACCCTCGGCGAGCAACGGGAATTCATGGAGTCCGAGGTGTGGTTCTTCGCGGAGCGTGGTTGTCAGGACTCGCACGACCTCGCTCACCAGGTTGCGCGATCCGTTGGTGGCCTCGATCAGCAGGATCTCACCAGCGTGGACGGCCTCGGCGAGGGCGCGGGCCCCGACCCCGTTCGCCCCAGGTTCGTCGGCCCCCGGTTGTCGTCGCGGGTTCAGGCGCCTGCGGATCATTCCGGCTGCCCTCGCGCTCGGCCGCCGACGTCGCGTTGATCGGGAACCCCCTCGGGCCGGCGCCCGCTCAGCAGGATCCTCGGCCCGGTGTGCGGCCCGGGCCTGCTCGACGTCCACGCCGGCCAGCTCTCCACGTCCACAAATCCGGCAGTCGCCAGGGCGTCCCGCAGCTCGGCCACGGTGATGATCGCCAGCCGAACCACGTCCTCCCACCTCGCCCTTCCGTCGTCGTCGCCGTTGCCTTGCGCCCAGATGCACTCCGTCCTGTCGGTGTGCACCCAGACCGAGGCGGGGGCGTCGATCTCCTGATGCGCGACGCGACGAAGTCGGAATCCGTCGAGGCTCGCCTCCTTCGGTTCGGGCTTCACGTGGTTCTGGAGGATGTGGACGAAGTCAGGGAGGTCGATGACCACGACGCCTCCCGGATCGAGCGCACGAAGCAGGCGCCGCAGAGCCTCCCGGCGCTCCGGGGGGCCGGCGAGGTAAGCCAGCGGGCCGTTGATCAGGCAGATGAGGTCGAAGCGCTGCTCGAAGTCCAGCTCCAGCATTCCCTCGGCGCCGACCGCCACGTCAGGTGCGCGAGCCTGGGCCGCCGCGCGGTAGTCGGGATCGGGCTCAACGGCCTCGACGTGCCATCTGGCCGCGCACATGCCCGGCAACAGCCGGCCGGTTCCGCAGCCCACGTCCAGCACGTGAGGCCGTTCCGCCAGGCCGTACCAGCGCCGGACGGTGTCGAGGAAGGCGATCATCGTGTCGGCACCCGCCACCCGACCAAGGAATAGGTCGTACAGGGCGGCGCGGGAGGGGGGAGACCTCACTGCTCCCTGACCAGAACGTGCACGCCGAGCACGTCGGCGAGGTCCTTGAGGTAACTGTCCTTGCTCGCCTGCGGGGAGGCCCCGGACGCCGACCAGCGGGCGATGAACTGCGTCGCTTCCACGCCGGCGATGTACCCCGTCGGGGGAGCAGGTGGGCGTTCCGGCGATGCTGGTGGCGGACCCGCGGCGCGGATCAGGCTCGGGGTGATGCCGGATCGGGGATTGGGGGTCGATCGTCGATCGGGTGCGAACGGGGGTGATGAAGGGCGATGACGTTGCTCCGGATGGGCGATGCCGATGACGGAATTGTGGGCGTGATTCCGTGTCATCATCGACATCGGCCGGGTTGTCATCGGGGACGGCATCGTCATCGGCATCATGGGGCTCGACTTCGTCACCAATGTTAGTATAGATAACCAGTGCTGCCCCGGAGCCTCATGCCTACCCCCGCCTCTCCCCGCCCCATCGTCGATTCCGCGACCCTGTTCGGCCGCTGCATCGCCGTGATCCGCGCCGACCTCGGGCTCACGCAGGCGCAGATGGCCGCAATGCTGCGCGTCTCCCGTCCGACGATCACGCACTTCGAGACTGGGCGCGCGACCCCGTCCTTCCACGTCCTCCTTCGCCTGGGGCAGCGAGTCGCGAAGGCGCGCGTCGACAGTGACGCCACCGCCGTCCTCGCGTTGCTGCACCTGACGGCGAGCGCGCTCCAGGCCGACGGCATCCGGGTGCTCAACCGGCCCGTGCGCGAGGGCGACGTCATCCTCGACTTCGCCAAGATCGACCGCGTGGTCGGGCGCGTCTTCGACCGCGAGTTCCGCGAGTACGTCCCCGCCAAGCTCGCCGAATTCTCCGGCGACGACGACGAATAGTCACGTTCAACCAACCAGCCTGATCAGGAGTATCCCATGGGCAAGTACGCATTCATCGACAACATCTTCGGTACCGACGACGAGGAAGAGACCGGGGCGAACGACGCCTTCGAGGAGGAGGAGGACGATGACGACGACGACGAGGACGACGACCCGCCCGCAGAGGACGACGCCATGCTCGCCCGTCTCGACAAGGCGTACCGTGCGCTGCGGGCTCGGGTTCGGGCCGTTTCCGACCTGTCCGAGTTGCGGACGATGCGGTCCGAGCACACCGCTGCACTCGCCGGGTGTCAGAGCCCGACCCTGCGCCTGCGCACGCTCGACATCATCGAGGCCATCGACGACCGCGTCACCAATCTGCGCGCCAGTCGCGGCGGTCCCCGGAGCCAGTGATGTCGGCCACCTTCCGCGCCGTGCAACGACCGCGCCAGTGGTCGCCCAGCGTGGCGCCACCCAGCCGGTCCGGGAGGAGAGCCATGGCCCCGAGCGGCGACGCCGCCGCGAGGGGAACGAGTCTGCGGATGTCGCCGCCGCCAATCAGCTCGCGGCGGACCAAGCAGCCGCAGAGCAGGCCGCAGCGGAGCAGAAATGGCGGGATGAAGAGGATCTGCGCGAACTCCGCGAACGAGCGCGCTGCCGAGGGCCAGCGCGACTCGCGACTCAGTCGGCGTGCGGTGCGCGTGCAGGGCATTGACCGGCTTTACGTCTGGGCTTTCTCGCGCGTCGCCAGGAATATGTTCGACTGTCTGAAAGCCTTGGCCACGCTCGACGAAGCCGACATCGACGTGATCTCGCTGACCGAGCCCGACGCGAGGGACAACTCCTTCCGCAAGTTGATCCGGCCGATCCTCGCGTGGCTCGCCGAACGTTACCGCGAGGAACTCTCGCGGAACGTCGTTCGGGGCATGCGCTCCCAAGCCGAAAAAGGGTTCTGGCAGAATGGGCACGCCCCCTACGGGTACGCCCTCCAGAAGGTCGAGGGCGGCACCAAGCTCGCCGTGACCGACGAGACGCGCGTGGACTTCGACACGGTGCAGCGGATCTTCACCGAGTACCTCGTCGGGAAGGACGGCCAGAAGCGTCTCGCCGAGAAGCTGACCCGGGAGGGCGTGCGGCCCCCGAGTCGCGAGGTCGCCCGCGATCGGTTCGCGGGGACGTGGCGCCCGAAGCACGTCCAAAACATCCTGACGAACGTGACGTATTGCGGCCACCTCGTGCAGAAGGGCGACGCGCTCGCGCGCAACTGCCACGACGCGGCCGTCTCCGACGAGGACTTCGCCCGCGTCGCCGCCCTCCGCAAGCTGAAGGACCGGAGCAAGGACGAAGGCGGCAACGGCAACCACGCCATCCATATGAGCGAACGCGGCGTGCTCACGCCGTGGCTTCGGTGCGGATCGTGCCGCGGGCGCATCGCGATCACCGGCGGCGGACACACCGGGAACGTGCGCCACTACTACACCTGCGCCACCCGGCAGGAGAACAAGGCCAACTGCTCCGGCCTCTCCGTCCGCGTCGAAAAGCTTGATGCCGCCGTCCTCGACTACATCCACGACGAGGCCCTCTCGCCAGAGTCAGTGCGCGAAATGATCGACCAGGGCGTTGTCGCACTCGCCGACCAACCCGACGAGAACCAGGCTGAGCGCGTCCGCCTCGCCACCGACATCGCCGAGTTGGACGCCCGCATCCGCAAGATCGGCCTCCAGGTCGCCGACGACATCCTCACTACCGAGGACGCGAAGGCGCTGAACGCCCCGCTCATCGCCCGTCGCGAGGCCCTGAAGCTCCGCCTCGCGGCCCTCCCGGAACGCAAGCCGGTCCCCACCCCCGACCGGATGGACCCCGCGAAGTTCCGCGCCGCGGTGTTGGAAGCATGGAGCACGCGCCCCCTCGACGAGCGCCGCGAAGCGTTGGATCGTCTCGTCGAGAAGATCACGCTCTCAGACGGTGGCGCCCACGTCGACTACCGCGTCAAGGACGAACAGATCGCGTTTCACCAGCCTGACCCCTCAGGCCCGCCGTCGGGTTCATGGGGACAATGGACCCATGTGATCGACACACCGGACGTCCGATCGCCACGAAAGCGAGCGTGAACCAATAAGATCGCGTCCTCCGGGTCCGGATCCCGATCGAGTACCCGGCCGATCGCAGCCTCGAACTTCCCGCGGTCTCCCCGAAGTCCCCCCGCCGCCAGGTATTCCTCGGTCGCCCGGCGGCGAGTTTCTCGCCTGCGGCAAATGGCGAGCGCGAGGGCTGACCACGCACCCCTTCGCGAGGTACGCTAGTGGAAACCGGACTGGTCATGGTGCTGGAGGGAGAATGCGAGGGCTTGAGGGCGTGATCGTTTCGCGTGCTCGCTCCGGGAGTGGGGGTCACGCCCTGTGCCTGCTCGTGGCGCTCCTGGCGCTCGCCGTGCCGCGGCTGGCCGAGGCATGCTCCTGCAGGCCGCAGTCGGCCCAGCAGGCGGCGCCCCGCGTGCACGCGATTGTGGAGGGCCGCGTCGTGTACGCGGCGCCGTCTCCGGACGGGGCGGTGGAGCAGGCCATCCGGGTGCGGGTGGACGCGGTCTACAAGGGCGGGGCGGACGAGGCCCCGGGCGACACGCTGGACGTGATCTGGGGCCAGTGCAACGACGTGGCGCTGACCACCGCCACGGCCGCGCGCATCTGGTTCCTGACGCGGTGGGAGGGGCGCTACAGCACGAGCCTGTGCGAGGCCGCGCTCGCCGCCAACGACGAGGGCAGGGCCATCGCACGCGAGGTGGTGCTCCTCGCGGAGGGCCTCGGCCAGGCCCGCGACGACACCACCGTCGACCCCGAGACGGCGGACTTCACCCTCACCGCGATGGCCATCGGCTGGCGCCTCCACACGCTGGAGGCGGCGAAGCGGATGGCGGGCCCGGACCGCGCGCCGACCCCCGAGCTCCTGCGCGTCCACGCGCTCATCGCGGCCCGGTTCGCGGTCCGCATGGCGCCCCCGGCGGACCACCCGGCGGCCGCGCTCCCGCTCGAGCGCGCCAGCTTCAGCTACGTGGCCGACCGCGTGAGCCTCTACAGCCGCGGCGGCGGGCTCCTCAGCACCGGGCTCAGCCTCGCGCGGTGGTGGGCGGACCGTGACGCCGTGCCCGCCCCCCCACGCCCGCGGCCGGAGGGGATGACGGACCGGCACTGGGAGTACTACCAGAGCGCCGAGGCGCGGAACGAGCCGCCCGCGTGGGATCTGGGTCGCTGGCACGTGTCGATCGGGCACGCCGCGCGGGTCGACCGGAAGGTCGTCGCCGCCCTGCTGGAGCCGCTCGCGCCCCAGCGCGGAGACCCCGCCGCCGTCGCGCCCCTGCTGCGCAGCGTGTGCGCGCTCGTGTCCGGCGCCGGGTGCGCGAGCGCGGAGCTCGACGCCTCGCTGCTGGCGCCGTGAGCGTCGAGCGACATTTCGAGAGCGCGCGTTGTTGGTCACCAGCTCCCGTTCGGCCCGCCAGAGGGATCATCGGCGCGCTATCGGGTGCGGGTGGAGGCGGAGGGGGTGAGGAGGCCGAAAGCGCGCCAAAAACGCCCGCTTCAGTGCCATTCAGCCTAGCTGCGTTCGGGATGGGGCGTGAAAAGGCCGATGGCCTTCGGCACCGTGTACTTCGTTGCCCGTCCTACCTTCACGGGTTCTGCGCTACCGCCGCCCACGACAGCCTTGACCGCTACGCGGGCCTTGCTTTCTGAGACCCCGAGCGCGTTCGCGATCTCCGCGGGCGACTTGGGAGTTTCGTCGGTTCGAAGAAGGACGAGGACGCGCTCCTCGATCGTCGGGCTCTCTCCAGCACTGCTGGCAGCGTACGGCTCCGGGTCGGGCTCCCGAACCATCATCAGCAGCGATGGAGTTTCCGCTGGCCCAGGCTTCCGCGCTGCATCGGCCTGACGAGCGCGCCTTAGCCGATCTTCAAGTTCGCCCATCTCCGCCCGGCGACCCGCCAAGGCAGCCTCGAGTTCGGCGATCTCACGTCGGCGAACCGCCACCAGACCCTCCAATTCCACGATGTCCGCGCTGGGCGGTCCCGGAACCGGAGTAGATCGCATGGTCAGCGACGGACTTCCAGGCTCGGGTGAGCGCATGAGTTGCGGTC
>SHYX01000060.1 GCA_009692585.1 Myxococcales bacterium
GCCCTCCAAGCTACGCTTTCCGGCCTGCGGCGGCGGTCGGGTTGGATAACCCGCCCGCCGGGCGACTCTCCCCCACCTGGGCGTCACCCATGCCGCAGCAGTTTCATGGCCCTGGGAGCCGGCGCGTCCCGAAGGGCGGCATGGATGACTGTCACGAAACAGGGGAAAGGGCGCGTCACTCGACCATCGCCAACAGGTCCGCGACGGATCGACAACGCAGACCCGCGCCCGGTTCGATACAGCGCGATCGCGATTTTCTTTCGGCGCAGACGCGCTCGGGGGTCGAAGCCAGGACGATGGCCATCACCGACACCGAGATCAGCGAGATGTACGTGCGCTACGCCCCGATCCTGCACGCCCGCGCCCGCGGCATCCTCGGCGACGATGCCGAGGCCGGCGATGCCGTCCAGGAGACCTTTGCTCGCGTCATCCGTGCCGGCGATGGCTTCCGTGCGGAGGCGTCGCCGCTGACCTGGTTGTACCAGATCAACACCAACTGGTGCCTCAACCGGCTGCGCGACCAGCGCGGCCACCATCGGAAACACGAGGAGCGCCGAGGCGAGATCGTCGGGGACGAAGCGGTCGCTCCCGACGACGAACGCCTGGACGACGCCCGTATCCGGGGTCTGTTGGCTACCGAAGACGACTGCACCCAACGCATCGTGGTCCACCTGTTCTTCGACGATCTCACCCGTGAGGAGACGGCGGTGCTGGTCGGGATCTCCGTGCCCACCTTGCGCAAGCGGCTCGACGAGTTCCTGCGCCGCTCCCGCCGGACGCTGGGACTGGCGGTGCTCGGCGCCAGCGTCGCCTGGTTCAGCCTTCAGCTGATGCAGGGGGCGCCATGAGCCGCCTCAACGACGGGAGTCGCCCCTCACGGCTGGCGATCGGCCGCGACCTCGTCGGGGAATGTCCGCTCCCGGCCGCGCACGCCGCGCATGCCGCCGCCACGGCCTGGCGCGCCGAGGTGGAGTCGGCGCACCCGCCCCCGCTGGACATCTCCGCGCTCCGCGCCCGCGCCGCAGCCCACGCACCCGACGCGCCTGCGCGCGCTCCAGGGCAGGTGGTGCCGCTGTTTCGGAGGGTCGCGCCCTGGATCGGCGGCGCCATGGCCTTGGCCGCGGCGCTGCTGCTCATCGTCAAGCCGCCTCCGCGCGACGGCGTCCGCGTCAAGGGTGACACCGCGCTTGGATTCGCGGTGCTCCGCGACGGCCAGAGCTTCGAGGGCGACGCGGACACGGAAGTGCGCGCCGGCGATCGGCTCCGGTTCAGCTACCGGGCCGGCGTGCACGACTCGCTGGTGCTCGTGGGCGTGGACGGAACCGGCACCGTGCAGACCTATTGGCCCGAAGAAGGGAGCACACCCTTCGCTATTATCCCCGGAGAAGGCCAGCTCCTCGACGGGAGCATTCAGTTGGACGACGCTCCGGGGCCCGAGGTGTTCGTCGCGAGCTTTTCCGGGGCCGAGGTCGACGCCGTGCGCGCCGAGGTCGGGGCGGTCTACGACGAGTCGGGGGTCGAGGGCCTGGTGGCGCTGGACGAAGCGCGCGCGGACATCGCGATCCTGGTCCTGGACAAGCCGTGATCGGCGCCCTCGTCATCGGTCTCGGCGTCTCGCTCGCCCGCGCTGACGTGCAGCGCTTCGCGGTGGTCGTGGGAAACAACGAGGGCGCCGTCGGGGACGCGGCGCTGTACTTCGCGGAGCAGGACGCCCGAAAGATGCAGGGTGTACTCACGGACCTGGGCGGCGTCTCGCTGCTCAACACCCGCATGCTGGTGGGCAGAGGTCGCACCGAGCTCGTTCGCAGCATGACGGAGTTGCAGGGGCCGATCGCCGGTGCGCGGCAGAACGGCAACCAGACGGTGCTGTACTTCTTTTATTCCGGGCACGCCGACGAGACGGCGTTGCACCTCGGTCGAACCAGCGTCACCTGGGCAGAGTTGACCGCTCTGCTCGACAAGAGCGGCGCCGACGTGCGCGTCGCGTTCGTGGACGCGTGCCAATCGGGGAGCATGACCCGGCGCAAGGGTGGCACCCGGGCGCCGACCTTCGCCTTCGACCTCCAGGAGCGGCTGGACGCGCGCGGCTCGGTGATCGTCACCAGCAGCGGCGGCGACGAAGCGAGCCAGGAGTCCGACGAGATCGGCGGCTCCTACTTCACCCATTTTCTCGCCTCGGGGCTGTCCGGCGGGGCGGACGACGACGGCGATTCAAGGGTGACGCTGTCTGAGGCCTATCGCTACGTCTACCACGAGACCGTCTACCGAACGTCGGCTACGCGCTCCGGTACCCAGCATCCGACGCAGGACTGGGATCTCAGCGCCAACGGCGAGGTCGTGATCACCGAGCTCGGCCGCTCGGGGACCGGTACGCTGCACCTGCCGGCGAGCAACCCCGGCACCTTCGCGGTCTTCGACCTTGACCGACGGATGTTCGTATCGCAAGTGGACGTGACGCGGGTCGACCGTCGCATCGCGCTGCGACCGGGGCGCTATCTGCTCCAGGAGCGGATGCCGACCCACCTCGCCGTCGCGGAGATCCAGCTGGTCGCCCAGGCCGTCGTCACCGTCGACTCGAGCCGCTTTCGGGACGACGAGTACGAGGACGACGTCGCCAAGGGGTCGATCGACCAGAGCATCCGCGCCGCCCGACGCCCCAAGCTGGCGCTGCACCTGCTGGCCGGGGGGCGAAGCTTCTCGGACCCGACCATCCAGGCGGCCTACTTCCCGACGACCGGCGCCGCGGGTCTGGAGGGACGGTTCGGCTGGCGAGACGGGCAGTACGCGTCGATGGACTTTCTCGCCGGGAGCGGTGCGGGAACCCTCGCCGTGGACGGACTCGGGTATCCGGTGAAGGTAGACCTGGATTCGGCCACCTTCGGAGTCGGGGCCGGGTGGCGCACCCCGGAGTTCATCGTGCAGGGGGGCGGAGGGCTCCATCTGCAAGGCTTCTGGCTGCGGCGACGTTTCCCCGACGCCGGGGTCGAGGCTCAGGAGCTGTTTTCGGTCGCACCGGGGATCGCGGGATGGCTCGGGCTACATCCAGGGCAATTCGAGATCGACCTGCAGCTTCGGGTGCACTACCTGCCCTATGTGGTGGACGGTCGCGACAACGGAATGGGCTTCTCCGAGCTGCTGCTCGGACTGGGATACCGGTTTTGACCATGATCATCTTCCTAATGTACGGGTGTGGCACCGTGAGCAACGCCCCCTTCGACGACGACGCCAACTTCCTGGCGGCCTTGCCCGACGAGGCGCGGCGGACGGTCGGCTTCGGCGACGACACCACCGACGTGGCGGCGCGCGGACTCGGCGATCGGGCCGATCTGGTCGAGCTCTCGGTGGCGATCGCCTCCCAGGTCAACGGCTTCGTCCTCGGCACGCTCGGCCTCGTCGACGCGGTGCGGGAGTTGCCGCCCACCGAGCGCGGGGACGACACCCGGCGCTGGGGCCCCTACGACGTCGAGTGCGGCGTGTCCGCCTCGCTCCTGATGTCGCGAGAGTTCGGCGTGTACCAGTGGAGCGTGCTCGGGCACCCGGGGCAGGGCGACGACGCCACGGTCTTGTACGGCACCCATTTCGCGGGAACCACCGTGGCCGGGGGCGACGGCACCTTCGTCTGGGATCACGGCCGGTGGGCCGCGTGGTGCGGACTCGACGAGACCGGGCTCGTCACCGTCGACTACGACAACCGGGACGGCGTCGACCTGCTGGTGCTGGTCGAGGACCTGAGCCTCGACGGCGCCGAACCGACGGATTGGACCTACGCCTACACCCGCACCGCGACGCTCGGCGACTTCCAATTCCGGACCGTATCGGACATCGCCGACGACGGAAGCGACGAGCTGGCCACGGTGACCGTGCGTGACCGCTGGGTCCCGGGCACCGGTGGCCGCTCGGACGCGCAGGTGACCGGCGGTGGCTTCGGCGATACCGTGTGGCTGTGGAGCCAGTGCTGGGGCCCGGCCGGTCGGCTCACCTTCCAGTCGGACAGCCTGGCCCTGACCGAAGCCGCGGGTGACGAAGCGGACTGTGTCTTCGAGCCGGCGGAGGTCGACCGTTTGTGAGCTGCCGGCGCGGTCAGCCTGACGACAGCTTCCTCAGCGCGGCGCCAAACGATGCCGCGTCCGGATGAGCCAGCCCGGCGTCCACGGCGTCCGCAGCCACGGTCAGCGGAGCCTCGACCGCCTCCGCCGCGCGGGGGTCCGCGAGCGCGGTGAAGAGTCGTGTCCAGGCGGAATCGAGCGCCTCGCCCAGATCGACGCGAACCGGCCCCGGCGGCACCTCCGCGGCGAGGCGTAGCTCCAACGCCAGGAGCCGCCTGGCCGCGCCGGTGGTCCGGGTGCTCCGCCGCCAGGTCTCCCACGCCCCCGCGCCCCCGGCGGCACGGCGAGCCGGGGCGATGCGCGCGAAGGCGCGGACGGCCGAGGCCAACGAGGTGAGGCCGAGCCCGCCGATCAGCGCGACGTCGAGCGCGACGACGCCGGTGGTCACGAAGAACGGGACCTGGGCGCCGCCGGCCAGCACCATCGGCATCAGGAACGCGGGAGAGAGCGCCCGGGTGCCGACCACCTCGGCCCGCAGCCCGGCCCGCTCGGCCTGGCCCCGCAGCCTCGGCGCCTGGGCGGGGTCCGCAACCGCCGCCCAGACCCAGGATGCCCCGCGTTCAGCGGCGCGCTCGACCTCCCGCAGCTGGGTGGCCGTCCGCGACGCGACGCGCGTCAGGGCGCCGGCGTCCCCGCGGGGGAGCGCCACCACCACCAGGAGCGCCGGGTCGTCCGGCAGGACGAGATCGCGCTGGCGGCCCGGGGCCGGGGCGGCCCGCGCGACGGCTACGCGAACTTCCCCGGGCGGGCCGGGTGTTCCCAGGAGCGCCGTGAGCACCGCCGGGGGGGCGCGATCGAGCTGGTTCACCGCGAGACCGAGCGGGGCGTACCGCAGGAGCCCGTCCGCCGCCGCCACGAGGTCCGCCTCCGTTGCCTGGGACAGGTCCACCCCGCCGGCCACGAGCCATCCCGCCAGCGAGGCGCGAGCACGCTCGTCGAGTGAGTCGAGCGCCACGGACTCCGAGCGCGGCCGGAGCCAGACCGGCCAGCCGTCCACCTCGACCCACGCGTGCTCGGGCACCGAGACCCCCGGCGCGGCCGCCCGTCGCGCTCGTGCCTCTGCCCAGGCCGACTTCGCGCCGGCGCGGAGTCGCAGGTGCCCGTTGGGTGCGATGAACTCCAGCTCGGCGTCGCCCTCGGCCGCGAACACCAGAAATCCCGGCGGTGCCGGTCGCGCCGTCCCCACGCGACGGTGGCCGATTCGCAGCCCTGGCTCGAGCGCCACTCGTTACCCTTCGACGCAGTCTTGGCGGATCCAACAGTCGATCTCGGGGCGCAGGACCTCGGGGGCGTCGGTGATCGCGTCGGCGTGGCCGACACCGGGGAGCAGGAACAGCTTCTTCGTGGTCGCGCCGGCGGCGTCGAACACGAGTTGGGCGTGCTCCGGCTGGATGTAGGTGTCGGAATCGCCGTGGGTCACGAGGGTGGGGATCTGGGTTGGCATCGCCCGAAGCGGGACGAGGCTGTCGTAGTCCTGCTCGAAGAACCAGCCCGAGGGCATGTCCAACTGGGTGCCGTCGTCGAGTATCTTCTGCGTGTTCGCGAACAAGTCCTGGGTGATGAGGATGCCGGGGGGGGTGTCGACGAGGTTGTGGACCGAGACGAATCCGCCGAGTGAGAGGCCGATGTACACCAGTTCCGTGCTCGGGAGCAAGGTGGTGGCGCTCACGTAGTCGATCGCGAACCGGCCATCGGCGATCACCGACTCGAAGCTCGGCTCTCCCCAGGAGCGCCCGTAGCCGCCGTAGTCGAAGATGAAGACCTCGTAGCCGCTCTGCCAGTAGAACTCGACCTGGTCCCAGTACCCGTCGATGTTCTCGGAGTTGCCGTGGAAGTACACCACCACCTCGGCGTCGGGATCGGCCGCGGCGTCGACGCATTCAGTCGCGACATCGACCGGCGAGTGCGCCCAGGCGCCGTAGAGCGAGCCGCCGGATCCATCGAAGGACACCAGCTCCTGGCAGCCGGTGGGGATCACTTCGCCGCCGAGGCTGTAGGCCTCCACCACGGTCGGGTTGAATAAGAAGCCGTCGAGCTGGTAGCAGGCGCCGAGGATGAAGAGGAGGCTCACTTCGCACCGTCCTTGCCGCCGAAGCGGAAGCCGTAGCCGATCTGCGCGGTGATCGCGCCCTGGTTGCCGGGGGCCGAGAACTCCGGGACGATGTCGGTGGTGTTGTCCCACGGGTTGAGCCACTTCAATTCGACGTCGAGGTGGCTGCGGCCGACGCCGAAGCGGTTGCCGACGATGAAGCCGCCGAGTCCGTGAAAGGCGTCGGCCGCCTCGAAGAAGCCGGTGACACCGGTGTAGAAGCTGTGCTGCCCCACCTTGCCGTAGTCCCACGACGCCAGGACCGAAGGCTGGAAGAAGAAGCGGAAGCCCCCCTCCGGGCGCTGGTCGGGATCGAGATCCCCCCCCGCTCCGAGCAGCGTCAGGTCGGCCATCAGCCGCGGGCGCGCGCCCGCCGGCGCGAGGAGCTGTTGGGACGCGCCCACGTCGATCGCGGTGACCGCGAACATCGCGGCGGCGGTGGGGTGGAAGGCGGCATGGACGTCGGTGGTGTCGGTGACCCCGACGGTGGCGCCGATGGTGCTGAGCGGGAGAGGGATCGGCGCCCCGAACACCAGGGTGATGGGACCGCCGATCGACGCGTCCACGCCCACCGAGCCCTTCCCGATGGGGCGGATGCCGTGGGTCGTCGAACAACCCGCGGCGAGGAGCGCCACGACCAGGAAACGTTGCATGCGGCCATCTACCACGGCTGACGCTACGTTGGCGGCGTGTTCCCCCGCCTGCTCAGTCTCCTGGTGCGCCTGCTCGCGGCCACTTGGCGCGTGCAACAACCCCCGTGGCCGGTGCCGGACGCCTGCGTCGTGGCGTTCTGGCACGGGGAGTTGCTGCCGATGGTGGCGCTTCATCGAGATCGCGGGTTTGTCGGCCTGGCGAGTCGGTCTCGGGACGGGGCACTCATCGCGGCGGTACTCACCCGGCTGGGGTTCAGGGTCGTGCGCGGTTCGTCCTCCGAGGGCGGCGGGGACGCGCTGTTTGCGCTGCGCGAGGCCCTTCGCGATGGGAAAAGCCCAGCATTCGCGGTGGATGGTCCGCGAGGTCCGGCTGGGCGCGTGGCGCCGGGTGCGGCAGCGCTGGCCGAGTTGGAGGGGGTGGCGGTTGTCTTCGGGCACGTCGAGGCCCGGGGTTGGCGCGCGCGATCCTGGGACCGGTTCCTTGTGCCGTGGCCCTTCGCCAGGGTCGTGGTCCATTACGGCGTGTGGCGTCCGGGGGAGGGGACGCTTGCCGGGGCCATGGGGACGCCCTCAGCCCCCCCACCGTAACGTCACGCCGAAGTGCGCCTGGTCCGGTCGTCGCGCCAGGGACACCACCGCAGGGCATCCAAACGCCGCCGCGAGGTCGGCGCATCCGAGGCAACCGCGCTGGAGTACACTGAGCCCTCACCCCTGCGTCCCATGCGCGTCAGCCCCGCCTTCCTGTCCGCCCTCTTCGCCTGTACGCCCGCTCCGGTCACCGACCCCGCCGCCGACTCTTCCGGCTCTCTGGACACTGCCGACAGCGGTGAGCCCGGCGACACCTCCGAGCACACGGGCGACAGCACGGACACCCACACCGATCCCGTCGACGTCACCGGCCTCCGCGGCGTGATCCTGTTCATCGGCGACGGCATGGGTCCCGAGCACGTGGCCGCCGGTGGGATGTACGCCAACGGGGCCTCGGGCTCGCTCACCATGGAGACCCTGCCGAATCGCGGCAGGGCCCGCACCGCCTCACTCTCAGGGACGACCGACTCCGCTGCAAGCGCCACGGCGCTGGCGACCGGCCACAAGACCTGGAACGATGTGGTGGGTCAAAATCGAGACGGAGCGGTCGTCGAGAACCTGTTGGAACGGGCGCGTGCCCTGGGCCTGGCCACTGGCATCGTCACCACCGACCGCCTCACCGGCGCCACGCCCTCGAGCTTTGTTGCCCACGCGCCGAATCGCGGCGACGTCATCGGCATCGTCCTCGACTACAACACCTCACTCCCCGACGTGACGCTGGGGGGGGGCTTCGACGAGTTCGAGTCGTCCCTGGCGGCGCTTCCGGCCCAGGTCGTCACCACCCGCACTGCGCTGCTGGCCGCCGTTCCCGACGGCCGTAGCCTCTTCGGCGTGTTCGCCAACACGCAGTTTCTCTTCGTCTCGGAAGGCTACGACGCCGAGACGCCGACGCTGGCGGAGATGACCGAGCGGGCGTTGGCGTGGCTGGACGACGACCCCGAAGGGTTCTTCCTCATGGTCGAGGGCGCGCGGATCGACCATGGCAGCCACGGCCGCGATGCCGGGCAGGCGCTGCCTGAGGTGATCGCCCTCGACGCCGCGGTTGCGGCGGCCAATGGTTGGGCGGATGCCGCGGCTCACGAGGTGACGCTGATCGTCACCGCCGATCACGAGTGCGGTGGACTGACGCTCACCGGCGCGGCTCCGGCGGGGACGCTCCCGCCGACAACCTGGCGTTGGGGGCAGCACACCAACGCTGACGTTCCCGTCTACGCACGTGGAGCCCTCACAGAGGTGTTGGCCGACCAGCGGCTCGACCAGATCTGGGTACACGCGACCCTGGCTGCGGCGGTGGACGGGGCACGCTCGGTCACGCCGCCGGAGGTCCCGGCGCTCATCGACGGCACCACCTCGGAGGTGAGTGAGATCGTCGTGACCCAGACCTGGGCGTCGAGTTTCGGCCCCGGCTACAACCAGCTCGATGCGCTGCGCCTCGGTGCCGATGTCGACGGGCTCCGCGTCGGAGTCGATGGGGTCTTCCAGCGCGAGGACAACGCGGTCCTGGTGCTCGTGGACCTCGATTACGGCGCCGGCACCGGCTTCGGGCAGGAGTTGGTCCTCTCCGACCTCGATGATGGGCTGGACGCGGCGATCAGCAACACCGAGGTGTTCATCGACGTGCCGGGAGTGGGCTTCGACGTGGTGCTCGGGGCCGTCGGCGCCGAGGAGACCATCTTCGGCGAGCCCGGCGAGACTGGAGGCCTGCGAGGCTTCGCCAACGGCAGCGGCGCGGCGGACAACTTTGCGTGGTTGCAGGCCATCAGCGCCTTTGACGACGGCAACGTCTCGGTGGGCGGGCCGGCGCCCGATGCCGGCGCCACCGGCCTGACCGAGAACGGCTTCGAGGGCCTGATTCCCTGGGGGGAGCTGGGCCCCCCGGCGCTGGAAGGCGGGGGCACCACCATCGCGGTGGCCGTGGTCCTGGTCAACTACGGCGGCGACTGGGCCAGCAACCAGGCGCTGCCGCCTTTGGCCGAGGAGACCGAGCCGGGGGCGGGCGCGATCGTGCTCTCCCGGGTCGTCACGCTGGAGGTGGATGGGCTGGGGTTTCCGGTGGGGGCAGCGGCGGTGGTGCCCTAGTCGCTGCCGTCGCGACCGAGGCCGATTGGCGGCCGCCGCTTCGCGTCGCCGGGCTCTCGCTCCGGGCCTTGGGCCCTCCACTCGATCCCTGCCGCGGCGGGGTGCCGGAGGCGTGCGCCCGATCCGGACTCCCCTGCGGGTGACAGCCGTCGGTGGACGGTCACGGGCGGCGGCGCGCCCGGGGCGCCGACGAGTGGTGCGACAGCGCCGACAACGACTGTGACGGCGAGGTGGACGAAGCCGCCGTGGACGCCCTGCCCTTCTACGAGGACGCCGACGGCGACGGGTTCGGCAACGCCAGCGTCACCACCTGCGCGTGCAGTACGGCGCCGGGCACCCCGGAAGCTTGCGATGCACCTGCAGACGTGGACTGCGACGGGCTGGTGGGCACCGACGACGCCGATGCCGACGGGCTCCTCGCTTGCGAGGACTGTGACGATGGCGACGCCACGGTGGGGGCCCTGACTCGTGGTATGCCGATCGGGACGCCGACGGCTGGGGCGACCCGGGCCAGTCCTTGAACGCGTGCGCCGCTCCTGCTTGGTTTCTGGCCGACGACACCGACTGCAACGACGCGTCGTCGGTCGCATGGCCGGGCGCGCCGGAGGTGTGGTACGACGACGAAGACGAAGACTGCGCAGGCGGGGACGACTGGGATCAGGACCTGGACGGCTACGCGGCGCCGGATGCCGACTGTCTCGACACCGACCCCGCGGTGAGTCCGGCGGGCACCGAGGTGTGTGGGAACCACCTGGACGACGATTGCGACCAGACCGACAACGGCTGTTCGTGGACGGGGCCGCAGCCGCTGGGCAGTGCCGACGCCGTCGTGAGAGGTACCGTGGTCAGCCAGAATCTGGGGACGAGTTGGGCCGTCGCCCGGGACTAGGTCGGTCCGGGCGACGCGCTGTCGAGGGCGTCGCCGGTGTGGGGCCCGCCGGTGTCCGTCGCCGGGTTGGTGGCGCCATCATTGCCCGGTAACCCGCCACCGGCTGCCCCCCTGGGCGAAGCTGCATCGCATCGGTACGATGCTCAGGTGCCTCGGTGGGGGCGTCGCCATCGAAGAGATCGAGGCGTCTCAATCGATGGCGGCGGCGATGCCGAGGCCGGTCGCCCCCGATGGCGATGCCGCTCCCGCCGCCCCCAGTGCAGCGGCCGCTTCCGGGCGACCGGGAGGGAGCGGCGCCCGCGGCCTGTGGCGCGGGATCCTGCTTTTCCCTCACCCGCTACCCGAAGTCGATCTCCCCCCCCGGCAGGAAGTACAGGATCAGCATCCTGCCACCACTGACGGTCGGGACGTGCCGGCTGCCGGGTGGATAGCTCTGAAAGCGCGCCCGCCGCCCGTCGAAAGCGGGCTGGCCGATCAGATCGATGCAGAGCTCCACCTCACCGCGGGGGTGGGTGTGGGCGCCGGCGGCGGGGCCGTCCATGTCGACGGCGTCGATGCTGTGGCCGTGGGTGTCGGCGCTCGGTCGGCTGATGCGCCCGAAACGGACGCCGCCCGCCTCTTTGGGCGTCAGCCAGCCGGCCGCATGCGCTGCGAGCGCGGTGGCTTCCAGCTCATCGGTGGATAGCGCCTCAAGCCCTGCTTCGAGAGCAGCGCCGTCGGTGGTTCCGAGCCGCGCCACCACGGCCGCAATCGGGGCGCAGAGGCGAATAAGGTCTTCGCGGGTGACTTCGATCACGGCCGGGAGATGCTAATTCGCGCCCCGCGCCGCGGAGAGGCTGCCGTGGCCGATTCCCCTGGATCTCGCCATCCTGCGCCTCCGCTCTGCGGCCGGGCGGAGAGGGGAGAGGTCCGCGTCGCAGCGTGTTATCAACGCGCGGTGCGCCGGGAAGTCCGGGTCCGGAGGGAACGGGCCGGTAGGGGAGAGGGCGGTCAGCCCTTTCCCCCTCTCAGGATCAGTGCGAGTGCGCGCCGCCGACGTGGATGTGCACATCGTCGGGGTGCGGGTGCATGAACGGGTCGCTGATCGGCACCGCGGGGACCCGGGCAAGTACGTTGAGCACCACCGTCAGGAAGGCCGAGACGAACCCGATCACCAGCCCGATCTCGACGAGGCCGATGGGAAGCTCGTTCTTGAACCACACCGCGGGCATGATCAGGATGAACCGTTCGAGGAAGACCCCGATGGCGATCACGATGGCGACCGCCACCAGCGACCTCGGCGTCTTCTTGATCCCGCGGCTCAAGAGCACGGTGAACGGAATGAAGAAACACATCGAGATCACGACCTTCGACAGGCCAGACCACGGCTCGATGTACATGCGCAGGATGAGGTACCAGGTCTCTTCCGGCATGTTCCCGTACCAGATCGGCAGCAGGTGCGCGAAGAAGTTGTAGGTCCAGAAGATGCCGAGGGCGAACATCATCTTGCCGAGGTCGTGGTAGTGCTTCGGCGTGAGCAGGTGGTCGATCTTGAGCCATGCGCCAAAGAACACGCTCACGATGCAGATCCAGTTGATGCCGAGCCAGAAGCTCGACACGAAGGTCCACGCCGGGAACATGTTGGCGTACCAGTGGGGCGAGAGGCTCATCATCGCGTCGACCGCGAACAAGCTGAAGAAGATCGCGTAGAGGATCACGATCACCGGCGCCAGGCGGATGTTCTTCTGGTAGGTCTCTTCGGCTTCGACGGCCTTGCCGCGCCAGCCGACGGTGAGGTTGGCCCAGAAGGCCGGCGCCCGGGTGCCGAGCGCCTCCGCGGCCACGCCCATGTCGGCGCGCATGCTGTTCCGGATGAACACGAAGTCCAGAACCATGAGCACGCCGAGCATCGCCAGCTGCCGAGCCACGAAGAAGCCGGGCTGGAGCCAGATGGCCTTGTGTGCCGGCATGTCCTCGTGCAACCACGGATAGAGCTCAAGCCCACCCCCCAGGAGGAAGATGGCGTAGATCGCGTAGTTCACCGGCATGAAGAACCAGAACGACTCGGCGATGCGCTTGAACGGCCGGGTCCAGCGACCAAAAGTCAGCGTCTGCACGACGGAGAACATCAGTCCGCCTTGCGCCACCGCCATGAAGTAGACGACGCAAACCAGAAGCGCGCCCAGCGTGCGGTGTGATTCGGTGCTCAAGCCATAGGCGAGGGACGCCAGGCCGATGCCCACGCCGATGAGCCCCATCTTCATGGTGCCGTCCGGGAGGTCGCGCGGCGTGCTCTCGACCGTTGCGCGCACGTCCGGGCCTGGGCCCACGGTGCGCCGGGTGGCGGCGAGAATGTCGACTTCGCTCATTGCGGCGTGTCCGGTGCGGAGGGGGGCGCGGGCGGGACGTAGGCCGCGGCGGGAAGGGTGCGCATGTAGGCGACCACCGACCAGCGCTCGGCATCCGTCAGGAGCGCGCCGTAGGACGGCATGCCGGCCCCGATGGCGACGAGGCCCGCCGGGCGTTCGGCGGTGGCGCCGAGGCTGCCGTTGCCGCCGTTGCGGATGTAGGAGTACAGGAAGCCGTCGCTCAGCTTGGCGGTCCGCGAGGACGCGCCGGAGAGCATCGGCGCCGGCATCATGAAGCGCCGCACGCCGGTCGCGACGTCGTTCTTGGTGACCGGACCGTCACCTTTGCCCTCGAGTCCGTGACAGGGGGCGCAATTGATGCGGAACAGCTTCTGGCCGCGCGTCGTGTGGTTGGCGGCTTTGGCGTAGGGGTCGGTCAGCGCGTCGACCGTCGGCATGTCCGTGCGGGACACCGTCGCGATGCTGGCGTTCTGATAGTACCCGGCATCGCGCGGCAGGGGCGCGCCCAACGCCTCGCGGGCGACGACGTCTGCGGGCTGCGGCTTCATCTCCCACTCGTAGGCCTTGAACATGACCGCATCGACCATGTCGATGTCCCAGGGGGAGGCCCACGCCGCCGCCGAGACGAGCAGCAGCCCGCCGACGAGCCAACGTTTGCGCGACGAGCTCTCAACCATGGGACACCTCGATGGCGCCGGAGTGTTCGAGGATGTGCAGGATCTGCGCGGTCTGCCCGCCGGTGCGTTCGAAGACGATGCCGAAGCAGTCGTTGGTGAAGCGCGGGTCTTCTACGGCAGGGTGCAGGTTGGTGGCCGGCAGCCCGCAGTGGATGAGCAGTCCAAAGAGGGTCATCATCGACGCCCAGAGGATCGTGCCTTCGAAGGTGATGACCAGGAAGGGGGGGATCGAGACCAGCGGCTTGCCGCCGGGGATGATCATCGGCCAGTTGGCGTGGGTCAGCGACGCCAGCGTGAAGATCATGGTGCCGCCGGTGATGCCGCCAGCCAGCGTCATCCAGCGAATCGGGCTGGGCTCGCCCTTGTACATCAGCTCCTCGATCTCGTGCCGCGGGAAGGGGCTCATGACCTGGAAGTCGGTGAAGCCCGCGGCCTGCAGGTCGTGGATTGCCTGCAAGAGGCAATCAAGCTGCCTGTAGACGGCCTTGACGGCGACGTTGGCGGCGGTGGTGGCTGCGGCGGTGCTCATTTGGCGGCGACCTCCCCATCAGACTTGAGCGGCGGACGGAGCGTCTCTTTGACCTCGGCGATCGCGACGCTGGGCATGATCTTCACGAATAGCAGGAACCAGAGGAGGAACCACGCGAACGAGAAGATGAGGATGCCGATCTCGATGTAGGTGGGGAGGTAGTACACCCACGCGGCCGGGTCGAAGCTGTGGGCCAACGAGCTGGCGATGATGTTGAAGCGCTCGAACCACATGCCCACGTTGATGATGAGGCTCACCACGAACAGGCCCATGAATGAGGTCCGGACCTTCTTGAACCACCACACCAGCGGTAGCACGCAGTTGCAGGAGAACATGATCCAGAACACCCACCAGTATTTGCCGACCACGCGGTCGACGAACACGCCCCACTCGTAGGGGTTGTCCGAGTACCAGGCGACGAAGTACTCCGTGCCGTAGGCATAGGTCAGGATGCCGCCGGTGAACATGCACAACTTCGCGAGATGCTCGAAGTGCCAGATGTGAATGTACGCCTCGAGCCTGAAGAACTTGGTGAGCGGCAACATCAGGGTGATGACCATCGCGCAGCCCGAGTAGATGGCGCCAGCGACGAAGTAGGGCGGGAAGATCGTGCTGTGCCAGCCGGGGGTGTTCGCCATCGCGAAGTCCCAGGACACCACGCTGTGAACCGAGAGCACCAGCGGCGTTGCCAGCGCGGCAAAGAAGCCGTACGCGGCCATGTAGTGGTGCCACTGCTTGTCGGTGCCCCGCCAGCCGAGCGCCATGGCGGCGTAGAGCTTGCGGGTCATGCCGCGTGTGTTGTCGCGAACGGCGGCGATGTCGGGGACCAGCCCGATGAGGAAGAACACCGTCGACACCGTGAAATACGTGCTGATGGCGAAGACGTCCCACATCAGGGGCGACTTGAAGTTCTGCCAGAGCTGACGCTGATTGGGGTATGGGAAAAGCCAGTAAGCCTGCCACGCCCGACCGACGTGAATCGCTGGGAAGAGCGCGGCGGTCATGACGGCGAAGATGGTCATCGCTTCTGCGGCCCGGTAGATCCCGGTGCGCCAGCGGCTTCGCGTCAAGAAGAGGATCGCGCTGATCAGCGTCCCGGCGTGGCCGATGCCGACCCAGAACACGAAGGTCGTGATGTACACGCCCCAGAAGACCGGCGGGTGGTACCCGGCGACGCCGAGCCCCCACACCAACTGGATGCCCCAGCAGACGGCCCCGTAGGCCAGCGCGAGGCCGACGATGGCCATGAAGCCCCACCACAGGCTCGTGGCGTTGAACAGGGGCCGCATGACGTCGCGGTTGACCTGGGAGTAGGTGAGCTTGTCTGACATCAGCCCTCCTCGTGCGCGGCGCCGTGGGCGTCAGCGCCGTGGGTACCCTTGTCCGCGTCGGGCTTGGCCCCGCCGTGGTCCTCGCCGTGCCCGCCGCCATGGTGGCCGACGTTCGCGGGTTGGTTGTGATTGACACGCGCGACGTAGTGCACGGCCGATTTGGTGTTCAGCTCGCCGAAGAGCGTGTAGGCCCGCGGAGTGGTGCCTTTCTTCACGACGGTGGACTTGTCGTCGTTCCAGTTGCCGAACACGATCGCGTCGGTGGGGCAGGCAGCGGCGCACGCGGTGAGCTTGCGCAGCTCGGTGTCGGGCACTTCGTTCTGCCGCATGTTCACGGGCTTGCCGGCCTCGCGCTCGGCGAAGGCCACGTCGCGATGCAGGTCCTTGGCCGACCGAATGCGCTGGACGCAGAAGGTGCACTTCTCCATCACGCCCATCTCACGGGTGCTCAGGTCGGGGTTGAGCATGAGATGGTAGCTCTCAGGCCATTCCCAGGAGTGGTAGTTGAAGCGTCGCGCGGTGTACGGGCAGTTGTTCGCGCAGTACCGGGTGCCGACGCACCGGTTGTAGATCATCGCGTTGAGCCCGTCGAGGTTGTGGTAGGTCGCCAGCACCGGGCACACGCCTTCGCACGGCGCATGCGCACAGTGTTGGCACATGACGGGGAGATAGCGGATGTCGGGGTTCTCGCCCTTGCCCTCGAAGAAACGATCCATCCGGATCCATGACATCGTCCGGCCCTTGCGGAGCTGGTCGGGGCCGACGAACGGCGTGTTGTTCTCGACCGCGCATGCGATCTGACAGGCGCCGCAGCCGTTGCACGCATTGGCGTCGAGCGTCATCGCGAAGCGGTAGGTGGGGTGCTGGGGCTCCGGGTACATGTCCACCGGCCCGGCCGCTTCGACCCGGGGGTCGGTGGGCAGATGGTGGATGGGCACGATCGAGCCGGCGGCGCCGACCAGATTGCTGACGGCGTCGTCTACGTTCACGTTGACCGCGACGTTGCGACCGTCCTGATTCATGCTGCCGCAAAGGGCGTGGACGCCGCTGTCGCCGGCCACACGCGCCAGCGCCACCGTCGAGCCCGACAGGGTGAAGGCGCCGTCCGCGTTGGGTTCGGAGGCCAGGAGCTTCAGCGGGTTGGCGCCGCGCCCTCTGGCGTACTTCCCTGTCTTCTTGCCGTTGCCCACCACGACCGCGATGGTGTTGTCCCGCACCGCCGGGGAGCCGAACCACCCGACTTCGATGGAGCCGCGGTCGGTCGTGATCTTGACGAGGTCCTTCTCGCCGAGTCCCAGCCGCGCGGCGGTGGCCGGGCTCAGTTCGGCCCAGGTGGTCCAGAAATAGGTGCTGATCGGATCCGGAAGCTCCTGCGCCCACGGCACGTTGGCCCAACGGCCGTCGGCGAGGTGCCCCGCGAACAGCACCAGCGAGACGGCACCGGCGTCGGGAGCCGGGTCCGCCCCCTCGGCCGGAAGGGCTCCGACCCAGATCGGAGCGCTCAGCGCGCTCTTGGTGACGACGACTCCCTTGGCGCGGACCTCGTGCCACCACGCGGTGGCGTCGGCGTCGGCGGGCTTGACCAGCGCGAGCCAGCGCGCCTTGAGGAACTCGGCGAAGGTGGTGGATGCTCCAGCGAGAGCGGCCAGATCGGGCGCCACGGGCGCCGCCGGGTCTGTCGGGGCCGCGGCAGGAGGCGCCGGCAGCGACTTGACCAGGGCGAGGAGCACGTCGCCCAGCCCGCGAGAGTCCTTCAGGGGCACCATCGCCGGCTGGCCCAGAACGTGGAGCCCCGATTCGGTGTTGGCGTCCGACCACTGTTCGAGACCCGAACCCGTCGGCAACAATAGGGTCCGTTCGCCCGAGCTGTCGTCCGGCTCGTTCGCCAACTGGACCACGAGATCGCATGCCGCCAGCGCGGCGGCGGCGTCGAGATCGGCGGGCGCCGCGTGGACGATGTCGAGCCCGTCGAGGAACAACACGCCGATCTTCCCGGCGGCGGCGTCGTCCAGGAGCGCCTTGAGGTCTGCGAACGAACTGACGTGCCCGGGCCGGGCGCCGCGGCCGAATTGCACCGACTTGCCGATATTCCCGAGGACCTCGTTGCATAGCAACGTCGCGATGGAAAGATGCTCCGCCGAGTCGGTCGTCGGCCCACCGGGGAGCACCACGCTGGAGCCCGCGCCCAGCCACTCGGCGATCTGCTTGAGCTTGGCTTCGTCGATGCCGCAGCCCTGGGCATACGCCGCGACGTTCACCCCCGCAAGCAGCGCGGCGGCAGGGCCCGCGTACCTGTTGACGTCGGCGCAGAGGCGGGCGATGGCCAGGGCCGCCAACGCCTCGGTGCCCGGCCTGGCCGCGAACCAGTGGTCGGCCTGGCTGGACGACTGCCCCAACCGGGGCTCCACCGCGACCAGGCGGGTGACGAAGCCGTCGTGGGCGGGGTCCTTGGCCTTTGCCCAGCCCTTCGCCATTCCCATCGAGCCGAATGCCGTGTGAAGGAAGTCGTGACCGAAGCTGAGGATGGTCTTGGCGCTGGCCAGTTCGTACACCGGCAGCTCGTCGACACCGTAGGCGCGTCGCGTGGCGGCCAGCAGACCGTCGACCCCGAGCAGTTCCCAGTTGACGCGGCGCAATCCGCGAGCCGCCGCGAGGTCGAGCAGGGCGGCGACGCTTCCCGACCGATACCGTCCGAGCCAGGCCACGGACTTTCCGGCGGCCGCTGCAGCTACGATCGCGTCTGCGACGCGCTTGTCGGCGGCGGCCCAGTTCAGCGCGGCGGGGCCATCGCTCGGGCCTGCGACCCGGTCCGGGCTGTAGGTGGCGACGAGGTCGAAGTGACCGCGGGTGCACAGGCCCGGCCCGGTCGGGTGGTCCGGATTGCCCTCGACGCCGACCACACGGCCGTCCTTGTTCCGTGCGACCAGGCCACAGGCGGTGGCGCAGCCGTTGCACAGCGACGCGTAATAGCTGGCGAGGCCGGGCTGTACGTTTTCAGGGTTGACCACGTACGGCAACACTTTTTCCTGCGGAACGACGTAGTCGTAGCTGCAGGCGGCTGCGGTTGCGGTGGTTGCGACGGCGCCTGCTTTGAGGAAGTCGCGGCGGTTGAATTCGGCCATCGTGGCTCCCGCTACTTGTGGCAGGTCCAGCAGTCCTTCAGCTCAGCGCGCCGAAGTTCTGCCTTGGTTCCGTAGTTCTCGTCGATGCTCGGGTGCTGCGCGTGGCAGTCCAGGCACCAACCCATCTTCAGCGAGGAAACCCGCTGGTTGACCGTCATGTCCTGCACCTGCCCGTGGCACTCCTGGCAGTCCAGGCCGGCAATCACGTGGCGCTTGTGCGAGAAGTAGACGTAGTCGGGAAGGTCGTGCACCTTTTCCCACGGGATGACCTCGCCCTTGGCCCAGTAGTCCTTGAGCTTGACGAGCTCGGGGCGGTCGGTGGTGTCGATCAGCGCATGGCAGCCCATGCACACGCTGGTGGCGGGGACGCCGGCGGAGACGCCCTTGCGGGCGTTGCTGTGACAGTAGTTGCAGTCCATCCCGAGCGTCGTGACGTGGCGCTCGTGGGTGAAGGCGATGGGCTGCGGCTTGGCCTCAGGCTGCGGCTGGCCCACGGTGACCACGAGGTTGTCGTCGAAGAGCGCGGGCGGGAGGAGGTTCTTCATCCCGATGGTGAAGGTCTCCTCGTCCGACGCGGTCTCCACCGCGTTCGCCGCCGCCAACCCGATACCCACGCCCATCGTGAGCGCGAATGCCAGGGTGGCCCGGGTGAGCTGTCGCATCGTGCCTCCAGCCTTCTGGCCGGTAGGGGGGGGGAAGATAGGCGCGCCACCCTAATGCGGTGGGGCCGGTTACACAAGGGTGGCGATGGGTGCCGAGCCGGTGTTGTCGGCGGCGGCCCCGGCGCTCCTACTTCTTGCGAAGCTCGGCTTCGATATAGGTCAGTACCTCCCACGCCTGGTCTTCGCTGAGCCCGAGCGGGCCCATGGACGTGCCCGCGATGCCATTGACCACCGCCCAGTGTTTGGTGCCCACCGACGTGGCGGCCCAGCGTTCGTCCCAGGTGAATTGCGCGGGCTTCTGCGGCAGCGCCGCCGCGGCGATGCCATCCCCGGCGCCGGTGGTGCCGTGGCAGGTTTGACACTTTTCGTACTGCAGCCTTCCGGCGGCGCTCGCCGCGGCGTCGCCAGCCTTGGGGTTGGTCTTGGCGTCGGCGCCCGCCGCCCTGGCCGCGTCATAGGCCGCCTGTGCCAGCGGATCGGCGGTGTAGGGGCCGGTTGGGGGCGCCGCGGGCACGGGCGGCGGCGGCGCCTCCGCGGCTTTCGGCGGTGGCGCGGCGGGCGGCGGGGGCGGGGCCTCGCCGCAGGCGGCGAGCGTGGCCAGGAGGAGGGCTGCGGTCATCGGGGGCCTCGGGGAACGCCCGGCGTTTAACCCGGGCCGCCTTGTCCGCCAGGGCCGATCGTCGCGGCACCCCGCCACCGCCCGGCCTCCTACAGGTACCCCACCGGGCGAAGCGCATACATCGCGGCCATCAGGGCGTTGAACGCGCCTTCCTCGTCTTCGAGGTCGTCGGTGTCCCCGATCGCGGCGAGCACGGTTTCGATGGGGTATTGCCGCAAGGTCGCGAGTGCGGCCTCTTCGGCGATGATGGCGGCCGCACTCTCCGGATCCAACTTGAACATCGGGAGAACCTCGGGTGGAGATGGTGGTGGGGGCGGTGGGAGTTGAACCCACAAGGGTGTACACCCGGGGGATTTTGAATCCCCTGCGTCTGCCATTCCGCCACGCCCCCCGGGTGAAGCTGGACCATCGTTTTACACCCCGCCCTCGCTATGGCAAGCCGCCCGGCTACGATAGCCAAGACGGAGAACTGGCCCGATGAAGAACCTGACCCCCATGCTGCTGGTGCTTGGCGCCTGCGACCCCTACAAAATTGCGCTCGGCCAGGGCGGGGACGATGACGCCCGGCTGTACGCCGATGTCTACACCTGGCAGTGCGAGGAGCGGACCGAGACCGACACGACCTACTACGACGGCGTGTTCAGCTATGAAGTGTCGTTGGAGTACGCGCCCGACGACCTCACGACGCGAAAGCTCCCCGTCACCGGTTGCGCGGCGGGGCTCGACATGTTTCCGAAGGATGCCGGGAGCGGCGGCACCGATATTCCGGACGCCGACAGCCCGTCGTGGGCCAACGGCGACTCCAGCGGCGCCCTCAAGCAGAAGTCGGATGGCTTCTACTACGCCGACGTGTACGCCTCGGTGGAAAACTGCGCGTACGCCGAAGAACTGATCGGCGAGGGGACCGATCTCACCGCCGCCGGCGTGTTCTCGGGCGCCCGCACGCCCAAGGCGGGCACCCTCGACGCGGTGAAGATCAGCAACTACGACGAGGCCACCGGGCTGGTTTTCGGGCAGTCGGTCGATGTCACCTGGACCAGCGAAGGGTGGCAGGACGCCTGGGTCCAGATCCGGGCCGAGTCCGGCGGAGAACTGGTGGATTCCGTGACCTGTAACACCGGGGGTGCCAGTGCATATGCGGTCGACGAGGACGTGTGGGGCCTGATGAACACCGCCATCGATCCGGATGTCACCAACCTCTACGTGACGGTCCAGAACGCCGATACGCTGGAGACGGAGGACGGCCAGAAGATCGAAGTGGTGACTCGGGTCATTCACGCCGCCGTCGTCCACTAGGATAGGTGCGGCGTATGCCTGGATCTGTGGTCCTCGTCGTCGATCCCGTAGTCCAGACGGCCGAGCGGGTTGCGCACGCCCTCGCGGGCACTCGGTTCACCGTTTGTGCGGTGCGGGACGCGGCCGAGGCCGAAGAGGTCTTGACGCGTGACGTCGTGGTTGCGGTGCTCGCGGCCATAAATCTTCATAGGGGGAATGCCTACGATTTTGCGCGGCACGTGCGTGCGCGACACCCCGCCGCGGCCGTGGTGCTGGTCTCGGGCGGCTTTGACGTCTTCAATGCTGAGCGGGCGGCCGAGGTCGGCGCTGTCCGCCTTTCGCGGCCCTTCACCGTCGAGGCCGTGCGCCGTCAACTCGAGGCGGCGCTCGGTCCGCTGACGGGCGACGACGACCCGCTCGACGCCGCGCTGACCCTCGAACCGTTGCCGGAGACCGAGGACTACGCCCCCCCGGGCGAGGCCGTCCCCGTCGAGTTCGAAGCGCTCGCCTCGGTCGGAGACGAGCGCCTGGCCAGCTTTCTGCCGCGCGACTGGCGTGCTCTCCCGCCGGTGTCGGTGGATCCGAGCGTGGTCGCGCCGGCGATGGAACGCGCGATTTTGGCGGTGCTACCGCAGGTGGTCGAGGCGGTGCTCAACAAGGCGATGAGCAGCTCTCCGGCGTTCCGCGAGATGGTCGAGGTGGCCGTCGAGGACGCGCTGCGCGAGGAGTTGCCGGCGATCGTCCGTCGGGTTGTGCGCGAGCGGATGGCGGAGATCGAGCGCGTCGGCGGTTAGCACGCCATGCCGGCTGCGTGATACCCGCGGCACCCTTTCGAGGTCGCCGTGTCCGACGCCACCGCCGAGCTCCCGCAGTACTACGATCCGCACGCCGCCTTTGCCCGCTACGCCCCGGTGTGGGAGGCGTCGGGCGTCTACAGCCCCCGACCTGACGCCCCGGGCCTGCCCTATAGCATCGTGATTCCCCCGCCGAATGTCACCGGGGATCTCCACATGGGGCACGCCCTCAACAACACGCTGCAGGACCTGCTGCTGCGCTACAAGCGCATGGACGGGTTCAACGCGATCTGGATTCCGGGAACGGACCATGCGGGCATCGCGACCCAGTGGATCGTAGAGAAGCAACTTCGCGCAAAGGGAATCGATCGGCGCGAGTTGGGGCGCGAGAAGTTTTTGGAGTGTGTGTGGGAGTGGAAGGCCCACTCTGGCGGCAACATCGTCCGCCAGCTCAAGCGCTTGGGAGTCAGCTGCGACTGGTCGCGTGAGCGCTTCACGATGGACGAGGGCTGCAGCCGCGCCGTTCGCGAGAGCTTCGTGAAGATGCACGAAGAAGGCCTGATCTACCGCGCGACTCGGCTCATCAACTGGGACCCGGTCGGGCTCACCGCCATCTCCGACCTCGAGGTCGAGACCGAAGAGAACGTCCAGGGCGAGCTGTGGAGCTTCGCCTACCCGCTCAGCGACGGCACCGGCGAGATCGTTGTCGCGACTACGCGGCCGGAGACGATGCTCGGAGACACCGCTATCGCCGTGCATCCAGAGGATCCTCGGTACACTCATCTGATCGGAAGGACGGTCCGGCACCCGCTCTTGGACCGCGCCATCCCCATCGTTGGCGACGCCATCCTGGTCGATCCAGCGTTCGGGAGTGGGGCGGTCAAGGTGACGCCAGCGCACGACTTCAACGACCACGAGGTGGGCAAACGTCACGACCTGCCGACGATCACCATCTTCACCCCCGACGCGAAGGTCAACGACCAGGGCGGCGCGTACGCCGGCCTCGATCGCTTCGATGCGCGCGAGAAGATCAAGGTCGATCTCACTGCGCTCGGGCTCTTCCGTGGGGCCCGGCTCAACGTGATGACGCTGCCCCGCAGTCAGCGTTCAGGCGCGGTGGTGGAGCCGATGGTGTCCACCCAGTGGTTCGTGAAGATGAAGCCCCTGGCCGGCCCGGCGCTGGGAGCCGTGGAGCACGGGTTCACGACCTTTTGGCCCAAGCAGTGGGAGAACACCTACTTCGCCTGGCTGCGCGACATCAAGGACTGGTGCATCTCGCGGCAGCTCTGGTGGGGGCATCGCATTCCGGCGTGGCATTGCGCTGCGTGTGCCCACATCACCGTCTCGCGCGTGGATGTCACCGCCTGTGGAAGCTGTGGAAGCGCCGAAGTCCGGCAGGACGAGGATGTGCTCGATACCTGGTTCAGCTCGGCGCTCTGGCCGCTGTCCACGCTGGGCTGGCCGGACCGCACCGCGGAATTGGCCAGGTGGTACCCGACCAGCGTCCTGGTGACCGGGTTCGACATCATCTTCTTCTGGGTGGCCCGGATGATGATTTCGGGCATCCACCAGGTCGGCAGCGTGCCCTTCGGGGACGTCTACATTCACGGCCTAGTCCGCGACGAAGCCGGCGACAAGATGTCCAAGACCAAGGGCAACGTCGTGGATCCGCTCATCAGCATCGAGAAACACGGCACCGACGCCTTCCGGATGACGCTCGCGTCACTGGCGGGGCTCGGTCGCGACCTGATGTGGAGCGACAAGAGCGTCGAGGTGTGGACGCGCTTCCAGAACAAGGTGTGGCAGTCGTTCCGGTTCCTGCGGATGCACGTTCACGAGTTGCCTCCCGCTGCCACGCCCGGAACCATGGATCGCTGGATCCTCGCCCGTGCCGGGGTGGCGGTGGCCAGCGTCCGCGCCGCGCTGGACGGGTACCGCTTCAACGATGCGGTCACCGAGATCCACCGCTTTGTCTGGTACGACCTATGTGACTGGTACTTGGAGTTCTCCAAGGCCGCCCTGTACGGCGAGGACGAAGGGGCCAAGGCGGCGGCGAAGCACACCCTGTGGTCGGTGTACTCCGCTGTCGCGCGGCTACTCCATCCGTTCATGCCCTTCTTGGCTGAGGAACTGTGGCAGAACCTGCCCGGCACCTCTGGGAGCGTGATGGTGGCGCGCTTTCCGCGTGCCGAAGACTTCCCCGCTGCCGATGCGTCACTCGATGACGTCGCGCTTTTGCAGGAGGCAATCGTCGCGGTGCGACGCGTGCGGGCCGAGAAAGAACTGGGCGGCAAGGTCCCCTTGCAGTTGGTCTCACGTGGGCTCGGCGCGCTCAACGGGTATGCGGCCGTGCTCGACGACATCTGCAATGCCTCGGTGGTCGATGGGGACAAGCCGGACGCGTGCGCAACCGTGGTTGTCAACGGGATCGAGGCCTGGATCCCGCTCACCGGTGTGCTGGACCTGGACAAGGAGCGGGAGCGCCTCGGTGGGCACATCGCCAAGGCCAAGAAGTCCGTCGACTTCTTGCGGGGCCTCCTCGGCAACGAGGGTTTTGTCGCCAAGGCGAAGCCGGAGCTCCTGGCCAGCCGCCGTGCGGAGCTCGAAGGCGACGAGGCTCGCCTGGCGACCCTTCACGCTGCGATCGCGGCGTTGGGGTGAGGCCGCGGTGGCTATGATCCGTCGATGACCTTTCTGCTCATCCTGGCCTGCATCGCGCCGCCCGCGGCTGATTCCGCCGAGCCAGTGGAGCCCGCCCCCGCGGACGATGACGGCGACACCGCTGCCGATACCGCCGGCGACACCGCTGACACCGCTGACACCG
>SHYX01000061.1 GCA_009692585.1 Myxococcales bacterium
CCCTCGTAGGCTGGCCAGTTCTGCACCCGGTACTTCGTCTTGTACTTCGGCGTCACCCGGCTCCTCGTTCGCGCGGCCATCGGCAATCTCTCGTCCCGTCGAGGGTAACCGGCCGCGCTCGGCGCCCGGGCGAGCCATGCACCAACGCCATACAGCGCTGGTTACACGTGGAGGCCGTCCGCGCCCCGCGCGCCGAGCTTCACGCGCCGGTGGCCTTGGGCTGGATACCCCGGGTCCCACGCTGGACCTCCCGACCGCAGCCAGACCCGGCGAGCGGCGGCGGCCGCCCTCCAAGCTGCGACCAGGCTGCGACCCCAGCCCAAACCGCGCCAAAAAAACAAAACGCCCGCCCCAGCTTTACCCCAGGTACGAGCGCCCGTTTTTTATGGAGCCGAAGATGGGATTTGAACCCACGACCTGCTGATTACGAATCAGCTGCTCTACCCCTGAGCCACTTCGGCGGCGGCCCGCGCTCTATGCGCGGTGGAACCCCTCGTCAAGCGTTCTCGGGGCGGGTACCCGGCTACGCGTTCGCGAAATCGGTCAGGTGAGCGCGGGCTTCATCCACGATCACCGCCGGCTCGACATGGCCGCGGAGCGCCTCGCGGATGCTGACCCGCCGGTGGATGACCTCGTCCAGGTACGCCCGTTCGGCGCCGCCCGCCAGCGGTGCGTAGGTGCCCGCGCGGCCGACCGGAGTGACGTTCAGTTCGCCGAGCGCCAGCGCCAAGCGACGCACCCGCGCGGCGGTGGTGGTGACCCAGACGGGGTGGTGATCGGCGACCCGCTGCACGCGGGCGCCCACCGAGTCGACGTCCGTCGCCACCTCACGGATCGCGGTCTCGGCCGCGCCCACGATGGCCCGATCATCCGCCGTCCACAGGGGATCGCCATCCTCCACCGCCATCTGCACCGTCACCGTCCCCTGCAAGGCGCCGCTGCCCGGGAAGAGCCCGTGGCGCACCACCCGGAACGCCTGCCCCGGCCCGTCGACCACATGGGTGATCCACGGCAGTCCGGCACCGCCAGCGAAGGTGACCTCGAGCGCGTGCCGCATTCGCAGCCAACCGACCTCGGACGCGAGCCCGGACGGCGCCGCGTCACCCAAGAGCGCCACCACCCTCGCCGGCGGCAGGTCCACATAGACCTCACCCTCGACGTCGCCGCTGGACAGGTGCACGACACCCGCAGCGAGACCGATGACATCGACGCCGCGGACGACCTCGACGCCCTGCAGGAGCGCGGCCAGCTCCGCCGCACGACCGCCCGCGGGACACGCACGGATGCCACCCGCCGCGGCCCCGTGCACGGCCCGCGCCACATTCGCGCTGACGCCCTCGGCGCTGCCGAACCTGCGCTCGCAGTACGGCTCGAAAAGCCGCGCGAACAGCGGCTCGCCGTAGTGCTGCACCACCCAGTCGCGATAACTCCGTCGTTCGTGCCCGCCACCGATGAGGCGCGCCAGCTCGCTGTTGATGCGGGTGCGACCCCACGCCGCCAGCGCCGGAGCGACCTGCGTGACCGGGAGGAGCGTCGGCAGGACCGCCCGCGACAGGGGCAGCGCGTGCACCCTCCCACCGACGCAGATGCCAGCCGTCATCCCGTGAACGGCCCGCCAGCCCGCCGGCACGGACTCGAAGCGCTCGAAACCCGTCCCGACCGGGATGTCAGGGTGGGCGAGGCCGCCGAGATGAGGGCCCTCCTGCACCAGGAGCACCGAGCGCCCCGCCGCACGGAGCGCGGCCGCCGCCCGCACCGCCCCGATTCCCCCGCCGACGACTACTGCATCCGCCATTCGAGCCAACTCCGCCCCGGGCCTAATCCCCAGTCGCAGAATTCGCGAGGTCGTCATCCGCGCGCACCCCGCCGAGAGTACACTTCGGCGCATGTCTGAACAGTCCCATCGGCCCCAGACCAACCCCTCGCCCGCCGTCGAGACCCCCGCGGTCGGGCCCGCCACCAGCCAGGACAAACGCGTGGCGGCCAGCGGAGCCGGCGGCGGCGGGAACGCCTACGCCGCGTCGATGGCGCCGCCCCCGGCTGCGGAACCGCCAGGAGAGCCAGGCTTTTTCGATCGACTCGGCGCGTTGACCGGTTCCACCCACGTCAAGACGCTCATGGGCAAGAGCGGCCAGGGTGTCACGTGGGACGACTCGGACAAGTCCGCGAATCACCCCAACGTCGACAAGTGGGGCAACGACCGCATCCGCCTTCCGAAGCTGCGGATCTCGTCCGTCCAGACCGCGGCGCTGTCGGCCGGGGCGGTCAGCGCCGACGGGATCGACCTGAACGAACGGGACAGGTCCAAGGAGGGCAAGTTCGTCGCCGATCTCGCCGTGCCCACGGCCGGCGCCAAGGACGTGGTCTCGACCTCGCCGGCGGTCAAGGCGTCGGGCATCGAACTGGCGGGGGTCAAGGTGCGCCGTGAGTTCGCCGGTGACACGCTGACGGACTTCTTCACCAAGCCGGGAACGACCTCCGTCGAGGTCGCGACCGCGAAGTTGAGCGGATTCACCGGCGCCGGCGTGGATGCCGGCGCGGTGAGCGCGGCCGGGTTGAGCGGGTCCACCGATGGCACGAGCGCGCACTTCGCCGCCACCACTGCGCACGTCGACAAACTCTCGGCCAACGGCGCCACCGCGGCCACGGCCGACGCCCGGGGCCTCAGGGGCAGCGTGGGCCCCGAGGGGGGCGAACTGAGCGCCGCTTCGTTGGAGGCGGGCACGGTCGATGCGGCCGGGGCGCACTTCGTGAAAGTCGGCACCCACGGGCTCAACGTGAAGGCCGGTGGCGGAACGGTCTCGGCGTCGGCCGCCCAGGTCGACGTCGCCGGCGCCAGCGGGACCAACGGCTTCGCCATCCAGTCGTGCGTCGCGACCGATGCATCGCTCTCCTCCGCGGCCGACCGGACCAGCCTGGGGGCCAAGGCGGTGCGCGTCAACGGCCTCGCCGCCGGCGGCGCCAGCGCGGCGAGCGCCGAGTTCGACAACGCGTCGTTGGGCATCGGCGGGGACGCCGTCAGCGGGACGGCCGATCGCGCCCGCGCCCGCGACGTGACCTCCGCGGCCGGCACGATCGGGCAGGTCTCGGCCGAGGGCACCCGCTTCAGCACCCGGAATGGCGACACCCAGCTGTCGTCCACCTCGTTGCGAGGGGCCGACCTCGACGTCGGCGGCATGCACCTCGACACCGTCGGCGCGCAGGGGGTCGACGTCGGCCTCGGCGCCAACGCGGCGCACGTGGGGATCGGCGCGCTCGAGGGCCAGGGCTTCACCGCGGCCGGCGTCACCGCGGCGAAGCTCTCGGCGGCGGGCGTCTCCGTCGACCAGACCGACAAACTCCGCGTCGCCGCGAAGTCGCTGGCGGCCGACGACGTGAGCGTGGGCGGCGTCCACGGCGAGCGCATCGATGGGAGCAACGTCACGGCGACCGTCGGGGCCGGCGGCGCCTCGACCGCAACCGGTACTGTGGACGCGTTGAAGGCTACCGGCCTCCGCTCGGGACAGACCGCCCTCGCCGACCTGTCCGTGCAGGCCGGCACCTACGCCGCGGGGGCCGACGGTCACGCCTTCGGCGCGGGGGCCGTGTCGGCAAACGGCCTCGCCGGCGCCGACCTGTCCCTGGCCACTGCCACCGCGGCCAACGCCAAGGTGCGCATCGGCAACGGGAGCGTCGACGCCAGCGCCGACAAGCTCGGCACCACCGAGCTGCAGGCCGGTCAGCTCAAGGCCGGAACGCTGTCGGCCACCGGCGCCAAGATCCGCGCTGCCGACGGCGGGGTCACCGCCAGCGCGGCGACGGCCGACGCCTCGAAGATCAAGGCCGGCACGGTCAGCATCGCCGACGCCCACGCGCAGGGGCTCACCGTCGGCGTGGGCGCCCAGGGCACCGACGGCAGCGCCCGCAAAGCCACGCTGAATGGCCTCGTGGCGGGGGACGTGGCGCTCCGCAGCACCGTGGCCTCGGACGCGAAGCTGCACGTCGGCGCCGGGGGAGTCACCGGCGGCGTCGGCAGCGCCCAGCTGGCGGGGGTTTCGATGCCGGGGGTCACCGCGGAGTCGGCGAAGGTCGGCGGCGGCACGTTCGCGACCGGCGCGGGCGGGACCAGCGCGTCGGCCGATACCCTCTCCGCCAGCTCGGTCAAGGCCGGCGGGCTGGCGGCCCGGTCTGCGGACGCCAAGAACCTGGCGCTGGCGCAGAACGCCGCCAAGGGAACCGCCTCAGCCAGCGCCACCTCCGCGGGCGCTACCGGCGTCAGCTACCAGAGCGGCGCCACCCGTACCACCGCCGACGCGATCAACTCGGGCAAGCTCACCCACAGGCAGACCGGCGCGCACTCCACGACCGAGAGCGCCGGCCTCACCGCCCAGGGCGTCAAGGTCAGCACCTCCGGCAGCGGGGGCGGGGGCGGCGACCTCACTCGGCAGGTGGCCGGCCTCGTCGGCTCGGCGGACCTCAAGGCGTCGGTGCCGCTCAACCCCCAGACGTCCGGGTCGGGCACCAAGAGGATGACCGTCAAGGAGGGCACCACCGCGTATGTCGAGGTGCAGGTGCGCGGTGGAAAGCTGGTCCCGGCCAACACCAAGGCCAGCTTCTCCAAGCCGCTGGACACCTGGGGCTGGACGAGCGTGCCGGGGGTCTACATGAGCCCCGAAGGCAAGCTCTACGCCACGGTGGACGGGCTCTGGGACTCCGATCTCACCGACGCGGTCAACAAGAGCCTCGGCCAGACCGGCGACGTGGTGCCGCTTCGGGTCTCCGATCTTCTGGCGTCGAAGGGCGGCCCCAGCGGCGGCACGCCGATGGCGGACATGAGCGAGCTCAAGGTCAAGGGCAGTGTGGGGCTCACCCGCGGCCGAATCCAGACCGACGGCATCAGCGCGACGCTCGGCGCCGGGCCGGGCGCCAACGTCGCCCAGGTCGAAAAGGACGGTGACCGCTCGTTGAGCGTCGCGTTCTCGAAGCTGCTCCTCGACGCGTTCGGGGTCGAGACCGGTGGGGCCAAGGTGGACGTCAAGAGCGTGCAGGCGAACGGCGCCACCGGCGCCCACGTGGGCGAAAAGACCACGGTCGGCGCCGCGAGTGTGACGACCGGGAAGGCCACGCTCACGCGCTGACGGGCGGCGCCGCGGCTCGGGGCTGCCGGGGCCCTCAAACGGCGCGGCGGCGTGGGGGTCGCGGGGATGGGGAGAGCCGCCGCGTTAGCCTCGCCGATGATCAAAATCACCGGCGGCGCGCTGCGCGGGCGCGTGCTCCCCGCCGAGGTTCCCGAAGGCGTGCGCCCCACCAGCTCCAGGGCGCGGGAGGCGCTGTTCTCGATCGTAGGCCAGGACCTGTCGGGGGTCAGCTTCCTCGACGCCTTCGGCGGGGCGGGCGCGGTCGCGCTGGAGGCGGCCTCGCGAGGCGCGGCGCCCGTCACCGTCTTTGAGCGCGCTCCCGTCGCGCTCGCAGCCGTCGCTGCCAACGCCAAATCGCTCAAGACGTCGCTCGACGTGCGCGCCGGAGACACCGCCACGCTTTGCCGCGATGTGCGCGCGGATATCGTCTACCTGGACCCCCCGTACGACGACGACATCGGGAGTTGGATCGCCCGGTTGGCCCCGTGCGCCATCCAGGTGCTCGTGGCCGAAGGGCGCAAGGGCTCGTCCTTTCCAGCGGTCGCGGGCCCACTGCCGCTGGACCGGATTCGCACCTACGGAGACGCGAGTCTGGCGGTCTACCGGGTGAGGTAGGAGCGTCCGCGTCCCCGCCCCGCCCCGCCGAGCGGGCCGCCGGCCCAGGGGCGCCCCCCCCCGACCCCCCTCACCGCGGCTGATCGCTGGTGTGGCAATGAACCCCGCCGCCCGCGTACCAGCTCGCCAGCATGGGGATCACCCGGATGTCGCGACCCGGAAACCACTCCCCCAACTGCAGCTGTGCCGCGGCGTCCGCCGGCCCGTCGCCGAAGCCAGTCGCGATGACAAAGTCGTTGCCCACCAACCAGTTCATGTAGTCGGTGTCGAGGTCGACGCCGCGATACCGCACCGAGGTCTGGAAGGGCCAGCGGATCACCTCCAGCCCCGCCTCCGAAAGCGCGATGGCAGCCGCATCGTAGATGATGTCGTCGTGACCGCCGGGCTCGCAGACGCTCCGGGCGGAGCAGTCCGCGACGACGATGCGCTCGGCGTCGATGAACCGCGAGATCCCGTCGATGTGACCGCCGGTGAGGTCGCCCTCGGGCACCCCTTCGACGATGACCACCCGGGTCACGCCGAAGCGGGACTCCATGATCCGTGCCGCCTGCTCCCGGGTCATCCCGGGGTTCCGATTGGGATCGCCGATGGTGGACCAGTTGAGCACCACCGTGTCGAGGCCGTTGAACTCCAGGTTCCCCCGCTCGTGCACCCACTTCACCGCGTCGACCGGGAGGCCGACCAGCGCACCGATCGCGGCGGGAACCACGTCGTCGTCGGCAAAGGCGATGTCCCCGAACGCGCCACCCCACCCGTCAAAACCCCAGTCCTGGATGCGCACGGCGCCGTCCTCCTCGACGTAGACCGGCCCGTTGTCGCGGATCCAGGCGTTGTCGTTGGGGATGTCGTGCCAGCTGATGGTGAAGCCCGCCGCGGAGGCGGCGCCGGCGATCACCTCGGAAGACAGCCCCCCATCGGCCGCCAGTGAGGCCTCGGCCGCGCCGCGCGTCGGCGTGTCGTGCACCAGCAGGTGCACATCCTCGTAGTCCAGCACCGCGGCGACGATCCGCGCCATGTCGGCCTCGTAGGCCTGTTCGTAGCGCCGGTTCCATTGGATCCAGATCGCGGCCTGGGGCTCCCACTCCGCGGGGACGCGCCGCCTCGGGGCGTCGCCAGTGTCGCCAGTGTCGCCAGTGTCAACAACGTCGGCGCTGTCGCGACAGCGTCCGCCGGGGCAAGCGTCGCCCTCTTCGTCCACACAAGCCAGGAGCACCATCCAGAGGGGCATGGGCCTCAGTACTCCGCGATGTGGTCATCCATCCACAACAGGCGCTCGTGGATCCAGGCCCGGACGTAGGCATCCTCGTCGGCGTAGCTGGAAACCACGAAGAACCAGCCGCCGTAGTTGATCGACTCGATGGGCCAGACCTCGTCGTTTCGCACGATCGCCTGACCCAGGATCGCCTGCAATTCGTCCATCCGGTCGTAGAGCGCGCGCTCGTCGAGGCTCCCGGCCCGCAGCGCTGCCCACCGCGCCGCCAGTCGCACTCGAAACGCGGGGTCCTGGGCGAAGTTCGCCCATAAGGTCGGGCGATACCCGATCCACACGTCGTAGGCGCCGTAGTTACCGTAGGGGTAGTAGGGAAACTGACCGAAGGTCATGTCCAGGTCCCACGGGATGAACCGGATGCCCCTCCCCGCGTCGCGAGACATGTGCATACTGGTATAGAACGCGTCTTCGTTCTTGAAGACTTCCTCGATGAGCACCGTGTCGATCACGCTGTCCATCTCGGTCGACTCCCAGACCCCGGACCAGTCCCCCTCCGTCGGCGCCGCGACGACGTCGGCCTCCCATTCGGCCAGCAAGCGGAGGAGCTGCTCCTGGGCGTCGGCGGTGGGCGATGCCGGAGAAACCAGCTTCCAACATCCATAGGTCGCGGTGTTGGTGTAGAAGCAGTCCTCGTCGAGCTGGGACATGACGAAGGCCTCGCCGGTCTCGGTGCCGTCCGCGATGTCGACCCGGTCGTCGTCGCGTTTGACCCGTTCGACCAGCGCGTGCACGCCGAAGTAGTCGTCGTTGCGCCACAGCTCACACAGGGCCGACTCGGCGGCGTACTGCTCCTTGGTGCCCCAGCTCCGGAACAGGTCGTAGCCAAGCTTGTCCCTGATCAACAGGCGATCGTAGTAGAGCCCGTCGATGACCCAGTCGCTGTCGCTGCCCATGCCCAGCAGGTTCGCCGCCACCGCCACCCCGGCGCCGTCGTTGAGCTCGACGCCATAGCCGGGCTTGGCCACCTGGGCGGACGAACGCCCGCGCACCCACACCTCTGCGGAGCCCGCGTAGTCGACATCTCCGCTCTCCGTCGCGACAGTAAGTTCACATGGAACCTTGACGTCGCGGGTGGGGAGAACCGCGCACTCCAACTCCAGGCGGCAGAGGCGCTCGGTCTCGGGCGGGGGCGTCGGTCCCGGGTCGCCGGCGGGAAGCTCCTCGGCGGTGTCGGACGCCGTCGACCCCGGGTCGGACGTGTCGCTCCCGCCCCGGTTGCCGGAGGGGTCGGCGCATCGCAAAAACAGGGCAACCCACACCGGATGGCGATAACCCGAGACACCCCACCGAGGTCGCCATGCTCTTCTACCCCCTCGTCCTGGCCTGCCAGGGCACCGCCGACACCGCCGACACCGCCGACACCGCCGACACCGCCGACACCGCCGACACCGCCGACACCGCCGACACCGCCGACACCGCCGACACCGCCGACACCGGCGACACCGGCGAGGAGCTGCCGGTGAACCTCGCCGACCTCGTCTCGGGCTCGCCAGTCAGCGTCACGAGCTGCTCGTGGGCCTACGTCACGGCCGGGTACCCGGAGGCGACGTTGGTTCTACGGGTGGCGTTGCCGACCGCCGACCGGGAGGAGCCCGTGGACAAGAGCTACGAGCGCGCCCTCTCCGATGACGACAGCCTCAAGATCGGCACCGGAACCGGCACCGGCACGCTCGACGCCTGGGACTGCGGCGACGTGATGGAGTCCGAGAAGGGCGTGCGTTTGTGGACGGCCACGGCCGCGAGCGTGCGCGTGGACGCAACCTACGTTCGCGACGCCCCCGAGTGGACCTGCGACGGGACCAGCCCCAACCCCGTCTACGACGCCACCATCACCCTTTCGGAGGTGGTGTTCACCGATGAGAACGGCGTAGTCGGCGTCCTGGCCGAGTGGAGCGTCTCGACGCCGATCGGGATGTCCTACTGCGGGGGGTGAGGCGGGCCGTCCGCGCACCCGAGCGCCAGCCGGCCTACCACCGCGCCGGGCAATGTCCCCCCTCCGCCAGCCACTCGTCGACGAACTCGGCACGGTCGGACAAGAAGCGGCGAAGGTCGGCGACCGCGCCTTCGTGATCGCGGGTGCTGAAGGGCTTGTTGGGGTCTTCGGCCACGGCGTCCGCGATCTGCTCGTCCCAGACCCGGAGCTGCTCCGCCATCTCCTCAGGGTCAAAAGCCGCGCGAGCCAACGCCACCTCGTCGACGTACCGCTCGCACCAGGCACGATCGGCGAGCACGGTCATGAACAACGGCTCCTTGCGCCACCCGTTGTGCTCGTAGGTGATGGGATCGCTCCGGAGCGTGTCGGGCCAGACCAGCGAGCCATCGCTATACGCGGAGTCGCCGAAGCTGAGATCGAGGTCGTAGGGGAGGTAGACAAATCCGCGCGTCGGGTGGTCGTACAGGTAGTAGTTGATCTCCACGCCCGCCCAGTAGTTGTCCATGGCCGGGACCATCGCCTCGGTGGCCCATTCGGCGATGGCCTGGTTGAGATCGACCAGCGCCTCGATCTCCTCGACGGTGCCTGCGCTCTGGAGAAACACGAGGTCGGAGATGTCGCCCACGTCTTCGTTGGTCTTGAGCTCGGCGCCGCCCTGGTAGAGGTTGCCCTCCGGGTCCTCGAAGTGACGCTCGAGGTACTCGTGGTCGATGCGCTCGATGTTGGTGTAGAGGCCCAGGTACTCGCCGTTGA
This sequence comes from Myxococcales bacterium, assembly GCA_009692585.1. The sequence continues at coordinate 9,689 of SHYX01000061.1, forward strand.
CCACGAGGCGCGCGCTGTTGGCGCAGGAGTAGGGCAGCCCGCGCTTCTGGAAGAGCGGGAACGCCAGACGTTCGTGCAGGATCGTCCGGTCGTACCAGGGCGCGTCGAGCATGAGCTTGCGAAGCCCGTGGAAGCGCCCATCGGGGTCCACCTCGTTGAAGGAGATCACGAATTGGGGCTTGGAGCAGCTCCACGACCAGTTTCCCTTGAGGCGGGCCTCGGCGGCGACGGTCTCCCCATTCCAGGACAGCTCCATCGGGCGGTAGTTCTGGATGCCGCTCTGGCAGTCCGACATCACCCCGCGCCACTCGGGGTCGGTGAAGGTCAGCTCGAAGGTCTGCATCACGTCGGGGTCGTAGAGGGACGAGCAGGAGCCGGGCCAGGAGTCCACGACATCGGTGTCGGCGGTGTCGCCGGTCTCGTCGCCGCCGGTGTCGTCCGCGGTGTCGATGTCTTCGGTGCCACCGGCATCGGTGACCGGCTCGATGTCGTCGCCCCCGCCGAGCAATATGGGGGCGGGAGCGCAGGCGAGGAGGAACGCGATTGGGAGCAGACGCACGGGAGCACTCTACCCCCGTTTGGTGCGCCCGACCGAGGCCAGCACCGCGTACGCGATGGGGGTCACGTACAGGGTCAACCCGGTCGCGGTGATCATGCCGGCCACCACCGCGATGCCGAGAGCGGCCCGCCCCGCGCCCGAGAGCCCCAACGCGATGGGGAGCGCGCCACCGATTGTCGCGACCGAGGTCATGAGGATGGGCCGAAAACGCAGCCGGGCCGCCTCTGCCGCGGCCTCCCAGGGGCCCAGTCCGCGGTCCGCCTCCGCTTGGCGCGCGTACTCCACGATGAGGATGCCGTTCTTGGTCACCAACCCGACCAGGAGGATGAGCGCGATCTGCGAGAAGAAGGAGATCGACTGCCCGAAGAACCACAGCGCCCCGAGCGCCCCGCCGAGGGCCAGTGGCACCGTGAGCATCACCGAGATCGGCGCCACCCACGAGTTGAACTGCGCCGCCAGCAGCAGGTAGACGAACAACAGCGCCAGACCGAACACCTCCACGAGCGAGGCGCTGCCCTCCACCAGCTCCTTGGCCTGTCCGGCGAGCGCGGTGTGGAACCCGGACGGCAGCTGCTCGCGCGCGAGCGCCTGGAGCCGTTGTACGCCCTGTCCGAGAGTGATCCCGTCGAGGTTGGCGCTGATCGTCGCCGACGGGCTCCGACCGTAGTGGAACCGCGTCGCCGCTGCCGTGCGCTCCTTGCCCGACACCAGGTTGGTGAGCGGCACCAGCGCGCCGTCGACAGAGCGGAGCGCCACCCGGGACAGGTCGGCCGGCTCGTCACGATCGGCCCGCCCCAACTGGGCGATCACCGGGTACTGGCGCACGCCGCGCTTGAAGCGGCCGAGCTCGGCCCCCGCGGTGAGCACCTGGAGGCTCCGCGCGATGTCGGACAGCGGCACGCCGACCGCCGCAGCCTTCTCCCGATCGACCGACAGCGCCAGCTCCGGGCGGTCCAGGCGCAGGTCCTCGTTGACGGTCGCGAGTCCGGGCACCTGCCGCGCCGCGGCGAGGAACCGGGGCAGTTCGGCGGCGAGCGTGTCGAACTCAGGGTGCTGCAGCACGAACTGGAGCGGCGTGGAGAACCCACGGCCGGCGGTCGGCGTCTGGATCGGCACGACCCGGAACGACGTGACCTTGGCGAGCACCGGTTTGAGCGCGGTGACGATCTCCATCTGCGAGCGCGTGCGCTCCTCTTTCGGCACCAACGAGAAAAACAACATCCCGGTGTTGGGGCCCGCGGCCGTCCCACCCCGGCCGGTGCCGACCCGGGCCAAGGCCACCCGGCGCTCCGGCACCAACGGGATGATCTGCGCCTCGAACTCGCGGACCCGGGCGTCCATCCACTCGAATGACGTCCCCTCCTGGGCTTCGAGGCGCAACACGAAGTTGTTGCGATCTTCGAGGGGGAAGAACTCGCTCGGGAGTGCGCGCCAGGCCACGGCACCGAGCCCGCCGGCCAGCAACAGGACCGGCACCACCAGCATCGGGCGACGCTCCACCCAGGCAAAGCTGGCCGAGAACGCGCGCTGCAGACTCCCCTCCCCCCGCGGCGCACGCGACGGGCGCACCAGCGCGGCGGTCAGCATCGGCGTCAAGGTGAGGGCCACCACCATCGACAGCGCCACGCTCGCCGCGACGGTCAGGCCGAATTCGAGGAAGAGGCGACCGGTGCTGCCGCCGGTGAACATGATGGGGATGAAGACCACCAGGAGCGACAGCGTGGTCACGACGACAGCGGTGGTGATCTGCCGCGTGCCGTCGAGCGCGGCCTGCACCGGCGGCACGCCTGCCTCCAGGTGACGCACGATGTTCTCCAAGACCACGATCGCATCGTCCACGACGAGCCCGATGGCCAGGACCAAACCAAAAAGCGTAAAGACGTTGATCGTGAACCCGGCCAGCCACAAGACCAGGAACGTGCCCAGGAGCGACACCGGAATCGCGATGGCCGGCACCACCGTGCTGCGGATGTCGCGGAGGAAGCCGAAGATCACCAGCACCACGAGCAGGAAGGCAACCCCGAGCGTCAGCTGCACCTCCTCGATGGAGTCGCGCACCGAGAACGCACGATCGAAGACGATGTCCAGCGAGTACCCATCCGGGAGGGCCTCGGCGATCTCGGGCAGGCGCCGCTGGATCTCGTCCGAGATGGCCACCACGCTCGCCCGCGTCTGGGGATTGACCGCGAGTGAAACCGACGCCACCCCGTCGGCGCGAGCGGAGGTCCGTTCGTTCTCGGCGCCGAGCCGCACGGTGGCGATGTCGCGGAGGTACACGCGCCCGTCCGGACCGCCGCGCACCACCAACGCCTGGAACTCTTCCGGGGTCGACAGTCCCGCGGCCAGGCGCACCGTGAGCTGGGTGGCCGCGCCCTCCAGCCGGCCGGCCGGCACGTCGACGTTCCCCGCCGCCAGCGCACGCTCGACATCCGACACCGTGACGCCGCGCGCGGCCATCTTCCCGGCGTCCAACTCCACCCGCATGGCGTACACCCGCGCGCCCATGATCTCGACGCTGCTGACCCCGGCGACGTTCTCGATGCGCTCGCGCACGATGCTGTCGGCGACATCGGTGATGGCGAGCAGATCACCACTCTCCCCCGCAAGCCGCAGGAACATCATCGAGCTGCCGGCGCCGTCGGCCTTGTCGATGCCCGGGTCGAGGACGTCGCGCGGAAGCCTGCCCCTCACCCGGCCCACTCGCGACCGCACATCGTTGGCGGCCGCCTCCAGATCGCGCCCGGCGTCGAACTCCACGGTGATCTCGGAACGCCCGTCCTGGCTGGACGACGTGAGCGTCCGCACGCCCTCGATGCCGTTGATCTCCCGCTCGAGGAGCTCGGTCACGTCGCTCTCGACGATGGCCGGGTCCGCGCCCGGCCAGACGGTGCTCACCGTCACCACCGGGCTCTCGATGTCGGGCGTCTCCCGGACCCCGAGCCGCGAAAACCCCAGCATGCCCAGCAGCACCAAAAGCAGTGACAGCACGACCGCGAGCACCGGCCGCTCGACGAACCGATCGGTCCACGCCCTCATGGCGCCGCCTGCACCTCGACCGGGGCGCCCTCGCGGAGCCGCGCCAGGCCCTGCACGACCACCTGTTCTCCCGCCGACGCACCGCTGAGCAGCTCCACCCGCTCCGCCAGCCGTTCCCCCGTCGTCACCGCGCGGCGCGTGGCCTTGCCGTCCGCGACCACCCACACGGTGGCGCCGTTCGCCGTCGGCGCGACCGCTTCTGAGGGCACGAAAAGCGCGTCGAGCGCGGTGCCGACGAGGATTCGCACCGAGGCCGTCATGCCCGGACGCAAGCGCCGCTCGGGATCGTCGACCTCGACGCGGACATCCACCGTGCGGTTGGCCTCATCCACATGCGTCGCGACGTAGACGACACGCCCGGAAAGCTGGAGCCCCGGTAGCGCCGACGCCTCGATGAGCACCGGCAGCGACGTCGCCAGCCGGCCGATCTCGCCTTCGGGGAGGCTCACGTCCACGCGCAAGGACCCCAGCCCGTCGAGCCGGGTCAGCACGCGCGAGGAGTCGACGAGCTCACCCGGAGAGACATCGCGGCGCCCTACGGTCCCGTCGAAGGGAGCGCGCAACGTCGTCTTACGAACACCTTCGTCAGCGCGCACCAGCGCGGCGCGGGCGAGGCTGTCGGCGGCCGTGGCGCGGTCGAGTTCGGCCTGGGAGAGGTCGCCCTTGTCGAAGAGCCCGCGCGCCCGGGCCAGCTCCTGCGCGGCGACCACCCCGCGGGCGCGAGCGTCGAGCAAGGCAGCCTCGGCGTCGGCACCGCGCAGCCGCACCAGCACCTGTCCGCGCGACACCGCCTGCCCATCGGTGAACTCCACCGCCTCGACGAGGCCCGCCACCTCGGCGCGCAGCTCGGCGCTGTCGAGCGCGCGGACGGTTCCCGTGGCCGAGAGGTTCCGCGACGCCGCCACCGGGGTCAGCGTCTCCACCCGCACCGGCGCCGGCGCGCCGGTCGGAGCCGCGGGGCCGCCACCAGAGCAGGCGGCCAGGACGGTGAGCAGCGCGAAAAACACGGCGGCGGCGCGTATCATGAACGGGCGGGCATCAGCCCCGGCGACGCCGCCGGAGCACCCCTGCGGCAAGCAACAGCGCCGGCACCCCCACCGCGGCGGTGTCGCTGCACCCGCTGTTGAACGCCTCGGTATCGGCGGCGGCCGCCTCGGTGAAATCGGCGATGACCTCCGGCTCGCCCGTGCTCGAGTAGTCCTGGATCTTGAGCGCGGCCGGCGTCGCCAGCGTCGTGAGCGCATCGAAGTCGTCCACGTCCCTGAGCGCGATGCGACGGCCGTCTTCGAGGACCAGCGTGCGGCGGGTGACCTCGCCGGAAAAGGCGTTCTGCGCCTCCTCGCTGATGCCCACGCGCGTGGACGCGACCTCCTGGGTGGTGTCGGCGTTGAACACGAAGACCGGGTCGGCGGTCATCTCGTCAGCGTCCATGGTGGTGAACAGACGGGTGACCCACGCGGCGGCCTGCATGCGGTCGAGCTGCGCCGCCATCACGTCGAGCACCTCCGCTTCCAGCCGATCGGTCGCGACCTGGGGATCCCAGCCCTCGCTCGACACGGTGTAGCAGCTCGGACAGCTCAAGAAGTCGACAGAGTCGACGCCATCGGGAGGCGGGACCAGCTCCAGGAGCAGGTTGGTGAGCTGGGTGCTGCCGGGCAGGCCCGAGTAGACGATGGCCTCCAACCACGCGGTCGGCTCGCCCTCGGCGCGCATGGCGGTGAGCTGGAGCGAGGGCTGGTCGAGAATCCACGTCCAGTCGGTGGACGGGCCGGCGTAGTCGGTGGCGAAAGCGAGCCCGCCGGCCTCGTCCACCGCGTCGCCAACCACCGCGCGGTAGTTGTCGGCGCCGTTGTACCAGTTGAACGCGGCGGCATTGGGCATGACGTGGAGGTAGTTGTCGGGCACGGCTCGCGACGGCCCGTAGACGAAGACCTCGATCGGCATGTCGTCCACGGCGGCGACCGCGGTGAGCTGGATCGGGATCGAGGCCGCCGCCGCGGCGTAGGTCATCCCGATGGGGGCGATGTCACCGCTGTCTTTGTCGGACTGGAGCTTCAGCGCCACGAAATACTGGCCGGCGGTGACGTAGGGTGTCAGCGCCGCCTCCATGTCGTCGGGCACGTCGAAGCCCTCGTCCTGGAGCCACGTCACCAGGACATCGGCGTTTTCCGCCAACAAAATGACGGTGTCGTACGGCCCGACCGCCTCCGACGAGACGACGGTGACGCCGCCGCGATCGCCTGCCTCCATCGGGGCGGACCTGCCGGAGTCCTGGGTGGCCGCGCAGCCGAGGCTCACGCCACCCGACGATTGGGTCTGGAGCGACAACACCGGCGTGGTGTTGTTGGCGATGCCGGTGAACATCGCGTCGTTGGACAAGAACAGCTCCGGCTCGGCCGGCACCGGGACCACCCAGGCGAAACCGTCGGAGTCGCCTTCGTAGCTGATCTGGACCTCGGTGGTCAGCACGCCGAGACCGTCCCCGTCGGCATCGGCCTCGAAGAAGAAGAAGATGCGCTCCGCGGCCTGGTCCACCGGGGCGGCCACGTCGCAGAACATGCCACCACAGGCCAGGGCAGGCGCAGGCGCGATCCCGACGAATGAGGCTACGGCAAGGACGAGACGACGCATGAGAACTCCTGGCGCGCCCACCCTACCCGACTGCTACATCCGCGTCAGCACCCCGATGAGCGAGTCGGAGACGCTCCCGCCAGCGAGATCGGCGACGGTCGCGGTGATCCGCACCTCGCGTCCCTCCAGCCCGTCGAGATCGTAGCCGTCGAAGCGCTGGTGAAGGTCGCTCCCCACCCAGCTCCCCGCGTCGTCACCCACGTTGGCGCAGACCAGCCGCAACTCGTAGGTGGTATCGCCCAGGACCACGTCGCCATCGAGGTCCTGGGCCACCAGACGTACGCTCGCCCCCTCCCCCAGCGCCGCCAGACCCGTGGTGCGAACGTGGAACGGCGAGTACGGCGAACCGCCCTGTGGGGGCGTTCCGTAGCCGAGCGCGTCGCCATCCGCGACCGCGTCGTAGCTGACCCCTGCCGGCGCCACGGTCGCGGCGACCTCGCCCACATCGTCGCAAGCAGGGCGCTCCGGTTCGGTGCCGGCGCACGCGAGGGCGAGCCAGAGCATCAGCCGGTGCGGCGGCGACGCAGGACTCCCGCCGCCAGCAGCAGCGCCGGCACCCCCACCGCCGCGGTGTCACTGCACCCCGCGTTTAAGGCCTCGGCGTCGGCGGCCGCAGCCTCGGTGAAGTCGGCGACCGCGGCGGGCTCGCCGGTGGCAGCGTAGTCCTCGATGACCAACGCCGCCGGGGTAGCCAGCGTCGTGAGCGACTCGAAGTCGCTCACGTCTGGAACCACGATGGCACGGCCATCGGCGAGGGTGAGCGTGCGGCCCACCACTTCGCCAGAGAAGGCGTTCTGCCGCTCGACGCTGGTCGCCACCCGGGTGGATGCAACGTCCTGCGTGACGTCGCGATTGAACACGAAGACCGGGTCCGCCGTCATCTCGGCGGCGTCCATCGTCGTGAACAAACGGGTCAGCCGCGAGGCCGCGGCCATCCGGTCCTGCTGCCCCTCCATCACATCGAGCACGTCGGCCTCGAAGCGATCGGTCGCGACCTGGGGATCCCAGTCCGTTGCGTCCACCTCGTAGCAGCTCGGGCAGCTCAGGAAGTCGAGAGGATCGACCCCATCGGGCGGGGGCACCAGCTCCAACATCAGGTTGGTGAGCTGGGTGCTGGCGGGGATGCCGGAGAAGAGGATGGTCTCCATCCAGGAGGTGGGCGCGGGTTGCCCGGCCATCTGCGCGAGGTCGAACGAGGGCAGGTCGAGGACGAAGCTCAGATCGCTGGCAGGTGCGGTGTAGTCGGTGGCGAAGGCCTGGCCCCCCGCCTCATCGACCGCGTCGCCGACCACCTCACGGTAGTTGTCGGCACCCAGGTACCAGTTGATCGCCGCGTCGTTGATCTGGACGTGCAGGTAGTTGTCCGGCACGGCGCGCGACGGCCCATAGACGAAGACCTCGATGGGCATGTCGTCAACGGCAGCCACCGCCGTGAGCTGAATCGGAATCGACGCCGCTGCCGCCGCGTAGGTCATCCCGATGGGCGCGATGTCGCCGCTGTCCTGGTCGGACTGGAGCTTCAGCGCCACGAAGTACTGGCCCGCGGCCACGTACGGCGCCAACGCCACCTCCATCCCATCGGGCACGGCGTACCCTTCGTCCTGGAGCCAGGTCACCAACCGGTCGGCGTTCTCCGCCTGCAACACCACGGTGTCGTACGGACCGACGGCCTCGCTCGACACCACACTGACGCCGTTCCCGCCGTCGTTGGCAGTTTCGAACTCACCCTTTGCGCCGGTGGCGGTGTCCATCGCGCACCCGAACTGCACCTGGCCGCTCGATTCGGTGACGAGCGAAAAGACCGGCGTGGTGTTGTTGGCGATGGCGGTGAACATCGCGTCGTTGGACAAGAACAGATCCGGCTCGGCCGGCACCGGGACCACCCACGCAAAACCGTCGGACTCCCCCACATAGGAGATCTGGACTTCGGTGGTGAGCTGGCCAAGCCCGTCGTCGTCGGTGTCGGGCTCGAAGAAGAAGAAGATTCGTTCCGCCGCCTGGTCCACCGGCGCCGCCGCGTCACAGAACATCCCGCCGCACGCCAGGGCACGGGTGGGCGCCACGAGGAAGAGGACCGCAGCGGATAGGACAAGGGTGCGCATGGTGACCTCGGACAGCGGGTGAGCGTAGCCGGACGGCGACCGAGCATGCAAGCGGCGGGCCATGGAAAAAAAGCCAGCTGGCCCGCGATCGTCCGCGGGGGACGGCGGTCGACCGCGACGGTCCGATCGCGGGTTCGACCACACGCTCGTTGCCGCGCAGCTTCAGCGGGCGCACCCGAGCGGAGCATGCTGTCTGGGCTCTGATGGGTGTGGCATGAGTTGCTCACCGCCGCTGTTGCCGAGGGGCCCCGTCGCGTCGCCGAGACGGCCCGGGGCGCGAAGCCTCTCCCCCCGTCTTGGATCAGAAGTAGAACTCCAGGCCCATGTTGGCCTGCACCGCACCGGCGCGCGACGGATCGTCGGCCGGCTTGTTCACATAGCCGATGAACCGGGCGTCGAAGTCCAACGCCACCTGCTTGCCAAGCGCAAACTCGATGCCGACGCCGGCGTGCGGACCCCACAGCGCCTCGCTGGTGTCCAGATCACCGCCGAGCAGCGGCTGCGCGATCTCGCGGTCGGTCATGGTGACGCCGGCCAGGACGTAGGGGCTGACGGGGGACCACGCGAAGGCGTGGAGCTGCGCCGAGGCCTGCAGCGGCTCCTGTACCCGCGCCGAGTCCTGGCTCCAGGTGGCGTCGTGGTGGGTCCAGGCCACCTCGAAGCTCAACGCCTCGATGGGGCGGTAGCTGGCGCTGAGGCCCAGGCCGGCATCGCCGTAGCCGCCGCCCTCGTGGAAGTCCGACAGGTAGCTGCCGCCGTGTACGCCCAAGGAAAACTTCCCGGCCCGATCGACCGTCCGCTTCGGCGCCGAAGGGCGGCTGCCGCGGCGACCCCCACTGGCGACGACCACCGGCGACGGCCCGTACACGAACACGCCGTGCGACCAGTGGTGGGCGTGACCTGGCCGCCAGGGTGTCCACCAGCCAGCGCTGCGATGGGCCACCCACGCCGAGTGGTGTCCGCGCACGGCGTCGTGGTGACGCGCCGCACTGTGAGCGCGGGCGGGAGCGTGACGCACCGCCGGCGAGCGCGTGGGGGAGCGATGCCGCGAGGCCGAGGCCGACGGGGCGCTTCGGCCTTCGACGGACGCGTGCCGTGACGGCGCTCCGTCGCGATCACGGGTGGTTCGGCGCTCCTCCGAAGTATCGGCACCATCACGCTCACGGGCGCTACGCCGCTCGTCGCCGCCCCTGGCCTCGGAGCCGCCCCTGGCCTCGGAGCCGCCCCTGGCCTCGGAGCCGCGCTTGCCGGAGGGCCGGCGCCCCGCCGCGTCGGCATCGCCCACCAGGGTCGAGACCGTTTCGTCATCGGCGGCGAAGGAGGGGGCGGCGAGGGCGAGGGCGAGGGTCAGAAACATCGTGGCTCCGAGCGTCTGAGGGGACAACGCGCGGGACCGGGGGACTATTCGAGGCCGGGTTGAAATGGGCGAGGTCGGAGACCTACCGCCCGAACGCCCCGCGAAGCTCGGCGAGGACCCGTGCGTCGAGCAGGTACACGTCCGAGCGTCCGCTGACCCGCGCCCGGACGACCTTCCCTTCCGCCTTGCCCAGGTCGAGCTGCCACTTCACGCCGTCGCGCAGGGCCACCCGCACCTGCGTGCCGGCAGGGGCGAATACGCCGTCCGACGCGATGCCCACGGCCCGAAGGTCCGACAGGGCACCCGCGGCGGCGGCGATCGCCTTCTGGTCGACCTCCATGTTCGCGGGCTGGGTGACCACCCACGCGACCGCCTCCGGATTCCAGGCCACCGCCACCGTGAGCGACCCTTCGGTCCACGCCACCGACTCGATGGCCAGGCGGTCGAAGCCGGCCAGGCTGAGATCGCGCAGGGCGGCAGGCTCCAGCAGCAATGCCGTACGCACTCTGCTCGCGACACGAAAGATCTCCGGGCGGTCGTCGACGCGAATCCAGGCGGCGCGGGCGTCCGGTCGCGAGCCGAGCACGATGCGGTGGGTGGTCCCGTCGTCGAGCGTGAGCGTGGCCACCGCGGCCGGCTCGGTGAACCCCGCTTCGTAGCTGGGGGCGTGAATCTCGGTGGCCCGGAGCTTCGCGATGGCGCCGACGACCAACTGGGCGCCCTTGTCGTCCACGGCGAAGGCCGCTCCTGCCAGGGACCATCGACCCGACTCCTGCGTCAACCGCAGCGGCTCTCCCGCGCGCTCCACCACCAGGGAGCGGACCTTCTCCTTCGGCACGGCCAACAGCGTGCGATCGCGCCAGTCGCCGGCGGCCCGCTCGAATCGACTCCGGGCGCCGACGGCGGCCCGGTAGACGGTGTCGGACCCTGGCAGCCGCACAAACGCGCTGTCCGGACCCGCGGACTTCCCGACGATCACCGCGACCGCCGGCTCCGCGCCCCCGGTGTACAGCTCGGCCCGGAGCGCGTGTTGGTCGTCGACGCCGTAGGCCTCGAGATTGCCCTCGTCCACCCTGACGTCCATCGGGATGCCGGACCCGAGCGCCGTGACGAAGCTCAACACCAACGCATCGTCGGCGGCGTACTGCAGGGGCGCCACCAACTGCCAGGGCGAATCCGGAGTCGAGCGTTCCAAGACCAGGCTGTTGATCTGGTCGGCGATGGTGACCCTGGTCACCGTCTGCGCCGCCACGACTGGGAGCGCCGGCAGCGCCGGCATCTCGACCGCGTCAGGGCTTCGGTCCAGCCACACGAGCGCCGCGAGCACCATCGCGATCACGATGAGCCCACGGCTCTTGGGGGTCAGCGCCGCGATCACGATGCGCCCAGCCTTGCCCGCCGACGAAGCGCCCACTGACGGGTGGCGCCGATGCTCAACAGGAGCCCGGGCCCCAGAAGCAGGTTGAACGCCTTCCATCCCGCCCGCTCGGCCGGGGTCGTCGCGCGCAGCGTGGGGAGCGTCGCGTTCTTGCTGCGGATGCCGATGAGCGCCTCGTCCTGGACGAGCCAGTCGCACAGGTTCAGCACGAAGGTGCTGTTGTTCGCCACCATGTCGGCGCTGGCCGCCACGAAGAGTCGGGTGGAGGCGCCTTCGGACAGCAGCGCCGCGTCGTCACCCATGCCGTCCTGTTCGCCCGGCACGTCCTCGTCTGGGGGCGGGGCGGGGCGGGTCTCGTAGAAGCTGCGCCACGCTCCGGTGAGCGTCACCGCGAGCGCGAAGGGGCCCCGCTTCTCGCCGTCGAGCACGCCGGTCAGCAGGCTCGGGTCGAGCGACGCCACGGCCCCGACCGAGCCCGACGCGGGGGAGGACCGCGCCAACACCTCGGCGCGCACCCCCTCGGGCAGCGGGTCGGCAAGCTCCAGGGACGACACGAACGGCGTGACGAGGTTGTCGATTCCCGCGGTCAGGACCGAGCCCGAGGACAGGTCGGTGGCCTTGACGATGAGGGGGTAGTTGATCTCCCGGCTACCGGTCTTGTTGCCGACGCGGACCGGAAAGCGCATCGCGCCGTTCTGGACCCGGTCCAGCACGACGTCCCGGTTGGCCCTGACCCCAAAGCTGCCGAGGAGCGGTTCGAGGCCGCTGTTGACGCGCTCGGTGCGCAGGGTGCGCATGTCGGGACGGGTGTGGGTCAGAAACACCGCCGCGGCGCCGCCCCGCATCACGAACTGGTCGATCTGGTACAGCGCGCGCTCGGGAAGGGTGGTCTGCGGCCCGATGACCAGGAGCGCGTCCACCTCCTCGGCCAGGAGCCCCGCGCCGCCGAGCTCGACCGGAACGAGCCACGCCTTCTTTCCCATGCCCTCGACCAGGGCGCGCATCGGCCCCTCGGGCTTGCTGAGGTCGGGCTCGCCATGCCCGATGGAGTAGGCGATGACCTTGCGATCTTCCACCTTCTGCGTCATCCGGTGGATGGCAGCGACCAGCTCGTACTCCAACGACGCGAGGTTGGTCAGCGCCGGGAGCGTCTCGACGCGATCGCCGTAGAGCAAGGCCGCCCCCATCCAGACCGACCGGAGCTCGGCGCGATCATCCTGCCGGACGGTGTACTGCAGCGGCGCGAGGCCAAATTTGTTCGCCTCCGCCACACGGTCGGCGTCGTCAGTCGGATCGTAGACGTTGACCAACATCCTGCCGCGCGAGTAGGCCACCAGCTCGTCCAGCTTGTCCAACACCACCTGCTGGTGATTGTTGTAGGGCGCTTCGAGTCCCGGCGTGAAGTACACCCGCACGACGAGCGGCCGTTCCAGCTTCCCGACAACCTGTTTGGACGCCTCGTCGAGACTGTGCAACCGGTCCCGACTCAGGTCGAGACGCAGGAAATGGGCGCTGGCGAGGACCGTCACGAGCACCACGATGAGCACGGTCAGGCCGGTCTGGAGCGTGGCGTTGGCGAGCAGGCGGCGCGCGGTCACGACCACCGCCGCCGCTGCAGGGCGTACACGGCCACATGGAGACCGAGCGCGGCGACCGTGGCGAAGAACAGCAGGTCGCGGGTGTCGAGCACCCCGCGCGCCAGGTTGTCGAAGTGGTAGTCCAGCGACAGGTATTGGGCGAGCGGCACCCAGTCCGCAGGCACCCGGTCGAGGAAGTTCCCCAGCGCGAAGGGGAATAACGATACCAGGAGCGCGCCGAGGAACGCGATGATCTGCGAGCTGGTCAAGGCCGAGATGCCGATCCCGACCCCGGCGAGCGCGGCGCCGAGCGCGATGAGGCCGAGGTACCCGCACGCGACCGTTCCCACGTCGAGTGAGCCCTCGTTGACGAGCCGGACCAACAGCGAGGTTTCGCCGATCGACGTTTCTGGGATGCCGAGCACAGCGAGCGTGATGGGGTAACCGAGCGTGCACAGGATGCCGACGGTGACCAGGCCCACCGCCGCCAGGAACTTGCCGAGCACCAGCTCCTCGTCCCGAATCGGCAAGGTCGCGAGCAGTTCGATGCCACCGGTCCGGTACTCCTCGGCGAACAGACGCATCGTCACCGCCGGCACCAGGACCACCAGGAACAGCGCGCTCCAGAAGAACACGCTGCGGAGGCTGACCACGCCGGCGGCGAAGATGTCGTCGAACCACAGCGCGAAGCCACCGACAAGGATCACGTAGATGGCGACGATGACATAGGCCAGCGGAGAGTCGAACCAGGCGCTGAACTCGCGCCGGGCGATGGCGAACACGTTGGTCACGGCCGGAGCTAACCTGCGCCCGCCCCCGCCGGGCTACGATGCGGCGTGTCCCGCGCCTGGCTGCAGCCAGACCCGCCGAAGCTGGTACGGGCCGCTGGCGGCCTTCGCCGCGGTCGGGGGGCGCCGGTGCTCTCGTACGATCCGATCGGCGTCGGGGCCCCTGCGGCCATCCCGGCGCGGTGATGGATTGGTCGCTGCCGGGGTGGGTGCCGGTCAACGAGCGTCCCCAACCATCCCACCCTGGATGCAACGTGGCGGCCGCTGCGGCGGCCCGGAGCGCCTGCCCTGCCCCCACGCCCGACTCGCCGGTGAGCGTGGAGATCGTCTCCGCCGGTGAGTTCGCCACGACGTGGGAGATGGTCGAAGGGCGGGGCCAGACGGGCCCGCTGAGCCTGCCGCTGCTGGTGGGGATCATCCACCATCCGGACGGCACGATCCTCGTCGACAGCGGCCTCGGCAAGACCACCCGTGCCGGGACCTGGCCGCGCGTTCCGTTTGACGCCTTCGAAGGGCCGGGCGCCGGGGTCCCGGGGCTGGCGCCCCTCCCGCCGCGCCCAGCACGCCCCGAGCCACGTTCGGTCGCCCGCTCCGGCCGGGAACCACCGCGCTGGTCACTGCCGCGACCGTCGTCGCCAGCGACCTGCGGGCCAGCACCCTGGACGAGAGGAAGGATGAACGCTCTGCCCGAAGGCGCACCGCGGCGCCGTTCCCCCGCGCGCCGAGCCGGCCGTAGCCGCTACCCCAACTCCGCCCGCCACTGCCGGCTCCGCGCCACCTCGGCGACGTAGCCGACGATCTCCGCCTCA